>CAJAFV010000085.1 GCA_903939115.1 uncultured Geobacteraceae bacterium
CGGCGGCGACGCTGCCGTCGCGCCGTGTGGCGGGGCGCTTTTCGTACAACACCATACCGTCACAGAGACTCTCGATCTCACGGTCGATCAGGTTGTGGTCAATCAGGTGTGCCGGGGCGGTGCGGGAAATGATTTCGTCGGGTGTCGCCATGAAAAGTCCCTCCTATGTATTATTCAGGCAAATAAGTACCTCAATACCAATTTATATGTCAAGCGAAAAGTCTGGAATATTTCTGTCCTGGTTATGTGGCGTTTATGCGCGCGCAGAAGGACAAGAACCTAACGGCTTAACACCACAATTTGACTGCGGGGAGAATTGTTTAAATATTAAGCACGCTTCTCAATCACCTCATCCACCCAGGACAGGGCGGCAGCCACAGTCGGAAAACCGATGGTGCTTGTGAGAACAATAATGGCGTGATGAACCTCATCAGGAGTTGCGCCGGCGCTCAGGGCCCGCGCAGCATGACTGCACACGGAACCTCGGGAATGGATGGCTGCCGCCGCTCCCAACTGGATCAGATGCCCTGTTTTTTCATCGAGCGGCCCGGATGAGCGGGCGGCCTTGCTAAGTGCCTCGACTGCCGCAATGAGGTCACCGTGACGCTCCTTGAGTTTGAGATAAAGTCCAGCCGGTTGCTGTGTCATAGTAATCTCCTTTGGGTGCGTGATTATTGTATTGCCGGTGAAAACCTGGAATTACCCGGATTTTTGACCGGGGAAAACTGGGCTACTGCTGCATACAGCTGAATTGATACTGTTCCAGTTTTGTACGCACCTCTTCAGGTATTGCTACCGGCGTTCCGTCTTTCATATCTATAAAAACCAGCACGGACTGAGCGTTCAGACGCTGCTCTGATGCAACGGAACCTATAAATGCAACTGTAATCGACGTTGAACCAATCCTTTGCAAAACCACATTCAGATCGAGGATTTCGCCCAGCAGACACGGCTTCAAAAAGTGCACTCGGTATGGGCGGTCGGCAGCCCGATACCCTGCTTCAAAAGAAGAGCTGCGTAATTAATCTCCAGTTCAAAGTTGAACCAATCTTCTACTGCAGCCTGAAATTTGTCAAAAAAAACGTGGAAAAAAAACGTACCCTGCAGGATCAGTATGGGTAAAGCGCACGCGACTACTGTATGTGTAGGGCTTATTCTCAGTCAAAGCATGTTCCTTGCCGGATATTCAATAACACGGCGAAATAGAATGAATGAATAATTTATAATATCTATACCAGCGCATCACACTACACTATCACGCACTCTTCATCAAGATGAAGAAACTTATTGAGGTATTGTTCTGTAGCAGTTTCATGATTTCTGCAGTTGTGCGAGATTGCCAGGCAAACAATACCATGCCGTTTGCTATTAATGCTGGGGCCGATTTTACGCCGTGTCTTATAATTGTTGCCAGGTCACTAACTATCTCAACCTTCCCGTTGAATCCGCACGCCTTCAACGCTTCCAGAACATTGCCAAATATAGTTTTTCGTACTTTTCCGATAGTCTCAACTACTTCAATCTTCATATTCATCCTGCGATTTCTGTAAGTTGCACCTGGTTGTTAAGTGGTCAATACCCCAACAGTACACGGCATCTTCAGGGTTAGTGATGGATATCAATTTGTGTTGTAGTTCCGTAAGCATAAGTTCGTAGCCATCCGACTTTGGCGTTAAAAGGGGGCTGTCAGTAACTCAAATGAGGTATAGACAGGATCATTCCCGCTCTGGCGACAATTACAAAACTTCTAACCTGAAGGGTATCTACCTGTTGTTACAGCAATTATTTACTTTGGATGATTGGCATACCTGATGCTTTTATTGTTACCAGAAACTCAATTCATCCGGAGGAAAGCTGCAATGAAAAAAAATATTTCCACCCTCATCGCATTAGCCTTTATTTCTACCCTGCTCGTCAACACCAGCTATGCCGGTGATCGTCATGAATCCGGCATCAGCCCACTATGGATTCCTGTAGCAATAATTTCCACCCTCGCAGCAGTAGCCATCACCCATCCGCAACCGGTCGTTTATGAGCAGAGAGTGCACTACGAGCCCCGTCAGATTGTCATACGTGAGGAACCCCGACATTATCGGTATGCCCGCTATTATGAACCTGATCGTGCGTATGAAGCACCACGGCATCGCGACTACCGTTGATTCTGTTGGTGGGATTCTTATGCGATCGTGGTCATTTTATGTATAGCGATCTCTTCGACCAAGCTCCCTACGACGCTAACAAAGTTTTTAAAATGATCTGTGTTCATGTGCTTCTCAAGAGAGTCCGTGCTCTCCCACGTTTCGTAGAAAATGAATACTGTCGGAGCTTCGTTGTCCTGATGAAGCTTGTACTCGATACAACCGTCCTCTTTTCGGGTCGGTTCAATGAGTTTCAACAACTCGCTTTTGACGAGCTCTATGGATTCATTTTTCGCAACGACTTTTCCGACAACGGTTAACTTTGGCACTGTGCACCTCTTTCTGAATATGTATTTTGTATCCACTGGGAATTCCCGGTTATCTTAAACGGTTCAGTTTTTTTAACTCATGGACCTTTTTGCCATGCACATTCTCTTAGGCACGGCAGTGAGGACAGATATACATTACCCGTGGCTTTTTCAAGGACATACGCGAATCACAACTGCTGCTCAGCCTCTACCAGCAAATTAGCGGCCACTGTTTCCTTAGCAAAGCAGCGAACTAACGGCATGAATCCTCGAAAATCGGAACGCAGGTCATCAAAGTGTCGTTCCAACTCAACCTCACCACCCGCAAGCGGATTTGTTCGTGTCACCCTTCGTGACATCCTCTCAAATGCTGTGCCAATGCCGCTCACCTCGCCATACGATGGCAGGAGTTCCTCAAAAAAGTACGGTAAAAGCTTTTGCATACGTTCAGGCAGCTCTTCATAATGCTTTATGATGACTGCTCTCGTCCTGACAAGATAATCGCTGAAGGGTTCATTCGACCAGCTATTCCATTCTTTAACAAGGTAATGATCATAAAACAGATCGATCATTACTCCGCGATACAGCCCGTAGTGTGGATCTATGCGCCGTCTGCTCTGCTGGAACAGCTCAGAACGGCTGGAGAAAGAATCAATCCTGCGGTGTAGGTGAATTCCTTGTCGGATGCGCTCGGGAAATCTTTCATTCAGCGGCCCTTTGACAAAGTCTCCCATAAAGTTGCCGACCAGAATCTGCTCATCGTCACCGGAAAGCAGCATATGGAAGAGAAAATTCATGGGAGGGACTTCTGTTGGAAGTTAAAGTTTTGTGTTGAGGACGTACCAGTTGAATGGTCAAAGACTCGCTCGATGAACGTTGTATTTCCTTTTCGATCCACCAATATGATGGTTGATGAACGAGTACCGTAATTTTCGTTTTCAATAAAAATCGGTGAGAGCATCCGTTCCCTTTCAAGGCCGACGCCGGTGTCTGGCAGCAGGTTGTCGGCAAACGGAACAGGGTCGGACAGCGCTGCTAAAATTAGTTCCGAATCAATTATACCGTTTTGTATTATGGCCTCCATACGAGCTTTGGCAGTTGATACCTTGGCCCAGTGGGTGTCGAGCAGATGGTTCGATAACCCGTGGATACCGGAAGAGACAGGTCCCGACGAGCCACCCCGGTTGGTAAAGTAATATAACTTGTCGAGTGTGCCGTAGAGAAAATTGAAGCCATCGTACTGCTGACCATCCCGGTTTAGCGTCGCCTGGTAATCTTCTGGAGTCAAACTCGCATCCAGCAAATAGTTGGACACCAACGTCCCTCGTGATGGCGGATCTATTACCTGCTGGCGTGGGTCACGGTAATTGGTAATGGCCGCAAGTTTTCCAGTGGTCGTGACGCCCATCCAGGTTCCTCCTGCCTGCACGTCGCGTCCCGCTAACAGGTATGGTGCGCTAATCCAGAATGCGGCCGGTTCAGTATGTCGAGCACGAAACTCATCGCGGTTTGCTCCGAGGATCAACTGGTAGTCTGGATGGCAGTTATATGCAAATACGATAAGACACATTTATTTATGGCACTCTTTAAAGCGCACTAGGTCTGCAGGTAGTTTGCCTCGCCGTTCTCCCAGGCAATGTGCCTGAGGCTCGCCTTTTAAAGTCTCCGAAGTTCCTGGAACTGATGAAATTGAATCCGCTGCAATTTGTAACGCATAAGCGGAAGCACTACCAGAAAAGAGAATATACAAGCTCCCGAAAAGTATTGATTGAATGGTTGCTTTTTTCATAACGTAACTCCTTTTTTAAAAAACGTTAAAGGAGCCTCATTTCTTTCGCCATGTATTTCATATGCCATCATCATAGCAAATTGCTGAAATAATCTACAGTTGATCGGATGCACATCGAAATAACACTCATCGGCTTTCTGTGTTTAAAGCATCATAATAGGCATAATGCTTGTCAGTAGTGTTTTTGTAACCAGGATAAAACTGTTTAGCAATCAGATTCAATAACTGATCGCTCCACCCATTCAAAAAAGCATAGTTGACGTTGTCTTCAAGATGATGCCGTGCATGATGCTTTTTTGAGAGCAGTAGGCCGTATTGTGAGAATATAAGCGTTAACCGAGAATTCGATGTATGGCAAAGATAATGGGAAACTTCAGCTAAAGAGGAAAGAATTCCGATGTAAACGAGAAAATATGCCAGCATCGGAGTAACCGGAAACATACACAATAAAGCCATCACCATAGCTAGGTAGACGACTAGCCACACCTTTGATCCTGTTTCCACGAAATAGACGATTAATATCGGATTGATTTTGTACTTTGGTATTTTGTGGTGAAGGTGGAAATTAGCGATTAATGGACCAGCCAAAGAATCGTAGTGGTCGTTGTGATCCATGTACATATGCGTAAGGCCATTAATAAAATCTGTACTTAGGTATGCGCAAATAATAACCAGCACTTGTGCAAATAATCCAATTGAATACGGCACAACCAAGTAAACTAGAACTGCCTGCAAGGTGATGTTTGCAAGAGCAACAAGGTATCCAAAACCCTTATACAAGCCGCGTGACGAGTACGATGCCATTGCGTTATTAAACTGCATCTGTTTTAATTTCTCATCTACAATATGAGTCTCCATTATTATGGTTTTGCATGTCGCTATAACATGCTGAGAGCATTCGCGAGATGTATTTCATCTATAATTATGAAAAGAGATGGCAGAACGGTCAATAATGCTGAATCTTACCCATTATTCCAAATTTCCATCATAGCTGATTTTACTAAAATGTTTTTCAATCACAACTTTATTCGGATACACGAAGGCAAGCATCGACATAAATCCAGCTCTTCATGAGATTGTTCCCGTCCGAGCTTCAAGTCCACAGGTTGTAACGTATTTTGTCCCGCTGGAGTTTCTCCGCCGGAACGGGCAGTTTCTCTTCATCAGGATGACCGATACCCAGAACGCATTCGACCTTGATGTGTTCCGGCAGGGCAAGCAGTTCCTGAATATAGCCTTCGGCGGTCAGTACAGAACCATGCTGGCGGTCGCGGATTTGCGCCCAACAGCTACCAAGTCCCAGCGACACTGCCGTTAGCTGTATAACGATGGCAGCGATGGAGCAATCTTCGACCCAGACGTCTGACTTGGTACTATCAGCACAGACGGCAATTGCAAGAGGAGCATTTTTAAGGAATTCGGAGCCGTGCTGTTTCGATGTGGAGAGTTTATCGAGTATTTGCGGATCATCTACAAGAATAAACTCCCATGGATTCCTGCCCCGAGATGAAGGTGCCCGGAGGGCCGCTTCAATGATCGTTTCAATAGCTTCAGGAGTTATTTTTTTAGAGGTGAACTTTCGGATGCTGCGGCGATTGCGCAATAGTTCTATCATGGGGTCTCCTGGCAGGCCTGTTCTTGATGAATCTTGGTGGTTACTGGGCTGAATAACAATTAATATTCCGTTCTTGTTTCATAGTAGCAATGGAATCAATATGGGGGCACAGGACGCCGTCATTATTCCAGCTAATGTCATAGCTAATCCGGCCATTGATCCTTGCTGCTGTCCTTCGATGAATGCCATTGCAGTCCCCTGCCCGTGTGCACCGGTGCCCATCGCCAGACCACGGGCCACCGGATCCTTTATCCCGGTTAAAGTCAGAAGTGACCCGCCGAATACTGAACCGAGGGTTCCCGTTGCAATCACAAATGCCGATGTAAGTGCGGGACTTCCGCCATGTATCCGTGCAATCTCAACTGCAAATGGAATTGTAACACCCTTGGGAACCAAAGACAGAACAACTTCTCTCGGCAGACCTGCCAGGAAAGCAATAATCGCAGCAGATACCATAGATGTGAAGACGCCAACAGCGACACCGATCAGTATAGCCGGGGCATAGCCACGCAAAAGGCTTCTGTGCCGGTAGAGCGGCACTGCGAGACCTACCGTAGCCGGTCCGAGCAAAGACGTCATAATGTTCTTGCCTGGGACATATGCTTGATACGGGATTTTGCAGACTATCAGAACTGTTATGATCGATACAGCTCCCAGAAGTACAATGTTCAGCAGTGGATGCCTATACCGCATGTACAAGAATCGGAATATCAGGTAAGCAGCAAGAGTCAATACGATGGTGAAGACAACCATCAATTCCGGCATCTGTTCTTACCTCTTTGCAATAACTGGGTTGCATAGCCGGTGAAAAAGAAAGTCAGAAAGGTACTTGTGACGATTGCGAGAGCCAATTCAAGGCCATATTTGTAGAATACCGGTCCCCAATTCATCAAATCAACTGCGACCGGTATGAAGAAAAACACCAGATGCTTCAGGAGAAAGTCTGCGGCATCCTGGATGTACTCCAGTTTGATGACGCCAAAACATAAAAGCCCAAACAGCAGCAGAACGCCTACCACATTTCCAGGGATAGGAAGGCCGGTAAAGAATACGAGCCTATTACTGCCCCAATATATTGCCGCCAATAATGCAATCTGACTAATGAGCCTTATTTTGTTTGACACATTCTTTCCTTTGGAAGATCGAAAACTACGGCCATGCGCTTTGAAATAGAACCACCTAATTTGTTGCCGACTACAATATCCGGGAACAATCATGTAACTATCTAATTTATAAGTTTATATATTGCTAAATGGCACTTTTGGCAGCTGTGTGGTCACTGGGCCAGATTGAACCGCTTCGCAGCAAGTGTCATGTTACCATCACGGGATACCAGACCAGAAAGGATTGGGCATTGCAGATCATACAGATGCATGACGAGCGCTATCCTGACGCAGTTAAAGTACGTCTTGGTCATGGACAAGTTCAGGACTCGCCACGTTCAGCCAATAGTTCAAGGGCGTTGAAAATTTTCGTTTTTGTCAGCCTGTTTTTTTTCAGGGCACGAAACGCTTCTATTTCATCCCGGTGCAGGTGAACTTCGGTGAAGCGACCTTCAGCAGACAGGCGCAACGAGTGTAATTCCACGTCCTGACACGTATCCCCAGTATCGAAACAGAGTGACTCCAGACAGATCCCTTTTTCCGCAGCAACTTCCTGTACAAATTCAATCAACGTCTGTCCGCCATCTATAAAGATAAATTCTTTCTGCATGAGATTATCGAGCAATGCAAGCTGTTCACCACTTAATCCGACGAAATCAAGAGCAGCCACACCGGAGTCAAAACGGACGATTGACGCGTCAATCGTCAAATATAAATTATTCGTGTCTGCCCGAAGTATCTCCAGACTGCATGTATTTCCGGAATACAGCGGGTCTCTCGGTGGGTTGTTCAAAATAATCAATGCGCCGCGGTTAGAAATATTGACAAGCCGGCAGGAATATTTGGTGACATTGTGGGACAACCAACCGCTCCCCAACAAATTGACTCGCTGGTTACGTCTGTTTTCATTCATATATTTCCCTCCTGCATTCTAATTCCATAAAGATATCGTGAATTGGGATTAATAACCCCGGTAGGAGAAAGTCAGGTGAATAGATATCACGCCGCCAGCCTTCTTCGACTGGTACTGTTTTTTTTACTCTTATCATCTGGTCCAAATCATGTGTCTCAGTGCGGCAGCAATATGCTGGCACCAGTTGTACGACGATTTTCAAGATCACTGTGCGCCCGAGCGGCATCTTTGAGAGTATAGCGCTGATTAATATCAATTTTTACTTTGCCTGATCGGACAATCTCGAAAAGCTCCTGTGCCATGGGCTCAAGATCAGAGCGATTTTCAGTATATGTGGCCAATGTCGGACGGGTAACATATAACGAGCCATGCTGTGCAAGCATTCCAAGCTCAAACGGCGGAACAGGTCCGGAGGCGTTACCGAAGCTTACCAGTAATCCGAATGGGCTCAGACATTTTAAAGAGGCTTCAAAGGTGTCTTTTCCGACGGAGTCATAAACGACAGGAACTCCATTGCCGTTGGTGATTTCACGAACGCGCTCAACAATATTTTCAGTAGTGTAATTGATACAGTAATCAGCACCATGCCGGAGGGCGATACTGCACTTTTCAGCCGATCCGGCAGTGCCTATTACCGTGGCACCAAGCGCTTTTAACCACTGACAGGCAATGCCCCCGACCCCTCCGGCGGCAGCGTGAAACAGAACCGTGTCGCCCTGTTTAACCTGATACGTTCTGCGAATGAGATACTGGACGGTCAAGCCCTTTAGCATCATCGCGGCACACTGCTCGAAGGTGAGGTCGTCAGGAATAGTACAAAGCCGGTCGGCAGCTATGATTCGTTTCTCGCAATAGGAGCCGATTCTCCCGGCATAGACGACACGACTACCCGTCTTAATATGGGTTACTCCCACGCCGACAGCTTCGACTACTCCGGCCCCCTCGTTTCCTGCAATTGCAGGCAGCGGTATCTTATACAATCCATTTCGCTGGTATATATCAACAAAATTGACCCCAATTGCTTCATGACGGATCAGCGCTTCACCCGGCCCCGGTTCAGACACTTCACTATTTTCCCAGCGAAGGACGCTCGTCCCTCCAAATTCATAGAAACGGATTGCGTTACTCATGACAGATTCTCCTTCAAAATGTGGCGTGGCATGTGCTATGCGTCTTCAGGATATCAAATTAGCGGAATCATCGTAAGCACCAAATCCGGCCAATCTTTTCCAACCGCACAGATACGTCTGTACAGGTGTCCCTCGGGAGTTGCATGGCCAAGTACCAATCAGCTTGTTGTAATTTTCGGGAGTTTTACATGGTTCTGTTTAAGAAAAGACAGCTTGTTATTTGAAAGTTTCAGTGCCAAGCTCGGGATGGTTGCCCAAGAGTTTCTGTCACTTCGAGATTCAGTTATTGATACGTGGCAGCCTCAAGTCTAGAATCTTGGCTATTAACATAATTGACACGAAAAAGCTCTATCTCTGGGAGCGGTATACATTTCCTATTATCGCTATTTTCGGCTCTTAAAAAAGAAGAAAACCGCTAAAATAATAACGAATAGTACAAATGGAGCAAGTGCCAGTTTTACTACTAATGGATCAACTGGCATCAAGGACTCTGCTCATTGATCTTTTCTTTCAAAATAGAACTTGCCTTGTAAGTCATGATTTTACGAGATTCAATTGTAAGATCTTCCCCTGTTTGTGGGTTCCTCCCTCTACGATTATTCTTCTGTTTTATCTCAAATTTACCAAATCCGGATATTTTGAGATCTTCTCCGGATACGAGAGTCTGTTTCATGGTCGAAAAAACAGATTCCAAATGATCTAAAGCTTCTTTTTTTGAGAATCCTAGCTGGTTAGTGATCTTTTCTACGATTTCTATTTTAGTCATTGCCCCTCACCGTTTTATTTCATCTAAATTTTCCTATCTGTTCAGAAAATACACTTCTTCTCTATCAATGGTACAACTGCGGCAATCTCGTAAGTCTGAGATGCCACAACTTCTACCATCGTTACTGTTTCTTCTATTGATAGTTGAGTTGCCATAGGTAAGCCCAAGTTTAATATCAAACTTTGTCAAAACCGCATAAGCGCCAAAACATTAACAATCAATAGGTTCGTTATACTGCTTTACGGCAAAATCGGCAGAAATTTTCATCAATGCTTATTATCTGCCCACAAAAAAGGCAGTTCTTTGTTCCCATTTCATTTATGACTCTAGCCGTTTTGTATGAATTTACAACACCATAAATCCACAATGTCACGTTAATTAGGGTCATGACGGCATGTATTATAACTTTTGAAGATTGAACTTCGGGTGGATCCGTAGGCAAAGATTTATCCGTAAAGATAGCTAACCAAATAAAAAGAGCCGCAAAGAAGAGATAAGTCCCTTTTTTTGTTCGGCCTAAATAGAAATAGCCAAGTCCAGTGAATACAGCACTCAAGCTAGTTGCCAATTTTACGTTTTTACTATTCATTATCTATTCACCTGTTGATAATTGGGCGTTACTATTTACCGTTTATTCTGCTATTTTCCAAGTGTAAAAAGGCTATAAAGCATAGCGTGGAAATCAACAAAAGCAGTAGTCACTCCGAACCTCCCGAATAAATAATCGGTTGGGCATAACATAACCACTCTGCTCATTTGGATGTTTGTTGAACGGAACATTGTCTTCTTTCTTATAAAGCATCTTTGCTACCATTGATTCGGGACCATGTGATAGCAGAACAAAATCGACTCCCAAGAAGTTCCTTCTTTGTGCACTTTCCGATGTAACGATCATATCATCTCCTTTTGAAATGACCTCTATTTTCAATATAGATCTGTCGTAAAGGTGCTTCAGCAACTGCGAGCGCTTAATTTGGTCCAATTGTGGCAATATCCGGGACTTAATTTTGAAAAACTACAGGGGATGATCGAGCCTGTTTCGGGGCAACAACTTCACTCGATTCGCGTTACAGGTACCGCCAGGGCAGTTACGTGTTTGACAGAAGGGCCGACCATTGTGCTGATCAGTCTACATACACAGCATGACAATGCATATGGAAGATAACAGTCGGGCTGCATAACCAATCCAGGGTAAAGAGTGTCCGTTTCCAGTTTACCCGACTCACCCTGCAAGTACGTGCGCATGCACGGCGCACAAGAAAAGGGGAAACCCATACGGATTTCCCCTTGAAATATACCAGTGTGATGTCAATCCAACGATTAACGCTTGGAGAACTGGAAGCGGGCACGGGCTGCTTTCCGGCCGTACTTCTTACGCTCTTTTATACGTGAGTCACGGGTAATAAATCCTGCTTTTTTGAGAACGCCACGCAGTTCAGGCTCGTGCAGCAACAGGGCTTTGGTAATGCCATGCTTAATAGCACCGGCCTGACCGGTATCGCCGCCACCTGAAACAGTAACAAAAACATCAAAAATGCCGACTTTCTCAACCAGTTCAAACGGCTGACGAACAACCATCTTGGATGTTTCGCGACCAAAGTATTCGTCGAGAGTTTTGTGGTTGACGGTAAAAGAACCTACACCCGGCTTAAGCCAAACACGAGCAATTGAAGTTTTGCGTTTGCCTGTTCCATAATAACTAACTGCGGCCATATCGTTTTCTCCTTAGTAAATATTAAAGTGCCAGATTTTTAGGCAGCTGCGCTGCGTGTGGATGACTTGGTCCCGCATATATTTTAAGCTTGCTGAGCATGGCCCGTGCAAGTTTATTCTTGGGGAGCATCCCTTTGACAGCTTTTTTGATGAGTTCTTCCGGTTTTTTTTCCAGAAGTTTACCGGCGGAAATCTCTTTCAGTCCACCGACGTAACCGGAGTGACTGTAATAGATTTTGTCGGCTAACTTACGACCGGTCAGGGCTATTTTTTCGGCGTTTACAACGATAACAAAATCGCCTGTGTCAACACTTGGTGTGTATAACGCTTTGTTCTTCCCACGCAGAACGTTGGCTATCTGAGTCGAAAGACGGCCCAGAACGGCATCCTGTGCATCAACAATATACCATTCACGCTTCACATCTACTAGTTTCGCAACTTCTGTTCTCATAAATTCCCCACCCACAGTACAACCTGTACGCGAATACAGGCCAAGATTTTTTTGAAGAGGTGTAACTTACTGAAAGTGTGAGTTCGTGTCAAGGAAAAAAATTTCAGGGCAATAAATTAATCGGATCAATGTTGTAACGGAGCGGATTTCATGATACAACCGCGCGGCAATTATCATTTTTTTCGGAGTTGATGCTATGGAAATGACGGTAACCGATGTCGAGTATGTGGCGCGCCTTGCCCGACTTGAACTCAGTCTTAAAGAAAAAGAGCTGTTTGCCGGCCAGATGGGCGCGATACTCGGCTATGTGGAAAAGCTGAAAGGGCTGAATACCGACGGGATTGTGCCGACCTCTCACGCCGTACCGATGGAAAACTCGTTCCGCGAGGATATCACATCTCCATCAATCGGCCTGGAGAAAGCTTTAGCAAACGCGCCTGATCGTGCAGGTTCCTTTTTTGCCGTGCCAAAAGTTATTGAATAGATTCAGGGGATACAAAAAATGAGCATTTTTAACATGACCATCCACGAACTGCACAGCGCACTAAAGGGGAAACAGATTTCTTCTCTTGAGGCCACTTCAGCCATGCTGGAGCGCATTGAAGCGGTTGAGCCTCACATCGGCTCTTTTATTACGGTGACATCCGAACAGGCACTGGCTGCCGCAAAATCGGCCGACCAACTGATTGCGCGGGGAGAGTGCGATCTATTGACCGGCATTCCACTGGCAATCAAGGATATTTTCCTGACGGAAGGGATTCGCACTACCTGCGGCTCACGTATTCTGCACAACTTTATTCCCCCCTACAGCGCCACCTCCTGGGAAAAACTTCGCGACCGCGGCGCGGTACTGCTCGGCAAACTTAATCAGGATGAATTTGCCATGGGTTCCTCAAACGAATCCAGCGCGTATGGTGTCACCCGTAATCCATGGGATACAACCTGTATTCCGGGGGGATCGTCAGGTGGTTCGGCGGCGGCGGTTGCCGCCAGGCAGGCGACTGCAACCCTTGGCACGGACACCGGAGGCTCCATCCGGCAGCCGGCTTCGCACTGTGGCTGCGTCGGCCTGAAACCGACATATGGGCGGGTTTCCCGCTACGGCGTCATCGCCTATGCCTCGTCATTGGATCAAGTCGGACCCCTGACACGCGACGTGACCGACTGCGCAGTCATGCTGGGGGCGCTTGCGGGACACGACCCCAAAGATTCCACCAGTGTGGACACACCTGTACCGAACTATTCCGCCGCGCTGCCGCAGGGTGTAAAAGGGCTGAGGATCGGCCTCCCGAAAGAGTACTTTATCGACGGCCTCGACCCGGATGTGCAAAAAGCAATGAACGCGGCCATTGAGACCTACCGGCGCCTCGGCGCCGAATTTGTCGACATTTCGCTGCCGCACACCGACTACGCGGTGGCAACCTATTATCTGATTGCCACCGCTGAAGCCAGCTCCAACCTGGCCCGCTACGACGGAGTCCGTTTCGGTCATCGCGCGGAAGCGGACGGGCTGCTGGAGATGTACACCAGGAGCCGCAGCGAAGGCTTCGGCAGTGAAGTCAAGCGCCGCATCATGCTCGGCACCTATGCGCTGTCATCCGGCTATTACGACGCCTACTACGTTAAGGCTCAGAAAGTGCGCACCCTGATAATGAATGACTTCATCTCGGCGTTTGCGAATGTCGATGTCATGCTGACACCGGTTGCTCCGACGCCGGCGTTCAAGATCGGCGAAAAGATCAACGATCCGCTGCAGATGTATCTGTCAGACATTTTCACCATACCGGTCAACCTGGCAGGCACCTGTGCCATGTCAATCCCGGCCGGTTTTTCGGCATCCGGTCTCCCGATCGGCCTGCAGCTGATCGGCAAACCGTTTGGCGAGGAGACTATTTTGCGGGCAGGATTTGCGTTTGAGCAGGCCACTGAGTGGCATACCAGAAAAGCAACGATTTAACTTCCGGAGCATATCTCATGAAATACCAACCAGTCATCGGCCTTGAAGTTCACGTCCAGCTCCTGACCGACACCAAAATATTCTGCGGCTGTTCGACAAAATTCGGCTCCGAACCCAACTCCCAGACCTGCCCGGTCTGCCTCGGACTTCCGGGAGCACTGCCGGTGCTCAACAAAAAAGTTGTGGAGTTTGCCATCAAGGCCGGCCTTTCCACCAACTGCTCAATTACCCCCCGCAGCATCTTTGCCCGCAAGAACTACTTTTATCCCGATCTTCCAAAGGGCTACCAGATCAGCCAATTTGAAGATCCGATCTGCCAGCGCGGCTGGCTGGATATTGCTGTTGATGGCGATGCATTAAAACGGATCGGAATCACCCGTATCCACATGGAAGAAGATGCCGGCAAGCTGGTCCATGGCGAGCTTTCCGGCCCGGGTGACGGATCCGGTGTTGACCTGAACCGTGCCTGCACGCCATTGCTGGAAGTTGTCTCCGAACCGGATCTGCGCACATCTGACGAAGCGGTGACCTACCTGAAACAGCTGCACCAGATTGTCACCTGGCTCGGCATTTGTGACGGCAATATGGAGGAGGGGAGTTTCCGCTGTGATGCCAACGTTTCGGTTATGCCGGTTGGATCGGACACTCTCGGCACCAGGGCCGAGATAAAAAACGTCAACTCGTTCAAGTTTGTCAAGCAGGCCATTGAATATGAAATCCAGCGCCAGATCGACTTAATAGAGGATGGCGGCACCGTTGTTCAGGAAACGCGGCTTTTTGATCCGACCAGCGGGACAACCCGCTCGATGCGCAGCAAAGAAGAGGCCCACGATTACCGCTACTTCCCGGACCCGGATCTGGTGCCACTCGTTATCAGTGACGAATGGATTGAGCGTTCTCGCCAGAAGCTGCCGGAACTGCCGGAAGAGCGGCGGCAGCGCTTCATGGACGAACTAGGACTGCCGCTCTACGACGCCGAGGTCCTGACCTCAAGCAAGGCTCTGGCAGATTATTTTGAAGCCGGGATTGCGGCCCATAGTAATGCCAAAGCCGTTGGCAACTGGATCATGGGTGAAATCACCCGGTCGCTGAACGACAGCGGAACAACAATCGAAGCATGTCCGATCAGACCGGGACAGCTGGCAGAGCTCTTGAAGTTGATCGACAACGGCACTATTTCTGGCAAAATTGCCAAAACTGTTTTTGACGAAATGTGGCGGAGCGGTAAGGCAGCGCAGACTATTGTTGAAGAGCAGGGATTGGTGCAGGTATCCGACAGCGGTGCAATCGAAAGCATTATTGACGAGATCATGGCTGGCAATGCCGGACAGGTTGATGAATATCGCAGCGGCAAGGAGAAGGTTTTCGGCTTCTTCGTCGGACAGGTTATGAAAGCCAGTAAGGGGAAAGCCAACCCGTCAGTTGTTAACGAACTTTTGTTGAATAAATTAAAGGGGTAATTATGAGCCGGACGGTGATGATTGTCGATGACTCCCTCTTCATGCGCAAAATTCTGCGCGGCATCCTTGCTGAACAGGGGTACACCGTTACCGCCGAGGCGGCGAGCGGCTTAGAGGCCATGAAAAATCTGCACGCCAACCATCCTGATATTATCTTTTTGGACATTATTCTGCCGGATTCAAACGGTCTTGACCTTCTGGCCGAGATTACGACCGTCTGTCCGGATTCAAAGGTCGTTGTCTGCTCTTCGATCGGGCAACCGCTGGTCATCCAAAAAAACGCTTGACCTCGGAGCAAAGGCCTTTATTCAGAAACCGTTTACCCCGGAAAATATCGCCGAAGCACTGCAAAACCTGGGGGCTTGACAGATGGACATGTCCCCCTATCGGGATCTGTTCGTGTCTGAATCCCGCCTTCATATCGCTGCATTCGGGGAGCTAATTTTACGCTTTGAAGATTCCCCCGGCGAAAGTGCCGTGATTGACGAGCTCTTTCGCCACGCCCACTCCCTGAAAGGGATGGCCGCGACTATGGGCTTTGAGCAGATAGTGGCGATCGCTCACGGTATGGAGGATCTGCTGAGCAAGGTGCGCAGCAAAGAAGCCATGCTGCTGCCGGATTTGGCCGACCTTTTGCTGGAGGGGAGCGATACGCTGGCACGCCTGGCATCAGGAGTTGAAGCAGGAACTGACACCGGAGAAGATACCACCGAACTGGTTGAGCGCCTGGCACTGTCTGCCTCATTGTCTGCCTCATTGTCTGCTTCATCGTCTGCTTCATCGTCTGCTTCTTCGTCTGCCGCAGCGACTGGCACACAAACACAGTACCCCGGCACTGCTCTCAACACAGGCGCAAACATCCCCCCGGAACCTTCCGTTTCCTCTTCGCATCAATTCCGGCAGGCCGATTCATTCAAAAGTATCCGCATTAAAACTGAAACACTCGACCATTTGGTAAATATTACCGGCGAGTTGATCACCAACCGCTACCGCCTGACTGAGGCTGTCCGCCTGACTGATGCCGCTGAAAGCCAGGAAGCGCTCCACCAGCTCTCGACATTGCTGCGTAATCTGCGCGATGAAGTTTTTAAAGCACGTATGCTGCCGTTTGCCTTTATTGCTGAACGTTTCCCGCGTTTGGTGCGCGACCTGGCACGCAAACAGGGAAAAGAAATTGTTTTTCAACTGTCCGGGAAAGAGATCGAACTCGATCGCGGCATACTGGAAGATATTGCCGAACCAATTGTCCATATCCTCCGTAACGCTGTCGATCATGGCATGGAGTCGCCTGATGAACGGGTTCTGGCGGGGAAACCACGCAGCGGGACGATAACTTTGACGGTACGTCGTGACAAGGATCATGTTGAAATCAGCATTGATGACGGCGGTCGCGGCATGGATCCTGAGCGACTGAAGCGGCAGGGCGTCGAAAAGGGGCTCATCTCCCGGGAACAGTCCGCAGAGATGACGCCACAAGAGGCATACCAACTGATCTGCCTGCCCGGTTTTTCAACCGCAGAAACTGTTACCGATATTTCAGGGCGTGGAGTAGGTATGGATGCCGTACGTGAGACGGTACAGTCGCTGGCCGGAGTTCTTACGATTCAGTCGCAGCGAGGGCACGGGAGCCGCTTTGTCATGCGACTGCCGATAACGGTTTCAATCATTCCTGCCCTGATTGTCCAATCCGGCCCGATAGAGATCGCGTTTCCGCTAAATACAGTCTCCAGAACAGTTGAGCTTGAATCTTCTGCAATAACGTGTGAATCTGGCCGACCCACAGCCATCCCGGGTGAGACATCCCTGCCGATCCGAAGCCTGCGACAGGCGTTGAACCTGCCAGCGGCACCAAACTCCGAAACTGCCCTGCAGCCGGTAATTGTCTGCGATATCGGCCAGATGCTGGCATTTAGCGTTGATCGTATTGTGAGCCAGCAGGAAATTTTTATCCGACCGCTCCGGTCACCGCTTTCACATCTAAGGGGTGTTAGTGGAGCGACATTAACCGGTGACGGGCGGGTGCTGTTTGTTGCCGACGCCGGAGCGCTGGCCTGAAACAAACTGCATCATCGTAGCTAATCAAATAGATTGAAACGGTTGCGGCGGGCAACTATATATGTCAGACTCGCCGGAAAAGGAAGCATACAATGCTGAGAATCTGTACCCTATTACTGCTGGCACTGTTTTTCGCTCTTCCGCTGTCAGCTGCATCGACACCGGCGTCCCTCAAGGAGGTTGTCTCTGCTCTAGAGAAAGGATTTGCCGGCCTACAGGATGTGCAGGCTGATTTTTCTCAAAAAACCACCATATCTGCCATCAATCGAGAGCAGAAAGGGAGTGGCGAAGTATTGCTGAAACGCCCCGCAGCGGCGACAGCCATGTTCCGTTTCAATTATTCAAAACCGAAACAGCAGATCATCTCCAACGGCAAACAGGTCTGGTTTTACACGCCGGATAACAAACAGGTGCTGGTTAACAGCGTTTCCGCCATGTTTGCCGGCGGCAATTCCATCGCACTGACGTATCTGACCGGACTTGGCCACGTGTCACGTGACTTCGACGTCAGCTTCGCCTCTGAGCCTCAGGATAAAAGCGGCAACTATCAACTTGAACTGGCACCCAAAAAAGAGAGCCAGATTCTGGCAAAACTGCAGCTGACGGTATCTGCCGAAGCAGTTGAACAGCTGCGGGCAACCGGTGAGGTCAAAAATGTTTTCCCGATCATATCCTCGGTAGTTCAAGACGCCGGTGGCAACAAGACCAGAATCGACTACAGTCGGCCACGGGTCAACAAAGGGCTTGCCGATGGAAAATTTAATTTTAAAATCCCGGAAGGGGTTGAGGTCATAAAACCGTAAATTATGGAGGTTTTTCATGCCGTCATTCGACATTGTTTCAAAGGTAGACATGCAGGAGGTCGATAATGCCGTGAATCAGGCAATCAAAGAGATCGGTCAACGCTACGACTTCAAAGGTTCAAAATGCCAGATCACCCCGGAGAAGGATTCCGTCAAGATTCTGGCGGACGACGACTACAAACTGAAGGCGGTAGTGGATGTGCTGCAGTCCAAGTTCATGAAGCGCAACATCTCCATCAAGGCACTACAGTACGGTAAGGTAGAGCAGGCTTCCGGCGGCATGGTGCGTCAGATTATCACCGTCCAGCAGGGGATCTCCAAAGAGAAAGCCAAAGACATCACCAATGCCATCAAAGAGAGCAAGCTCAAGGTACAGGCCCAGATTCAGGATGATCAGGTGCGGGTGATCGGCAAAAATCGTGACGACCTTCAGGATGCGATCCAGTTGTTGAAGGGGAAGGATCTGGACGTTGAGATGCAGTTTACTAATTTCAGAGAGTAGGGATCGAGGGACATTTTGAGCGAAATAATAAAACAAAAAGTAAGCATGGTCAGCCTCGGCTGCCCGAAAAACCTGGTGGATGCCGAAGTCATGCTGGGGGTGCTCTCGAAACAGGATTACGAGATCACCATGGACGAGAAGGATGCCGATGTCATTATCGTTAACACCTGTTCCTTCATCAAGGAAGCCAAGCAGGAAAGTATCGACGCGATCCTTGATCTGGCCGAACGGAAGCACGACGGGCGCTGTCATACCCTGATCGTGTCCGGCTGTCTGCCGCAGCGCTATCAGGAGGAGCTCGCCCTGGAACTGCCGGAGGTTGATATTTTCATCGGTACCGGCGACTATCCCCGTATCGCCGAAATTCTGGCCGAAAAGAGTGGCACTGAAGGGCAATTACGCTACATCGGCGATCCCGATTTTATTTATGATGAAGAGCTGCCGCGCCTGAACTCTTCGCCGGCCTGGTTTTCGTACCTCAAGATCGGCGAGGGGTGCTCAAACTGCTGTTCGTACTGCATCATCCCTAAACTGCGCGGCGCCTACCGCTCACGGCCGGTTGACGCGTTGGTGGCTGAGGCTGAGCGGCTTGTTGCCCGCGGGGTAAAGGAGATTAACGTCATCTCCCAGGATATTACCCGCTATGGCAGTGACATGGACGACGGCACGACGCTGGAAGTGCTTGTCAGTAGATTGGCCGCGATTGACGGGCTCCGCTGGATACGGCTGCTTTACGCGTATCCGGACGGCATCACCGACAGCCTGATTGCCCTGATTCGGGACGAGCCGAAGGTGTGTAAATATCTGGATATTCCGATCCAGCATATCTCTGACCCGGTTCTGAAAGCGATGAAGCGAAGAAGCTCGGAGCAGCAGATTCGTGACCTGATAGCAAAACTGAGGAACGAAATCCCCGGCATCGCCCTGCGGACGTCGCTGATCGTCGGGTTCCCGGGTGAGACTCTCGAAGATTTTACTAATTTGACCACCTTTGTGGAGCAGACACGCTTCGACCGCCTGGGCGTGTTCTGTTACTCACGGGAAGAAGGCACTCCGGCAGCGGAAATGCCTGAGCAGGTATCGGAACGGGTTAAGCGGGAACGCTACCGCAAGCTGATGCGGGCTCAGGCACGCCTCTCCTTCCGCCACAACCGTTCATTGATCGGAACAACCGAGCAGGTTATTGTCGAGGGGTTCAGCGAGGAGACTGACCTGCTGCTCAAGGGGCGTTCATCCCGTCAGGCTCCTGACATCGACGGCTTGGTATATATCACCTCCGGGACAGCTAATATTGGAGATATCGTCACGCTCAAGATCACCGACTCATCAGATTACGATCTGATCGGCGAAATGGTTGAATAGCAAGCTCCCATGAAACTTAACGCCAAGCTGATCATTATCATGCTCTCGCTGCTGGTCCTGGCGATGCTGACGCTCTTCATCCTCAACCAGTCTGCCCAGACCGCACTGGTCAATGAAATTCAGGAGAGTTCTCAGGAGATATCCAAAGCGGTGCAGATGAGTATTGAGGATCTCACCTCGGAGGCCGAGACCTCCCGCCTGACCGATTATTTAATTAAGGCCCGTGAAAAGGGCATCAACGAAATTAACATTTTCAATACGGAGGGTGAGATTATCGACTCTTCCGATCCTGATAAGATCGGCAAGAAGCGGGAACTCAAAAAGCTGGAAAAAGGGGTCCACGCGTTAAAGAACCCGATTGGCGGGGGGTTGCTCTCCCAGAAGCCGTATGAAGTTGTCGTACCGGTTATCGTCGGAGATGAACAGCTCGGCTATGTCCAGATCAACATGCTGCTCGATAATATTCGCGATATACAGCGCGCTAATTTTATCCGCCGCCTGTTTGCAACCGGCATGGTGTTTACCGTCGGTTTCGGCCTGATCATCTTCCTCGCCAAACGTTACACAACTCCGATCAAAAACATGGTTGAAGACTTCAAGAGGGTTTCAGCCGGCGATCTGTCAGTGACCATTCCGGTAGAGAGCAGTGACGAAATCGGAGAGATGGCGGTTGGTTTCAACAACATGGTAGAAAAACTGCGTGAACGTGAAACTCTGGAAAAACGCCTCTATGAAGCAGAACACCTCTCGCGGGTTGGCCAACTGGCGTCAGGCATTGCCCATGAGATCCGCAACCCGCTTAACTATATCAGCCTGGCGATTGATCACCTCAAGACCGAGATACTCCCCCTCTGCGGTGACAAATGCTCGGAATTGGAGGATTTGACTGATAACATAAAAGAGGAGGTCCGCCGCGCCAATTATATGGTGGTGAACTTTATGAACTATGGCCGACCGCTCAAACTGCGCCGGACAGAGGTTGTCTACCGGGATTTGCTGGCCAAGGTTATCCCGGTGCTGCAGGGTCGCTTGACGGAGCAGCACGTTGTTGTCGCCCAGCAGATTCCTTTTGATCTGCCGCCACTCTGGATTGATGGCGAGCTGTTCCGCAACTGCATCCTTAATTTCATTACGAATGCCGCCCAATCAATGCCGGACGGCGGCACGATAACCCTTGGTGCTCAGCTGGATCAGGGACTGGTGAAACTGACCTTCAGCGATCAGGGGAACGGTATCTCTCCCGACGACATCAGCAAGATATTCCAGCCCTATTTCACCACTAAGGACGTCGGTATCGGCCTGGGTCTGGCCATAACCGAACGGATTATCAAGGAGCATGGCGGTGAGATAGCTGTTGAAAGCACGGTCGGCTCCGGAACGACCATTACCGTTTCTTTACCGCTGAAACTACAGGAAGCCTGAAAAACTGAGGAACTATGAAGAATAACGGCAGCATATTGATAGTTGATGATGAAAAGGGTCAGCGGGACATTCTCACCTTGATCCTGAAAAAAGAGAACTACGACATCGTCGATGTGCCGGGCGTACGAGAAGCACTTGCACAGCTGGAAAAGCGCGAATTTGACCTGATCATGACAGATCTCAAGATGCAGGGACAGAGCGGGCTTGACCTGTTGGAAAAGGTCCTTGCCGATGACCCGCAGCAGTGCATTATCATGATGACGGCGCACGGCTCGGTTGATTCGGCGGTGGAGGCGATGCGCAAAGGGGCTTTTGATTATCTGGAAAAACCGTTGGAGCGGGACAATCTGGTTCTTACCCTGCTGAGGGCCTTCGAGCGCATAAACCTGGTGCGCGAAAACCGGGTACTGCAGAAACGGATTGATTCGATCGCAACGATACCCAATATGCAGGGTGAACACCCTAAAATGAAGGAAGTGTTCCGGGTCATTGCCAAAATCGCCCCCTCGAATTCAACCGTCCTGATTGTAGGTGAGTCAGGAACCGGCAAAGAGCTTATCGCCCGGGCGATACATGACGGGAGCCCGCGCCGCGACAAACCTTTTATCGCCATCAACTGTGCGGCCATTCCGGACACATTGATCGAGAGCGAGCTGTTCGGCCACGAAAAAGGGAGTTTCACCGGCGCTAACGCCCGGGAGATCGGCATTTTCGAAGCGGCGGACGGCGGCACGGTATTTCTGGACGAAATCGGCGAGATGAACGTCGCCATGCAAGCCAAGCTGCTGCGTGCCATTCAGGAAAAAGAGGTCCGGCGGGTTGGCGGCAAGGTCAACATCGCGCTTGATGTTCGCCTGGTCTCGGCCACCAACAAGGAACTCGAGCAGGAGATAAAAAAAGGAACTTTCCGTGAGGACCTGTTTTATCGACTTAATGTCATTAGAGTCAATCTTCCTCCGCTCCGCGAGCGTGGGAGCGACATCAAAACTCTGGCGGAATTCTTCCTGGAAAAATACAGCAAGGCCGCCGGAATTACGATGGACGGCATCTCGAAGCAGACGTTGAAACTGCTGATGAACTATAGTTGGCCCGGCAATGTCCGGCAACTGGAGTCAGTCATCGAACGCTCGATTCTAATGGCCGAAAGCAACTATATAGAACCGGACGACCTTCCGAGCGAAATCACCGCCTGTGGTTCACTGGCGGGCGGTATTAATTTCGACCTGCCGGTCGACGGCATTGATTTTGAGTCACTTGAAAAGGGGTTGATCGTTAAGGCGATGGAACGGGCAGAATGGGTGATCGGCAAGGCGGCTCCCCTGCTGGGAATGAGCTACAAGACTCTGCAGTACCGTCTGGACAAGTTTGAAATTGAGCGTCCGGAAAAACGGGCGAAATAAACCGTTACTATAACTCGGGAGTTGACATCGTGAGTATTACTGAACAGGTAGTAACCATAGCGCAGAATGCCCGGCAGGCGTCATTTGCAATGGCACGGCTTTCAACCGGCATCAAAAATGAAATGCTGATAAAGATGGCAGCGGCTCTTGAGAGTGCCGCGCCGTGTCTGATAGCGGAAAACCGGAAAGACCTCGAAACAGGCGAGCAGAAAGGGCTTTCCGCGGCGATGCTGGATCGCTTGATGCTTGATGAAAGTCGCATCAAGGGAATCGCCGCCGCTCTGCGCGAGGTTGCCGCCCTGCCTGATCCGGTGGGCGAAGTTACGAAAATGTGGAAGCGCCCGAACGAGCTGATGGTCGGGAAGATGCGTATCCCGCTCGGCACAATCGGGATTATCTACGAGTCTCGCCCCAACGTGACAGCCGATGCTGCAGCGCTCTGCCTTAAAGCCGGCAATGCCGTGGTACTCCGTGGCGGCTCTGAAGCGATCAACTCGAATCGCGCCATTGCCGGGGTTCTACAGACTGTTCTGAAAGAGATGGGTATTCCGCAAGCAGCGCTCTCCCTTATCCCGTTCACCGAACGGGAAGGGGTTCTGGAGATGCTTAAACAGGACGACTCCATTGATCTGATCATTCCACGCGGCGGCGAAAGCCTGATCCGCTTTGTGGTGGAAAATTCACGCATCCCGGTGATCAAGCATTACAAGGGTGTCTGCCATATTTTTGTCGATCAGTCAGCTGACTTCGACAAGGCTGAACAGATTATTGTTAATAGCAAGACGCAGCGCCCCGGCGTCTGCAATTCGCTGGAAACACTCCTGATTCACCGGGACGTGGCCGCTGAATTCATTCCAAGGATTGCCGCAACATTGTCGGCGCTCGGTGTAGAATTACGCGGCGATGATACTTTTTGCAACCTGGCGCCAATCGCCACACCGGCAACCGAAGAAGACTGGCACGCCGAATATCTTGAATTAATCCTCGCCTGCCGGGTTGTCGATGATATCGATGCCGCTATCGACCACATCAACCGCTACTGTTCGCTGCACACTGAATCGATCATCACCAGTGACTACAGCCGCGCCCAGCGCTTTATCCGCGAGGTCAACTCATCTTGTGTAATGGTCAATGCTTCAACCCGCTTTGCCGATGGCGGGCAGCTTGGCCTCGGGGCCGAGATCGGCATCTCCACCACCAAGCTGCACTCCTTCGGTCCGATGGGACTGGAAGATCTGACAACGACAAAGTTTATTGTGTACGGGGATGGGCAGATACGGGAATAATCGAACTTTATTGAAGGGGCCCACCATGACGATTCAGAATCAAATTCAGCAGTTCCTCGCGTCACCCGCTTTCGGCGTGGTCGGCGCCTCGACCAACCGAGAAAAGTATGGCAACAAGGTATTGCGCTGCTACCTGCAGCATGGCAAAAAAACCATACCGGTTAATCCCAATGAAGCAGAGATTGAAGGGGTCGCCTGCGCCGCCACTATCAGCGACCTGCCAGATGAGGTCGAGAGTATATCGATGATCACACCGCCGGCTGTCACCGCGAAACTCGTGCCTCTGGCTATTGAAAAAGGAATCCGGAATATCTGGATGCAACCTGGCGCTGAGCATCCCGAGGCCGTGGCACTCTGCCGGGAGAAGGGTGTCAACGTTATCGCTGATGGCAGTTGTCTTCTCGTTGTTATGGGGTATAGTGACCATTAATTAAAACGGTAATGTGAGCTGATTTCTTGACAAATACATAAACGCTTGTCATCGCAATAAATATCTGGCATAGTGACGAATCTTCGACGGGCAGCAATGCCCGTCGTTTTATTTTGTTTACATTGAGGAGCTTTACCCATGCAGGAACGAATCAGAAACATTGCCATTATTGCCCACGTTGACCACGGTAAGACCACTCTGGTTGATGCCATGCTCAAACACGCCGGAGTTTACCGCGCCAATGAAACTATCACCGAACGGGTTATGGATTCGAATGACCTTGAAAAAGAACGCGGCATCACCATCCTTGCCAAGAGCCTTTCAATCCATCACGGCCCCTACAAAATAAATATTGTTGACACCCCCGGCCATGCCGATTTTGGTGGCGAGGTAGAGCGCGTTCTTAAAATGGTCGACTCCGTACTGCTGCTGGTGGATGCCCTTGACGGCCCCATGCCGCAGACCCGCTTCGTCCTTAAAAAGTCCCTCGACCTGAATTTGAAGCCGATCGTCGTCATCAACAAGATCGACCGTCCCGGCAGCCGTCCTGACGAAGTGCTCAACATGGTCTTCGATCTGTTCTGCGAACTGAATGCGTCCGACGATCAGCTCGACTTTCCGGTAGTTTACACCAGTGCCAAACTGGGCTACGCCAAACTGGATATCAATATCGAGTCAACCAATCTGGAGCCGCTCTTTGCAGTGATTGAATCAAATGTCCGCCCGCCCAAGGGAGACATCAATGCTCCATTTCAGATGCTAATCGCCAACATCGATTACAACGACTACATCGGCCGCATGGCGACCGGTCGTATCTTTAACGGCAAAGTAAGAGCCGGCGAAACTGTTGCCATGATCAAGCAGGACGGGAGTATCACAAAGGGACGCATTTCCAAACTGCTTGGTTACGAGGGTTTGAAACAGGTTGATATCGAGGAGGCCGGGACTGGAGACATCGTTACCGTAGCCGGTTTTGAAGATGTCAGTATCGGTGAAACGCTAGCCTCAGCCGAAAATCCGATCGCAGTTCCCTACGTTTCTATCGATGAGCCGACTCTTTCGATGAACTTCATCGTCAACACGTCGCCTTTTGCCGGTCGCGAAGGCAAATGGGTAACCTCACGCAACATCCGCGAGCGCCTTACCAAGGAACTGCGAACCAATGTTTCCCTGCGGGTGGATGATACCGACAGTGCCGATACGTTTATGGTCTCCGGCCGTGGCGAACTGCATCTCTCGATCCTGATTGAAACCATGCGCCGTGAAGGTTTTGAACTGGCGGTTTCCAAGCCGGAAGTTATCGTTCGGATAAAAGACGGCGTCAAAATGGAGCCTATGGAGTATCTGGTTGTTGATGTTGCTTCCGAATTTCAGGGCGCAATCATAGAAAAAATGGGTCCTCGCAAAGGTGAAATGGTTGCCATGGCACCGATGGGCGAGATGGTGCGTCTCGAGTTCATTATACCGGCACGTGGCCTGATCGGCCTGCGTGGTGAGGTACTGACCGATACGCGCGGCACTGCCACTATGACCCATACCTTTCACGAATATGCCCCGTACAAAGGTGACATTCCTGGCCGTAAAAACGGCGCCCTGATGGCTATGGATCACGGCGAGACCACCGCCTACTCGCTCGATGCGCTACAGCCGCGCGGCACTCTTTTTGTCGGCGCCGGCGTTGAAGTATACGGCGGCATGATCATCGGTCAGAGCAACAAGGATAGCGACCTTGACATTAATCCCTGCAAAGGGAAAAAGTTGACCAACGTGCGCGCTTCCGGCACGGACGACGCCATCAAACTGACCCCTCCAAAATTGATGACCCTTGAGCAGGCGCTTGAGTTCATCGAGGACGATGAACTGGTAGAGGTAACTCCGCTCTCGATTCGTCTCCGTAAGAAAGAGCTTGATCCAACCAGACGGAAAAGAGCTAACAAAAGTTAATAATTTCTGCTACATAAACATTTGTGACAACCGGGGCCTTCGTATAGGCTCCGGTTTTTTTATGCCTGCACGCCTCCCTGCTAAAGGAAATCGTATCTGCTTAGTAAAAAAACCTAGTTTCCTCTTCTCCACACTTCATGTATTTTGATACAAGCTGGCATCATATTTTCACCGGTGGATGACTATTATACATCGGCGTGTTCTCTGGATGCTGCGGTAGTTACTAATTGTATGGGGAGTTTGTATGAGCGAAGTTTCAGAAAAAGAGCTGTCTGATATCGAGCTTTGCTATAAAGCGATGGGGCTTTCATTCAGCGACAACCCGGAACAGGTTGAGAAAACCTACCGGAAATTGAAGGACGAGTATGGCAAGGCAACGCGCTCTGCAATAGTTGCCGAACGATCCAGAGCCACTGAAAATTTGCAACAGCTTGAAGAGCTGTTCACTACTATAACCGGGTCGTTGATCTATAAAGATTACGCCCGTGAATATGAAAAGTATAAAGCGGGAAAAGCTGAACAACTGGCAGAGCGTAAGCTGAAGCAGCAGCAGAAACCGGTTATTAAAGAAACACACATTAATTGCCCGTATTGCAATAAATTGATCGCGCCGAAACTGAAGGTTTGTATTTATTGTCATGGGAAGATTTTGACGCCGATGGAGCAGTTGATGGCAAAGGTTTTCTCAACGCGCAATCTAATCATTGCGACGGTTGTTGTGGTGCTGGTTATTGCAGGTGTAGTTTTGATGTCAAATCCGCAACTGTTAAAACGGTAAATCCATTAGAAGGCGTGAAATTTTGTTTGGATTTGGATTTAGCGTGGTTTATGCCGGTGAACGGCAAAGTTGAAGAATATAAAGCAATAATACAAACCTGACCCCCCCCCGCTTAGGGTACCTGTCAGAGATGTTTCAATTCAGCCGAGAAACATAATAGAGGTGACTGTATGAAATCGAAACTTATTACATGGATGTTCAGTTTGATTCTGCTGATGACGTGCGCATCATCGGCCTCTGCATCTTCATCTTTTGCCGCATGGTACGGAACTACAAATACCACAAGTTACATCAACGCCACACCCAATGGGACTGGAGGTTCTGTTGACCGCAATGGTAACAATCTTCCCACAAACACCACAGCAACACCAAGTGCTGGAAATATAGGTACTTCAAATACTCTTGGAACGACACCTGTAAATGTGATTCCATCCAACGGTTATCACATTAAATCCATCAGTTGGTGCGATGCCGGTACTAGTTCATGGTCACCGGGTACCTGGCATACGATTAGTATTACTGCTCCGGCTACTGGAACAACTACATTCAGTGATATAAGCCGACAAGATAATCACCGCTACTTGATTTATGTTGTATTTGAACAAGATATTGTCGTTGATGGTACGTACAAAGTTAGCTGGGGAACCGATGGTTCCAATGGCACGGGTGGAAGTGCGTCAAGTACGCCATCAATCTCCAATGGCACAGCGGTCGGGTATACCGGTGCCCATACCTATACCATCAATATCACGCCAAGTGCCGGATACATAGTAAGTTCGGTACAGGCACGTAAAACGACGGGGAACAACACTAACTTTGGCGCATGGACTACGCTTAACGATAATGGATTTCCCATGGTCGTACTTAATGGGACTAATACAACAATAACACTGGATACCTCTCAAGTCAGCAGTCACTATCAGGATTTTGAAATTGGAATCACTTTTGCCGCCATAACGGTCAATGTATCTTGGGGAGACGACGCCACCGCTACGAACGGTAACGGCGGTTCTGTAACTCCACCATCCGGGAAAACGGTAACCAATACCAACAACGTCACTCCAACGTTCAATGCCGGCGATACCGCTACATTTTCGATTACCACCGGCAGCGGAAATTCCGTTACCGCTGTTGAATATCTGCGAGATGATTCCGTTAACTGGTCTACCGTTCCCGGCTGGTCAAGCGGTAATACGACCTTCTCGTTCAGTATTGCCAGTCACAGCTGGTCAGTGCGCGTTAAGTTTCATACTCCCCAAATAGTTACACGGACTATCGTCGCCTACTATGGCACCACCAATACCTCCAACTATAACACCAATCCAGCCGACTGGTTGGGGGGTAATGTTTACCATGACGGTAACCAACTTGGAACCGCAAGCCTTAAAACAGATGGTTTATCCGGCTCATGGCCCTGGAACAATGAAACCATAAGGATCACTCCCAGTTCCGGCTATAAAATAGTGTCGGTTAAATATGCAGTTGCATCATGGACCGACACCGATCCGACCAATATTTCTATCAGCGGTTCGTTCACAAATGTGACTACCGTCCAGAGGTATAACCAATTTTGGAACGATCTGACACTTCCGACTACCTATGATTCCCAGTTTACCTTTTCACATCCAAACAATACCAATCATTCATATGTCGTTTGGGTGGTATTTGCTCCGGTCGGTGCAACGGGCGGCACGGTCGGTGCCTGGTACGGCACCAATAATACTGCTGCCTACGATACTCCAAACGCAGATGGCAGCGGCGGCACGGTCTGGAAAACGACCGGAACGGATGCACAGCTGACAAACCGTAACAGTGCCGGCGTTACGCTTACCTCCGATGGTTCTGTCACGTTCGAGGCGCGTCCGGCAAATGGTTTTAAAGTGACCAAAGTTGCCTATGTCGACTCATATCTCGATCCGACTAATACCAACTGGGTCACTGTTTCATATACCGACCCCCAGACAACTCCGCTTCCGTTCAGCTTTAATGTTACCAGCGGGCATACATACAAAATTTGGGTTGTGTTCACCTCGACCGCTGCCACCACATTCCAGGTAAGCGGAACCATCGATACCGCAAATACACCGGCAGCTTGCACGTCAAACTCCATCACCACAACGCCTCAGGTGGTGAATACCGGCACCACCGCCAATTTCACACTAAGCACGTCTAATAATTGTATGCTCGACTGTATCAGCTACCAGGGGGCGGCGTGCAATCCGGCCAGTACTTTTGGCGGCTCTGTGGTCGGCAGTACCTTTACGACTCCGGCTATCACTGCAACGACAACATTTACCGTACGCTTCAAGACGGTCGGATTCAATATTGTATCTGAAATTGATACAGCCAGCCCATCCGGCTGCGGGACTATTTCACCGCTCGGGACCAACAATTATTCCCAGGGAACTAACGCCACCTACACAATTACGACTTCTGCGTCCTGTGCAATTTCCCATATCTGGATCACTGATACCGATGTGGGCTATACGTCAGATACTGATATTGCACCGCTGGCCGGTTCCAGCTATACCTTCGTGAACATTCAGGCCGCCGGCCACATCAAGGTTCAATACACCAGTGTTGTGCCAACGTCTTCCAACTCGTACTGCCAGGTCCCCGCCTTTGTGGCCGGACAGGCCGGACTGGCTCCCAACGTTCTAATTATTTTTGACAACTCGGGTAGTATGGCCGAATCCACCTACAACAACATTAAGACATATAATTGTACATCGTCATCAACACTCAGCAATTGCAATAATTTTTACGGTTATTTTGAACCGGGTAAAATGTATAAAACTCATACCGGAAACAGTAGCCAGTATGATATTGACTCGGTGACTGTCAATCTGTCCCAAACAAACGGCTTGTCAGGGAACTACCTGAACTACCTGCATATGCGAAAAACAGATTTGATTCGTAAGGCACTCATGGGAGGCAAAGTTGTCGATAGAACCGCCACGACCAAGTTTTTGAGGACTGATTCCGGCAAGACTGTTGAATACGGTACGGGTTTACCAACCGGGATTGTACAGGATATGGCCGGCCGAGTCCGGTTCGGGATTATGGTCTTCAATGACCCGCCTGAAGGGGGCCATATTGCGAATGTACCGAGCACGACACGAAAAGCGGTGCTTGGGGCAACGGTTGACGATCTGATCGCTGTTATGGAAGGCGCCGAGACTGATCCCCAAACCAACACGCCAACCTCCGAGACCCTGTACGAAGCAGTTCGTTATTTCCAGGCTAAGCCCAGTGCCTACAATTCGGGAGTGGATTACGCCACGATGGACCCGGTCCAGAACAGTTGCCAGAAGCACTTTATTATGCTGGTAACCGACGGCGAGCCAAACAGCAACAACAATCTTCCCGGTCTCACAACCCAGCCGACAATGAACGGTTATACTGATACCAGTTTCAATGTTACCACCTGGGAAAACAGGATACCGGCCAATGACCGCGCTGACAGTAACACGGCCGGCTGTCTGGCAACTACCTATAAATGTCCTCCCGGCTCTAATACCAACTGTGCGACAAACTCCGAGAAGGTTGAGGCGGTATCATATTATATGCACGACACCGACCTGCGACCGGACAAAGAGGGCACCCAGAATATTACACTCTATTCGATCTATGCCTTCGGAAACGGCACCGGTACCAAGACGCTGCAGATGGCAGCGAAATACGGCGGATTTGTCAATTCAAACGGCAACCTGCCATCGCCCAATACGTGGGCATCGCCTGACGTACAGACGGAATGGAATGCAAAAGGTGACTGTGTTCCCGACAATTATTTTGAAGCTGATGATGGAGGTGTTCTCGAATCAAACATCAGGACCGCGATGTCATATATTCTGGCAAAAGTTGCTTCAGGAACTGCGGCATCAATTTTGAGCAACAGTCAGGGTAGCGGCGCTAATCTTCTGCAGGCGGTGTTTTATCCTGACAAAATCTTTCCAGGACCAACCACTTCCGACTCGGCCACCGAAGCAAAATGGATTGGCGAACTTCAAAACCTCTGGTACTACGTTGATCCTTTTATTACCTACAGTTCAGTTCGTGAGGATACTGATTTTTCGACAACAACCCCCAATCACATCCTTGATCTGAAAAAAGACTACATCACTAAATTCTATTTTGATTCTGCCAGTGGCGAAACATTGGTCGAACTGGATAAAGATTCCACCGGGTCTGGCGTAGGTGATACCGTAATTTCAATGTCAACCAACCCTGACGCAGTTAAAAGCCTGTGGCGGGCCGGCAAGCAGCTATGGGCCCGCACGGCTGACAGCCGTACCATTCATACTAGTGTGGACGGTTATTCATTGCTCCCGTCACTTACCGCATCGAAGGGCGGGTTCTATACTACCGGAGCAAGTGACACAAATGTCACAGCCTTGCAACCATATCTCCAGGCGGCAAATAATGACAGTAACGGCGAAGCGATGAAATTGATATCCTACATCAGGGGTACCGACTCGACAGGATATCGCAACCGGACCGTTTCTCTGGCTGTAGGTGGTACAACCTATACCCGTGAATGGAAATTGGGTGATATAGTTTCTTCAACGCCAAAGCTACAGTCAACCAGCAAGCTGAGTACCTATGATCTTGTTGCGCCTGCAGGATATAATGATACCAGTTATAATGCGTACTTGAACACCACAGGCTATTTAAAAAGGGGTATGGTGTATGTAGGGGCCAATGACGGAATGCTGCATGCTTTTAAACTGGGCAAACTGACTGCAGCAGATGGTGCTAACACCGGGATTGTTACAACCGGAACCAACACCTTGAAAATCGGCGGATCCGTCAAGGCAGCTCTTACCAATTCAGCATCAGTTCCTACTACCACCCCTGTTCCCAACTCAGATGCCCGGTTTTTGGGTGAAGAGCAATGGGCGTATATTCCCAGAAATGCACTTCCATACCTCAAATATTTTACCGACGCAGTCAGTTACAATCATATTTTTTATGTAGACGGCCCAACCGTTCTTTCCGATATATCTGTCGGACTCACCACTGGATGTTCGACCGACTATTCATTATGCGCAAAAGATAATACGAACGGCAGCAACTGGAAATCGGTTCTTATCGGTAGTATGGGTTTGGGAGGGGCATCACGGGTGTCCACAAGTACCTGTTTGAATACTGCCTCTGGCGGTGGTACGTGTGTTAAAACACCTATTTTGGACCCCGGTTCCGGCTATACCACCACCGGGGTCGGCTATTCATCATATTTTGCCCTGGATATTTCAAATCAATACTTTAATGATGACGGGACTCTTAATGGGCAGCCGACATTGAAATGGGAGTTCCCTCCGCGAGGCGCAACGGATAGTTTAGGTCTTGGTTATTCAACTTCGGGCGCAGCGATTATCAGAATTGCCGCAAAAGACACTACAACGCATAAACCGGACAATACCAAGAACGGAAAATGGTTTGCTGTCTTTGCCTCAGGGCCTACCGGCCCTATTGATACCTCAGCTCATCGTTTCATTGGCAGATCCGATCAAAATCTGAAGCTGTTTGTTATCGACCTGGGGGCTACCATAGATGCCAGCCATCCTTTCACTCTTAATACGAATTACTGGGTTATCGACACAGGTATTGCCAATGCGTTTGGCGGCAGTATGATTAATGCGGCCATTGATACGGACAGGTGGAACAGTGCTGTCGATGGTAATTATCAAGACGATGCCCTTTACGTAGGGTATTCCATGAAGAGAGTAGATGCTTCCTCTGGTGAGATTTCCTGGACTGACGGCGGTGTTGGAAGAATTCTAACCAAAGAGAGCACCGACCCGGCAACCTGGACGTTCGGTAAGGTCATTGATGGCATTGGCTCTGTTACCACTTCTATTTCCAGGCTTCAGGACCGGACAAATAAAAAACTGTGGCTGTTTTTCGGCACTGGCCGTTTCTATTACACGGGAGACGATACGATAAATGATACATATAATCAGCGCTACATCATGGGCGTACAGGAACCGTGCTATACTGCGGCCAACGTGCTGGATCCGGCATGTTCAGCATCTGTGCTTACGCTTTCCGATATGAAGGATCAGACGACGAGCATTGCCACAGCTTTGACAACGACCCAGAAAGGCTGGTATGTGCAGCTTGATGCCAAGGATTCTGCCAACAGCCTTGGTGCCGAACGGTGTATTACGGACACGGTCGCTTTGACTAACGGTTCGGTCTATTTCACAACTTTCAAGCCAACTACGGATGTGTGTAAGTATGGTGGTTATTCGTATGTCTGGGGGGTAAATTATAAAACGGGGGGGGCAGCCCCGGCAGCAGCTCTCAGCGGCAAGATTCTTGAACAGGTATCGACCGGCGCATTCGAAGAAGTTACTCTCAGTACCGCTTTGTCGGCGATGAGCGGTCGAAAAATGAGTACACCAATGATAGGAAAGCCGCCTGGTGACGCACCACCGGTGATCAGTAACTCAAACAACAAGCCGGTGAAAAAGATTCTCCATTTGCAGGAGAAATAGTATGCGTTCCATTCTGATTGGAAGCGAAATATTGGCTCACCTGATTCCTCCCCGTCGAGAGAACCGCTACCCTCTTAGACATGTAGCGAGCCGAGGCAATGGGGGGAAGCCATTACGTTCCATTTCAGGGTTTTCTTTAATCGAGCTTGTCTTAACGATCACTATCATGGGAATTTTGACCGGCATAGCGACACTATCGTTTAACTCGTGGCAGAAAAAGAGTGCAATCGAGGCGGAGACAACTCAGTTATTCGCCGACTTTTCTGAGGTGCGTACGAAAGCCTTTACGCAGAAAAAAGTATACGGCATTGTTTTTCAGCCAACAAGCTATGCCTTGAAATCCTACAGCTCGGCGGGTGAGTGCAGCACCGATGCCAATGCTGCCTCAAAAGGCCTGACAGTATCTAACAAAACTCTCAGTTACACTCTTTCAAAGGCGACCGGCGCAGATATAAGCGGTACGCCGGTTGTGTTTGATACCAATGGTTTCGTTTATAATACCACGGTATTTGATGTAAATAATGTGCTTACTATTTTTGTAAACCCGACGACAGAGTCAGCTGCGGTCAATTGTGTGGTCGTATCTTCTGCACGGGCGAATGTGGGGAGAATTAATGGAACCGCTTGTGATCTTAAATAGTCGATCAGGCTTTACGCTGATCGAATTCTGCGTCGCCGTTGTCATCATGATGGTTGGCCTTCTGGGACTGCTGCAGGCTGTGAATATGGCAAGCTATCACAACCTCGGGAGTCTGCTGCGCAACGAGGCGATTTCCCTAGCTGACCAGCAGATGGCAATTGCAAAAGCAAATGTCATAGATCAAGGCACCTTTGATTCACTTGTAACTTCAGCAACTCTGGTGCAAAGAAAAACCAGGCTGGGCTTCGGCAACTATTCCGCTATCCAAGCCGTGACCACTATAAGTGCTAATTCTAAAGAAGTTGATATAAGGGTGTCCTGGAGGTACAAAAATAACAAGTTTAACCAAACTCTCTCATCCCTTATTACCAATCCGGCCATGCCGTAATTTTGAAACAGGTGCCTGCTACTATGAATAACAACAAGGGCTTTACATTACTTGAACTGATTGTCACCATGGCGTTAGTAATTGCAGTGGTTATTATCACCGGGACAGCGTTTGAGAAAATTATCAAGAATACGTCGCAAATTGTATCTAGCGAAGAAAGCAACATTGAAGGCGTCGTTGGGTTAGAGATGCTGCGGCATGATCTGCAACAGATCGGCTTTGGACTGCCGAATGCGTATGATGTTGCACCTCGATATGCCGAAACGGCCTCTGCGCCGGCGAGTCTGTTGAATGATGGACATGGCACAAGTGCTGCGGGTGGTGTGCCACGGGCGGTGGTATCGCTAGAAAATGTAACTGATACCGCCTATACGACTGGAAATACCTATAATATAATTTCTGGCACTGATTATCTTGCTATCAAAGCCTCAACGGTCGGACGTAGCCAGGCTTCCAAAAAATGGACGTTTATGACCTATACATCTGTTACCACAAACAAGGTGCCTAACCAGTGGTCGAGCCAAGCCGACAACTTCTCAGCTTCAAACAGCGCTATTGTTGTTAATCGAACCTACGCAGCGGATACCGGTTTGGTTACCAACAACCTGGTCTATAACACCTCAACTCCTCTCACCTACTGGACTACCAACCCCACTGTCCCCCTGACGGACGACTCCTTTTATCCGGCCGCCGCATCGCAAATGTACTACCTGTACGGAATTGACGACGGTAACCTCCGTATGCCGTTTAACCGGGCCGACTATTTTGTCGCCCGACCTTCAAGCACCTCTGCAATACCAGCAACCTGTGCTTTAGGTACCGGGATACTATATAAAGCCGTCGTAAATCATGCTGACGGCACTATGACCTATTTTCCGCTACTCGATTGTGTTGCCGATATGCAGTTGGTCTTCGGATGGGATGTTAAAAATAGTGGTGTAATTGACGAATCAAATGCTTATAACACTGACGTTAGCAAAATATCCGTCACTTCAACTATCGGAACGACTGCCGCCCAAATAAAGACGATAATGGAGGACTCCGAAAGTATTCGTACCAAATTGAAATATGTCAAACTGTATATTATGGTCCAAGAAGGGCGTAAAAAACCTGATTACACAAATACCAATAACTTGATTAATAATACCTTGGCTGTTGTTGTTGGCGATGTGGGGCCTAATCCGCCTTCCAACGCTGCTTTAACCAGAGGGTATTCTGCTGCGAATCTCACGACTCTCGGATGGCTTAACTATCGCTGGAAGATTTATCGTATCGTTGTTCGACCCAAGAACCTTTCATCAAAATAATAACGGGACTTTTTCATGAAACCGCTAATTAATAATACAGGTATTGCCCTTGTAACCGCATTGATGCTGACACTGATTTCATTGACAATAGTAATGTATCTGATGACCATGATTACTACTGGAATAAAACAGTCGGGCGCAAATAAGCGTTATAAAACAGCGCTGGAGGCTGCTTACGGCAGCACCGAACTTGTGACAAATGAGATTTTGCCAACGATATTTTCTACGACATTCGCTTCGCAGTCGATTAATCCAACTATACCTCTCGGCGGCTTGTACTCGGCCTCACTTCATTTTGCTTCGAACACCGATGCCTGCCTTATGGAAAAACTCACTAAATCCTCTTCTCAGTGGACTTGCAATAAAACCAACGAACCTAAAGAGTCTCCGGATTTTAAGATTACCCTTAATTCAGCAAGTTCCGACTCATTCACAGTTTATACTAAAATAGTTGAGACTATATGCAGTGATAAGCGAGCATATCCCACTGGCAAATGTACTGGCAGTGATCTTTCCGGGGTTGACCTTGATGGCGGCCAGGGGACAACTGGTAGTGCAACTGGTATATCCGTTAAAGCGATGCCGGCGGTCTATAGAATAGAAGTGAGGGGAGAAAAGACCACTAATCCGGTTGAGAAATCGCAACTGTCTGTATTATATGCTTACTAGTCCCATTAAGCTATAAAATGGCATTAATCCACGATCACAGCATATTAAAAACATAGGTCAGACATAGGGGTCAGGCTTGTATTATCGCCTTAACTCATGTATGGTGTCCACATGGCTCGCAAACAACGTATATATTATCCCGGTGCTTTTTATCACATTATCCTGCGTGGCAACGCGCAGCAGGATGTGTTTTTCGACGATTGTGACCGCTACCGCTTTTTGCTTCTCATGCAGGAAGCTGTTGAAAAGTTCGGTTGCCGTATTCATGCATTCTGTTTGATGTCAAATCACATCCATATTGCCTTGCAGGTCGGCAATATTTCACTTTCCCGCGTTATGCAAAACCTCTCGTTTCGGTATACCACCTGGGTTAATCGCCGCATGAAAAGATCTGGTCATCTTTTTCAAGGGAGATACAAGGCGCTACTTGTTGACGCTGACACATACCTTTGTGAATTGGCCGCCTATATACATCTCAATCCTGTGCGGGCGGGTATGGTTGCCAAGCCCGAGGATTACCTCTGGAGCGGCCATCACGCATATCTTCTGGACGGCTATTATCCGTGGTTTACATCTGACTATCTGCTCGGTTTGTTTGATTCCAAGAAAGACAAAGCGAGAGAGCTGTACCTGTGCTACGTAGCTGAAAGGATTGGTGATCGCCTTACTGATCAGTTCCTTAAAGGGGGTATTGACAGTCGCCTGCTTGGTGAAGAAAGTTTTGTTGAAGAAGCGATGTGCAAGGCTCAGATACTGATGGAGATTAAGCCGACACTTGAAGAGATAATTGAGATTGTGAAGGTAATATGCGCTGTTGATGACGAGACACTTTATTCCCTCCATCGGGGCAGGGCTGCGGCAGAAGCCCGCGCATTCATAGCCTGGGGGGTTGCAGAATATTCTGACTGCACCATCAGCGAGACAGGACGATTGTTTGGCCGTGATGTAACTACGTTAAGCAATTCAATTATGCGCTTAAAATTGAAAGCTTGCAGCAATGCGGCAGTTGCCGGTAAAATCGAGGCTGTACGCCAGGCGATCATGAATAAGACCGGCTAAATATTGACATGCCGGTCCTACAATGTAATACTTATGTAGGTATTACATTGTGAAAGGAACACGAAGATATGAGGGTGACAAGTAAGGGGCAGGTAACGATACCAAGTAGCGTTCGTCAGCGTATGGGAATATTTCCCCATAGTGAGGTAGAATTTGTGGTGGTGGGAAATACAGTTGTTTTACGTACTGTTGAAGGCGAAAAAAGTAGAGGAAAGAAGTTGGTTGAAACACTGCGTGGACGCGCCACGGTGCGGATGACAACCGATGAAATAATGGCGTTTACGCGGGGTGAGGGTTGAATACGACCGACGTCCTTGTGGATAGCAATATTTTACTTGATCTGTTGGAGGAAGACCCCTATTGGTTCGAATGGTCGTCAACGCAACTGCAAAAAGCGGCTGATCGCTGCACATTGATCATTAATCCAATTATCTACGCTGAAATTTCGGTAGGGTTTCATCGTATTGAAGAATTGGAAGAAGCTCTGCCTTTGGATTATTTCCAAAGAAGACCGATTCCATGGGAAGCTGCTTTCCTTGCCGGAAAATGTTTTATACGCTACCGCAAGTTTGGAGGAACGAAGCGCTCACCATTGCCGGATTTCTTTATTGGTGCACATGCAGCTATTTCGGGGCTAACTCTTTTGACTCGCGATGCTGCGCGATATCGCACATATTTCCCCTCGCTTAAACTTATCACTCCTTAAACTGCAGTTGCCTCAAACTGCTCGCGACACAAAGATATTGACTCACTCGCACTGGAAAGTTAACCGTGAATAAACATCTTCAAACTACCGCAATGGTAATTCTTGTCCTGATCGGTAACATTTTTTTTGCCTCGCCGTTACTCTCCATTTACAACTTTACTCACATCGAGAATAAAGAGCTTAAAGAAGATACCCTTCAGGTCAGAAATCTAATCAATGCTGAGGCACAGCAACTTAATGTCACGGCCGGTGATTATGCGGGACGGGGAGATGCCTATGCCTTCATGCAACACAGCAACCCGGAATTCATATCCGCCAGTCTGGGAGAGACATTTTATTCGAAACTCCATTTGAACCTGTTCTGCATGATTGCTGATGACGGAAAGATTATTTTTAGTAGGGCCAATGATTACATCAACGACTTGCAAGTTCCTTTCCCATCTTCGTTCCTTACTCATCTAAAGCCAGGCAGTCTGCTGCTAAAGCATGAATCCCCGAAAAGCAGCGTTACAGGTTATATATCGCTCCCAGAAGGCCTGCTGATCGTAGCTTCTCGACCGATCCTGACGACTGGGTACCAAGGTCCTTCAAGGGGCACACTGATAATCGGCCGTTTTTTTGGGCGGGATGAAACGTTGAGAATGAGCGATCTGCTCGGCTATAGAATTGAGGTGCTCAACGCTGTTTCAAACGACAAGAACCCGACCTTCCGGGACAACCTGTTACGTCTTTCCGGGCAAGACCACGTACTGCTGCAAGCCACACAGGGCGAGCGTAATATCGGCTATGTCCAACTGACTGACATCTACGGGCAGGTCGCAGGACTTGTCAAACTCGAAAAATCACGCGCCATCTATCATGAGGCTAAGCGGACGGCGTGGTTCATTATTCTGCTGTACTGTTCATTATGCTTGACTGTAACCGTCATTTACCTGTCGTTGCGCACTAAGCTGGTTATTGTTCGTCGCAGTGAGCAGGAGACAAAGAATCAGCTCCATTCGTTCATTGAACTTGCCGTAGACGGCATCTTCAGCATCAACAGTGCCGGCCATATCCTCAAGGTAAATTCCAAGGTATGCGATATGACCGGTTATTCTGCAGCCGAATTGCTGACTATGCGCTTCGGTCCGCTGTTTGAAGAAGAAACAACGGGAAAGCAGACGATTGAAGAACTGCTGAGCAAAGGGAGTAGTAATAGTATCGAGAAGGTCCTCATCCGCAAGGATGGTCGACACATTTACGTGGAACTCACATCCAAGAAGATGCCGGATGGTACTCTCCAATGCTTTATGCGGGATGTTTCAGTTCGTAAAGCCATGGAACAGGAACGGCTTGATTTCCAGGCCCACATGAACAATATAGCTGTCGAGGTTTCTATTGCAGAAGAGCGGGAGCGCAACCGGATTGCAGGAGAACTTCACGATCAGGTTGGACCGAACCTGCTACTGGGTGCATTGACAATAGATCAGCTACAGACTCGCCTGGCCGATTCTACATACGATAGCGAGTTTGAAGCTGCAAAGAAGTTCATCACTCAGGCAATTGGCGATATCAGGTCGCTGACATTCCAGCTCCGTCCGCCGATTCTGGCAAGCGCCGGCCTTGAAGCGGCACTGAAATGGCTTGCCCAGGACTACGAGCAACTGTATGGGGTTCATGTAAAAGTACAGCATGGAGCCACCTCGATCCCTCTGGAGTATGGCGTTCGTGTGACGCTGTTCCATGCTGTGCGTGAGCTGCTTTTGAATGTTGTGAAGCATGCTGCAGCACAGCACGTGACGATTACCATCGATAAGAATCCTGACATTCTTGCCGTTACTGTTGAGGATGACGGTGCCGGTTTCCCTGTCTCTGAAAACAATTCGACTCATTCAAACAGTTTCGGACTTTTCAACATACAGCAGAAGGTCAATTATCTTGGCGGGCAGATGCATATTGATTCCTTGCCGGGGCGCGGCACCAGAATTTCGATTACAGTCCCCTATGAGACAGTCACGTTAGCCTGAATTGCAGCATGAAGAGGAGTTTACCGAATGAGCCTGAACCTGCTTGTTGTCGATGACCATGCTATTTTTCGTGAAGGCTTGAAAAGCTTGATTGAGAAAGAGCCGGACATGGTGGTAGTCGGAGAGGCCGGCAACGGAACAGATGCGGTCCGGCTTGCGCTTGAACTGCGGCCAGATGTCGTCATCATGGATATAAGCATGCCGGACATGAACGGCATAGAGGCAACCCGGAGGATCGAAGCCGAGTTACCAAAAACCAGGGTGCTCGTTCTTTCCATGGAATCAGACAGGCGTTTTATCGTGGAAGTGCTGGATGCCGGGGCCTCGGGATACATCATGAAAGAGACTGTTTTTTTGGAACTGGCTACTGCCATCCGCACGGTCGCTAATAATGAGACATACCTTGGGCCACGGATAACGGAGTTGATACTGAAAGATTATCTTAAGAGAATACCTGATAAAATGCCTTTGACATTTGAGTCACTGACGACCAGAGAGCGGGAGATCATACAACTGATAGCCGATGGCCAGAACTCCAAAGAGCTTGCACACCAATTCGGAGTCAGCATAAAAACCATTGAAGTACACCGCCACAATATCATGAAAAAACTGAATCTCAACAGTGTAGCCTCTCTGACCAAATACGCACTTCGGGAAGGTTTGACGTCATCCTGCTGAACTTGTTGTTTTTCACCCATGTGCTGTTAATTCAGAAGCATCTGATAAAGTAATCTGGTGATTTTTGTCCGTGCAGATGCTATAGTCCTGTCCGAAATAGTTAAGACTTCTTATGCGGAGCACAACACATGGCACAGCAAAATATTTATCTGGTAGGAGCCGGCTTTACCGGCTGGGACGGTTTCCCGGCCAAGGCGCTGGAGATCATTGAATCGGCCGAAATTATGATCGGCCATCAACGTCATCTGGATATTTTCCCGAATTTTTCAGGTCTAAAAAAAGAGCTCGGTGATCTTTCCGAACTCATCGATTTTCTTAAAAAAACTGAGCAGTTGGTGGTTCTGCTCGCCTCGGGTGATCCGACTTTTTTTGGGATTTCACGCTTTCTGCTCCGCAACCTCCCCAAAGAACGCATCGAAATATTCCCCAATGTAACCAGCATGCAGTACGCCTTCGCCAGAATTAAAGAGCCGTGGGACGACGGTATTTTTGTTTCCGTTCATGGCAGAGGAATGCATCAGGCAATAGACAAAATTATTGCCGCCGAAAAAGCCTGCGTTCTGACTGACAAAACGAACACACCTGCAGCCATCGCAACGGAACTGATCGGGAGAGGAGCAGAAGGTTATGAAGCGTGGCTCTGCGAAGATCTGGGGATGCCGACCGAGGCTTTTACCAAGACAACTGTGCGCGGCCTGCTTGATATCGCTGCATCCGAGCTGAACATCCTGATTCTGATCCGCACCTACGAACCAAACCTCGTTCACTACCCGCTCATCGGCATTGATGACGACGAGTTCCACACTTCCAAAAAACTGATTACCAAACAGGAAGTGCGTGCTGTCACCCTGGCTAAACTCCAGCTGCAGAATGATCTTGTCCTCTGGGATATCGGCGCCGGAAGTTGTTCGGTGTCAATCGAGGCCTCCAATCTGATGCCGGGCGGTCGTATTTTTGCCGTGGAAAAAAATCCCCAATGCATCGGGTTTATCACAGACAATCTGAAAAAATTCTGCACGCGCAATATAAAACTGATCGAAGCATATGCCCCGGACGGATTGGACGATCTGCCTGACCCTGATCGGGTTTTCATCGGAGGAGCCGGAGGCAAGCTGGATGAGATAATCGACATTGTTTCACTGCGTCTCCGACCGGAAGGTGTTGTCGTGATCAATGCCATAACCCTGGACACCCTTACCAGAGCGGTCGAGTTTCTTGAAGACCATGGTTTTACGGTTGAAGCGTCCTGCATCAATGTGGCTAAAACGCGCAACCTGACGGAATACAAGATGTTTGAAGCCCAGAACCCGGTATATGTCATTTCTGCCCGGAAGGGTGGCGAATAGTGGCAATTATTTATGCGGTTGGAGTCGGTCCGGGTGATCCGGAACTGTTAACGCGTAAGGCGGAACGGATCCTGAGGAGTGTTGATGTAATCCTCGCTCCGGTATCAAATCCTACGGAAGCGAGTGTGGCGCTCGGAACAATTCGAGAATTTATTGACGAGGAGCGTCAGGAGATTGTCGTTCACCTATTTCCGATGACTTCCGACAAGACCCGCCTGATCCCCGCCTGGCAGGATGCGGCGACTTTGATCGCCGCTCATGCAGAAGCGGGACGGTCTGTCGCCTTCATTACGATCGGCGATCCACTCTTCTACTCCACGTTTATCTACCTGCTGCGTCTCTTTCGCGAACAGTGGCCGCTTATTCCGCTCGAGATTGTCCCCGGAATTTCAAGTATCAACGCCGCAGCAGCTTGTGCAGGACTTCCGCTTGTTGAGGCCGATGAAAAAATGGCGGTAATTCCCGCAACTGCCGGAATAGTACAGATAAAGGCGGCTCTGGATCACTTCGAAACGGTTGTGCTGCTTAAAGTGAAACCGCTCCACTCTGACATTATTGAGCTTATTCGTACAACCGGTCGGGAACAGCGTACTGTCTTTGTCGAACGGGTCGGCAGTCCCCGCCAGAAGGTTCTGACTGATTTCAGTGAAATATCCGCACACACACCGGACTATCTGTCGCTGATGATTATCAAATAATTCCAGCGGTTATTATTCGGGCTTCGGCGATCTGCTCAGCTTTCCTAACCGATACTGCTCCTCGAAATATCCCCGCACCTTGTTCGGATCAAAATCCAGGAAGGTCCCCCCGGAAGCGAAATGCTGGATGAAGACCCGCCCCACCGCATAGGAAAGTGCTCCGTTCACCGCCGGCATGGCTGCGATCGAAAAGGCTCCGATAAACGGGACCAGTTTGGCACTGCTTGCCGCCAGATACGCACTATTGATTCCGCTTGCAAGTATGGCGATGGCAGATTTGGATCGCTGCGAGTCAAAGGGAATATTGTAAAGGGCACAGAGTTTTCTCAGCATCAGCAGCTGCATCGCCATGAACCCCGCCATATCCACCAGTGGCAACGGAATCAATCCTGTTGCGGCAGACAGAGCCGAATATTTGTACACTGCGGCCATGGCGCTCTGGAACGGCTCATCCTTTTCCTTGTTCTTTTCCCCGAGCTCCTGTTCATGTGACCCCACAGGTACCTCCGCAGCAACGGTGTCTGGAGCAGCCGACTCTGCCGCGTACTCCATCGCGGCCACCTCCATCGCAGACAACTCTCTTCCGGCAACAGGTTCCTGCAGTTCAGTCGCTGTCAAAGCATCGTGCGGAAGCGACTCGCCCCCCAACTCCTCCTTGTCCTTATCCGCAGACTCCTGATCAAATGGCTCAACGGAGATCACTGTTGTAACGGCGTCAGAAGCCGTTACTGGAGCTTCAACCCCAGTTACAGCCTCCGGTATTGCGGCAGTGATCTCTTTCAGGTCCGCCGTCTCTGGCGCCTCTTCCTGGAGCATCTCGTAGATCCGCTTCCTGGTCCGTTGTATCTTTACTTTTTCTGCGGGCTCGCTCATGGCAACTCCAATAGTATTATTCCGATTCCAGGGCAATCTCCAGCAATTCTGATACGTGCCGGTCATAATCTTCCCTGGCGCTGTTCTTGGCATAGCGGGAAAATATTGTTTCTCCGGCAGCCAGTACCTTGGAAAATTCGCTGCTGGTACGAATCACCGATAACGGCAGAGTCGGATGTCGCTCCCTGATTCTAGTCAAGGCGTTGCGGGAGACTGTTTCCCGCTGGTCATACCGGGTGTAGATGATGCTTACGGCCGGATGAGGCAACCCGAAAGTATCGCAGATGGAGTGGATCTCACCCAGGGTCAGATCCAGCCCTTTCAGAGAAAAAGCATCGCTCCCTACCGGAACCACAATCGTTTGAGCAGCACAGATGGCCGAAATAACAGCAATCCCAAGCGACGGCGGGCAGTCAATGATCACGGTGTCAAACCCCAGGATGCGCAGCTGATCACAGACACCCTTGACCGCTTTTTTCTGTGATCCGGGGTTAAGCAGACTGGCATCAAGCAGCGCATTTTCGAGCGATGATGGCAGAATGCTCAGATGGCTGCTCAATTCAACAAGCGCATCAGCGAGCTGCTCCTCGGGACGCTGCCAGATATCGTAAAATATTGGATCATCGTCATCAGGAACCGCCCCCAACGCCAGGCTGGAAGAGCCCTGAGGGTCGAGGTCGAGGACGCAGGTCCTGAAACCGTATTGGGCTGCGCGCACTGCAGTGGAGATCGTACTCGTAGTCTTGCCGATACCCCCGCGCATCGTAGTGTTTGCTATTACCCGGAAACGGTAGGAGACCCCCGCGTCTGCCAGAAAACGCCTGACACCCTGCGGGGTAATGCCGTTGGTTGCCGCATTAAGCCGTACCAGTTCATCCGGCTGAAAGCGCTTCTCCAGCTCCCCGGTAGACGTGCCGCACTTGGCAGCCAGTTCGCGGGTTGTCAAAAGTGAATATCGTTCAGTTGTCATGGTCCACCCTCTCCAATTGTACATAAGAAAAAAGGCTCCACGGAAATCCCGTAAAGCCTTTATTCTTCTGATGGTGCCCGGGACTAGACTCGAACTAGCACACCCTTGCGAGCACAAGAACCTGAATCTTGCGTGTCTACCAATTCCACCACCCGGGCAAGTGAGTTGTTTTCTTACCATCTCCATTTTTTTATTGCAAGCAGAAAAAGACAAACTCCCCTAGAAAATCCTGAATAACTTGACAAATTAGCACTTGTAGTGGTATCAGACGGGTTCATATTTACAGATATCTTTTGGAGGAAACATCATGGAACGAACGTTCGCAATCATCAAGCCGGATGCAGTAGAGCGCAAACTTGCCGGTCAAATTCTGGCCAGGATCGAAGAAAAAGGTTTCACTATCGCAGGAATGAAAAAAATTCAGCTGACCAGAAAACAGGCTGAAGGTTTTTATTACGTACACAATGCACGCCCTTTTTTCAATGACCTGTGTGCTTTCATGTCCCGTAGCCCCGTAATAGTACTCTGCCTGGAAAAAGAGAATGCCATCGCCGACTGGCGCACCCTTATGGGAGCAACGAATCCTGCCAACGCTGAGCCGGGAACGATTCGCAAAGATTTTGCCGTTAATATTGAGGAGAACTCTTCCCACGGCTCTGACGCTCCTGAAACTGCCGCGTTTGAAATTCCATACTTCTTCAGCGCACTGGAATTGGTATAGTCCGTACGCATGTTATCTTTATAGATTGCACTAAAAAGGCTCCGCATCTGCGGAGCCTTTTTAGTGGAAGGTATGGTACTGCTATTTATTTGAAATGAGCTTCGAGTGCTTCTGTCAGTGCATCAAGAGTATACGCTGCCGGTTCGATGTCAACTTTCAGCCCGAGATCACGACAGCTTTTAGACGTGATCGGCCCGATTGACGCGACGATCACCCCTTTCAGCAGATCAAACATCAACTCATCGCCCAGCATGGCGGCCAGATTCTGCACTGTTGATGATGACGTAAAGGTGATGCAGTCCACGGAGCGCTTTTCAAGAGCAAAGAGCGTTTCGGGGGGAAGGCGTTCCGGAAAAATGTTGCGATACGCTACCGGACTATCCACGTGCGCACCGAGGCGTTTCAATTCGCTCGGGATAAGATCACGAGCCTTGTCAGCACGCGGGTACAGCACCCGGCTATTGTGCATATCCAGGCGGGAAAACTCTTCAACAACCCCTTCGGCCTTAAAGTCTGTCGGCACCAGATCCGGCTTGATACCGAAGGTGCGGACTTCATCGGCTGTTTTTGGACCTACTGCACAAATTCTGCACTGGGCCAGGGCGCGGGCGTCGAGACCGAGTGATTCCAGGCGCTGAAAAAAGAACCGCACTGCATTGCCGGAAGTCAATATCAGCCAGTTATAATTATGCAGATCCCGGATAGCCAGATCGAGCAGTTGCCAACTTTCCGGCTCAACCAGACTGATTGTAGGGCATTCCAAAACCGTCGCACCACGAGCCGACAGTTTTCCGGAAAATTCACCTGCCTGTTCGGCGGCGCGGGTAACAATAATCTTCTTCCCGCACAACGTCCGTTTGTCAAACCACTGCAGTTTCTCCCGCAGCGCCACCACTTCACCAACAATAGTGATCGCCGGAGGCTTGAAACCACTCTCTTCGGCCCGGTCGGCGATATCAGCCAATGTACCGGTTAAAATCTGCTGGCAGGGGGTCGTCGCCCATCGTATGAGAGCTACCGGCGTGTCAGCGGGCCTGCCATGTTCCAGCATGCGCTGCATATTGCGGCGCAAGGTGGTAACCCCCATATAGAACACCACCGTTCCGCCGCCTAAAGAAAGGCGATCCCAATCAACGGTAGATTCATTTTTATCTTTGCCCTCCTGGCCGGTAACAAAGGCCACTGAAGCCGTTATATCCCGATGGGTAAGTGGAATTCCGGCGTACGCGGCTGCTCCGACGGCAGCAGTTACGCCGGGGACAACCTCAAACGGAACACCGGCATCTCGCAGAGCCTCGCACTCTTCTCCTCCACGCCCAAATACAAAGGGATCGCCCCCCTTCAGACGTACAACAACTTTTCCTGCTTTCCCTTTTTCAACAAGAACATTGTTTATCTCGTCCTGGCCCTGATTGTGACGCCCTCCGATCTTACCGGCATAAATACGTTCGGCGGACTCCGGAGCGTGGTTCAGCAGCTGTTCGTTTGCCAGATAGTCATAAACCACCACATCGGCTTTTTTCAAACAGTCCACGCCGCGCACCGTGATCAGTGACGGATCGCCGGGACCGGCGCCCACAAGATAAACAATGCCGTTACTCACCAATTGACCTCTGATATACCTCTTCCAGGATTGCCTTGCCACCTTCGGCAAGCAGCTGATCCGCAAGACGGATCCCTAATTGTTCACTTTCAGCAACCGGTCCGCTGACTTCACCGCGAACGGAGCGCTGACCGTCTACTGCGGCGATAAAACCAACCAGACGCAGCTGACCGTTACTGACCGTACCGTGGGCCGCTATCGGCACCTGACAGCCACCCTCGCAGCGTTTAAGCAGGGCGCGTTCCGCACGAACAGCATGACTGGTGTCGGCATGATTAAAAAAAGCGATCGTTTCGGTTATAACCGGATCAGCCAGACGACATTCGATCCCCAAAGCACCCTGACCGATCGCCGGAATGGAGAGGTCAACATCCAGATACTCCCCGACACTTTCAGTGAAACCGAGGCGTTTCAGCCCGGCGGCAGCCAGAATGACTGCGTCAAGGTTGTCCTCAGTAAGTTTTCTGATGCGGGTTTCAACATTTCCGCGGATCATAACCATCTGCAGATCCGGACGGACCTTCAGAAGCTGGGCCTGGCGGCGTAAGGCGCTGGTGCCGATGCGGGCCCCCTGCGGCAGATCAGCAAACTTCACGTTGCGTGAGATAACGGCATCGCGCGGATCTTCGCGTTCGGTAATGCAGTACAGACCCAGCCCTTCCGGAAAGTCGGTCGGCACGTCTTTCATGCTGTGCACGGCAATGTCGATTTCATCACGCAGCATGGCCTCTTCGATCTCCTTGACGAACAGCCCTTTGCCCCCGACCTGTGCCAGAGGGACATCAAGGATTTTATCACCGATCGTCTTGATCTTGGTCAGCGTGACTTCCATACCAGGATACCGTTTTTCAAGTTCTGACTTTACCCAGTTGGCCTGCCAGAGGGCCAGTTGACTGGCACGGGTACCTATTCTCAGTTTCTTTGGGGTCATACTGTTCTCCATTTCTCATAGTGAGTAGACAGCTATTTCAGGATTGTTATTCTTCCAACTCCAGCTCTTCATCGTCTTTTCGCAGCGCTTCCAGCCCAAACAGTTGACGCAGTGCATCTACATACAGGTCTACTCGACCGCCCTGACCAGCCTGTTTAAGCACAGACGTAGGGGCATGAAGCAGCTTATTCATCATGGCAAGCGTAAGTGCTTCCAGGCGTTTTTCAGCATCGGGCGGTAAATCTTTCCACCCGGAGATAGTTTTCTCAAGTTCGGCCCGGCGTATTTCGTCAAAGCGGTTACGCAGTGAAACAATAGTGGGCGTAACTTCCAGTGTTGAAAGCCATTTGTGAAACTGGCCGATTTCCTGGTCGATAATCTCTTCGGCTTTTTCAGCCTCCAGGCCGCGCTGGGCAAGATTGGCCTGAACTATTTCCTGCAGGTGGTCGACGGTAAAGAGGTACGCATTCTCAACGTCGTCAACTTTGGGGTCAATATCGCGGGGCACGGCAATATCAATGAAAAAGATCGGCTTGAACCGGCGGCGCTTGACGATGTCTTCAGCGTCCTTCGGCCCGATTATGCAGTGCGGGGCACCGGTGGAAGAGAGCACGATATCGGCCCGATGGAGATGCTCCAGAAATGACTCGAAAGGGACCGCCTCTCCCCCGAACTCCTCTGCGAGGCGTTCCGCACGTTCAAATGTACGGTTTGTAACCATCACGCCTTTTGCGCCACTGTTAATAAAATGCTTGGCAGCCAGTTCACACATTTCACCGGCACCGATCAGCATGACGGTTTTGTCCGACAGATCACCGAGAATTTTTTTGGCCAGCTCCACGGCGGCAAACGCAACAGAAACGGCAGAAGAGGCAATTTTAGTTTCAGTGCGCACCCGCTTGGCAACTGAAAACGCTTTGTGCAAAAAGCGATTGAGAATTATCCCTGAGGATTTAAATTCAGCGGCATAACCGTAGGATGTTTTAATCTGTCCCAATATTTGCGGTTCACCGACAACCATTGAATCAAGACTGGAAGCCACCCTGAATACGTGACGGATGGCGTCTTCGGCATGGTAACTGTACAGATGCGGCTCAAGCGCTTCAAATGGCAGGTGATGATACTCGGCCATAAACCGTTTGATTCGAGCTATGCCGCCTGCAATGTCTCGGGTAGTGGCATAAATCTCGACCCGGTTGCACGTAGAGACGATCACCCCTTCGATTATGCCATCAAGCGTAATTAATTCTGCAAGTGGCTTTTCGATCTGGTTGGGAGAGAACGCCACTTTTTCTCGAATTTCAACGGTAGCAGTTTTATGAGAGAGTCCGACAACGATGATATTCATCAATGGTTCCGTTTCAATATTTCATATATATGTACAGAGGCGCACATGTTACGGCACTACCAGGTTATGCTGTGCTTCATGCTGAAAAAGGTGAACAACACGACAATGAAGCCGATGATTGACAGGATAGCGGCCCGCTTGCCACGCCAACCGATGGTAATACGACCATGAAGAAGTGCCGCATAGATAATCCAGATGATCATAGACCAGGTCTGCTTGCGATCCCATATCCAATAGCTTCCCATTGCCTGATCTGACCAGATGGATCCGGAGATTATGGCGATCGTCAAAAGCGGCCAACCCACGGATAAACAGCGATAACTGATATCATCCATCGTTTCCAGTGACGGAAGTTTCTGGAAGAGTGCGCCGAAATGTTTCGTTTTGAGGAAATATCGCTGGATCAGATACATGACAGCAACACCGGCGGCGATGGTGAAGCAGGCATAACTGGCAAAAGCCAGTAGTGCGTGGAACCAGAACCAGTTACTCTGCAGAATTGGCGGAAGCTGGCGCGCCTCCTCATGCAACGTACTTGAGGCTGTCAGCATCAAGAGTGCAACGGGGATGATAAAGGAGCCGAGCGTTGTGACCTTGTACCTGCGTTCAAAAAAGATAAACCCGCCGACAATGGCGAGACTGAAAAAAGAGAGCGATTCCTGCATATTGGTAAGAGGCAGGTATTTCATTTTAACGGCAAGATGGATTGTGGACAGCAGATGAGCGGTGAAACCAACCGCCAGGATACGCCCGGCCCAGCGTGTCAGCACTGATGACGTGCGAACCAGGCAGGCGAGATAGGCAGTGGCAGCACAGCAATATAAAGCTACCGTCAGAATGAAAAACATGTGTGTCATGGCAACAGTTCCTTGCGTTCGGTAAGCTCTGTGATAAGACGGTTGGCAAGCGAGCGTAAAACCTGCGTATTGTAAGTGCTGGAACTCCCATTCGTCAACAGTTTTTCTCGCTCTGCGGCTATTAGTTCAAGGATCGTACCGTATTCACTGCCGATATATCCGGCAATACAATCACGCACATCAACGGCAAATGTTGGACAACGGCCACCGGTTGAAACAGCAATCTCGAGATCGCCACGGCGCAAAACTGCGGGGAAAGTACAGTCTCCGGCAGACGGATTGTCGGCTACGGCAACCATGATTTTTCTTTTTTGGGCTTCGCCCCGAACCAGTTCATTTACCATGACGTTGTCGGTGGCTGCAATCACCAGAAAGGCGCTGTCAAGATCAGTTGCCATATAGGGACCGACTCGCACGACCACCATTCCCGAATCCTCCAGCACTTTAATTTCAGAATGGATTTCCATAGCCACGACCTTGACGCGAGCGCCTGTTGCCAACAAAGCCCTGATTTTGCGCAGGGCAACGGCACCACCGCCGATAATTACGACCAACTTATCGTTCATCCGAATATTTAGTGCCAGAGTCTGCATGTTTCGTCCCTCCACGAATCGCCACCATACACTCCTCTTGCACCCTTTTCAATGATATGAGGTGACCCGAGTTTGCGCTTGATTTTTTCACTGTCTCGTATATCATCCCAAAAAAGTTATTTTGCACTCAAAGGAGAACGTCCAGATGTCCAGTGAAAATGTAATCGCATTTACCGATGCAAATTTCGACCGTGAGGTGCTGCAGTCCAGTATCCCGGTACTCGTTGATTTTTGGGCTACATGGTGTGCCCCGTGTAAGGCAATCGCTCCGCTTATCGATTCTATTGCTGATGAATATGTCGGAAAGGTCAAAGTGGGCAAGGTGAATGTCGACGAAAACCAGGCTACTCCGTCCAAATACGGCGTACGTGGGATACCTACCATCATTTTATTCAAGGATGGTGCCCTGCTTGAACAGGTTGTTGGAGCGGTCCCCAAATCACAGATTGAAGCACTTATCGCAAAAGCTCTTTAGTACGGTAGAAGTTAATGCACTTATCCTGTTCACAAGGGCTAGGGGCATGAGTTGATAAGATCCTTGACCAGAATACTGCTTGTCATACTAGCCGCATCACTCCTGTCCGCGCCAGGACCGGTTGATGCGGCTCCACGCATTGGGCACCCCTCGCCGAACTTCAAGGTTATCTCCACGTCGGGACAAATGATTTCTCAGGAAAACTATCGGGATCATGTACTGATACTTGATTTTTTTGCCACATGGTGTCAGCCCTGTCGCTTGTCGATTCCTCACTTGGTAGAGATGAACCGAAAATATGGCAAGCAGGGGCTTCAAGTTCTTGGCTTGAGTGTTGACGAAGATGGGGAAAGAGTGGTTAAGGCCTTTACTGATGAGTTCCGAGTCAATTACCCGCTGGCACTCGTGGGGGATTCAACGACCGTTGATTTTGGCGTACGATCCGTTCCGATTATGTACGTGATTGATAAAAAAGGAAAAATTGCAGAGGTGTATCGCGGCTATTCCCATGAAATGGCCCGCTCGCTGGAGTTGACGATCAAGCGTCTGTTGGCAGAGAAGTAACATGTTCAGGATACACAACCTGTATCAGGCATAATCCGCTTGCCGGGGCGGTACATCCGGCCTCCTTTCTATCCCCTCCTTGCAGCAGCCGGTCAATATCCAATGGCGTAAAGCGCCCTTTCCCGATGTCAACGAGAGTGCCGACCATTACCCGCACCATATTTTTCAGAAATCCACCACCAATGACGTCAACAGTAATTCGAGAGCCCTGTCGGGTTATCTGAACTGAATCTATCCTTCTGATTGTTGTCTTGGCGACACAATTTGAGGCGCGAAATGCGGCGAAATTGTGACGGCCGACAAAACGGCCTGCAGCTTCCTCCATTGCGTCAAGATCAAGCGATTCGCGCACCTGCCAACTGTACAGCCTGTCAAGCGGCGAACGGACGGAGGAGTTGATGATTGTATAGCGGTACTGTTTGGCATGAGCCATGGTAATTGGCTTGAACCCATCAGGGACAATGCAGGCGCTCTGGATGGCGATGTCCGCAGGCAGGAAGCGGTTTGTACCTTCAACAAAGGCCTGCAACGGGAGGTCCCGGCTCGTCGCAAAAGAGGCCGCCATGGCCCGGGCGTGAACCCCGGCATCGGTTCGACCTGAAGAACGAACCTGCACACGCTCCTTCAGTAATTTTTCAAGAGCGTTCTCGACAACTTCCTGCACCGCCAGTCCATTTGGCTGAATCTGCCAGCCGGAATAATTTGTACCGTCATAGGCAACAGTCAATAATACGGTCGGCACCTCTACTGACCCGACTGTTCTGAAGCCTGAGCGATCAAGGCGTCCAACTCATCAACACCCAGACGATACGTTTTACGGCAGAATTCGCACGCCACCTCAGCCCCCTGTTCCTTCAGGCGCATATCTTGCAACTCCTCACTCCCCAGAGTAAGCAGCGCCCGCTCGATCTTTTCCAATCCGCACCCGCACCGGAAGAAGATGTCATGTGATTCAAGAATGGTATAGGGTATGTCACCAAAAAGCTCTTGAACAACCCTCACAGCACCACCATCTTTGAGCAGTTCGGAGAGGGCAGGCAGGCCTGCTATCCGGGACATGATTGTATCTATTTCGCCGCTGTCGGCTTTGGGCAGTGCCTGTATCAAAAAACCACCGCAGGTAGCGATGTGACCGTCTACAGCCAGTGTCGCACCTAAACCGACCGCAGAAGGAGTCTGTTCGGAATCGGTCAGATAGTACGCAAGATCCTCACCGATCTCACTGCTGACCAGCTGCACGACACCCTGATACGGCTGACCGCCCATGCCGAGGTCCTTGGATACAGTCAGAAATCCGGCCCTGCCGATCAATCCCGCTACGTTCCATTTTCCATTCACCGGTTCAAGATCGGCAGCAGGATTGCCAACACAGCCGCGAACCGCCCCATCATAGTCTGCTTCTATTATCAACTTTCGGAGAGGACCATTCCCTTCAAATTTGAGCGCAGTCCGCTGACCATCCTTAAGAAGAGCGCCCATCAGGGCTCCCCCTGCCAACCCGCGGGAAAGCGCGATTCGTGCGGTCGCGGATGCCTGCTGCAGTTCACATATTTCATGCGCCAATTCACCGGCATTGCACACTAAAACCCTGATACCGCCTGACAAACATAATGCCCGAACAATCTGATCACCCATATTTTTTTGAGACCTCTAAAGAAATATTTTTGCACTGATTCAACTTAGGACCGCATAATACTACTACAGCACGCACAAAAAAAGCCGCATCTTTCGATGCGGCTTTTTTGTGTATTCGCTAAAAGCGAATTACTTTGCTTTAGGAGCTTCAGCAGCAGGCTTAGCAGCATCAGCAGCAGGAGCAGCAGCGTCTTTCTTAGCTGCTTTCTTTTTCTTTGCTTTTTTAGCAGGCTTTGCTTCTTTTTTAGCATCAGCAGCAGGAGCAGCAGCTTCAGCAGGAGCAGCAGCAGGAGCAGCAGGCTTAGCAGCATCAGCAGCAAATACAACAGCAGAGAAGGAAACAGCTACGAGGGCGGCTACGATTGTGGACAGAACTTTTTTCATGGGTAATACCTCCAAAGGAATGTGTTTGATTTTTAGGAATGCAGGCGCCGTGCCAATAAACGAATTATTTATAACAAGCTGTATTTAAAAGCATTTACGCTTAACGACCGAATCATGATTCCGCAATGGTTACCTCATACACTACACGCCATACCTTATATGAGGCAAAACCCATGCCTCTGTTATACGTGAGGCCTGCCGTTCAAGATTAACGATAATACCCTCGGTACCAGTCGACAAAGCGGGCAATGCCATCTTCAATGCTCGTGCCAGGACGGAAGCCGACCGCATCAGCCAAATCCGCGACATCAGCATATGTCACAAACACTTCACCCGGCTGCATCGGAAGCAGCCTTTTTACCGCTTTTTTGCCGAGACACCCTTCCAGTACTTCAATAAAATGACCAAGCTCAACAGGCTGATTATTGCCGATGTTATACACACGATACGGAGCTGAGCTCGTTGCCGGATCCGGTTTTTCCGGGTTCCATGACGGGTTTGGGCCCGGAATGTGTTCCATAACCCGCACAACCCCTTCGACAATATCATCAATGTAGGTGAAGTCGCGCTGCATCCGGCCATGGTTGTACACGTCAATAGTGTGCCCTGCCAATATCGCCTTGGTAAAGGAGAAATAAGCCATATCGGGGCGCCCCCAAGGGCCGTACACGGTGAAGAAGCGTAAACCGGTAGTGGGAATGGCAAAAAGGTGAGCGTAGGTATGGGCCATTAGCTCGTTGGACTTTTTGGTGGCCGCATAGAGTGATACCGGATGATCAACTGAATGATGCTCGGAAAACGGTACGGTGGCGTTGGCACCGTAGACGGAGCTTGACGAAGCATACACCAGATGTTTGACTTTTGTGTGGCGACACCCCTCCAGAATGTTCAGGAAACCGCTCAGGTTGCTCTCTATATAGGCATGAGGGTTCTGCAGCGAGTAGCGTACTCCCGCCTGAGCGCCGAGGTTGATGACATAGTCGAACTGCCCGGTTTCAAACAGCTCTTCGACAGATCTGCGCTCTTCCAATCCGCCACGGACAAAGACAAAACCGTCCAGAGCTGTTAGAACCTTGAGGCGATCTTCTTTCAGGGAAACATCGTAGTAGTCATTCAGATTATCAAAGCCGGTAACCTGATGCCCGTGCCGCAGCAGTCGCTGCACAAGGTGGAAACCGATAAACCCGGCCGCGCCGGTAACAAGTATCTTCATAGGAAGCTTCCTTTCCAGATTGCTGAAGTGCGCCAATATAATCCAATGATTATCGAATTTCCAGGTTATATTCCGCTTTAACCTTTTCCTGGCTTGCCCTGGCGAGCCGAGTCATGCCTACTTGACGTCGCGCTTTAGCACCAGCCGCAAAATATTCCTCCCGTTTTCCCTCCGGTAGCTTGCATCGTCTGTCAATTTACGGATTAAACAGACCCCCAACCCGCCAATTTCACGTTCCATGATATCCAGGGCGGTATCCGGAGCGGGGAGCGACAGCACGTCGAACGGACTCCCATTGTCAGCAATTTCCAACACAAAGGTATCACTGTCGCCCCCGCAGGCAAGCTCAACCTCACCTTCACCACCAGGGTAGGCATAGGTGCAGATATTAACAAAGGCTTCCTCAACGGCGACCAGCAGTCCAAACTTTTTTTTGGTCTCAAGAGCAGATCGATCGGCACACGCTTCGACAAATCCTGTCACCAGGTGGAGGTTCTCAACCGTGGCACCGCACTGTATCTTGTCAGACACCATGGTCATTCAGGATATATTGGCCAGTGCCGCGGCCACCGTATCATCCATCTGGAAGATGGTTCCGAAACCGGAGATGTCAAACACCTCTTTGACCGTCCCCTTGACATTGGCACACCGCACCTGCCCACCCTTCCCCTTCAGCTGCTTGGCCGTGACAAGCAGCCCCCGCAGCCCCGCGCTGCTGATGTAGTCAAGACTGCCAAAATCGATGACAAAAGCGATTTCTCCGCCGGCAATCAACTCATTCACCGCTTTTTCGTACTCTGGTGCGGTCACGGCATCGAGCCTGCCTGTTATCGCAACTACGGTGGCATTTGCTTCTTTCTGTGTGTGGATTTCCATCGTGTTCTCCTTTTTCAGTTTTGCTTCGTGCGTTATAGCGTTTTTTTCATCAACACAGTAACTCTGTTTTTGTCATTCACCCGCTGATACTTGATACTTTCCGTCAGATTATTGATTATGTTCAGTCCCAGCTCGTCCGGCTGCAGGTTTTTGTCAAGCGGATTTACCGCCTCTCCCGTGCTTTCCAAGACAAGTTCCAGGCTCTCTTTCTTTTCCGAGTAGGCAATTGTCAGATCAAGGAGCGTCGTGCTCAGTAGCGGGTTGTAAATCTGGAGTAGTTCCTCAACCAGCAGCAGCAGGTTCTGTCTGGTCTTCTTAGGCAGAATCTGTTTTTCACAAAAGGTTTCGATTTCGGCATTCATAGCATACAGATCATAATCAGGTGAACTGATCTGACAGTTGAAACTGCGTATCCTGTTGATAAATGTTCTGGTTTTTTCCTTTTGCGGATTATCAAAAAGCTGCTGCGGCGTACCCTCTTCATAGATAAGTCCCTCATCCATATACAGCACCCGGTTGGCTACATCACGGGCAAAATCCATTTCATGGGTGACAATCGCCATGGTCATGCCATCTTTGGCAAGGCGGCGGATAACCGAGAGGACTTCACTTACCATGGTCGGGTCAAGCGCCGAAGTCGGCTCGTCAAAGAGGATTATCTCCGGATCCATGGCCAGGCAGCGGGCGATAGCTACACGCTGTTTTTGTCCTCCGGAAAGTTCATCCGGATAACTGTCGGCTTTCTCGGCAAGTCCTACCAGCTTAAGAAGATCCAGGGCTTTCAGCTCTGCATCCTTAGCGCTCATTCCCCGCAGCTTGATCGGACCAAGTGTCAGGTTTTCCAGCACGGACAGGTGAGAAAAAAGATTGAACGATTGAAATACCATATTCATCTTCTGGCGTACTTTCGGCACGTCAGCTTTTGCGTCCAGAATGTTGATCCCGTCAATGGTGATTGAACCGCCGCTTGGTCGGTCAAGCAGGTTAAGGCAGCGTAAAAAAGTACTTTTACCGGTGCCGGAAGGACCGATAATAGCAATAACTTCGCCGGTTATTATTTCAATGGAGATGTCTTTCAGTACAACAAGTTCACCAAACTTTTTGGAAAGATGCTTTATCTGTATCATGCTCTGGCCACCTTTCTCCGTTTCAATTTCGGATCTGTTCTCCGCTCCAGGTAATCCAGCGACTGCATCAGAAGCCACGATATCAAGAAGTAGAGAATTGCGACCATCACCAACGGAAAGAAGGCGTCAAAGGTGCGACTGCGGATGATGTCACTCGCCTTAGTCAGATCCTGCACGGCGATGTAACCGACAATCGAGGTCATCTTGACCAGGGAAATAAATTCGCCCTTATAGATCGGGAGAATCCTTCGTACCATTTGCGGCAGAACAATGTGGATGAATGTCTGTACCTTGCTAAAACCCATGGCGATTCCGGCCTCTGTTTGTCCTGTGTCCACACCCTCTATGCCGGTTCTGAATATCTCCGCCGAATAAGCGGCAAAATTCATCCCGAAGGCGATAACAGCAACCACTACCGGACTGATGTTTACCGAGGCGAAAACAACGTAGAAGACCAGCATTAAGAGCACCAGCACCGGGGTCCCGCGCAAAATAGAGATATAGACCCTGGCGGGAAGGTTCAGCACGGTTCGTTTCGACATCCGCATTACACAGACCAACGCCCCCAGCAATGTTCCGATCAGAGTCGCCAGTACGGAAATAGCCACCGTAGTTTTGAGACCGTCCAGAAGGAGCAGATACCGGTTTTCCTGAATGATGTTACTCTGGAAACTGTTAGCTATGCCCGCAAAGAAGGAAACCGGCGCGGCTTTTGGTTCTGCTCTGCCTTCGTGAGCAGGACCAAGCATTACGCCGATTCGCTTGTCCTTTAGATCCTCGGTTGAAACAAGCTTAGCACCCGCAATCCTTGGAGTTTCACCTCTGTTTTTGACAAGCATGACCTGTGCATTGGCAAAATACGGCTGTGTGAAATTTACTGTTTTTTGGCGTTCGGCGGTTATATTCATACCGGATATGATCAGATCAACCTTCTCCGATTGCAGCGCAGGTATCAGGGCCATGAATTTCATATCGGAAAAGACAACCGGTCGGCCTAACCTGGCTCCGATAATACGGGCAAGCTCGCCGTCGTGACCGGTCACCCGGCCATCTTTATCCACAAAGCTGAACGGCTCCCGTGTGGCGCTAACCCCTATTTTGAGAACGTTCCCCTCTTTGGGAAGAGTTATTTTCATTTCCACGTAGGGGGTCATATCCGCTTTTAGCCAGCGCTTCCTCATATCCGCCAAGGTACCGTCCGCCTTTAAATCGGATATAATCCTGTCCACCGCGGCAAGCAGGTCATCATTGCCTTTCTTGGTGGCAATGGCCGTATCCTCGCTATCAAGCGGTTCCGGGAGCAGCCGGAATTCCGGATTCTTCTTTGCGACCTGAAGCGCTGCGGGAATGAGTGTCATGATTGCATCAAGTTGCCCGGATTTCATGGCAGCGACGGCATCCATGATATCATCAAAGCTTTTAACCTGGGCTTGAGGGAACCTGTTTCTGGCAACACCTTCTCCGGTAGAACCGGTCATCACGCCTATTTTTGCATTTTTCACATCATCAAAGCCGGTTATGACTGTTTCGTTTTTACCGCAACCGGCGGAAACCGCGAAAATAACCAGGCAGATTATTACTGCCTTAAGAGAACAATATTTCATTTTACTTTCCTTATGCCGCAACGCCCCGGTATTTTAGTGCAACCATGGTAACATCGTCGGACTGCGGTGCACCATCAGCGTGCCGTGTTACTTCGGCACGGACATGGTGAATCAGTGCCGTTACGTCTTCTTTTGGCCCGCATTGCAGAGCAGCCAGCAATCGCGGTTCGCCATACAGTTCATCTGCGACATTCGTCGCTTCGGTCACGCCATCCGTATAAAGAAAAAGTGTGTCCCCTGGCTGCAAAGTGAGCCGCTCGGTTTCATAATTCATATCCTCCGCAGGCCCCACCACAAAGCCCGGTTTCAAGGTCAGGTAGCGTATGCCATCTGAATTAAGAGTCAGCGGCGGATTGTGTCCGGCATTGGCAAAGCGCACTTCTCCGTTTCTGGTATCCAGAATGGCGCAGAAGACCGTGGCAAACATGCAGCTGTCATTGTCTGCTGCAAGAATAGTGTTTACGCAGGAGAGTATCTGCCCAGGATCACCAAGCCGCTGCCCCTCTGACTTTAATAATGTTTTTGCCACCATCATATACAGCGCGGCCGGCACACCCTTACCGGCAACATCGGCAATCAGGAAACAGAGATTATTGTCATCGATAAAAAAGAAATCGTAGAAGTCACCGCCAACCTCTTTAGCCGGATCCATAGAGGCAAAGATATCGAACTCGGGACGATTCGGGAATGCCGGAAATATGCGTGGGAGCAGACTGGCCTGAATATCGGTGGCCACGTTGAGTTCGCTCTGGATACGCTCCTTGGCGGCGGTGGTTTCAGTCAGGTTTTTGATGTACTCCTTCAGCGACTCCTTCATCACCTGAAAGTCACGGGTAAGCAGACCCACCTCGTCATTCGAGCAGACCAATGGCAGTTCCAGATCAAAGTTTCCCGAGGACATCAGATGTGTCGCCGCTGCCAGTGAGCGGAGCGGTTTGGTGATGGAACGGGCGATGGAGATGACCGCCAGCGTGAGGAGCAGGATTCCCGCCAGCCCCATGAGCGCCATGGTCAGGCTCAGGCGCGTGACATTTTCGAGAAGCTCGGCCTCGGGGAACACGACCGCAAGCGTCCAGCCGGTAGAACGGATCGGCGCGTAGTACATCCAGCTCCTGACGCCAACAAGGCTCCTGTAGAGAATGAAACCGGATTCTCCCTTGACCATTTTTTTGCCAAGTTCCCGCAGGGAGAGATCATTACGCGCCTCGGCAATACTGAAGAAGCTCTCGTTCATGACGGCAGCTTTCAGAGGATGAGCGAGTACCATACCGTTTCGCGAAATAAGGGCGGCGTAGCCGGTCTTGAGTATTTTGACTGAGGAGACCAGCTCCGTCAGCGAGTTGAGCGAGATATCTGCGGTCACAATCCCTTTGAGCCGTCTGGCTCCGCGACTTTCCCCGTAAAAGGGGACCGAGCAGGTAGACATCGCTGTATTACCCGCCCCCTCGTCAAAGTACGGCTCGCTCCATTCAAGCGCGCCCAGCTCGCGCGGAATCTGGTACCAGTCCCAGTAGAGATACGGGACGAACTTGTACGAATCCTCAAGGCGGCTGAAGGTGATCTTCCCCTTTTCTCGGTAATAATAGGGAGCATAGAGGCGGGAAGCGGCGCGAAAGGCATACGGCTCAAAGGCGACGCCAGAACCGTAAATTTTAGGGTTTTGCTCAACCGTGATTCTGATAAGGGAGAGGAGCTCACTCTCAGAATACCTGCCGGTCTCCAGTGAGCGGGCCACCCCTTCCGTTACCTTGGTGACTGATGAAAGCTCTGTTTCTACCCGGTTTACCAATGACAGTGCGAGATTGTGCGCGTTGCCTTCCAGCTCTTTTACCAGAAGGATGCGGGAGCGGTAATAGTTATAGCCAAGCGTCACGGCGAAGATGAGCGAACTGCAGAGCGTGATAACGAGGACCAGTTTGATGACGATGCTATTTTTCCCCGGCATTGGCCCTCCCGGTAAAGATGCCGTAGTCGGGATAGTCTCGAATTAAACCGGCTTTGCGCAGTTCACCTGCGACGGCCCAGTAATCCTGTTCCCTGAGCAGCCCGGGGGCCCCCTGAGCGGTGCCGGGCATGATCAGATCGCGCATTCGGTCAAGCATCCATTTTTGGTGAATCCGGTTGGCAGGCAGCTCTGCTTCGCGCATGTACTTGATGACGATGTCCAGCGCCTCATCGGGGTGGTCAAAGGCGTAACGCCACCCCTCCAGCGATGCAGCGACAAAGGCAGTGGCCAGGAGAGGGTCTTTCCGGAGGCTCTTTTCCAGGGTGTAGATGCCATCCTCCGGAAAATTCGCCCCCTGCTCACTGAGCGAAAGAACATTCAACTCCTCCGGGTCAACGCCCGCATTGAGGATGCTGTGGTACTCGTTGTACCACATGGCGGAGGTCACATCGATACCGCCCCGCAGAAAGAGGTTTACCGTGCCGGACTGAGTCACCTCGCGCACCTTGACCCCCTGCTTGGCAAACAGGGCGCGGGGCGGTATGGACAAGTCCCCTCCCCAGAGTCCCACCTTTTTTCCGTTCATATCGGCAACGGTTTTGATGCCGCTGGTTTTTTTGGAAATCAGCATCATCGATGATTTCTGGACCATTTGCGCCACATTAACAAGCTTCACACCGGCAGAGCGATGCTGAAGGGCGGTTGTCAGCCAGAGAACGGCGAAGTCGGCTCTGCCGTCCTTCACCGTTTGTGCGGGAGAGTGACCGGCTCCGGCTTTGAGGATTTTCAGGTCGATACCGTGCCGGGCATAAATCCCCTTGTCGAGAGCCACGTAATACCCGGCAAACTGGGCCTGAGGACTCCAAAGCGGCATGAGGGAGGCTTTTTTCAGCGGGGATTCGGCGGCAGGAGCTGTGACGGCACAAAGCAAAAGAATTAACAGCATTGCGCCGATCCTCGCACCGTCCTGCAGTAGCCGAAAGTGTTGTTGTTTCATCATGATCAACGTGGCGTGCCTGGCGATGAAGCCTGGCGGAATGAATCCCCCAGCCGTTTCAAGCCGGCTGAACAGTCACGGTCGGGCAGACAGAGCTCTATCAGAAAGAGTTTAGCCGTTTCTGTGGCAGCGGAGAGCAGCGCCTGTTCCAACTCCCCTTCGGTGGTTACCCGGAGGCCGACAACATGAGAACCACCCCCCAGCGCCGCAGGCAGGTCGGTATAGTTCCACATCTGAATATCATTGTATGGCCCATCCTGATGCAGTACCCGTTCAACCAGGTAGCCGTCGTTATTGATCAGCAAGATAACGGCGGGGCAGCGGAGGCGAATCAGAGATGAAATTTCCTGGGCGGTCATCTGAAACGCGCCGTCTCCGGTCAGCACCACCGGTCTCTTGCCGGGTCGTGCGAAGGCAACCCCGAGTGCGGCAGCGGTACAGTAGCCGATGGATGAATAATAGGCCTGCACGATAAAATTTTCGGGCTCTTCCACATGGAAATCGAGGGCGGCACAAAAGGAATCACCCGGCTCGGCAAGCAGGATCATCCGGTCATCAAGGAACAGGTCCAAACGTTCATACAGACGCGGGGCGGTCAGCTTACGCTCTGCATCGGGTATGAATGCTGTTCTGGCGCTGCGCGATTCAAGGGGGTGTGAGGCGAGGTACGAACGGGGCTTTACGCCGGCTGATAGTCCACGGATAAAGTCACCAAGCTGCACGTCCGGGTAGCACGTATCGCCAATCTGTACCTGGCCGTTACGGGCCACAATCATGCTGCAACTGTCCAGATTGTCGCTGAACATGCCGGTATCAAGATCCGTCATCCAGGCTCCCAGCGAGAGCAAACAGTCGGAGGATTCGACTTGTCCGATGACCGCTGCGTGGCTCCATCCCCCCTGATACATACCGATGAACTGCGGGTGAAGTTCCGGCAGCACCGATTTGCTGCTGAGCATAGTGGCAAACGGGAGTTCAACCTTTTCCACCAGGTTCAGCAGATCGCTCCCCAAGGTGAAGCGCAACACCTCAATGCCGGCCAGCACAACCGGATGTTCAGCACGGTTGATAACAGCCACCGCTTCCAGAAGACAATTTTTAAGATTTTCCTCATTTGAGTGCAGCGTTGCGGAGTCGTTCAGAGTTGTTGGCATGCGGCACGGGGCATGCGCCATATCCATAGGGAGTTCCAGGTAAACAGGTAGCTTGTGGAGAATCGCGTTGCGGAGGACTCTATCGATCAGATCGGGGGCGGTGTCTGGGTCGGTAAGAATCGCCGCATCAATCGTCACTTTTTTGAAAATATCGAACTGCAGGTTGTAGTCGGAAACCAGATGATGGACCAGCGCTCCGGACTCTCTGCGCCGGGCAGGCGGGGCGCCGCTGATGACAATCAGCGGGACATGTTCGGCATAGGCGCCTGCCGCAGCATTGAGAATACTCAAACCGCCGACGCAGTAGGTGACCACCGCCGCACCGGCGCCGTTCAGACGGGCATAGCCGTCGGCGGCATAGCCGGCGTTCAGTTCATTACAGGTACCGATCCACTCGATCGGGCTGGCGATTACCTCATCGAGAAAATCCAGAACATAGTCACCCGGCACCCCGAAGAGATGACCGATACCCGCCTCTTGCAGCCGTTGAAGCAGATAGCGGGACAGGGTACAAGTCAGGCTGTTGTCGTCATTCATGAAAATCTCCTTTGTTTTGTCTCTTCCTTACCACCCCTCTCAGAGGAATGTTTCATCTGCCCATCTCTTTCAGGTACATGCTGCGGGCAGTGACTGCAGTATCGGTGAAATCAGAAAAAACGCCATCCACGCCGAGTCTATAAAATACCAGGTATTCGTTAAACGGGTCCCCCTCGTAGTCATTCGCGAGTCGGCGCTGTTCGTTGCGGAAAGTGTAGGGATGCACAAACAGACCGGCCTTGTGGGCGTCGTCCACCAGGGTGGTGGGGGGCTGGCTGTTGGAGTCGGAGTCGTTCATCGCGCCGGTACTGCTCACCTCCTTCAGATTTCCGACGGCGTCGAGACAGCTTCTGAGGGTGATGATGTACCGTTTCCAGGGACCGATACCGTCGGCGTATGTCTTGATTTCGGCGAGACCGGCGGGAGTGACCATGCTGCTGAACAGGCGGGTATCGCCGGCGTTAGCCCAGTCATAGGGCTTGTCCAAAGGGGCGACAAAAATGAGGCTGCCTGTCTTAAGATCGACATTGTCAGCGTCGATGAGCTGAATCAGCCTGGTGTTGAGGCCTTTGCTCTTCATATACTTGAGGCTGCCGGGCTCGAATGACTGAACGTAGACCGGAGCATTTTTGCTGTTCCAGCCAGCCTTGTTGATGTGGTCGATGACCTTGTCTTCGAGGGGCAGGCCGAGATCCCGGTGATAGGTCGGGTTCTTGGTTTCCGGGTAAAGAGCAATAGTCCGCCCGGTGGCTGAACTCTGTATCTTCGCCAGATCAATGAGTTCCTGAAAAGTGACGAGTTTATAGACGCCGTTGTATTTCTGCGGACGCTCGCTGTCTGTGGCAATGGCGCCGAGGGTTTTGATCTCGGCAAGAGTGAAGTCGCTCGCGAACCAGCCGGTCTGGATTTCACCATCCACCTGTGTTGTTTTCTTACGGGAGGCGAATTCGGGATGGCTTGCAACATCAGTGCTGGTGCCCAGGTTGGGGTCATGACGGGCAATCAGGACACCGTCCTTGGTGGAGATAAGATCAAACTCTATTACGTCAGCCCCAAGGTCGATAGCTTTTTTATATGCCTCGAGAGTTTCTTCCGGAAGATAGCCGGAAGCACCCCGGTGTGCCACGACGATGGGAGGGGTGCCATTCAGTGTCGGCAGCAGAAGCTTATTGCCGGTACAGCAACCAGCACACAGCAGGGGACTGCAGCAGACAACTGCAAGGAATAGATTACGAAAGCAATACAAATGAGCGAGTACATTGTGTAGCATGGAGATCCCCTCTGTAGCGTGACAGAATACTGTAGCCCCGCTCTTTTTAAGTTTGCCCGCCGAAGAGCTAAAATTATTAATAACCACTTCCTATGCCAGCTCACCCCTTACACAAAAGGCAGCAACTACAGTATTTTACCAGATTGCCCCAATGTATTCCTCGCAAGCGAATATGTAGACATGCATTGCTATAACAATTTTTTCCTATTAAAACAGTAACTTATATGACGGACAATTGTTGCGGGTGCAACGTTAGTTGCACATTGCCTGTGCCGCCGATATCCAGGAATGTTGTGGTCAGACAAGAAGGCATACATTATTCTCCTTTGCATTAATATCCAGACCCGCCGAAGCGACCGTCAGAATAGCGGTGCTGTGACCGGCAGCTTCGTAGAATCGATGCCTTCGCACAGCGCATTATCGACCGTCAGGTTACCCTGGGCATCAAGCTTCACGGTCCAGATGGTGTCATAGTCACTGCCCGGCCAGGCAGGCACTTTCGGGACGTCGCCCGGGAGAACTTTACCAGTCGGGAAATAATTACTGAGGAGCTCTGTTATGATCGGTGGAAAGTGATTATGTTCCCATGCCAGCAGTATGGTTGTATTTGAGAATTGCCCGCCAAAGAAGAAAAACTGGCTGGTGTCATAAGGCGAGTTAGTATCGAATATGTTGATGTCCGAAACCAGATAATAGGGCAGACTATTGGCAATAGCGTATGGCGCTACGGTCAACGAGGGCCTGACATACGAATAATTCGAATTACCCGCCGCGATAGAAGCTCCGGGGTACACCTGGGCGGGGTCGATGGAATACACCATCGAGGGGCTGATCTTTCCTTTCAGAGCAGCAGGAAGGGCCAGTGCGCGCCATTGGCCGGCAGCCACATAATTGCCGTCGTCCCAACCGCTCCAGGGGTGCGCTTCCGCATGACGGATCAGGTACATCGTCTGGTTAGTGTTAATTTTCTGCGGAATTATAGCGCCATTGACCACTCCAGGTGCCTGGATGCCGAATAAAGCTGGCGTCGAGTTCAGGCTTGGGCAGGCCGCAACGGCCAACGGACCAGGCAACACCGGATAGGAAGCTGGCGGGTTCAGATTGCTGTCGTAGGTAACAAGTTTGGCGACTACCGACGGACTGGGCTTGATCGTAATCGCATAAATCTGGTTGGCCCCGGCGTAAGCCACTGGAAGCGTCATACTATTACCGTACTGTGCGTTGACAGTCGCCATCAGATCGCTGACCGTCTTCCAGGGTGCTGAGAACACGTAAAAACCCGGAATATTGTAATGGATAAGACCACCTACCAAAGCAGCGTTGTTGCCGCTTTTTTTGTCGAACTCCAACCCCTGAAACGGAAGCGCCTGACCTCCCAACGTTGGGTCTGCATATGATGTATTGAGCGGGAAGCTGTTGGCGGTATATAAGGGTGAGTTATAACCGCCGACGCCCGTCAGGGATACTTGATTGAGCATGGCAAACTGCTGAATATACTCGATTGCTGCCATGTCCGGGTAATTGTGCGCCGTCTGCAAATGGCTCATCGGCTGAAGCGCATAGATGCGGCTTGCGTTCTTTTCCCCGAGCAGTTGTTGTTTCAGGTAGGTAGCCATCATGAGCGAGCGCTGCAAACCCTGACTGGTCAGGTTTGCCGTATCGGGGTTGATGTCACCGGGCGTGTTATTAACCAGATCCGGGGTTACTACGAAGATCAGATTGATGTTGTCCGAGCTCAGTGCAGTAGATACCGTGGGGCTTGGGCTGGAAGAGGAACCGCCTCCGCACCCTGCGAGGTAAGACACGGCGAGAACCAGGAGCAGAGAACGTACAGCGGAAATCATATTCATCATTTAAATCCTCCTTGTGCAGAAAACATCAATAGGAGTTCACGCAATTGACAAACTCCGTCTGCCCCATGTTGCCAATGCCGCACCAATAAACCGGCCAGTTCGCATAGGTAATCGGCCAACTCATGTAGGCAGATGGAACGGTATAAGTATGCCCGGAAAAATAGTTACCTTTGTATAGTGACTGTTTTGAATAATTTGTGACTAACAGCGGATAGAGTTGCGTCAAGGAATCGATCAAAAGGCCCTGCACGGAATACGCAATTGAAAAAGTGTAGTAGCTGTTGAACCGGGCCGGATTTACAGCCAGGTCATAGTTAAGCGAGCTGTAATCAATGGATTTATACGTGTCGCCGGAAAAGGTATATACCTTGAAAGCAGGGTTATTGCCCATCCATGGAGTTATTCCGGGTGTGATTTCAACAACCTCAGAACTTGCCAGGATTCGGTATTCGTCCATATGGGTATGCCCGGCAAAAATCTGCGTTATCAGACCCGGATAGTTCGAAACTGTATTCAGAAAAGTGGCCTGATAACCCGGCATCCACATCATCACGGCATTTGTAGTGATATTAGAATTGGCAATAGTCGCAAGTTCAGCGGTTGTAGTACCAATATCTGCGCCTGGAGGCGAATGCATCAGGAGCCACACCTTTTTGCCTCTGGCTTTGGCGGAAGCAAGTTTCAAATTAAACCAGTCAAGCTCAGCCTCTGCTGTACTCCCGGAAGTTGCATTTTGGTATGAAGGGGAAAAAATGACTGTATTGAGTCCGATTACCATCAGATTTGTTCCGGCCGGTTCAGCTGAATAATATCCGGCAGCGGTGAAGGTAGTCAGAAACTCCTGATGATCCACTGTGCCGTTCAGAAATTTGGTGTAAAACAGTTCTATCGTATTTACCAGAAAACTGTTATCCGGATTCAAGCTGCTATCCAGAATATTCGGTCCATAGTTCGCATACGCATCGATATTTCCAACGGCGAACAGGACCGGAATGTTTCCTGCTGATGACCTGACCTGATCCATGAAAAAGGAAACCGTCTTGTCGGTAAACGCCTTCATCGCCGCAACGGCTGTCGCATCCGGGGTGGCGGGAGGAACTGGAACCGGAAGATTCAGGCTCGCATAATACTGCGGATAAAACTGTTGCGGGATGCCATGCCCAAGCATGTCACCGGTAAAAATGATAAGCGGACTCTTGCCCAGATTCTGCTTTATGTTTGCCAAGGCAAGCTGAAGTAAAGGGTAGTTGGTATCATTACCCCAAACCGGAGGGGTTTTGACGCTTGATGACTGGAACACAGCCGGCCACTCGCTAAAATCCCTGGCGACAAGCTGAGAGTAAAGAGTCGGATCATAAAGGGGATCAAAATGAACATCCGAAAAAACAACCACCGGGAAGTTATTGGCGGTGGCACTGCTGTTGTTATTACTGCCGCACCCGCAGATCAAACAAAAACTCACCAGCAGAGCAATAAAGGTACAGCGGGATATAGTTAACACAACGACCTCCTTTTAAATTTCTTCCAAAAGAAAACTGATTAATTTGCGACAGGCGTACAGTCCCCATCTTGCTTTCTACGGTTGTGTAGCCGCACCTTCATATGTATCGCTCCAGTCGGGCAGACATGACTGCAGAGCGAACAGCCGGTACAGACCGCTTGATCGATCTCCGGCAGGCCGCCGCTCCAACGGATAGCCTGATAACCACCATCGCGGCAGGCGGTGTGACAGACGCCGCAGTGTGTGCACTGCTCTGCCAGCAGGCAGGGGCGACAGTCACCGTCGCCGGTTAATTTTTCGAAGCTGGTGGCCTTTTCCCGGCAATGGCCGATGAAGTCGGCTGGCGTGGCGAAGCCATGCCACCCCATGAACTCCCGCATTTCCTGCTGTATCCTGTCAATCAGGCCGAATCCGCGCAGCATCACTTCAGTGCCCACCTGAACAACCGGCGCTCCCAGGAGCATGAATTCCGCCGCGTCAAAGCCATTTGCGATGCCGCCACTGGCCATCACCGGCAGACCGGGTGACTGGCAAATTTCACTGACTGCCCGCAGGGCGATCGGTTTGATGCCGGGCCCGGAATAGCCGCCATAACTGGTCATGCCGTCGATGTCAGGCTTTGGTCTCAGCGTATGCAGGTCAAAACCGAAAAACGAAGGTACCGTGTTGATTGCGCAGAAGCCGTGCGCACCAGCCCGAGCCAGCTCTTCGGCTATATGCCGGATATCGGCCACCGCAGAGGTCAGCTTGGGGATGATCGGGATGGTTATATCTCTGCATGTAGCCAGCCAGCCGGTTATTCGTGCTGCATAGTCCGGGTTCTGACCGATGGCTGCCCCGCGTCCCCGCTCCGGGTAACCGTGCGGGCAGGAAAAATTCAGCTCCAGCAGATCGGCACCGGCATCCTGACACCCCCGCGCCAGGGAGAGCCATTGGTCGGGCGAGTCGGCCGTTCCCATAATGCTGCCAATAATCGGGCAGTGTGGAAAGTCAGCCTTGATGGCGGCAATATCCTTGTACCACTGGTCAGGCGACTGCTCGCTCAGCAATTCCAGATTTTCAAAGCCGATAATCCTGTTGCCGTTTCTGATGACGGCAAAGCGGTTGGGCAGGTTGTGCACCGGTTCATGAATGAGGGTTTTAATGACCGCTCCGCCCCAGCCCGCTTCAAAGGCCCGCCGCACCATATCACCGGTGGCAGTTGGTGGCGCCGAGGCAAGGATGAAGGGGTTCTGGAATTTGACATCCAGGTAGGTGGTACTCAGATTTAAATGCATGCGTTCCTCACCTATCGATTGAGTTCAGGCTAATTCGCAATAGCAATAGCCTGCCCCATCTTGACATTGATGCCGACCGAAATTTTCGAACCGTCGACTTTTATCCCATGATGCACAAACTCACTCAGGCCGGTATGATTGCTGCTGCCCCAGTCGCAGGTATCCGGGATAATCTTTATAAAGGCTTACTTTGGTGAAGCCAGTTTTGTCTGCCTGACGGTGTCCTTCAGAGACCGTTCGTAGCGCGCAAGCAGCTCCTTGCGGTTCTGGCGCAGATCCTTCCCGGTCCGTATGTCAGGATACGGCTTGTTGCCCATCAAACCTTTCCAGAGTATGCGATTGTAAAGCGCGAAATCGAACTTGTCCTCGGATGAAAAGTCCATTCCCTTCGTAACCCGCGCCCAGTATTTCCCATCGTGCGTCGATTTAGGTGCATTCAGGCGGGCAGATTTGTTGGCCGATTTGTCGAGAAACGGCGGCAATGTGGTACCATTAAGAATCTGTGCCGAAATGGCGGTAAAACTCCACGGACTTGGTGATGTGTTAAAAATATCGGCCATTGGCCTCGCAAGCGCATCATTCAGATTCATCGGCGGAAGGCCAAGGACCTCTTCAATCGTGCGCAGAAAATTGATGGTATTGTACTGCGTAGAGATGACCTTACCCTGTTTCACATAGGCACCGGCCACAAACGCAACGGTGCGGTGCGAATCGATGTGGTCGCCGCCATCCTGAGCATCGTCTTCAACGACAAAGATCAGCGTGTTATCCTTGTAACGGGGGCTTTTTGAAATCTTCTCGACAAGCAAGCCGAGCGCATAATCGTTGTCGGCCTGCTGTATCTCCGGCGTATTCACGCCGTCGATAGCAGTTGCAAAATTTCCGGTATGATCGTGCATGAAACGGACAAGACTTAATGCAGGAAGTTCTGCGCCAGCTTTTTCGTAATTATCAAACTCACGCTCCCACTCTTTGAAACGGTAGTAATCCGGATATGCGTTGTCGAATCCACGGAAATGCGTATCGGTGTACGGCGCAAGGGAAGCGCTGGAAGGAATGGCCACGTCACTGTTGTGTGCGAACGCAGGATCCAGAGGCACGCTGTTGGGATCGCCGGGGGGGAATGCATAGCGGGTCACGTCGACAAAGAAGCCGTAGTTGCGGACCGAGAGGCCCTTTTTTAGTGCGGAGTCCCAGATATAGCCTTTATCAAATTCATATTCCGGCGGCGGCCCATCGGGTGCTGCCACGTTGCTTTGCCCCGGCAACAGGTCCGGATCGTCCGGTGAAAGATTATTAGCAGCATTGCGTACAAAGGAACTTGGAAGAGAAACGTTCACACTGCGATTCAGGCCCTCGCTATCCAGGCTGAGGCCACGTCCCGCATAGGACAACGGAAATTGACGCTCTATCACATCGGGTGCGCGGGCCGAAACAGTCCACGGCCAGCCATCGTTACTGGTTTCTGCCGTCGCGTAAAAATTGTCAAGGGTCACAAATTGGCGCGCCAGTTGATGGTGGCTCGGCGTGTACGCCTTCCCGAACTCTGCCAGATCCGGATCGCCATTACCGACCTCCAGGTCCCCGAGAATCTGGTCATAGGTCCGGTTTTCCTTGATGATGAAGATAACGTGTTTGACCTTGTCACGCACAGCCGCCATGACCGCGATATCGTTGGCGCTGTCGGCATAGGAGAAGCGGTTATTTGTGGCTACCTGCGTGGTCAGCGTGGTCAGCTGCACAGAGCTCGGAAGCGGGAAGCTCTGGAGGCCTGCCTTTATCAACTGGGGATTATACTGATTTGTCAACACGCCATTTGTGTGGGACGGTGGACCGGCACTGTAGCGGAAATCGGGATTCGCACCGGTTGGAGACTTCCCGTTGACCACGTACATCCAGTTGCCGTCACCGCTGAAACTGACAGAATTCGGGTACAAGCCGGTCGGAATGAGACCTATCACCTTGCTGGCAGCCGTCGTGCCATTCAAGGCCACCACCGCAACGCAGTTCAGGTTGCCATTTGTCACGTAGAGTTTGGTCTCATCCCGCGAGAGTGTCGCGCTGTTGGAGTTGGCACCCCGGTACTCTTTCAGCGTGTCAGGCATAACTGACGATGGGGCGATTACCGGGATGGTTTCGACAATCATGTTCGTCGCGGTATCGATGACATCAACGGTATCGGTCTGGTCTTCGACGACGTACAGGCGTGTCTGTAAATGGTTCATCGTCATCTTGTTCGGTTTGCCCTTCACTCCGATCCGGGTTGTTACTGATGGCGTGTTGTTCAGGTTAACCACGACGATCTCGCGGTCACGGATACTCGATACGTATGCAGTCGCCGTTCCAGCCGTTTCGGTGCCTTTCACCGCCACCCAAAACGGATATGAGCCACCGGCATCGCCGACAGTCCCGCCACTCTTGCCGGGGCGCAGGTCACGGTTGATTCCGACAGACCAGTTGTTCAAGCCCCCTTTGAATACCGTGATCGAGTCATTGTAGTAATTTGCCACTACCATCGTCTTGCCGTCAGAAGAAATTGCCACGCCGGCGGCGCACGGCAGCACAGTGACCTGGGTATTTACGCTCACAAGATTTGATCCGGAATCAGGCTGCGTCACACTGAGACCATTGCCGAGCTTGTTGTGACCCAAGGGTAGCGGAGAAACGGCCTCCCCCCACGTTCCGTCAGCAATACGGGTAAAAATGTGGACGTTGTCATCGGCTCCACCAGCCACGTAAAAAGCCTTGCCGGATGGATCAAAGACGATCCCGTTGTAGGTGTTGGGGACCTTCAGCACCTGCTTCTTGATCGGTGTGTGCGTTGAAATATCGTAGACGAACACGTACTCATTCGAGTCTGGTGTGTACCATGGATAGGGGGAACTGGGAGTGGCGGTGTAGACGCGGTTGTAGCCGCTGGTCAGAACCAGCAGGGTCTTGTTATCGGGGCTTACCACGGTGGTGACCGCTTGTCCGGCCAGCCATTCCGGCATACCGGGCAGATTGAGGTTTAATGTTTCAAACGTGGCATACGGGACCGCCAGCGGCGTAATTGTCTGATTCATATTGGGTAAAAACTGAGCAGAGTCCAGATTCCCTCCGTCACCTCCACCGCCACTACTACAACCACAGAACATAAAAAACAGTACGGCTAGTGAAATACGCTTCCCAAAAATACGGTGCATAGAAATCTCCTCCGTCAATTTCACTTCACTTCAACAATCTCGCTGATTGCCAGGAACGTTAACACAATCCTGGCAAATTCTGCGGGTGCTTCAAACATCAGATGATGTGTTCCGTTTTTGAATTGAACCAGCCATGCACCCGGAATTGCCGACGCCACTGTTTTGGAACTTTCGATTCCGACCGTGGTATCGGACGTACTAACGATGAGCATAACCTGGTTGGTGATAAGCGGCAGTTTGTCAAGAGGGGTCTTCCAATGGGTTGTTGCTTCAAGTTGTCGCAGAACAGTCGGTGGAATATTGGTCTCTTGACTCTTCAACGCTTTGGCCACGTTGCTCCCATTGGTTGTTGTCGCATGGATAATTGCTTTGTTACATCGCTGAGGATACTCCAGAAGTAACTTTTGGGTTATCGTACTCCCCATGGAATACCCGAGCACATGTGTCTTTTTCACTCCAAGAGCATCAAGCAGACCGATGACATCCTCTGCAAAAAGTTTGTATGTAAATGCGACATCACTGACTGTGGTTTGTCCCATGCCCCGATTATCCAATATGATCAGTTGGTATTTTTGTGATAACTCCTCGATGACCTTTGGCGGCCAGCGATCCATTGTCCCACCCAGCCCCATGATCATAACAAGTGGTTCGCCTGAGCCGATCAGCTTGTAACCGATTTCAATTCCATTCGCATGGAGTTGGTAGATGGCGTTACCAAACGTATCCAGCCCAATTTTCCTGCCGGATGGTTGTATGTTTTTAGCGATCGCACTGGTCAACCGGATGCGGCATGTTTTCAGCGGAGGCTGGTCCTTCTCCCATGGGCGCAGCCAGGCCAGATCCAGAACTCCATCCCCTTCCCCGGAAGCAACGAATGTGAGTGACGTTGTGCCGCCGGCCCCAATCCGTTGACTGTCACTTCGATGGACAGCGTCCCCCTGCTGCCGAAGCAGCGCAGGAACGGCGGTCGCCTTCCACACATATCCGGTAGTAGGATTCCCCGGCAGGCGGACTTCAAGCGTATCCCCGACGGCCAGATTTTGCCGGGAGCCGCACGCCTTTTCGTTAAGTACTATTTCTGCAGCACCTGACAGATGCGGGAGTGACAGCAGAACAGCTATAATGGAGCAGGAGATAATTCGAATCATTTGATCTCACCTCTTCTTCAAAGATACGCCTTACCGGCTGCTCCTGAAATAATGCAGCGAAACATCCGCTCTGTCATCGCCCCTTGAAATCCGGTTTACGTTTTTCAAAGAAGGCATTTTTCCCTTCCAGATAATCGGCACCATCGTAGGCCGTCCTGCGCAACCCCTGCATCCGCTCAAAGGTGTCGGGACTCAGGGGGTGCGAGTTGGCCAGAAGCCGCAACTGCTCTTTGATCACGGAGATAGCCAGCGGTGAATTTTCGGCGATCTGATGCGCCATGTCATTGGTGAACTGCTCCAACTCTTCCGTCGGCACCAGGTGGTTGAGGATGCCGATCTGCAGAGCACGGTCGGCAGCAATTGGTTTGGCGGTGAAAAACATTTCCCGGGCGACGCGGGGGCCGACTACGTTAAGAAAATGCATGATCCCTGAGGCGTTATAGGGAACGCCGATCTTGGCCGGTGTGATCGCAAAAGTGGCGGACGGGCAGCCGATCGCGATATCGCAGATGAACGACAGCTCACAGGCGCCTCCCCAGACGCTCCCCTCAATCATGGCAATGACAGGCACCGGGATGCGCTGGATTTCCCGGAGCGCATGTTCCAGCGGATCGTTATAGGCAAGCGGATCCCGACCGGAGACCGGAAGCTCACTAATATTAAAGCCGGATGACCACACTTTGACGCCGCGTTCCGCCCGTAAAATAATGACGCGGACTTCACGCTCCGCACACTCATGCAACGCAGCAATCAATTCGCCCAGCAGCTCGTTTGACAGGCTGTTACGGGTCTCTGGATGGTTGAAAATGATCGTTCCGATATGGTCTTCATATGATGTAATAACCAGCGGCATCTGAATCTCCTTTGTCTGCATTACAATTTTCCGCGTCCGGAGCGGCGTAGCATTTCCTATAGTGGTGTTCCTTTGGTGGCGATTATATTCTGCATCGTTACGCTCAACTGCTTTACAAGTTCGACATTGTAAGCGTGGGAGGTGGTATCCCCACCGACTCGAACCGTGGGAGGGGTGGTGACGGGGGCGTTGTCATTGCCGGAAAATATCCGCGCCGCACCGATAGCATAGCCTCGCGACTTTGCTGCGGGTGATCCTGCCGCAACCGCCGGATCCACATTGGTAGTTTTAATTGAAATAGTATTGTCGCTATTGCGGCGGATTTCGAAGGTACGGAACTGCTGGGGGAAATCCCGGAGCGATGAAGTCTCAACCTCCCAGAAGCTGTTTAAAGGGCTCTGTAGTGGACGAAGCTTTGGGTCTGGATTATATGGTTGCGGAGTAACTGTGTTCAAGTGGCGATGCCCGGAAATCCAGAGGATGAGATTTGGATATTTGTGGAGCTCGTCAAGTAACGTCGCGTCTGTGACAGCGCTAGGGGTAGCAAATGTGGGCTGATTAAATGGCGCTGTGGTGGAGGGAAGGAGGTAGGCTTGCGGATAGACCGGAATATGCGCTGCGATGATCATCAGCTTGTCGTTATCCTGCCCCTCCTTAAGCTCGGCTATTAGCCAGTTGAGCCGTGGCGTATCAATGCAGCCGGCAGCATAATTAATCGTAGGATCGGTAGTATTGCCCTTGCACGTATCATCGAGCACGATGATTTTGATTGGTATATCCGACTTTGGCATGAAACTGTACGAGGCAAATCCTGGTCCATTGGCCGGATCGACCAGCTTGAAACCGTGCCCGACCGGGTTCGAAGTGGTCTTGGAAAATTCGGCAATCCAGTTCTCGCTGGAAGAGGTAGCCGAAACAAGTGAACGGCGGTCAGGATCGGCGACAACAGTCGGGGCTGAGGAAAAGAGCGATTCCGGCCCCGCTTTGATGATATCCCCATACGGGGTGGAACCGTCAACCACGCCCATATAAAAACCGGTTCCATGTATGCCCGCATATGTAGGTGTAGGATTAACTTCTTCGTTGAGGACGTTTGTTCCGATGTGGGCCGCGAGAGTTTTATCGAACTCGTAGAATGAGCCCATCATGAACTGATCGTGGTTGCCGATGGTCTGGTACCAGGGAATCTCCTTGTTGAGACCGGCGGCTTTGTACGGTTTCTGGTAATCGATGCTGTCGGCTCCCACATGGGCGCCGGAACTGGGGGTGATGACCTTGCCATCCAGGACATCGATATACCATCTCAGTTCGTTGTACTGGGTGTTGTTGCAGGTGTCGCCAAGTGAGATGCCGAAATCAAAGGGCTTCTTTTTGTGTAAGGCGTTGATCGTCTGGACAGCGGCATCAAGGACGTGGGTGGTCGAGAGGATAACCGGTGAATAGGCCGACGACATACCTGAACCATACGCTGCGCTCCACCCGACGTAGTTCGACTGTGCCGGGGATTCCTTGTCGGCGATATGGATGTCGGTTATGGTAAAAAAGGTCAAAAGACTCGCCGCACTGCTTGCAGTATTGCCGGGTGCAAAGTCGGTCCTCCTGTCGTAGTTCAGGCCAGGACCTGTGTCCCATTTGGAGTAAAGGAATTGTTCGTAGAGATATACCTCCCGCGGTTCGACAATTGTCCAGCCATCAGGAAGAAAGCGGGGAAGAATCTGCTGCTCTGCGGTGGTATACACCTCCTTGGCGATCGGCCATTCTACAACCGGTGCACTGCTTGAATCGCCCCCTCCGCATGCAGCCAGAGTCGAAAGCACCATAAGTGCCGTCAATACAGATAAACTGCTTTTTACTCGCATTTTCTTCTCTCCTTTTATTTATCGAACACTCTTTGCTTCGCCAGGCACTCCCCCGGCCCGGCAACCTCCTCTGCTCAGTTGTCCTTTTGCACGCTGCAGAGTTCTGTTTGTCTCTGAGTGTTGGCGTATTTTGTGGGGGTCGTTTGAGTTCATTGATTGTGGTTTATAAATACCGGACCGATGGCATGTGTATCCTGTTCTGGCGTTTTACTGACCGGTAATACACCAGTAGTGTAATACCATAGTAAAATGACCATGCAACTGTTTCATGATTTTAAATTATTATTTACGTGGGGTAAGCGGAGCGGGTGGTGAGCCGATCATACTGCTCACCGAATGGGAGAGAGTCTCGTGGTTTGTATTGAGAAACCAGCGATCCAGCAAAACGTGGCGGGTGAAGAGGCTGCTGGAGAGCAGTCTGGCCCCCAGAAACTTCATAATATCCGGTGATACGGGCGAAGGTGCAGCGTCTGCGCTGCCGCCGCCAAAATGATCATTCAGCCCGGCTTCATAGGCGTCCAGCTGTTCGCTCCGGTAATCGCCATTGGCTGCAAGAATCGTATCGGCAGCCATAAACCCCGACTCAATCGCCGGCAGGATACCTTCACCGCTGAACGACCGGGCAACACCGGCCGCATCTCCTATCAACAGCGCACCATCCGCGACAGAGCGGCGCCGGTCCTGTTTCTGGAAAACACGATAGGCATGCCCCTGAAACCTGCCGGTGATGTCTGCCGCCAGATAGCCGCGCCGTGTGAGAAAGCTGCAGTATTCCACAGTATGACGGGCTAGATTGCACACATCCATCCGTCCCAGACCTATATTAAGATAGCTTCCTTTACGGAACAGCCAGCCGTACCCTTTCATATCCCGGCTAAAAAAGAGTGCCGGCATATCGGTCGGAATGCTGCAACGGCGCGCCTCTTCGGGAGTCAGGGGGAATTCTGCCACCTGGGCGGCAACGACATTCTCCCGCCCGATTGATGCACCGAGGTAGCGCGCCACCGGGCAAAAATGTCCGCCTGCACCGACCAGCATCCGGGTCCTGATCTGCCCGTTAACAATCCAGCCGTTGCCGCTGCGCTCAAGTATCGTCACCGTTTCCCCCAGCGACCGGCGCACCCCGCTGCGCTGCAGAAGATAGAGGTCGAACTCGGAACGCCGGATGCCGTAGCTGACTGTTGTGCCATAACTGGTTACGACCGTCTTGCCGTCGATGAGCCCGGTCCGGAAGCTGCTGATATCCTGAAGAACCCTGTTCTTGCGGTACTCCCCGGCATCGAGCGCCAGGATCGTCAACACCGCAGGCGTTATCCAGCCGGCACACGGCTTCTGCCGAGGGAACGCCTGTTTATCGAGCAGCAGCACATCGACCCCCGCCTGCCTCAGCCTGCCGGCACAGCTGGAACCTGCCGGCCCGCCGCCGACGATGAGAACCTCACAGGTTTCCATCAGCGACCCCCAGCGGTGCCATCAGATACCCCCGGGTCCACGGCACAAGGTTATTAGTGTGACGCGTGAAAACGACCTGGAACAGCTGCAGGGCTCCGAGTCTGAAATTGGCAATGCAGCCGGAGAGATAGAGACGCCAGGCACGAATGAAGCGTTCGTCGAACATTTCCCGTACCCGCTCCAGATTCTGCTCGAAACGTGCGAGCCACTGTTCACACGTTTTGGCGTAGTGCAGCCGCAGGTTTTCCACATCCAGGACCGTGAACTCGCCCGGTTCGAAGAGCGCCATCATCTCGCGTATGGTGGGAGGGTAGCTGCCGGGGAACATGCGCCGCAAGAACCAGGGACTCATCGGAGTCGCACAGTTCTGCCCGATAGTGTGGATCAGCCCGATTCCCTGTTCCGACAGGGAGCCATCAATCACGCGGCCGAGTTCCCGGTAATTATCAGGTCCGACATGTTCCAGCATCCCTACCGAGACAAAGGCGTCATAGGTCCCGCGTATGGTGCGGTAGTCATCCTCGACATACTCCACCTGTCCCTCCACTCCTTCGACCCTGGCTCTGCTGCGGGCGTAGGCGATCTGCTCGCGGGAAATATTGTAGGCCGTGACGCGGACACCGTACTTCTTGGCCATGTGACGGGCCAGCCCACCCCAGCCGCAGCCTGCCTCAACCACGCTCTGACCCGGCTCAAGCCGCAGCTTGCGGCAGATCAGATCCATCTTGGCTGTCTGGGCATCCTCCAGCGAGGCCGCCTGATCGGAAAAATAGGCGCAGGTATAGAGCATCTCCCTGTCCAGCCACAGCTGGTAGAAGTCGTTGCCGATATCGTAGTGGTGATGGATGTTCCGGCGGGATTCAAGGGGAGAGTTAAGATTAGGCTGGTTGCGGCGATAGGCGGCAGGATCGGAAACCCTCCGGTATCGTGGCGTGCTTCTCATGCCCCGATAGACTGTTTCCATGAACCGGACCAACCCCCCTTCGACCTCGATCCGCCCGGCGCTGTAATCGTCGCCGAAATTGAGGAGCGGATTGGTCAGCAGCCGCCAGAGAGCGCCCCGGTCGCGGATAACCATGGCGACAGCGGGGGACGAACCATCTGCCGTGATCTGCGTCCCGTCCCACAAGACCACCCGCAGCGCCGGGTTCCCAATAGCTCGCAGGAATGCCCGCGCCAGCCAGTTGTCGACGGCGGAGACTCCGCCGCCGAATGTCCTGCCGTTCCTGCCGGTGAGTGGAAAGCTGACTGTACCCGTCGTATCGGTATCCATAGGAAGTCTCCTCGATGTGGGATGATGCCAGGTTGCAAGCAAACGATTCCGTTTTGCCGGCTTCGTGCTCATTGATCCTAAAATCGGCACTTCAATAACACGGAGACACAGAGAACACTGAGAAATCAAAGGCTTAAGATCTAAAACAATAACACCTTATTGGTGAACCATAAAACTTCTTATTTTATCAGTAACTCTCCGATTTCACTCCGTGTTCTCCGTGTCTCCGTGTTTTAAATGCTTTTTAGAGGTTGATTGCACCTTGGCATAAGAGCCGCGACGGTATCAGTATGGCGGGAATGTGAGTGGGAATCCATGGGGGATTTTGTAGGAAGGGGTGCGAAAAACCCCAGACGGCAGGTGTCAGCTTGGGTTTTGCATGTAGCCTTAATAGCCCATAAATAAAGGGTTAGAAGGTTGGTTAAACATTTTTTACTGGATTAATTATCTTTTAGCTTAAAGGTTTTATCCGCCTTAATTTTTCTTTATCCATGTGAAAAATCTTTGAAGTTAGAAGCAAACTTTTTATTTAACAGGGATAAAAAGGATAACGGCGGATAACGGCTAAAACATAACCCTACAAAAAGTATTTGCCGGTTTTTTTTGGATTACTTCCCCGCAGTATCCTGGTCGTCACCCTGCAGCGACTGCTCCGGCGCGGATTCTACCGGTGGCGTCCTGCGTTCGCTCCAGCGGCTGAAAATAAAGAAGAACAGTGGGACGTAGATCATTGCGAGCGTCGCCTCACCTAGCATCCCGCCTATGATGCCGGTGCCGATGGAGTGCCGGGCGTTGGCGCCGGGGCCGACAGCTATTGCAAGCGGCAGCACTCCAAAGATAAATGCCAGCGAGGTCATCACGATCGGCCGGAGCCGGAGCTCGCCGGCCTCCATCGTCGCTTCCAGCAGCGATCGGCCCTGCTTGCGGAGTTCCACCGCGAACGTTACCCGCAGCAGCGCGTTCTTTGCCCCCAAACCGACAAGAACCAGCAGCCCGATCTGGAAGTAGACATCGTTCTGCAGGCCGCGCGTCCAGTTGAAGAGCAGGGCACCCAGGACGCCGAACGGCACCGCCGTCATGATCGAACCGGGCAGCGTCCACGACTCATACTGGGCGGCCAGAATGAGGAAGACGAATATCAGCCCGAAAACGAAGGCCAGACCGGACGTGCCCCCGGCACTCTTCTCTTCGTACGCGAGTCCCGACCATGCAAAGGAGTAACCGGCAGGGAGGACTTCGTTCGCAACCTCTTCCATTGCCTGTAACGATTGCCCGGAACTGAACCCCTCTGCGGCGTTGCCGTTGATCTTTGCCGCCGGGAAACCGTTGAAATGCGGCAGGGTATTGGGGCCTGTCACCCAGGTGGTCTTTATGACTGCGGAGAGCGGCACCATATCCCCTTTGCGGGAGCGGGTATACAGCTTGGCAATGTCGTCCGGGTTCTGGCGGAATTCAGGCGAAGATTGCAGGATCACCCACCAGACCCGGCTGAACTCGTTGAACTGGCTTGCCGTCAGGGAGCCGAACTGTGCCTGTATCGCGTTGTAGATATCCTGCACCGGGACGTCGAGCAGATTTGCCTTGTCCCTGTCGACTTCGACCCGGAGCTGCTGCGATGTCGCCCGGAACGTGGTGTTCAGGCCGCTCAACTCCTTGCGCAGCCGGGCCTTTTCGATGAAGGTGCGGGTTGTCTGCTCAAGCTTTGCCGGCTCCCCGGACTCTTTATCCTGAATCCAGAATTCAAACCCGCCGGAGATTCCGATACCGGGAACGGCAGGGGGTGCGACCGGATAGACGGTTGCCGTGCTGATTTTCTTCGCCTCCTTAAAGACATTCAGCAGCACGGAACGGGCATTCTCCTCCTTTGCGCTTTTCATTGTCCTGTAGCGTTCCTCGAACGGTTTCAAGGTCACGAAAAAGGTGCCGTTATTGGTGCTGAAGCTGCTGTCAAGAAGACTGTATCCGGCAAGCTGGGTACGATTTTCCACCCCGGGCGTTCTGGCAAAGATCTCGTCGACCCTGGCTGTGACCTCCATGGTACGGTCGAGGCTGGCGGCATCGGGGAGGAAGATGGCCGACATCACGTACCCCTGGTCTTCATTGGGCACGAAGCTCGTCGGTATGACCTTGAACAGGTGGACTATTCCCCACACCAGCACCACAAGCAGCAGCAGGGCGACCGTCATCCTCTTGATGACCAGCACGACCGCCCGGCCGAAGGCCTGGGTGAATCTGTCGAACTGGCGGTTGAACCAGGCAAAGGGCCCCTTCTGCGGCGGGGTTGAATGTTTCAGGAACTGGCTGCTCATGGCCGGGGTAAGCGTGAGGGCGACAAAACCGGAGATGGAGACCGATATCGCAATGGTGATGGCGAACTGCTTGTACAGCTGTCCGGTCGTACCGGGCAGGAATGCCGCAGAGACAAACACTGCGGACATGACCAGGACGGTGGCGATGACCGGGCTGGTGACCTCGCCCATAGCCCGGATGGTCGCCTCTTTCGGCGAGAGATGGAACCGGGACATGTTCCGTTCCACGTTTTCGACGACCACAATGGCGTCATCGACAACGATTCCGATCGCCAGCACCAGGCCGAACAGGGTGAGCAGATTAATGGAAAAGCCGAGGGCGAACATTATCGGGAATGAACCGATCAGCGCGACAAAAATGGCCACGGCGCAGATGATCGTTGCCCGGAAATTCTGCAGGAAGATGAATACCACCGCAACGACAAGGAAGATCGCCTCGATCAGCGTATCCTGTACCTCCTTGATGGAGAGCCGGACGAACTCCGTCGTGTCGAGGGAGATGACATAATCTATGCCGCTCGGAAAGCGTTTTTTCATCTCTTCCAGCGATTTCCTGACATCTTTTGACACTTTGAGCCCGTTCGCGCCCGGCTGCTGATAGACCGCCACAAACGTTGCCGGCTTGCCGTTCAGCTTGCTGTCCATGACATACTGCCGCAGCCCCACATCGGCGCGCGCCACATCTTTCAGCCTCACGATGGCACTGCCGTCCTGACTGGCCCGCAGGATGATGTTATCGTACTCTGCAGGGGTTGTGAACGGACGCTGGGTGACCACCGGGAAGGTCATCTGAACTTCTCCTGCCGTCGGCTGCTGCCCTATCTGGCCGGCCCCGAACTGGGAGTTCTGCGTGGAGACCGCCTGCTGAATGTCGCTGGTGGTGATGCCAAGGGACGCCATCTTTTGCGGATCCATCCAGATTCGCATCGCCTGATCGGCTATCCCCATTATCGACGCCTGTCCTGCCCCGGGGACCCGCTTCAGGGCGTCAAGAACGTAGACGTTGGCATAATTGGCGATATAATCGCTGCTGTAGCGGCTCTCCTTTGAGGTGATACCGATCAGCATCATTATGGAGGAGGTCTTCTTCTGGACCGAGACCCCCTGCTGCGTGACGGCAACCGGAAGCTGCGGGAGTGCGAGGTTTACCCGGTTCTGCACCTGCACCTGAGCGACATCCGGGTCGGTATTGAGGCCGAAAAAAACGGTTATCGTCAGGAGTCCGCTGGAGGAACTGGTTGACGACATGTAGAGCATGTTGTCGATACCGTTGATCTGGGCTTCAATCGGGGCTGCGACAGAATCGGCAAGCGTCCTCGAATCGGCGCCCGGATAGGTGGCCTGCACCGTGACCTGCACCGGAGTTATCGGAGGATACTGCTCTACCGGCATGGCGAACAGGGCGACAGCCCCGGCAATACAGATGATTATCGAGACCACAGATGCAAAGACAGGACGCTCAATGAAGAATCGGGAGAACATGGTGAGGCTCCTCTACTTTACGCCTGCGGAAGGTGCGGGCTTCGCCGGGGCGCGTCCGGAGGAGTACGGCTTCAGAGTTACCTTCATGCCGGAACTTAACGCAAGAGCGCCGTCAACCACGACCTTTTCACCCGCCTTTACCCCTTCGGAGATAAACCAATCGTTCCCCTGCCACTCACCGACCGTCACCGGGCGCTGTTCAACCGTGTTATCCGTGCCGACAAGCCAGACGAAATGACCTTTTGGCCCCTGCTGTACCGAGCGTTGCGGCAGGAGCATGGCGCGGGGACGCAGTGCCCCTTTCAGGCGCACACGCACGAACTGGTTCGGCAGCAGCGTGCCGGAACTGTTATCCAGGCTGGCGCGGAGCAGAAAGGTGCCGGTCTGAAGATTGTACGACCGGGAGGCAAAGGTTATCCGGCCGGTGCCCGGGAAAACGGCCCCGTCGGTAAGCAGCACCTCGATAAGGTAATTCCCGTCCTTGGGCGCCTTGAGCGCACCCTTGGCAATTTCCTGTCGGTATTTCAGCATCTCGTTCTCAGATACACTGAAGTTGACCCAGATCGGAGAGACCGCGGAGACCGTCGTCAGCAGACTGTTCTGTGAGCTGATATAGGTGCCGTCGGCCTGCTGCGCTGCCGCGCTGATCCCTGTCACCGGCGAAGTTATCGTTGTGTACGAAAGATTCAGCAGGGCCGACTCCAGCTGGGATTTCGCCTGTTCCGTCGATGCGGATTCCACTTGAAACCTGCTGGTCGCATCATCAAGATCCTTTTTTGAGAGCGCATTCACTTTAGTCAGCGGCTTAGTCCGCTCGAGGTTCAGGCTGGCAGCATTCAGGGTGGCTTCCTGCTTGGACAGTACCGCCCGAGCCTGATCCACCTGAACCTGAAACGGCTTGGGATCAATCTGGAAGAGCACCTGTCCTTTTTTGACGATGGTACCCTCGGTATAGAGGCGCCGGTCAAGGAACCCGCTCACCCGGGCCTGAATGTTCACCATCTGGGAGCTCTGAGTCTGGGCTATCTTTTCAAATGTCACAGGGGCGTCGTGCGGTTGGAGTTCGATGACTGACACAGTCGGGGGGACTGTCGGGGATTCTGTCTTTTTTGCCTTGTCACAACCGGAAAAGACCAGCGTAGCAGCGCAGACAATAGATGCTGCCGCAAGCGGTCGGAATATCAGTTTGACGTAAAAAACGGGCTTCAGGTTGCAGTTGAATCGCATTGCTCCCCCCTCCTGGCACGTACCGCCGCTTTCACGGAGGGTGTGGTATTACGGGCTTTCCATGTAATTGCTTTTGAATCTATCGTACCTTAAGGGCATGTCAAATCAAAACCCGAATTATTCTATGGCTTCGGTAAAGACTGAATTACCGCTAATTTAATTATTTTCGTAGGAGCGGCATCCTGACGCGAATGCTGCAATGGCAAGCATTGTTGAATATTGCAGCAATCGCGTTTTGGAAAACGTCGGAAATCACGACATCACCCTTTGTGTACCAGAGACGGATGTTCTGCAACCTTTAAATCAGAGTTTGCCCTCTTGATTCCCGGATCAGCGCCTCAGTGTCGTTGCGCTGGCAATAGATGAATAATCCGACACGCCTGCCGGGTTGCTGGCACGAATGCGGTAGCGATAGGCGGTATTTGCTGTGAGCTTGCTGTTCGCATAGCTGGTGACGTTTGCACCCACGGTGGCGATCTGTGCGAAGTTCGTGCAGGTCGATCCCGTGCAGCGCTCGATCCGGAAGCCGGTCTCGTTGGTTGCATTGTCCGTCCAGGCAAGATTGATCTGGCTCCTTGAGACGGCTGTAGCGACCAGGTTGGTTGGCGCAGCCGGCAGCGTAGCCGTTCCTGCTGTCGTCGCAGTGGCTGTGGGGGAATATCCGGAATCGCCGGCTGTGGTATAGGCCCGCACACGGTAGCTGTAACTGGTGGATGCAACGAGCCCGGTGTTTGCATACGTGGTCACGTTGGCGCCGACCGTGGCGATTTCAGCAAAGTCACTGCAGCTGCTGCCGGTACAGCGTTCAATCTTGAAGCCCTGCTCGGTTGTGGCGCTGTCCGTCCAGGCAAGATTGATCTGGCTGCTTGAGGCCGCCGTTGCTGTCAGGGTAGCCGGGGCAGGCGGCAGTGGGGAATCAACGTACGTGGTTACGACATCAGTCCGCACACCTGAACCTGTTGTGGCCTGAACCTCCAGCGAGTACTCGCCTGCGGTCAGCGTCGCTGCATTCCACATTCCCTGCCAGAGGGGGGCAGTGCCGGATACGTTCTGCATCGGTTGCCAGCCCCCCCCGTTCACCCTGAACTGAACCTGTGTGACCGTTGCCGGATCAAAAACCAGGGCGCGTACCGGATTCGTTGCCGAATTGGTCACCGTGTACGCATACGGGTTGACAACACCTCCCATGCGCCTGTCCATGGGGGCGGTAATGAGCACCACCGGCCATGTACCTTTGGTCTGGGTAACGGAGGAGATTCCGTTGCAGTCGATCGCCGTCACAGTATACTGGTTGGGGCTGTCCTTGCCGAGGGATGACACGTTCATGTAAAACAGCCCGTCGGTCATGTTCTGGGTGAAAAACTTCTCTGAGGAGGCATGGGTATGCCCGTAACCGTACAGCGACGCGCCGTGTCCGTTCATAAGATTCACAAACTCGTCTTTGCCGTAGAACAGGTAGGTATCGCTGCTCTTGCCTGTCGCGACAAGAGGGTGGTGCCCGAAGACCAAAGTAAGCTTAGCGTTAGGATTGGCACCCATCTCACTGCTGATAAAGGAGAGTTCGCTTGCGTCCAGACCGGCATTATCGCCGTAAGGAAAGGTAAGACTGAACGATTTCCCGGTATTATCGGAAGTATTCACTCCGATAAAGTGGTATTGCAGCAACTCCGACACGCTTCTTGTCCAGGATGCCTGCGTCCTGCCGGTCGCCCTTCCCTGCACGGAATTAGCCAGGTAGTAGTTGAAGTATTTATCATTGTAGGCATCATGGTTGCCGGGGATGTCAAAGTAGTTGCCCGCGTCCATACCGTTAGCGCTGAGAATACTCTTGTACTGGTCCCATTCAGCCTGATACGGGCCGTTGGGATACCCGAAGATGTTCCCGTTCGTCGAATCGGTCAGGTCGCCCGTAACGACGATGAAGCTTGGCTTGATGACACTTTTTGCCTGCCCTGTCAGCCACTGAAGATTTGTCGAGTCAGTTGATCCGGAAGCACCCATATGGGAATCGGAAGCATGGATGAACCAGAGGAGCTTGTCGGTGTCGGCACTATAGAATGCCGAATGGGGGTAACCGGCTGATACGGGGGCGGCAAAACCGATAAGGAGGATGATGAACATAATGAGATGGCGTATCATTTATCTCACCTCCTTTGCCTGATGGGCGCTGACTTTATCAATGTACGAATCCAATAATTCCAGAGCCTTCGGATCTGACGTCTGACCTTTGGCGTCCTTCAGGAGTTGAATCGCCTCGTCGAACCTCTTCAGCTCAACAGAGGCAAGGGCGCAATTCACATAGGCATCGAGATCTCCCGAGTCAAGCTCGGTAACTCTTTTGTACTCTTCTGCAGCTCCGGCAAAGTTTTTCTGAATGTGGTACACGCGCGCCAGGTTCCGATGCGCCTCTGCTGAGGAGGGATCTTTAGAAATTGCAGCCGTGAACTCTTTCACTGCAAAACCATAATTCCTTTCCGCTTCGGCATCCTGATGCCTGGGAGTGTGATCATAAAAACCTTTTTTGAAGTACTCCATCCCCTGCTGGTTATGAATGTTCGCTTCATCTGCACCCGACTCCTGGCACAGAGCCCCGGGCACGAAGATGAGCAGAACAATGACTACGCCGGCTATACCTGCCAGCACCTTCTCTAAAAACAGCGGCTTCTTCATGGCACTACCTCCTTTACAGAATTTTTGTTCAGGACGACAAAAGGCCGGGCAAGCCAAGGGAATTACCTTCGGCAGCCCGGCCATCTTCAAGCTGAAGATCCGTAACTTTCCGCCCCCTCCTCACGGAGGGTTTGGCTTTTCGGAATAGTACCTTCCCACTACACAATCAAACGTATCAAGAGATACAGATCTCCTTTCGGAGCCAATTACGGCACAGTCGATCGGTCCTTCCGGACGGTCGGCGACCCCGATCCCTTATTGACTGAATATAATGATATCTAACAATTTTGTTTTTTCAAGTGGGTGAACCGTTTTTTTAAAATCCACTCCTGAATTTTTTCTAAGACCGAGGTGCAATCAAAAGGAGTACGAGGCGTTGAGGAGCTATCGACGAAGCCAACGACGTAATCGTTTGATTGCGGCTTGGCCTAAGACATACCTTGCAGCAGCGACATATATTGCTCACCAATAAATCGCTTATTTTCAATGCGTTATCTCTGGATAGTGCATTATGTCAATCTGCGTCACTCTTGTCGTTTCCGCTGCAAGTCGCGGCCACCTGAATAAATAAGTAGTATTTATTTGTAGTTACGATACAACTTAGCATTGGCACGCAAAATGATAGGGGATACGTATGATTAACAGACCCGCAAAATTGACAGAGGCAGAAGAGAGAGCATCTCTACGCCAGCGTGCCGAAGAACGCTTCAGAGAACGCGTGACGGAAACCTCAAAGACGCCATCGCCTGCTGAAACAACACGCCTCCTCCATGAACTGCAGGTGCATCAGATTGAGCTCGAGATGCAAAACGAAGAACTGCGGCACACCCAAGAGGAGCTTGAAGTCGAGCGGGAGCGCTATTTTGACCTCTACGACCTGGCGCCGGTCGGTTATCTGACAATCGACGCCAACAGACATATCACCGAAGGTAACCTGACCGCCGCCACCATGCTCGGTGTGGGACGAAATGAGCTGCTCCACAAGCCGCTGTCTCAGTTTGTCAGCCCCGAAGACCAGAACGTCTACTATCTGGGGAGCAAAAGGCTTTTTGACAGCGGCGAGGTGCAGAACTGGGATATAACTCTGGTACGAGGCGATGGTTTTATGTTCTCGGCGAATATACAGGGCCGTACGACGCACACCGGCGAATACCGCATTACCTTTCAAGACTGTTCCGAGCGCATCCTGGCGGAGGAGTCACGTTCTCAGATAGCCGCAGAGCTGTCGAGGGAGAAGGTGCTGTTGCGCGGCCTGATCGATGCCATCAGCGATCTGATTTTCATCAAGGATTACGAGGGCATCTATCTCGCCTGCAACAAGGCGTCAGCTGCTTTTACCGGAATTCCGGAATCGGAGCAGATCGGCAGGTCAGACTTCGATTTATTCGACCATAAAACAGCTCAGTTTATTGCAACGAATGACAGGGAGGTGCTTGGTAGCGGCAAATGTGTTCAAACCGAGGAGTGGATGACGTCTCACGACGGCAGCAGAGTCCTTCTGGACGTACTGAAAGCTCCTATTTTTGGCAGAGATGGTTTTGTTCATGGCTTGGTGGGGATTTGCCGCGACATGACCGAGCGCAAGCAGACAGAAGAGGAATTAGTTCGGAGCAGAGAAGCAGCCCAGGTCGCCACCATTGCCAAAAGCCAATTCCTGGCGACCATGAGCCACGAGATACGCACACCGATGAACGGCGTCATCACGATTCTCGATCTGCTGCTGCATTCCGGCCTCACCCCGAAGCAGCGCGAATACGTCGAATTAGCCAAAAAGTCCGGCAGCGATCTGATCTATCTGCTCAGCGACATACTTGATCTCTCCAAGATCGAAGCCGACAGATTGGAGCCGGAAATATCGACCTTTGAACTGCGACCGGTGATTGCTGAAATCGTCAGCATGCTGACGCCTGAGGCCGGCGGCAAGGGACTGGAACTGGTCTCGTCGATTGATTCCGACGTACCGGAGGCATTTAAGGGAGACCGCGTCCGACTACGCCAGATCATCACCAACCTGATCAGCAACGCCGTCAAATTCACCCATAAAGGCTCTGTAGCGCTGCATATCGAGAACGTGAGCGCAGAAGGAGAGATCGCCACCCTCCGTTTTCTGGTGCGAGACAGCGGTATCGGCATACCGGCAGACAAGCTGGAACAGATATTTGAAACATTTACCCAGGCCGACAGCTCCACCACGCGCAAATATGGCGGCACCGGACTCGGCCTGGCGATCTGCAAACGGCTGGCGGAGCTGCTGGGCGGCAGTATCGGCGTCGAAAGCAACGAAGGTGAAGGATCAACTTTCTGGTTTACTGTCGTGATGGAGAAGCAGGCGGAACGGAGAGACGCACAATCTCGCGTCTTTCAGCCGGGCAGAACGGACAGAAGAGATATCACGACCAAACCTGATGCCGCCAACCGCATCCTGTTGACCGAGGACGACCCGACGGCCAGGAAAATATTACCGCTGCTGCTCGAGAACTGCGGCTACCAGGTCGATGTTGCCAAGGACGGCATGGAAGCGCTGCTGGCGCTGGAGAACAATGACTACGCGCTGGTTCTGATGGACTGCATGATGCCCGAAATGAGCGGTTATCAGGTCACCACCGTCATCCGCAATCCGGCTTCGGCCGTGCGTCAGCATGATATTCCGGTCATTGCGCTCACCGGAAACGCTTCACAGCAGGATCGTGACAGATGCCTTGCCGTCGGCATGAACGAACATCTCCCCAAGCCGCTGATTTTCGATGATCTGCTTGCCGTGCTGCAGAATGTGCTGGTGAAGTAATGCCAATTTCAAACATACGGGTCGCACTACCATGAATACTGCAGGCAGCAGCGACTGCTCTTTTGAAAATCTTGCCAGATTCAACTGGTCCGCCACCCAGATGCTGTTGCTGCGTGACTTCAGGCACGACCTGATAAATCCGATTAATTCAATTCTTCTGGGGAACAGGCTTCTTGATAAACTGGTCAAGGATGCAACCGGCCTCTACATTGAACTGGACGAGGCAGCCGACCGTGTACCGAGCGGTTTCAGGGAATCCTGGGGTCACATTCTTGAGGTCATGCCGCAGGTCATGCGTGGCCAGAACGACTCAGCGCTCAGGTTTGACCAGTTTGGCTCCTTTCTGGCTGAATTCACCGGCGATGGCCGCATTACCGCCGCTAACAGCGTAGACGTCACGCAGCTGGCAACCCTCTGCAGCACGATGCTGCGGCCACGAATTTCCACGCATACGAAGCATTTCACTCTTGACGTCGCCCATAATCTTCCCACTTTTCCCGGCAGCGCACAGCAGATGCTGCAGGTCATGCTCAATCTGCTGCTGAACGCTCTCCATTCGCTCCCCGACCGTTCCTGCGGCGTGGTTTTCTCCGCATCCTATCACCGGGTGAACGGCCGGCAGCAACTGCAGCTGCAGATATCAGATCAGGGCATCGGCATCCAGCCTGACATACGGCAGCAGATCGTCGAACCATTTTTTTCCACCTGGCAGGATCGTGGCTGTATCGGGCTCGGCCTGACCGTCGCCGACCGGATCGTTCGTGATCATGGCGGTGAGCTCTCCATTGATTCCGCGCCGGGAGCAGGAACCCGCGTCCTGGTGTCACTGCCGGTGCAAAACGGAGCAGAAGGAGTATAACCATGCCTGAAACGCGTTCCAGATATCTTCCGGTCCTGCTGGTAGACGATGATAAAAACTGCTGCGACATGATGGCGCTCACACTGCGGGAAGCGGGGATAAAAAACGTTCACTGCATTTGTGACAGCCGCCAGGCGCTGCCGTTTATCGAGGTACATGGCGCCGCAATGGTACTGCTGGATCTCTGCATGCCGCATCTGTCAGGGCAGGAACTGCTTGGCGCTATCCGTCGTGATTATCCCGCTATCCAGGTCGTTGTCATCTCGGGCGCCAACGAACTGAATCTGGCTGTCGACTGCATGAAACAGGGGGCGATCGACTACCTGCACAAGCCGGTCGAGACCAACCGGCTGCTTGCCTGTGTCAGGAATGCAATAAAAATAACCGTTATGCAGGGAGAGCTGCTCTCTCTTAAACGGCGCATGCTGGATAATACTCTTGATTGTCCGTCTGCCTTTGAAGCTATCAAGACCTGCAGCAGCAAGATGCAGGCGCTGTTTCAATACACCGAAGTAGTTGCCGGCTCGCAGCTGCCGATTCTGATTACCGGTGAAACCGGAGTGGGAAAAGAACTAATGGCACGTGCGGTGCACCACCTGAGCGGCGTCAGTGGCGAATTTGTCAGCGTCAACGTAGCCGGCCTGGATGATGCAAACTTTTCGGATACGCTTTTCGGTCACAAGAAAGGAGCCTTCACCGGCGCTGATCAGGCACGCGAAGGGATGATTGCGCGTGCCGCCGGCGGCACTCTCCTGCTGGACGAAATCGGCGATCTGGAGGAACGATCGCAGATAAAACTGCTCAGGCTCTTACAGGAAGGTGAATATTATCCGGTTGGTTCGGACGCGCTCAAAAAAACCACGGCGCGGGTCGTAGCGGTCACCAACCACAAACTCCCCGAGCGGGTAGCGGCACAACTGTTCAGAAGGGATCTTTACTACCGGCTCTGCATGCATGAGATCAACATCCCCCCGTTGCGTGAACGCCGTGAAGACATGTCACTCCTGCTGGAGCATTTTGTCGCCGAAGCGGCACTCTCGTATAACAAGAGCCGCCCCGCCGTTTCAGCAAGTGCCGTCGCCTTTCTGAAAGGATTGAGCTTTCCGGGCAACATTCGAGAACTGAAAGCGATGATATACGATGCCGTGGCACGCTGTAACGAAGGAGAGTTGTCGGCACACTGTTTCGGTGTCCGCAGCCGAGGAACTCTGGCACCAACCGACAGAGAACCGTCCCACGCTGACGCGGAATTTTCAATCGACGCTCTCTTCGGCCACTTTCCGACCTTTCATGAGATTGAGGAGTATCTGATCGACGAGGCGCTGCGTCGTTCGGCAGGCAATCTCAACGCGGCGGCCGCCACGCTCGGCATAACCCGCCAGACCATTGCCAACCGACGAAAAAAAACGTAATTGCGGGAGGTAAATTATTTACCTCCCGGTAAAATTTTTACCCACACGCAACCCCCCGTTTTATATCAAATCACACCCGATATACCCCCTCAATAGCACATCTCATCCTGCAAATATTTTACTTCACCCCACGGAACGAAATCATGCAACATACTGTATTTATTGATTTATTTTCAATGCTGCGCTTGGCATGCATTGTGTAGAGTATAATTAGTAATCAACAGATTCTCAGCGTTATCAGTCAGCTAATTGCCTCTAGATTAACCTGCTGCCTTATCATCCGGCCTTCGGCCACCTTCTCCCCGAGGGAGAAGGCTTGACGTTGTTCCTTCTCCATTAGGGAGAAGGTGCCCGATAGGGCGGATGAGGGGGGGGCGCTTTTGACGTTTTGCGTAAAGCTAACCAGCAATCAACAATTCCTGTTCGTGTCAGCCAGAGGACGTGCGTATGTCCATATTCATAGAAGGTTCGGAGGCGCATCTGGTGGGTGATTGGACTCTCAGCGGCACGGTGGGTAATATCAGTTCACTGTCACGTTCCCTGCAGCAGCTGAATGCCACACAGGACAAACAGCTCCTGATAAATTGCCGGCGTATCGGCAAGGTTGATACCAGCGGCCTGCAGCTTCTCCGCGTATGGATGGAGTGCGCCAGGATACGGGGAATAACGCCGCGCTTAACACATGTTACCGAAGGAATGAAGCTCGTAATGCAGCATACTGATTTTTATCTTTCCTGAAAGAGAGGGTTTCCAGATGACTTTTATGGCAACAGAAACAGCCCGTGAACTTCGTCGCCGGGCCGCAACCAAGACACATATAGGTGGTGCCAAAGCGTTAAATTCTCTTTCTCCCGAGGAATCGGGAGAGGTTCTCAACGAACTGCTGCTGCAGCAGGTTGAACTGGAGATGCAGAACGACGAACTGCGCCGTACACAGCAGGAACTTAAATCCTCGCAAGCCCGTTATTTTGATCTCTACAATCTGGCACCGGTCGGCTATCTGACCCTGAGCGACACGGGAATGATCCTCGAGGCGAATCGTGCCGTCACCACGCTGCTCGACATGCCGCTTGAGGATCTGCGCAGTGCAATCCTACCGCGGTTCATCTTTCCCGAAGATCAGGACATCTATCACCTGTACCGCAAGCGGATCGCTGAAACCGGTGACACACACGCCTGTGAACTGCGCATGGTACGGGGTGACGGTTCCGTATTCTGGGGACATCTGCAGGCGGCGCCGGAGCAACAGGGTGAATCATGGATCACCATGACCGATATCTCCGAACGCAAGCGTACCGAGGCCGCTGCAGAGGCATTTGAGCTGCAGATTCGCGAAGCCCGGAAACTGGAAAGCCTCAGCGTGCTGACCGGCGGCATCGCCCATGATTTTAACAATATCCTGGCGATTATCGTCGGCTATTGCTCGCTGATAAAAATGAATTATGAACAGGCAGCACACTATGTCCCGGAGATAGAAACGGCAGCCGACCGTGCCGCTGAACTCTGCCGCCAGATGCTGACATACGCGGGGAAATCGGAAGCAGCCAAGACAGATTTCGATATGACGGGACTGCTTGATGAGATGATCCGGATGATGAAAACGGGCGTTGCCGAGAATACGTCGATAACATTTGCCCGTCCGGACAACATCCTGATCGTTACCGGCGATGCCGGCCAGATCAGAGAGGTCATCATGAATCTGATTGTCAATGCGTCGGAGGCCGTCTGTCAGGCACATGGCGAGATCACTGTCTCGCTGGCACGCATGGAGATCACGGCAGGAGAGATACATGAGGATTGTCTCGGCAAGATAATACCGGAAGGGCGGTACGTCTGCATGGAGGTAGCCGACAACGGCTGCGGTATGGATGACGAAACCAGGCAGCGAATTTTTGAGCCGTTCTACTCAACCAAATTTTTTGGACGCGGCCTCGGAATGTCGGCAGTACACGGTATCGTTGCAGCCAATGACGGAGCATTGCAGCTCTACAGCCGCCGTGGTTTCGGCACTACCGTCAGACTCTACCTGCCGACGCAGAGCGCTGAACCGGCAGCGGCTGAACCGGTTAAACAGCCTGATTCAGGCACGTGGCAGGGGAGCGGTACGATTCTGTTGGTTGAAGACGAAAGGCATCTCAAGGTACTCGCCGAAACCATTCTGAAAGTCCTCGGATTTACGGTTATCAAGGCGGCAAACGGTGAGGAGGCGCTGGAACTGTATCAACAGAACTCCGCCGATATCACCCTGGTCATTACCGATATCGGCATGCCGGTCATGGACGGCTATGAGCTGTTCAGCAATCTGAAAAAGCTGAATGCGAAGCTGCCGATCATTATCTCCAGCGGTTATGCCAGTGATACTATAACTTCACGGCTTCCCCGTTCGGAGATTGCCGGGATGCTCTGCAAGCCGTACAGCTTTACGGAGTTCAGTGATGTGGTGAAGGGCGCCGTAGAGGGCGTGCCGACCCGATTCGACTGATAAACCATTTTGTAGGAGCGTTTTCCAAAACGCGATTGCGGTAATATTCAACAATGCCGGCCATTGCAGCATTCGCGGCAGGATGCCGCTCCTACGGCTTAATCCCTTTTTCCGATTAGCGCTATGCTTCAGCTAGTTCCTTCTCCCTGAGGGAGAAGGTGGCCGAAGGCCGGATGAGGGGGGGGATTGTCTGATAAGTTCCCCCTCACCCTCACCCTAACCCTCTCCTTTAGGCCCTGTGGGTCCTCAGGGAGAGGGGATGTTTTGAAGCGCTGGTTGAAGATTAGCGCTAATCGGATCCCTTTTTACTGCGGCGGTGCAGTGTATCCATCTGCTGGCATACTTACCTGCAGCTGTGAGGCCACCTATGAATATATGTCATACATCGGCACTGGTTCTATTATGTGCGCTATCCATTTGTGGCTGTAACCAGGACAACCTGCCCAGTCAGGGACCGCAGTACGGAAAAACCCCGCAACAGCGGGCCACGCGGAATTATCTATTAGCCGTTCATCCGCTTCACAATCCCCAAAAACTGATCCAGACCTACCAACCATTGGCTGATCACCTGAGTAAACAGTTCAACGCGGCAACCTTTGAAGTAGAACCATCCAGAGATTACAGCAGCTTTGAAGCTAAAATACGGGCCCGTGAACCACATTTCCTGCTCCCCAACCCCTGGCAGACACTCGAAGCCATGAAGTGTGGCTACACTGTTATTGCAATGGCGGGCCGGTCTGATGACTTTAAGGGCATTTTTATCATCCGGCGTGACAGCCTCATAACACAACCATCCGACCTTAAAGGCAAAGCGGTCAGCTATCCTGCCGCCACTGCCCTGGCTGCCTGCATTATGCCGCAATACTTTCTCCATAAGCAGGGGATCAACGTGACGACACAGATTGAAAACCGTTACGTCGGTTCTCAGGAATCCTCCATCATGAATGTGTACCTGGGCAACGTCGCCGCCGGCGCTACCTGGCCGCGCCCCTGGAGATCCTTCCAGAAAGAACATCCCAAAGAGGCGGCCGGGCTGAAAGTTATTTGGGAAACTCCCCACCTGATCAACAATTCATTCATGGTGCGCAATGACGTACCGGCCGAAATCAGGGAACAGGTCCGCTCGCAGCTGCTCCAGCTTCACACAACTCCGGAAGGGCGCACTATTCTTGCAGAAATGGAAACCGATCGCTTCTATGCTGCGTCCGATGTCGATTATGAGGTTGTGAGGCGCTACGTAGCGCAGTTTGAAAAGGATGTACGCATTGTGGACGGAGGTGGGAAATGACCTCCGGCATCCGCCTGTTTTTATCCGGCTCATTACGGCGCCAGCTGATTGTCGGGGTTGCTGTCGTTCATGCGGTTCTGATGACGCTGTTTATCGTGGATATCGTCCGGAAGCAGAAGACCGTTTTTCTTGACTACCAATCGAACCACGCGCTAGCCCTGGCGCATTCCCTTGCCACTTCATCAGCCAATGGCACGGCTTCTGCTGACGTCATGGGGCTTCAGGAGCTTGTTGATGCTCAAAACAGCTATCAGCATCTGAGTTTCGCCATCGTGACCGATGTGAATGGCATGGTGCTGGCACACACCGATCATGCGCGTGTCGGTCAGTATCTGCTCGACATGCCGACAGAGCCGGGTCAAAAGGTCCTCAGCAACAGCCTGAAACTCATTGACGTTGTCAATCCGGTACTATTGTCGAAGCATCATGTGGGGTGGGTTCGGGTCGGTATTGCGCAGACCGGGGTTATGCAGAGACTGAAAGAGATTTCCCTCAACGGCTTTCTTTACTCGCTTGCCGCCATCCTGACAGGCTCCCTGCTGGCATGGGTCATGGGACGACAAATCACGAAGCGGCTCTACGTGATTAAATCGGTGATGACAGAGATTCAGGCGGGCAATACCACCGTACGTTCCAGGCTCGGCGGTTCTGACGAGGCGGCTGAACTTTCCACCGGGTTCAACTCCATGCTGGACAAGTTGGCCCAGCAGAAGATGGAACGTACAGAGGCGATAAAAGCTCTACAGGAGAGTGAACTGTCGCTCCGGCGGAGCGAAGAGCAACTGCTGATGGCACAGCAGATCGGTCGCGCCGGCTCCTGGGTATACACCGTCGGAACGGATACCATCCGGGGTTCAGCTGAGGCGCTGCGCATTTTCGGCTATCCGCCTGTCGCCGGAGAATTTCCTGTTAACAGTATCGAAGCCTGTATACCTGAACGCGAGCGTGTTCATCAAAAACTTGTCAATCTGGTCAGCGGAGCAGGTGAATATGACGTTGAGTATGACATTAACCCTCTGGACGGCTCTCCCGCCAAGACAGTTCACTCGATTGCCAGGTTAGAAAAAGACGCACAGGGAAACCCGCTTAAAATTCTGGGATTCATCCAGAACATCACCGAGCGCAAACAGGCGGAAGTTGAATTACGTCACGCCAAAGTCGCCGCCGAATCGGCAAACATTGCCAAAAGCCAGTTCCTGGCAATCATGAGCCACGAGCTTCGCACCCCGATGAACGGCGTATTAGGCATGGCGCAGCTTTTGGAAATGTCCGATTTGACCCAGGACCAACGCCATTATTTAGGGATCCTCACCTCTTCGGCGAAGAACCTGACGATACTGATCCGCGATATTCTCGAACTCTCCAGTATAGTTGACGGCACCTTGAAGCTGGAACAGGACGAATTCGAACTGCGAGCGAACATTGATCAGGTTGTTGCCATCCAGCGCCCCCTGGCGGCTGCAAAGGGTCTCGACTTCAAAGTAACGGTTTCCGCTGATGTTCCGGATGCGCTCGTGGGTGATTCGATGCAGCTGCGGCAGATCCTGCATAATCTGCTCGGCAATGCCGTCAAGTTTACATCAAACGGGTGCGTGTCGGTATCGGCCAGGGTCGCGGAACGACAGAGAACAAGCATGCTCCTCGAGCTGACGGTGCAGGACAGCGGCATCGGCATTGCGGCGGACAAGCTTGAGGTCATCTTCAAGCCGTTCGTCCAGGAGGACGGCTCCGACACGCGCTTATTCGGCGGCGTCGGACTCGGTTTGACGCTCTGCCAGCATCTGGTAGAACTGATGGGGGGCAGCATTCAAGTGGAAAGCAGCGTCGGGTGCGGCAGCCGGTTTCGGTTGCTGATACCGTTTGCAGTTTCTCATCAGGCAAATTCACCGGCAGCAGTGACGGTTCAGCCGACCAAACCGCTCTCTTTTGGGACTTTGCGGATTCTTGTCGCAGAAGATGATCCGATTAATGCGCAATTTATGAAATCGCTGCTGACTAAATTGGGGCACTCGGCAACCTGTGTGGAAAACGGCAGTGCTGCAGTGGCTGCAGTAGAGAAGGGGGGCTTTGACCTGGTGCTGATGGATATCCAGATGCCGGCCATGAACGGCGTGGAGGCGCTGCACGCCATGCGCCGGATGGATCACGGGGCGAATATTCCGGTTGTCGCCTTGACGGCGTTTGCCATGCGTGAGGAACAGGCGCTCTTCGTGGAGGAAGGGTTCAGCGGCTACGTCTCGAAGCCGGTTAGAATCGAAGAGCTGGTACAGGAGATAGGGCGGGTTATGGCGCAAATCTACCCCTTCTCCATCCCCTCCACAACCCTCTTCAGCACTTCACACAACTGATCATAGTTATACGGTTTACTGATTGATCCGGCTATATGCTCCCGGGGTATCTTCGCGGTGACAACCGCATCGCCAAAACCACTGGATACGAGGATCGGCAGATCGGGATTGCGTTTTTTCAGCTCACGGATCAACGCATAACCGTCCATGACCGGCAGCCCCATATCCGTCATCACCAGGATTATGTGCGGGGCGTTGTCCTGATACGCCTCCAGGGCCTCCATGCCGTTAGACGCTTCGATAACCGTGAACCCCAGTTTCTGCAGCATTATTTTCACTACCAGCCGAAGCTCTGTTTCATCCTCGACAAGCAGTATGGTGCCGCTTCCCCGCCAGCAGAGCGGAGCAGCCTGCTGCGCCGCTTTATGTTCACTTATCCGGATCGGCAGATACACCCTGAAGGTTGTACCGATGCCCGGCTGGCTGGTGATCTGCAATGCCCCGCCATGCGCCGTGATGATACCGAGTACCGCCGACATTCCGAGACCCCGCCCCGTAAATTTGGTGGTGTAGAACGGCTCGAAGATGCGTCGTCTGGTTTCATCGTTCATGCCGCAGCCGGTATCGGTGATCTTCAGACAGACATATTCGCCAGCCGGCATGATAGCGCCGAGATGATCTTTTTCAGATTGCCCCGCCTTGATCTCCGCCTTTTCCAAAGAGACATAAATTGCCCCCTGCTCCTCGCCGATCGCCTCTGAAGCGTTGATTATCAGATTCATGACTATCTGCCTGAGCTGGCTTTCATCGCCTTTGATGGCGTCTATACCTGCAGCAAGGTCGGTTGTGATGACGACATTCTGGCTGATGGTAGCCTTCAGCATGGTGACCATCTCATCGACCAGTGCCGCTATATTGACCTGAGTCAGTACCGACTGGGCTTTGCCGGCGTATGTCAGCATCTGGCGGCATAATCCGGCAGCGCGTTCGGCGGCTTTCTCTATTTTCGGGATGAACCCCTCAGCCGTTTCATAGTCCATTTTGACCAGATAACAGTACCCCATTATGACCGCCAGGATATTGTTGAAGTCGTGCGCAATGCCGCCGGCCAGAACCCCAAGGCTTTCCAGTTTCTGGGCCTGCTGGAAGAGATGTTCAAGTGCCAGCTTTTCTTCCTCATCCTTACTGTGTAGACTTCTCTGGGCCTCCATCTCCGCGAGCATGTGAGCTAGCTCTTCTTTCTGGCGAGCCAGTTGCATCACCTGTTCTTTCATGAGGTCATTGCGTGCTTTCACGATGATCTGGTTGCGGATGCGCAGCTTGAGCAGATCAAAATTGGTCGGTTTGGTAAGATAATCAATGCCGCCAAGCTCAAGCCCCTGCAATTCGCCATCATGGGAATCAAGCGACGTCAGGAAGATGACCGGAATATCTGCGAACCTCTCATCAGCCTTGATGGTTCTGCAGACATCATAGCCGCTGACATCCGGCATCATTACGTCGAGAAGGATCAGGTCTGGCATATGCTCTTCAAGCAACTCGATAGCATCCTGCCCGCTCAAGGCGGTGATGATCCTGTAGTCGTCTTTGAGTGCCTCCGTCATAAGCTGGATGTTCACCGCTTCATCATCAACAGCCAGTATACTGAAACGCTTATCCATGGATTCCCTCCCACCATATCCCTGTGACTCTTATATTCTCGCGGCTAACTCCGGCTAACCCCTTCTAAATCTTCCCTTTCCCAACCCGGACGAGCCGGAACAAAAAAACTTTTACCACGGAGCCACGGAGGCACGGAGAAAGTCAAAGACGAAGGACTTTTTTGTTTAACCACAAAAAGCTTCTAGCTTTTGTTTTTGGTCTTCTCCGTGTCTCCGTGTCTCCGTGGTGATGCTTTCTGTAACTAACTCCAACCCAGGACGAACCGGAACCAAATTGTTAACGGCAATGAACTGCTCTGGACGTATACACAATAAGTTAAAATATTTTCAAAACAGCCTTAAAACCCTTTTTATCTCAGCTATAAGCCCCTTTGTTATCAGGGGTTTCGATATATAGCCATCAAAACCTTGAGCCAGAAAACTTTCCTTTTCTCCGCGCATCGAGTGGGCAGTCATCGCAATGACCGGCTGGCGGGCCGCTGTCCCCTGCTCACGGGTGCGGATTTCACGCAGGGCATCTTCGCCGGTCATAACCGGCATCTGAATGTCCATCAACACGAGGTCGAAGCCGCCGTTCTCCAGAGCGGCGAGGCATTCCCTGCCATTCTCCGCAATTACGAAGTCAACTCCGAGCTTTTTACACAGCGCCGACCCGAAAGCGATGCTGACCTTGTCATCCTCCACGAACAGTATCCGGAGCGGCGGGCCATCCCAGACGACAGCTGTTTTTGAGGAGAGAGCCTCGATGGCAGCAGCATCCCTGCCTACGGTGAACGGCAGCATCACGGTAAAACAGCTGCCGCTGTCTGGTGAACTTTCAACGGTGAGTTCCCCCCCCAGCAACTCCGCCAGGCGACGACTGATAGTCAGTCCGAGGCCGGTCCCTCCGAATTTTCTGCTTATGGAACCGTCTTCCTGGGTAAACGGCAGGAAAATAGTCTCGAGATGCTCCTGCGAGATGCCGACTCCGGTGTCATGTACCGCTATCTGAATAAGCACCGACGAACCGTGCTGTTCCAGAAGGTGCGTTGAAAGTGTCACGCTCCCCTGCTGCGTGAACTTGATCGCATTCCCCAGCAGGTTGAGCAGTATCTGCTTGATCCGCAGCTGGTCTCCCACCACGAGATACGGAATCTCCCCGGCTAAATCCAGTTTCAGGGCAAGCTTCTTGTCAAATGCGGCGGTTTTTTGCATCAGGAGGACATCGTTGATACAGCGATGCAGGCTGAATTCTGCCACTTCAATGGTGATTTTTCCCGCCTCGATCTTTGAAAGGTCAAGGATATCGCTCATCAGGGAGAGCAGGTTTGTCCCGGACAGCTTGAGGGCATTCACATACTCGCGCTGTTCCGTGGTCAGAACGGTCATATCGAGGAGTTGCGTCATACCGAGGACGCCGTTCATCGGGGTACGAATTTCATGACTCATGTTGGCCAGAAATTCACTTTTTGCGCGGTTGGCGGATTCAGCGACAGTTTTGGCTTCCCGAAGCTGCTTCTGGATGTTTTCGTATTCATCAATACGCACCATAAGCATCTCTTCCGTTGCCAGCATCTCTTCATTTTGATAGCCGAGTTTCTCCTCGCTGTTATGCAAAGCAATTTCCATCAGTTTACGCTCGGTTATATCAATGCATGAACCGATATACCCCTTGAACTCATTCTCCTCAAAGAGGGGAATACCGTCGTCACTGAGCCAGCGATATTGGCCGTCAGACCTGCGCAGACGATAGTCCATTGAAAAGCTTTGACGCGCGTCAAAGGCGGTCACATACGTTTCAAGACAGCGCTTGAAATCGTCCGGGTGGACCCCTTCAGCCCAGCCGTTGCCACATTCCTGCTCCATCGTGCGACCGGTAAAATCTAGCCATACCTTGTTGAACCAGGTACAGAGCCTGTCTGTGCCGGCAATCCATATCAGCACCGGGGACGAATTGGCCATCGTACGAAAGCGCGCTTCAGTTGCCCGCACCACTTCTTCCTGATGCGCCAGAGTTTCCAGCAGCCGATTGAAGCCGCCGATCAGTTGACCGATTTCGTTCTGGCTGGTAATTGGCAACAGTTGATGTTGCTGGTTTTCAATCGGCATGGCTGCAAGCAGTGCGACGGTATCAAGGAGCGGTAAAAGTTCGCGGCGTAACATCCACCAGGTAGCACAACCGACCAGCAGGGTAAGCAGTGTTGCGGTAAGTAGTATATGCTTCTGCGTGCCATGAATCGGGGCAAAGGCTTCTTCGGTGGGTAGAATTGCCGTGACAAACCAGCCTGCCACCGGCACACGCCTGGCAGAAGCCAGCACCTCCACGCCATCAGTCATCACCAGAATACCTGACCCCTCGTATCCGTCAATGAAACGGTCGCTAAGCGGGACAACACCGGGGAGAGGAACCTGTTTCATGATGCGGTTTTTATCAGTGGCGGTGACAATCAGCCGGTGCTGCGGTGCAACAAGCTCGAAGCCGCCGCTCCTGCCGAAGCTGCTTTCGGAAACCTTGTCCAGAAAGCTCGGCTTACTCAGGTCGGTTGCTCCTGCCAGGGCACCGATCACCCTGCCGTGACTATCATGAATCGGCACCGTCATGGCGAAACTCGGAGCGACAACCCTCTTGCCGATGACAGGCTTGCCAAACGTCGCTATCCCCTCATTCAGCGCGGCAGCTATGTGGTCCTTGTCCATGTAATTGAGGCCGACCCGTCCAATAAGCGGATTCTCGGCAATCGCGGTGCCGTCGGGACCGGTGACGAATACTCCGGCGTTAAAGAGAATCCGCAGAAGCGGGCGCTCTTCAACGTATTTCTGCAGCGCCGCCCGGTTATCGAGCAACGGTGCATCAATCCTGTCGGCAATCTGTTTCAGCGCATTCATCCGGCTTTGCATTTCAGCATTAATCGTAGTGGCAACGAAAGAAACAGTCGACAACTGCTGGACACCCGACAACCGTTCCATATCCTCTCGCAGCATCCGGGTGACGTAGAACGCCAGCGACCAGATGCTGAGCGCAAATATAGCCAGCGTGAACAAGGTCACCCGTGTCTTGATAGAGTGCCACTGAAAGGTGGTAACGTTCATCTGTTGTGGCGTGCTGGTCTGCTTGTAATAACCATTGCCGCCGTACCCCTCTGAAAAAGTAGTTTCAGAGCGGAATTGTATCGTATTTATTGCCAATTTCAAGGTAATAAATTTTCCCCGCCAGGGGGTACTGCGTTACTTCAGTCAGGCTGAAAGGCTTTCCTGATTCGTTCTCATTCGCCGCAAGACCCTTCTCCCTGAGGATCCACAGGGCCTAAAGGAGAAGGTGGCCGAAGGCCGGATGAGGGGGTACGGTGCCATGAAATTGCAACATTTTCCCCTCACCCTAACCCTCTCCCTCAGGGAGAGGGGACAAAAAACCTTTTTAGCGGCGAATCAGAACGAATCAGGAAGGCTTTTGACTTTAGGTCTACAATCGGCATTTAAAAATTCAGGCAGACCATCCACAACACCCTGTAAAACATCCTGCAGCTGGCTGAAGTTATACGGCTTGTTGACGAGCCCGGCAATATTGTCGCACGGTATCTTTGAGGTAATAACCGTATCCGCAAAAGCGCTGACAATTATGATCGGCAGATCAGGCTTGAGCTTTTTCAACTCGCCGAACAGGGCATAACCATCCATGACGGGCATTTCTATATCCGTCATGATCAGAGCGATATCTTCGGCGTTGTCCCGATACAGCTCCAGTGCTTCCTTGCCGTTTGATGCCTCGATAACCGTGAATCCCAGTTTTTGCAGAATCATTTTCATTACCAGCAAGAGCTCTGCTTCATCTTCGACAAGCAGTATCGTGGCACCTCTTCTCCAGGTGACCGGAGATATCTGCTGAATCGATTCATTATCGGCGGCGTCACTGCTCCGGACCGGCAGATAAACCCTGCAGGTGGTGCCGCTGCCCGGTTGGCTGGTGATCTGCAGCGCTCCGTTATGCGCCTTGATGTTACCGAGTACCGACGACATCCCCAGGCCGCGCCCCGTATTTTTCGTGCTGTAGAATGGCTCCAGCATTCTGAGCCTGGCTTCATCATCCATACCGCAACCGGTGTCGGCAACCGTCAGGCAGACATATCCACCAGCCGGTATGACTGTGCCGAGATGATCCATTTCAGAGAGCCCCGGGTGAATCGTTGTCTTTGTCAGGGAGACTGTAATTTTTCCCTGCGCCTCGCCGATCGCCTCCGAAGCATTGCGGATCAGATTCGAGACTATCTCCCTGAGTTGGCCGGCTTCACCTCTGATTGACGGAATATTTTGTGAATAGTGTGAGCTGATCGCCACGTTCCGGGTGATCGTCTCTTTCTGCAGATGTACCACCTGTTCCACCAGCGCCCACATAACCACCCGCGTCTCGGCAAGAGTAGCCTGCCCTACGTATGCCAGCATCAGGCGACACAATTCAGCGGCACGTTCAACGGCTTTTTCTATCTGTGGAATGTGCTTTTCAGCGGTATCGTAAGCAAGCTTTGTCAGGCCGCAATACCCCGTGATGATCATCAGGATATTGTTGAAGTCATGCGCGATACCACCGGCCAGCACGGCAAGGCCATCAAGTTTCCGGGCCTGATAAATCTGCCGCTCCATTGCCATCTTTTCTTCTTCGAGCTTTATACGTTCGCTGACGTCGATTATGAACCACTCACATCCGACGTTGTTGACACAATTCGCACCAGGGCAGGCGGAAAACGTATGATGACCGACCGAGCCGTCTTTACGGCGACTTTTGAACACACCGAAGGGGACCGGCCCGCCGTGCTGCAGTTCGTCACTATGTGCGCGAGCAGAATCCGAACTGCTGTCAACCTGCATTATACTGAAATGTTTGCCGATAACCTCATCCGCAGAATCATAGCCGTGCATTCGCAGCCAGGCACCGTTGACATCGAGAAAATGCCCCTCGACATCAAGACGGAAGTAGCCCGCCGGTATCTGCGCGATGAGGGTGTGCAACCGGGTCTCATGTTCACTCTTTTCCGCAACTGCCCGCAGCAGCTCTTCGTTCTGCATCATTACGGTAGTAATATCACTGTCCATTACAGTAACTCCCCGGTCAGGCGATAATCCTCGCTGACACTTTTACGATCTATTTCTGCAATACCGGCAAGCGGCAGATCACACGCCGCCACCACCCGGTTGCGCCCCTCATGTTTGGCTTGATACAGTGCTGCGTCAACCCGCCTCATCAGGGCGTCCTCGTCTTCCCCCTCCAGCAACCGGACAACACCGAAACTGGCCGTCACAACTGGCGTGGTGATTCTGGGGTACTGCTCAAAGCTGCTGCGCATGCGATCTGCCAAAATGACTGCGGCTTCACAGTCCGTATTCGGCAGCAGTACAATGAACTCCTCGCCACCCAGACGACAGGCGATATCTTCAACACGCACCATCATCTTC
>CAJAFV010000086.1 GCA_903939115.1 uncultured Geobacteraceae bacterium
AAAAGGGAGGATGTCATGAGAGCACTTATTATAACAATCGCAGGAATCATAGCCCCAGCATCAGCAATGGCAGCAACAGGTATGCGTGAAGACAACAGTGGGATTTTTGTTTGGGTGTTCCTTGGTTTTTGTGCCCTGATAGTTGTAGCACAGGTTATTCCGGCAGTATTGATGGCAACTGGAATGGTAAAAGGGATTGTATCAGTTGTTAATAATGAAACTGTTGAAGTAGCTGCTAAAAACTAGCACAGGGGGAATACATAGAGAGAGAGGATGAGAGGCCACCTGATGAGGGTGGCCTCTCATCGTGAGATAAACTCCAACTTTTTGCTGTAATGATGACATCAGGCCCACACACTCACTTGTTATCAGTTGTACCAGAATCGATAGATTCAGGAGGAGGTTCTATTTTAGCTGGGAGTTGCTGTGGAACTTCTGCTGGAGGCGAACATACTTTAACACACTCTTTGTATGTTGCAGCGATTCTGCCAATGCACTGTTTGTGGTCGTCATCAGAGAATCCACCAGATGGCGGGCAGAACATTTCATTTGAACGCTTATCATTTGAACAACTGTTCAGACAATCCGAATTATCATCAGCAAAACTCGTTACAGTTATAGAACAAAGCACCTGTACTAAAATAGTTATGATAAAAATTCTCATGAAGACCTCCTTTTTCTTAGTTGAATTCTACACCGTTATAATGCAAACTATCAATAGTCTCTTTTATCTTGGCTATTTTATACCGCTTGAAATAACTTCTCTACCGATTTATCCAGCATGGCTACTTCTCCGGATAATCGTTTTTGTCTTAATCTCATATCCTCGCGGAGGAGGAGCAATTATCTATACAGGCGCACTTGCTCCATACTCGCCCCTGTTGCTCTAAACAGCACTGCATTTATGGGGTTGAGGTGAGGCTTCTCATCTAACAAGAACGACAACCACCTTTCCAATTCAATGTGGCGAGCCGTTCTTTTCGGCATCCTCATCGGTAGTGACCTCCTCAACTAACAAAATGTCGGTTACCTCCATCAGATAAAGAATATTCTGTGGCTCTTTCAAGGCTTCGCTTAACTACTGCGTGGCCTCTCGTAACACCTTTAGACTGCTGTTGTTAGCGGCTCCGGTAAATGACATGATTGCCTTTATGAGCCTACGGTGTACGCGAGTCTGTTCACTCTCCATAATTATCCCCCTCAAGTAATTGCTGTTCACGCTTTCAACACATTTCCACAATTATTTGACGAATGAACCCTATCAGAACGTGACGGAGAGTCTATTAGAGAATGATTTAAATTGGAATGACGAGGAAAGGTTCACGGGAATATTCGCTTTTGGCACGGATATCATTTGAATATTCTTGGATATTCCATTATATGTTTTCGGAATTAATATTATGGGGTGAGACGGGAGAGGTTTTACATTATGCAACAATATTTAATATACGTTCTGTTGTTACCCTTTTGGGTTCTATGCGTCCAATTTACTTGTCGTGCCATTAGCATGAAAGGTGTTGAAAAACAGAATGAATGCAAGGTTGTGGGCATTGCCTTTACAACTATCGGTATTGTCAGCCTAGCGTCTCGTGATGTATTGTTTGCGGTATCAGGACTTGTCCTTATCATGCTTGGCTTGCGTATGATGGCAATCAGCCTTGACCGTATTGACAAAAAGACGTTTATTGATCTTCCGCCACAATAATGGGCGATGCCGCCATATCATTGACAAACTGGGTGAATCATCCAGTCGCTCCTAAAGTGCCTTTACCCTTGATTTCAAAGGTTTTTAGCCTTATTTCCTTAGTAATGAATCACTCCCTAATGAAGTCGCTTCCAGCAGTCTCCTTTTTTGTTATAAGACCCTCATCCGCAACTGTAACGATGAAAGTGCCTTGAATAGGCAGTTTCAAATTTTCCATGGTCAGTAGTAGCTTTCGACTTATGGCTTACATGACTCTGTAATTCAGACGGCATAATTATGTGCCAATTATTGCACACCCTAAGAAAATAGGTTATAAGAACAGCCATGGAACCTATCGTTACCTATAAAGAGCGCTGTCGTCGCTGCTATTCCTGTGTTCGGAGCTGTCCGGTCAAAGCCATCAAGATTGACGGTGGCTTTGCTCAGATCATGTACGACCGCTGCATCGGCTGCGGGAATTGCCTGAGTTGTCCGCAACACGCTAAAGTTGTTGTTGACCGTATGGTGAAAACACAGGAGATGCTGACTTCGGGTGCACCGGTTGTGGCGGTACTCGGCTGCTCATTTCCTGCTTATTTCCATGCCCTGCACCCCGGGCAGCTGGTTGCAGCCCTGAAAAGCCTCGGTTTCAGCGAAGTTCATGAGGGAGCATACGGTGCCCGCATGATTGCCGGCAGTTACCGGGAGGCGCTCAGCTCCTCTGAACAGCCGCTCATCTCATCGCATTGTCCGGCTGTGGTCGATCTGATTGAACGCCATTACCCGGCATTAGTTTCGAATCTTATGCCGATTGTTTCACCAATGGTTGCGATGGGGCGCTTCATTAAAAGCATTCTCGGCGATGAGACCAAGGTTGTTTACGTGAGTACCTGCATTGCGGCAAAGTTCGAAATTCAGGGAGAGGTTTCCGGAGCGATAGACGTCGTACTCACCTACCAGGAGATGGATAAACTTCTTAAAAACAGGGGAATCACTCCAGCCACTCTCCTTGAAATGCCGTTCGACGGGATTGATCCGGGTGCCGGGCGTCTGTATTCACTTACCGGCGGCCCGCTTAAGGTCTTTGATATTCCGACCGACTTTGAGGACAATGAAACCATCAGTGCCGAAGGTGAAGCCCATACTATCGGTATAATTCGCGACCTGGCTGCTGACCGGATTTCGCCGGCATTTGTTGATCTTCGTTTCTGTGACGGTGGCTGTGTCGATGGGCCGACTCGTGACAAAGAGCTCAATCATTTTTTCAAGCGCAAGCTTATCGTCTGCCACAACAGCGCCGCTCCTGCGTATAAGACAGCGAAACACTACCGCTCGAGCTCGTCTTTGCCGGATCTCGCCCGTTCTTATTCAGACAAGTCTCAGAAGCTCGCCGTTCCGAGCAGGGATGATATTAAGCGCATTCTTCATTCAATAAATAAATTTACGCAAGGAGACGAGCTCAACTGCCGGGCCTGCGGATACAACTCCTGCAGGGAGCTCGCCGTAGCAGTCTTTCAAGGGTTTGCCGATATCGAAATGTGCCTGCCCCGAAATATGCAACTGATTGAGGAAGAGCGTGGCTATCTGAAGCAGCGCTATGAATTGGCGCAGCGAGAGCTGGACAGACAGGCTGGCGACGACACGATTGTTGGCAGTGACGCCGGGATCAGGGAGGTAATGGAGCTGATTCACCAGGTGGCCCCCACGCCGACAACCGTGCTGATCAGAGGTGAGACCGGGACCGGAAAGGAGTTGACGGCTCGCGCGCTTCATCGCCAAAGCCAGCGAAACGATAAGCCGCTGATGACGGTCAACTGCACGACCTTAACTGACTCGCTCCTTGAAAGCGAATTATTCGGCCATAAAAAAGGTTCGTTTACCGGAGCTATCGCTGATAAAAAAGGACTGTTTGAGGCGGCCAACGGCGGAACCATTTTTCTTGATGAAATCGGCGACATCACCCCAAAACTGCAGGCGGAGCTTCTGCGGATACTGGACCTTGGCGAGGTTCGCCCGGTAGGGGGTGTAACCGTTAAAAAGGTGGATGTCCGCTTGATAGCGGCCACGAACAAGGACCTGGAATCGGGGGTACGGGAAGGGTGGTTCCGGGAAGACCTGTATTACCGGCTTAACGTTTTCAGCATCGAGCTGCCGCCGCTGCGGAAGAGGGCTGAGTCAGTGCCTGAGCTGGCACAACATTTTCTTGATAACGCCAGAAAAAAACTCAACAAAACTATCGTCGGCATAGAAGAGCGCGCCGTGAAAGCCATGCAGCTCTACCCTTGGCCCGGAAATATACGTGAGATGCAAAATGTTATCGAGCGTAGTGCCGTCCTGGCAAAAGATGGCATAATCCGACTGGAAAATCTCCCCACTGTTTTTACCAATACTTTTGAATCCTGCCAGGATATCGACGTCAAGCGGCGGCGCGTATCATTTAAGGCAGAGCGGGAGCTGCAGGTCGTTCGCACCGAGAAGAATATCATCGCCCGTTATCTTGACGAGAGCAATGGAAACGTCGCTAAAGCGGCTCGCTTAGCAAATTTACCGCGGCGGACATTTTATCGCCTTCTCGAAAAGCATGACATTGTGGTTGTACGACAGCCAAAAACAATTTCCCCTCCTGAATCGCTCTAATATTCCGCTCTGGCGTAACATAGTTCACCCTCTCTGAGAAGGGAGTGAACGGAAATCTGTTTCTAAATAGTGTATACTTTTGGCCACTATGCGCCAAAAATGACACACTTATTTTAATGAAAATCCAGAAGACAGCTGAAGTCTTATTTCAACTCACTATTATCATTAGTTTATTATTTATTTTACGTTTTGGCATGATAATAGCTTATGTATACAGCAGAACTGTTCGTACACTATTGGGACACGTCACATACATTAAGAGAGGAATAAGCCATGGGAAGAATGAGAGAGAATCCACGTTACAATGTAATTTCAATGAGGGTGAGTGATGAAGAGCGCGACCATCTTGAAACGTTGATGAAAACCACTCACAAGAGCATCTCGGATATTATGCGTGAAGCGATGGAATATTTCTCCGCTCACCATGAGCAGGAAGGCTTGAACAGCAAAGCCGCATAACAATCCAATCCCGTTAAACGCAACGAGGCGGTGATATTGTCACCGCCTCGTTGCGTTTACATCGTATTAAGACAAGTAAATTCAGTTGATCGTAATTTCAAACTGTTCTTGATGGAACCCCGGTTTCGCCCGCACAGTGATCCTTTTTTTGAATTTCTTTTCCAGCTCCTCCAGACCGCGGCGCTCTTCATCATAGAGGAGGTCGGCAACTTGCGGATGTACGGTCACGGTTGCTTTAGTACCGCGTATATCAAGCATTTCCCGACGTAATTCGCGGAATATTTCATGACATACCGTTGTTTTTGATTTGATATAACCGCGCCCTTCACAGTAACTGCACGGCTCACACATCATCCGGCTGATATTTTCACGAACCCGCTTCCTGGTCATCTCCACGAGACCAAGCTCGGAGATCTTAAGAATATTGGTCTTTGACTTGTCCACCTTCAAAGCTTCTTCCAGCGCTCCATACACCTTTTCGCGATTTACCTCTTTTTCCATATCGATAAAGTCAATAATGATGATGCCGCCAATGTTGCGTAAACGGAGCTGATACGCGATCTCCTTTACCGCCTCCAGATTCGTTTTTAAGATGGTGTCTTCCAGATTGTGCTTGCCGACATAGCGGCCGGTGTTAACATCAACGGCACTCAACGCTTCGGTCTGCTCGATAATGATATAGCCGCCTGATTTCAGCCAGACCTTTCTTCCTAAAGCGCGACTGATTTCGACTTCCAGTCCGTAATGGTCAAAAATCGGTTCATCTTCATCGTAAAGTTCAATCGAATATTTCATTTTTGACGCAAAGGTTGATATGAAATGGACAATCCGGTCGTAATCCACTTGAGAATCGACAATAATTTTATCGACCTGCTCGGTAACTATATCCCGCACCACTTTCTGGACGACATCAAGATCAGAATGAAGCAATGACGGCACCGCGCCCTTTGCCTGACGATTGGAGATCTCCTCCCATACTGTCGTCAGGTAGAGCATGTCGGCAATCAAGTCTTCTTCGCTTTTTCCTTCCGAAACGGTTCTGACGATGTAGCCGGAGCCCGGTCTTTTGAGGCGTTCAACAATTTCCCGCAGCCGTTCGCGCTCTTCCTCGTCCTCGATCCGCCGGGAAATACCGATATGATCGACTGTCGGCATATAGACCAGATGACGGCCGGGCAGGGAAATATGTGAGGTAATCCTGGCACCCTTAGTGCCGAGCGGCTCCTTGGAAATCTGGACCAGTAGCTCCTGCCCCTCCTGCAGCAGATCTTCAATAGGATGGAGCGGCCGAAATTCTTGCCGGTCAGTACCCTCCTGCTCTTGAGTCGGCTCGTCGTCCTTTTTGCTTCCGGCGTAGAGAAGCGACTCATACTCTTCAATGGCGTCGAACACATCCGCCACATACAGAAAAGCGGCTTTTTCCAGGCCTATGTCAACAAATGCTGCCTGCATCCCCGGCAATACGCGGACAACGCGCCCTTTGTAAATATTCCCCACAATTCCCTTTTCTCGACTGCGTTCGATATAAAGCTCGGCAATAGTGCCGTTCTCAATGAGCGCAATGCGGGTTTCGTGGGAAGCGGCATTAATTACTAATTCAGCTCCCATGGTGGTTTTCTCCGTTAATCTGAAATATATGAACTATAAAATCGTCTATAATTTATTGGGTAAAGATGACTTCCAGCTTCTCTACCTGGATGTCATCACCCTGAAGCGATTCAGTCCCGGTAATGGCACGGGCGAATTCGACCGGTTTACCACGTTTGGCTACAAGCAGTAACGCCTGGCCGTCGGCACTGAGTGACACCGTCTCGCCCCTCAGGTCGACCGTTTGCGTCTGTCCCTTTTTAGTCCGCTGAATGACGAATGAGCTATGTGCCAAAAACTGCACACATTGATTTATTAGCTCGACCTTATCGGCACTGGCTATGGTTATTCGATAACGGGTGGCATCAATCAAAGTCGAGAGAGATGGTGATTTGGCGTCTATCTCTGCTGCGTCAAGAATCTGCAACCCCTCGGGGAGCACGGAATTAAGACGCGCCAGCACCTCCGAAGCCGTGATGCCGGCGGCAACAACCATATCCATGTACTCAGCTTGTGACTCTACGCCAACGGATGTCGCAGTTCCAAACGAGAAGCGTGGATGCGGATGAAACCCGAGCGAAAAGAGGATCGGCACTTCACCTCTGCTGACGGCACGGGTGAAAACGGTGATCAGCTCAAGGTGACTTAAATAACGCATGACGCCGGTTTTGGAAAATCTGAGACGCATGCGGGCGGCGGCCGGCTCAGCAACCGCGATGTCCGGCCGCTGCGGAAGATCTGCCTGCGGCGAAATCCGGTTCGTCACAACGGTAAAATCGCAGACGCCGCAGGAGCTGCAGCTGCCGTCACGACAATCTTTTGTTGGGGCTTCCGCGAGGGCCAGCTCGCGCTCGTCCAGCAGATATTTTTTCGTCACACCGCAATCGAGATGATCCCACGGCAGAACTTCTTTGAGATCCCGTCGTCGCAGATACCATTCCGGTTCGACGCCGCAGTCAGCAAACGCCTGCAGCCAGCGTTGCAGAGAAAAATGCTCGCGCCAGCCATCAAAACGACAGCCGAGTTCAACAGCACGGATCAGCACCGGAGCAAGACGCCGGTCACCACGGGCAAACACGCCTTCCATGAACGAAAGCGGCGCATCCTGCCATTTAAATTTCAGCTTGCGTTTTTTCAGATCGCAGTGCAGCTGATACTGGAGATCTGTGGTTTCCTGCGATGAAATCTGCGGTTCCCACTGGAAAGGCGTATGCGCTTTCGGCACAAAGGTACTGACGGCGACATTTACGTCTCCGGAGACTCCGCTCCCTTTTGACTGGTCTTTAACCTGTCGGGCCAGGGTTGAAATCTGGGCAATATCTTCAGCAGTTTCACCCGGCAACCCGATCATAAAATAGAGCTTGATCAGGCGCCAGCCGGCGTGGTAGATCGCCGCGGCGCCGGTAATAAGGTCGGCCTCACTGATCCCTTTATTGATAACCCTCCTCATCCGGTCACTGCCGGCCTCGGGTGCCAGCGTAAAGCCGGTCTTGCGTACTTTTTTTATTTCATCGATCAGCTCGTCCGACAGACTCCCGACGCGCAGGGATGGGAGCGATACCGCCACCCGATCCTCGGCATAGCGTGCCATCAACTCGGTTACCAGCGGGGTTACACATGAATAATCGCCGGTAGAAAGCGACAGCAGCGATATTTCGTCATAGCCGGTGGCTTTGAGAGATTTTTCTATGACATCCAGAATTGTTTCCGGAGAGCGTTCGCGCAGCGGGCGGTAGACATAGCCGGCCTGACAGAAACGGCAGCCTCGGGTACAGCCGCGCGCGATCTCGACCGCTACCCGATCATGAATTGTCTTCATGAACGGCACAACGGGAGAATCCGGATAGGGAGCCGAGTTGAGATCCGCCAGGAAGCGGCGGCGGACAGATGTGTAGTTTGGTTTGAGCGGAGTTATCTCCGAAAGGGTGCCGTCGGCAGCATACTTCGGATCAAAGAACGAGGGGATATAGACGCCTTCTATCGCAGAGAGCCGCTCGAGCAGACGGGCTTTGTTCTCGCCGGTTTTTTTTGATTCCCGCACAGCAAGGGCTATTTCCAGAGTAGCCTCTTCACCATCCCCCAGCAATACCGCGTCAAAGAACGGGGCCAACGGTTCCGGGTTGTATGCGCACGGGCCGCCGGCGATAATGAGCGGGAACAGCTCGCTCCGGTCGCTGGCAAGAAGCGGAATGCCGCTCAAGCGGAGCATAGAGAGAATATTCGTGTAAGAAAGTTCGTACTGCAGTGTAAACCCGATTATGTCACAGGCTGCCAGCGGAGTGGCGGTTTCAAGTGTTGCCAGGGGTGCTTTTGCGGCCAGCATCTCTGTTTCCATGTCAGGCCAGGGAGCAAAAACACGCTCTGCAGCAATTCCTTCAACTTCATTCAGGATGTGATAGAGAATCCGCAGGCCAAGGTGACTCATGCCGACTTCATAGACGTCAGGAAACGCAAGCGCAAAGCGGACATCTGCATCAATCTTGCGAATGGAGCCCATTTCGCCGCCCATGTAACGGGCAGGTTTTTCAACTGCGAGAAGATTCATTAATGAAATTCAGTTCTTATGCGAGATAGAGAAAGTCTGGAAATATACCAAATCAACCTGCGGTATGCAAGATAAATAGCCGTATTTGCCAATGAAATAGCAGGAAAGACCACCCGCACTTGCACTTTTTCCTCTGGTCGCTTATTATGCCCCCGGAAGATCTTTCACAACACCATCAAATAAGCATGTGAGGCTGGTATGAATTCACGTAACACGGTATGCCCGAAATGATTATCAGACGACCAGCGACCGGCACCTCTTCTGCAAATCCACGACAAGCCGCCTGCGAAGCCCTTTTACGCATCAGGAAAGAAGGAGGTTTTGCCGACCGCCTGATCGACATTGAGCTCTCCAACGGCGTACTAACCGGACCGGATCGAGGGTTATATGCCGAGCTGGTTTTCGGTGTGCTGCGCCGCCAGGGGACGCTGGATCACATACTTCAGCAGCTGCTTGAAAAACCGATGATTGAGCTTGATCCGCTGGCGCTCGTTATCCTGCGCATCGGCCTGTATCAGCTGACCTGCCTTGACCGCATCCCTGAATCTGCCGCCGTGAATGAATCGGTCAACCTGGCAAAGCTGATCACGCCAGGCACGAGCGGACTGATCAATGCCGTGCTGCGCAACTATCTGCGCCGCCGCGATACGATCAGTTTTCCTGATATCAGCACTCATCCGGCGGCGGCGATAGCGACCCGCCACTCACAACCGGAATGGCTGGTTGAGCAATGGCTTGACCAACTTGGCGTTACCGAGGCCGGGCAGTTGGCTGAGGCCTCTTCTCAGCAGCCTCCGCTGACGCTTCGCGTCAACACGCTCCGCTCAAGTCGCGACGAACTGCTGCGAGAGTTTACCCTGCAACATGTTGAAGCGGCCCCCTGTCGCTATTCACCAGACGGCATAACTCTCGTCGGGCGCCATATTATCAACACGTTGCCCGGTTTTGATGCCGGCCTGTTCGCTGTACAGGATGAAGCGTCACAGTTGGCCGGCCGATTGCTGGGCGCCGAACCTGGAGAACGGATCTGGGATGCCTGCTGCGCCCCGGGCGGAAAGACCTGCCATATAGCCGAGCTGATGGACGACCGTGGCGAACTGATCGCTACCGATATATCCCGATCGAAATTGACAACTGTTCAGGACAATCTCCGCCGACTCGGCATGAACGCAGTTTCAACGGCTGTTGCTGACCTGCATCAACCGGATACTTTTCCTGACGGCTCCTTTGACCGCATCCTTCTGGACGCGCCATGTTCCGGACTTGGTGTTATACGTCGCAATCCGGAGGCCAAGTGGCGGCTCTTTTCCGGGGACATCACCCGTCTGGCCGCCGTCCAGAAAACCCTTTTGAAGAATGCTGCCACGAAATTGAAGCCGGGAGGAACACTGCTCTATTCAACCTGTTCCACCTCGGAAGCGGAAAATGAGCTTGTTGTGGAGGATTTTCTTTTGCACCACCCCGGGTTCGTGTTAGAAAACCTGAACGACATTTTTCCTGAATGGCGTGACCTGATCGCATTTTATGGCATGTTCAGGGTCTGGCCGCACCGTCATGGCATGGATGGGTTCTTCGCCGCACGCTTAAAACGGGTATAAATCTTATAACCCTCACCACAGAGTCACAGCCAAAAGAGGCGCTTTGAAGCGAGAGCACAGAGAAAAAATATTTAGTTCACCATTTTTACATGAGAACGGTTCAGGTGAATTAGGTACTGATTTACTAAAATCGACTTGAATCCTCAGTGTCCTCTGTGACTCTGTGGTAGGTTGTGATCTAAGGAGTTCTATATGAAAAAAATTGCGCCATCCATTCTGTCTGCCGACTTTTCCCGCCTTGGTGATGAAATCCGTGCCGTTGAGGCGGCCGGAGCCGATTACATCCATATTGATGTTATGGATGGTCATTTCGTTCCCAACATCACGATCGGCCCGCTGATTGTTGCAGCGGCCCGTAAAGTGACGTCCCTGACGCTGGATGTCCATCTGATGATCGAGAATCCCGATCTGTATATCCCGGATTTTGCAGCGGCCGGTTCCGATATCATTGTCGTACATGCGGAAGCGACCAGCCATCTGCATCGCAGCATACAGCTGATAAAATCTTTCGGGAAAAAAGCCGGCGTTTCGCTCAACCCGGCGACACCGTTGAATGTTCTTGATTACGTCATCGATGATCTGGATTTAGTGCTGCTGATGACCGTCAATCCCGGATTTGGCGGCCAGAGTTTCATCGAAGCCTGCCTTCCTAAAATTCATTCATTGCGGGAGCTCCTTGATCGTCGTGGCTCTGAGGCAGAACTTGAAATTGACGGCGGGGTCAAACCGTCAAACATCGCCCGAATCTCACACGCCGGGGCGGATGTTTTTGTCGCCGGCAGTGCCGTTTTTGGAGCGACTGATTATGTTGCGACGATTGCGGAAATGAAGCGCCTGGCCCATGAACCGCTGCTCTGATATTTGTTGAATTCCCACAGAGATGGCCGTTTTATTAATTGAAATTTAGGGTGAATTCGTCTACACTTCCGCGCTATGCCTACCAGTGTGCTTATCATAGATGATTCGGTTACCGTCCGGGAGCAGATCATCCGGACTCTCGAGTCGTTCAATCTCTTCAGCCGCTATCATGAAGCGGAAGACGGCCTGGAAGGGTTTAAAAAGCTATTATCGTCTCCGGTTGATATCATTCTGTGCGATCTGGAGATGCCGCGCATCGATGGCTTTAAGTTTCTGAGTATGCTCAAAGCCAGGCCGGAGCTTCAGGATGTCCCGGTTATCATCCTGACCGGGGTGAACGATCGGGAGCGTAAGATCAAGGGGCTTGAGCAGGGGGCAAGCGATTATATCACCAAGCCGTTTGACCGTGATGAGCTGGTCGCCCGGGTAAAAATCCATCTCAAAATCAAAAAACTGCAAGACGATCTGAAACGCTCCAACGAACTGCTTCTGGAACTCTCCAACACCGATCACCTGACAGGGCTATTTAACCGCCGCTACATGATGGAAGCGCTCGACAAAGAGGTGCAGCGAAGCGTGCGCAGCGGTGGCAACCTGTCGCTCATCATGCTTGACATTGATCATTTCAAGCTCGTTAATGACCGTTTCGGTCATCTTCAGGGAGATGTCGTCCTGCAGAGGGTGGCATTGCAGCTGCAGAAAGAGTTGCGCAGCTACGACTGTGCTGCTCGTTACGGTGGCGAAGAGTTCGTCGCCATTCTGCCGGATTCGCCACTGAAAGAAGCTGTTTTGGTCGCCGACCGCATCCGCCTGGCGGTGCAGGGGACCAGGTTTAATGGACAGCTGTCGCCACTCTGTCTTACCGCAAGTATGGGAGTCGCCTGCTTTTCGAATGAACAGTCCGTTACGGTCGACGGTTTTATCAAACAGGCAGATGACGCCCTGTACCGGGCAAAGGCCAATGGCAGAAACCGGGTCGAGTCCCATGACTGTACAGACCTTACACGCGGTTGTTGATGTACACAGGTTACCGCTTTATCACTGCAGGGCTGCTCGTTCTCTGCTGCGCCCTGGCCGCAATGGCGGCTCCATTCAGCAGAATCGATGCACCACCGCTCTCTGAACGCTGGTTCGGAGTTTATGTGAACAACGAGCGGGTCGGATTTTTCCGGCAACGGATTGAAGCGTCGGGTGATGGCTACCTGATGGAAGGGAATGGAAGCGTTCAGATGAACGTAATGAATGTTTCCAAAAAGGCGTTCATGCGGGAGACATACCTCGTTTCAAAAAGCCTGGCTCTCCGCTCACTTGAAGTTGAGCAGACGGTCAATGGGGTGTCATCTCACGTCACCGGCCTGGTCAGCGGTAACGCCATCCATATTAAAAGAGAGTCGCATGGCAGAACAACCGAAAAAACGCTCACATTTAAGGGCGAAGTGTACCCTGCCCCGGCGCTTAATCTCTATCCACTTATGCGCGCTGTCTCGACTGGAACGTCGTATACCATCCAGGCGTTCGATCCGGAAGAGGTCAGGATTAAGGATGTTCTGATCACAGTGATGGGTAAGGGTACGACGAGTGAGGGTCTGCCTGCCCTGAAACTCAGCAATAATCTGTATCCGTATGTAACTAACGAAATCTGGGTTGACAGCCGGGGAAATACCCTTGAGGAGTCGGTTCGAGAAGGGTTGGTGACAACAAAAGCGGAACTGCCCACAGCCCTTGGCGCATTCGTCAGTGACTGGGTGATCGCCAAGAAGGATTTGATTTATGACTTCAGTATGGTGCGTGTACAACCGCCCATTAAGGACGTAAAGAAGTTAACCGGTCTGGCGGTCGAAATCAGTGGCTGGAATGACGCTCTGCCACTTCTGCAGGGTGGCGGGCAGCAGGTGGAAATGACGGCTGCCGGGCGGGTACTATTCAAGACCGGCACATTGGCTCTGAAATCATCTGACTTGAAAGTAGAGAAAACGACCGATGCACAGCTGAAACCGGCTGATAAAATAGAGTCAGATGCGCCCGAGATTCGTTCACAGGCCACATTGATTGCTGCAGGGGTCAAGAAGGATGACCTCGCCAAGGCTCTTGCTTCCTGGACAGCCGCCTGGCTGAATGACACTATTGATGATGGCGGCAGTGCCGTTGAGAGTTTTAAATCGAGGAGCGGTAACTGCCAGACACATGCCCGACTCTACACGGCACTGGCGCGTGCCGCCGGTATCCCGACCCGCTTTGTCTCAGGATTGGTACATGTGGAAGGAAAGGGTTTTCTGTATCACAGCTGGGCAGAAAGTTTTATCGCGAATCGCTGGGTTGCGATTGACCCCACGTATAATCAGCTCCCTGCAGATCCTACGCATCTTAAGCTTCTTGAAGGGCATCTCCCTGAAGATATGGCGCCAATTCTTGCTATCATCGGCCGAATAAAAATGAACATTTTAGAAACCGCCTACTGATGCCACGTCTATCAAAATCGTTGTTGATACTCCGCGACCAACTCCCGTAATTTTTTCTTCATGCCCCTTTTCCACGGCCCTACCGCCACCAGGCGTAGATTGTCGGGGGCAAAAAGCGCCCGGGCGGTGTCCTGAAGCTCGGCGGCAGTGATCCGGCGTGCCTCTGCCTGATCCTCTTCAATACTTCTGACCACACCCATCAGTTCGCCCCAGCCATAACGCCCACCCATTTCGTACGCAGAATCGCGGCTGAATTCAAGGTCGAAAATATAGGAATTGCGAATACGCTCCAGTTCTTCATCCGGCACCGCGGTTGTCGCAACGAGAAGCAGCTCTTTAAACGTTGCCTCTACCGCATGGATCAAGGTGTTTGGAGCTGTCGAGAGATCAAATGCGAGGCAACCGGTTTCATCGTACGCCCCGATGGCGCCATCGACGGAATAAATAATTCCCAACTCCTCACGCAGATGCAGGTGCAGGCGTGAACTGCCGCCACCGGCAAGGATTCTCCGTAAAAAGCGGAGCGCCATAAAGCGTCGGTCATCGCGCGCGAAGCCGAGGAATGCGAGCTGCAGATTCATCTGGCTGTCAGAGTCCTGCACGCAGCGGACCTGCGGCGCAAATTGGCGGAGTGTTACGAGCGGCGCCGGCGGAACAGTCGTGTCAGCCCACTCCCCGAAACAGTCCGTAGCAGCGTCCAGGACCGCACTGCATGTAACCGGGCCGGATACGACCAGAACCGCATTTGAAGGGACATAATGCTTCTTCAGATGTTCTTCCAAGTCAGACCGCCCGATAGCGGCAATGCTGTCAAGAGTGCCGATTGTCGGCATCCCGAGCGGGTGGCGGGGCCAGAGCATACGACTGACAATGGTGTCAGGATTGACCTCCTCCCCCTGTTCGTTAAGATCCTCCCGCGCTTCCTCGGCAATAATCCGCTTTTCAATCTCGATGCCGGAGAGGAGCGGCTTCATCAGCATTGACGCGAGTATTTCCATGCCACGTTTGACACTATCAGGATGTACCCGTGAATAATAATAGGTCGATTCGGCGTCTGTCGCGGCGTTCGGTGCCCCCCCGATGACTTCAAAGGCCGACTCGATAGCCAGCGAAGAAGGGAATTGAGCGGTACCGCGAAACAGAATGTGCTCCAGAAAATGCGAAAGGCCTTCCCGTCCGGGCGGGTCATTGCGTCCCCCAACCTTGAGGTAAATTGCCAGTTCGGCAGAGTGAAGGTGCGGCATTTCGACACAGACAACCCGCAGGCCGTTGGTAAGTGTATGTAGGTGGGAACGGATCATGATAAAGCTCTCCGGATAGATTCAATGCGTTGGTGCTGCTCATCTGGCGTAAGAAGCCGCTCCTCATGCTGCTCCGCCCAGATCGGCCGTGGCCAGAGATATTCTGTCGAGAAGCGCGGTACGATGTGCCAGTGGATATGCGGCACCATATTTCCCAGCAGTTCATAATTGATCTTGGCAGGTTTGTATATGCCATACAGCGCCTCAGCCACGGAAGAAACCTCTTCCATCAGAGTGGAGCGAACATCGCGATCAAGATGGAACAGTTCCGTGACGTGAGCTTTGGTAAAGAGCAGCGTATAGCCGGGAAAATACTGGTCACGGTTCAGCGTTACATAGGAGTATGGCAGTTCAATGATCTGCAGATCCTTTTCTTTTTCCCAGCGTGAACACATCGGGCAGTCGGTCATATTATTCATACCTCAGCGCGTCAATTGGATTGAGACCGGCCGCTTTTTTGGCAGGGTAAAAACCGAAAAAGATACCGACTGCACCGGAAAAGACAAAGGCGATGGCGATGGATTGGAACGAAATCATGGTTGGCCAGTCAAGCATGCGCGACACGGCCGTGGCTCCTCCGGCCCCCAGAGCAATACCGATCAGGCCCCCCAGCATGGTAAGCAGCACCGCTTCGGTCATGAACTGCAGCAGGATATCATTCTTTTTGGCGCCGATCGCCATCCGGATGCCGATTTCACGGGTTCGTTCCGTAACGGAAACCAGCATGATGTTCATAATGCCGATACCCCCTACGATCAAAGAAATTGAAGCGACAGCTCCAAGCAGCAGCGACATGGCCTTTGATGATTTTTCCGCGACCGCCAGAATCTCTGACAGGTTGCGGGTCGAAAAGTCAGGTTCCTTAACGTTACTGATCCGATGGCGCTGGGTAAGAAGCGCCTGAATTTCGCTTTCAGCCTTGTCAATCTGCTCCTCACTCTTTGCCTTTACGATAATTGCACTGACAATTCCTGTTCGCTGCGACCGGACCAGATTGCGTTGTGCGGTCCGCAGCGGCACAAAAACGGCATCATCCTGATCCTGCCCCTGAGGTGATTGACCTTTGCGGTCGAGGATGCCGATAACAGTAAAAGGGATTTTTTTGATCCTGATAATATTCCCGACCGGATCTGCAGACCCAAACAGGTTTTCGGCGACTGTCTGACCGAGCAGGCACACTTTGACAGCACCGTTCTCATCCTCCTGACTGATAGGGCGACCGCTGACAACCGGCCACTCGCGGATCTCAAACAGCTCCGGCGTCCCCCCCATGACCACTGACGACCAGTTCATATTGCCGCTGACGATCTGCCCCGATGTCCTCACAGTGCCAGCTGCGTATGCCACGGAAGGGCACTCGGTCATGATGGCCTTGGAATCGTCACTGGAAAGTGTCTGGGCTCCGCCGGAGCCGGTACGCAAGCCGCCGCTGGTCGTCGATCCGGGCACAACCAGAATAATATTGCTGCCGATACTGGCGATCTGCTGGGAGATGACATAGCTGGCCCCGGTTCCAACCGCCATCATGGCGATAACGGCGGCAATACCGATAATGATGCCGAGCATAGTCAAAAAAGAGCGCATCTTGTTGGTGCGCAGCGCCCGGAGGGCTATTTTGAGAGTTTGAAGAAAGTCCACGCGCTAAACCGTTCTGCCTGTCTGGCTGTCTGAAATAATCCGGCCATCTTTAAAGGTGATCTGCCGGCCGGCGTACGCCGCGACATCATGCTCATGGGTAACCATAATTATCGTAATTCCCTGCCGGTTAAGAGCCGTAAAAAGCCCCATAATCTCTTCGGTAGTGCTGCTGTCGAGGTTACCGGTCGGTTCATCAGCCAAAATAACGGCGGGATTGTTAACCAGGGCGCGGGCGATGGCCACGCGCTGCTGCTGACCGCCCGAAAGCTGACTCGGGTGGTTATTTTCCTTACCGGCTAGGCCAACCTGTTCCATGGCAAGAAGGGCCTGCTGCCGACGCTCTTTCGAGTGAAAGCCGGCATACACAAGCGGCAGTTCGACATTCTCAATCGCCGCGGTGCGGGCCAGCAGGTTAAAACCCTGGAAAACAAAGCCGAGCTTTTTATTACGGATGTCGGCCAGCTGGTCAGTCGATATCCCCCCCACATCAATACCATCCAAAAGGTAACGGCCTGAAGTCGGAAGATCCAGGCAGCCGAGAATATTCATACAGGTAGACTTGCCGCTGCCGGACGCCCCCATAATAGCGACAAATTCGCCGCTGGCGATGTCGAAGGAAACACCTTTAAGAGCCTCGAACTGCTGGTCGCCCATGATGAAAACGCGGCGGATGTCGGTTAAGGAAATGACGCTGCTCATTTAGAAACGCGGCCCCATCGGCGAAGCGCTTGCTCCGGCCTTTTTCTTTGTATCGCCACCAACCTGCTCGATAATGACCTCATTTCCTTCCTTGAGGCTGCTCTCTACCAATTCAATGCTGCTGTTGTTGGCTATGCCGGTTTTTACCGGCGTCGCTACCGGCTTGCCATCAGTAAGCAGATATACCTGCAGAGTGCGTTCCTTTGACTTGGCGGAGCCACCCTTACCGACTCCTCCAGGCGCCCCGCCCATGGGGCGCTGACCGGAGGCCGCGGTGCGCTCGCCACTGCTCTTCTCTTTTGGTTCGTCACCTTTTGATTTCGGCTTGAAGCGCAAAGCTGCCGGTGGCAGTTTGAGGACGTCATCCTTTTTAGCAACTTCAACAGATACGTTGGCCGTCATGCCTGGCTTCAGCTTCATGTCGCTATTATCAACGCTTACGACAACAACATAGGTGACCACATTCTGAGTAATGATCGGTGCACTACGAATCTGGATTACTTTACCGCGAAAAGTCTGCTCCGGATAGGAATCGACGGTGAAACTGGCTTTCTGCTCGAGCTGAATACGACTGATATCTGCCTCATCAACACTAACCTCGATCTGCATTTTGGTCAGATCCTGGGCAATGGTGAAGAGCGTTGGCGTGGAAAACGAGGCGGCAACCGTCTGGCCGACATCAATTGCGCGGGATATGACCACGCCGTCCACCGGTGAGCGGATAACAGAGTAACGGAGATTTGTCTGTGCCTGCATGAGAGAACCACGCGTCTGGGCAAGAACACCTTCAGCTCCCTTAACAGCGGCTTTAGCAGAGTGCAGCGTGGTCTCGGCTGTATCGAAATCTCCCTGAGAGATTATCCCGTCAGCCAGCATCTGTTTTGAACGCTTGAAGGTGCGCTCCGCATCGATAAGGGCAATTTTGGCTTTCTGGAGGTTGGCCTCCGCACTGAAATGATTCCCCTGCGACTGTTCCACTGCAGCATTAAACAGAGACGGGTCAATTTCGGCGATCGGTTGCCCTTTTTTGACCCGCGAGTTGAAATCGACATAGAGCTTCTGGATCGTGCCAGACACCTGGGTACCGACCTGGACAGTTATAACCGCCGAAAGATTGCCGGTGGCTGCAACATTCGAGATAATCGTGCCGCGCTCTACTTTCGCTGTCTTGTAGCTGATCTCGGGCGTTTGTTTATAGTAGAAGTAGCCGGCAATGCTGCTTACTGCAAGGATGATGGCCAGAATAATGAGGTATTTTTTCATACGGATCTCTCTCGATATCGTCGTAGCTGGAAGTGGATGCCGCCGGCATCATAGCAGATAACAGCCGGCACAAACAAAAAAAATCCCCCTGTCTGACGACAGAGGGATTTATCTTCTGAACGCCCGCGACCGGTCGGTGGCGGGCTAACTAGGGCAACCCTCTTTGCAGTGAGAAACCGGGCGAATCTTAAATCTTGCAGTCCACATTGGCAGGGTCTCCTTTCGACGTATTATTTAATTCCTAACAGGATGGTTTTTATCTTAATACTATTTCAAAACTTGTCAAGCAAGAAATATACAGCAGGAAAAATGCAGCGCGTTATTTGATTGCAATATCTGAAGCTAATGGCAAAATGGGACGCATGGCACCTTACAACACATTTCAGGAAATATACTGCCAGCAGGTAATGGTTGACGATGCTTCGATATTTTCCATTCAGTGGACCGACCTCCCTGCCGTGATTGCCGGAGCACTTTCTGTTGAACAATTACTTGGCCAATATCTCGGCTATATAAAAAAGTGTACGCTCACGTTGATTCAACCGGTGTCTCTGGAGAGCGGTGTCGAGTTCCGCCTGATCGGGACCGGCGTCAGCTTGATCAGTTTCTTGCCGCCGGTATACGCAGACGGCTTTGCAACACTGCGCATTTGCGGAGGTCTTCTGGTGCAACCGCGCCAGTGCGATCAGGGTGAGCTTCGTTTCGGGGTTGAGCATCTGCCCGGATGCGAACGGGTATCGCTCCAACTCAGTGATTACTGTCCACTCATTCTTGGTAGCCAATCGCCATCCCGTGTACGCTTCTGGCTCTACCGAGTTACTCAGGCCGCAATCCATCGCCTGGTAATTGTACGCTTCCTGTCGCTGCTCTATCATGAACTGGCCGGACCCTCTGCCGGAGTGCGGGTTGTAAAAGTTGTTGTTCGATCAGGAAAGCCTGTCTGAAGGTTTGCTTGTGGCTTGAAGTATGCTAGTATTGCAACAAACGTAGATGGAGCATGGTCGCACATTCAGAGTAATTAACAGATAAAAGGACTGACAGAAGATGCCGCACGCGAATATCGAAATACCTGCTAAATTGCCGCTTTTCTCCCAGAAGGATACGGTTGTTTTTCCGTACATGCTTCTTCCTTTGTATGTCGGAGAAAAAGATATCGCTCCCTTCCGCGAAGCGGATGCCACCCCTGAAAAATATGTCGCTCTCGCCTTTGAGCGTCCGGAAGACCCGAAAAGCGAATACCCGGGCGGCAGGAGCGAAATAGGGACGCTCTGCAAGGTCAATCAGATTAAAAAGCTGGATGACGGCCGTTATAAAATTTCGCTGGAAGGGATCACCAGGCTGCGGATTCTGGAGACCGAGCCTGCAGGCTTGGTGACGCTGGCTCATTGTGAAATTGTCCGGGAGTTTGTTGAAAAAAACCTTGTCTCTGACGCGCTGGTTCAAAGCCTTAATGCTCTGCTGAAAATTGCGCTTTCGCATGGGAAGCCGCTCCCTGAAGATGTTTTGAAGATGATTGACTATATTGACAACCCTGCCCGCCTCTCAGATCTCGTGGCGCTGTATGTGAATCTCCCGATAGTGGATCTGCAGGAGCTGCTGGAGACGACCGATCCGCTGGATCGCCTGAAAAAAGTGTATGTTCATCTGACGAACGAAGTGCAGCGGATTCAGATCAAGAACGAGGTGGCGGGCGAAGTCACCAAGCGGGTGGGAAAAAACCAGAAAGAATATATTCTGCGCGAGCAGATGAAGCACATTCAGGAAGAGTTGGGTGATGAAGACCCGCGCTCGACAGATATGAACGATTTGCGCCGGAAAATCGAAGAGGCGGGCCTTCCGGAAGATGTCAAAAAGATTGCCGATAAAGAGCTGAAGCGCCTGGAGCGTATCAACCAGGCTTCACCGGAATATAACGTGGCGCGGACGTATCTTGATTATCTGGTCGGAATGCCGTGGAATACCAGTACGACCGACAGCCTTGATATGGTACGGGCCGAGGAGATTCTTAACGAAGACCATTACAACCTGAAAAAAGTCAAAGAGCGGATTCTGGAATTTTTGGCCGTTCGCTCATTAAAAGAGAACATGAAGGGGCCGGTTCTCTGTTTTGTCGGCCCGCCGGGAGTCGGCAAAACGTCACTGGGCAAGTCGATAGCCCGTGCGATGGGGCGTAAATTTGTCCGCATTTCACTGGGAGGCGTCAGGGATGAAGCAGAAATCCGTGGCCATCGCCGTACCTATATCGGTGCTCTCCCGGGACGCATTATCAAAGAACTTTACCGCTGTGGCGTCAACAACCCGATCTTCATGCTGGATGAGATTGACAAGCTGGGCAACGACTTCCGCGGCGATCCTGCCAGTGCCCTCCTGGAGGTACTCGACCCGGAGCAGAATTTCACCTTCAACGACCATTACCTCGACGTTGCTTTTGACCTGTCAAAAGTAATGTTTATCACCACCGCCAACCAGCTTGATACAATACCCGGGCCGCTTAAGGATCGTATGGAAGTCATCCGCCTGGCCGGCTACAGCAGTCAGGAAAAACTTCAGATTGCCAAAGATTTTATTGTCCGGCGTGAGCTGGACGAGAACGGCCTCGCCGACCGGGGACTTGAGTTCTCCGACGAAGCGCTGGAGAAAGTCATCAGTGACTACACCCGCGAGGCCGGCGTGCGCGGTCTGCAGCGCACGGTAGCCTCCATCTGCCGCAAAGTGGCCAAGGAGATCACCCAGCAGAAAGCCGCACGGAGCTGTATTACCCCTGAAGCGGTTGCAGAGTTGCTCGGGGCAAAAAAATTCCATAACGAAGTGGCGGCCGAGCATGACCGTGTCGGTGTGGTGACCGGACTCGCCTGGACTGAGTCTGGCGGAGATATCCTCTTCATCGAGGTCACCTCAATGCCGGGCAAAGCGGAGCTGATCCTGACCGGCTCCCTGGGCGACGTCATGAAGGAGTCCGCCCGAGCGGCGCTCTCCTACATTGAGGCGCATGCCGAAGAATTCGGCATCAAACCGGAGGTGTTTGAAAACCGCACCATTCACATTCATGTCCCGTCCGGCGCCATACCCAAAGACGGCCCCTCAGCAGGAGTTACCATGGTCACAGCGCTGGTTTCGCTCCTGACCGGAAAACCGGCGCGGCGTAATGTTGCCATGACCGGGGAGATTACCTTGACCGGTCGGGTACTTGCTATTGGCGGCTTGAAGGAAAAGGTGCTGGCGGCTCATCGCGCCGGAGTCAGCACGGTCGTAGCGCCGGAGCGCAATCGTGACGATCTGGAAGATATTCCTGAAAACGTCCGCAATGACCTTCAGTTCATCTTTATCAGTGAAGCAGCCGAGGCGCTGGCAGTGGCACTGTAGCCCGGTATGAATGTTGCCACCATCGATAAAATTCTGCTTATTTTTTTCCACGAGCTGCAGAATTACTTCACCCTGGCGGGGCGCGCGTTTGTGCGGATTTTCCGTCGTCCTTTCTATTATCGCGAATGTACCATCCAGTTTGACAAATTGGGATTTTCCTCGCTGTTCATCTGTACACTGACCGGGCTTTTCTCCGGCATGGTCATGGCGCTGCAGTCACTGATCCAACTCAAGCCGTTTGCGGCAACCAGCTATGTCGGCGGTATGGTGGCGGTAACGATGATCAAGGAACTGGGGCCGGTGCTGGCTGCACTGATGGTCGCTGGACGGGTTGGATCGGCCATTACCGCCGAACTGGGAACGATGGTGGTCACCGAACAGGTTGACGCCATGCGGGTTGAAGGTACCGATATTATTAAACGCCTTGTTGTGCCGCGGCTTATTGCCATGCTTATTGCCCTGCCGCTCCTGACAATTGTGACCGATCTGATCTCTGTATGTGGCGGCTATATTATGGCGTCCGGCTACAGTATCAATCCGGTCTTGTACATCAGCGGGCTGCCCCAGTTCATGCAGTTTCAGGATCTGATCGAGGGGGTGGCAAAGCCGGCGCTGTTCGGGGCGATTATTGCCATAACCGCCTGTTATGTCGGGCTCAATACGAAGGGTGGGGCAGCCGGCGTCGGAGCTGCCGCCAAGCATGCGGTCGTACTCTCTTCAGTACTGATTCTGGTGTGTGATTTTTTCATGGCGAAGATTTTTGTCGTGTTCAGAGGATAATATGGCGTATTGGCTATTCAAGACGGAACCGGGCTGTTTTTCCTTCGACGATTTGAAAAATCGCCCAGACATGACTGAGCCGTGGGATGGCGTGCGCAATTTTCAGGCGCGTAATTTTTTGCGGGACACGGTCAAAGTGGGCGATCAGCTGCTGTTCTATCACAGCAACATTCCGGCACCCGCCGTGGTTGGGCTGGCGGAGATCGTCCGATCCGCTCTTCCCGATACAACTGCTTTAAATCCAAACGGAGAGCACTTCGATCCCAAGGCAACCATTGTCAACCCGATCTGGTATATGGTCGATGTGCGCTACGTTCAGCCGTTGCACTCGATTGTGACGTTGGAACGAATTAAGCAGAATCCGCTGCTGGCCGATATGCCGCTGGTGAAGCGCAGTCGCCTGTCGATTCAGCCGGTGACGGAAGCTGAGTGGCAGATCATTCTGACCATGGGGGGCTTGGGGGAAGGTCTGTCGGGGGAGAAAAAAGGCCCATGACCTCCAGCGACTCCATCCGTATTGAAAAGTTATGTTATTCGATCGGCGGCCGCAAGATCCTGCAGAATTTTGACTTTCATCTGGAGCGCGGCGTAAATCGCACTATTCTCGGGGTCAGCGGCGCGGGAAAAACGACCATACTTAAACTGCTGCTCGGACTTCTTGAGCCGGACTCCGGAAAAGTGTTTATCGGCGACCTCTGCATCACCGGCTTACCGGAAGCGCAATTCATGCAGCAGCGCAAAAGGATCGCCATCGTTTTTCAGGGGGGGGCGCTCTTTGATTCGATGACGGTCGGCGAAAATGTCGGCTATCGCCTGTTTGAAGAGGGGCGGCTTTCGCAGGGTGAAATTACGGAAATCGTACTCGAAAAGCTTGGTTTTGTCGGCGTGGAAGCGGCCCTCAACCTCTATCCTGCCGAACTCTCGGGCGGCATGAAAAAGCGGGTTGCTATCGCCCGCGCCCTGGCGGCCGACCCGGATTACATCTTCTTTGACGAGCCGACCACCGGACTGGATCCGATCGGAGTCCACAATATCTGTAACCTCATGCAGCGGCTCCAGGCTGAAGGGAAGACGACCCTCATGGTCACTCACGATCTCGCCACCGCCTTTAGCACCTCACAGCGATTCACCTTTCTTCATAAGGCGCGCATACTGTTCGAGGGGAGTGAGGAGGAGATGAAGGCGAGCAGCATTCCCGAGGTATGCGAATTTCTGGAACCGACGGACAGGTCACTGTTTTATGATGTGCAAACGACTAATGACAAACAACTGGAACAGGTGGAATCGCTATGAAACGGAGTAATCAGATCGGCTGGGCACAGGTGCGAGGGGGTGTTTTTATCTTTCTGGCTCTGCTCACTTTTGCCGGCGGGGTACTGCTGATGGGGCAGAAAACCAAAATGTTTGTCAGCAAGGGGGACCTGCGGATTGTCATGAGTGACGTCGTAGGACTGAAAATCGGCGCACCGGTCTGGCTCGCCGGAGTCGATGTCGGGCTTGTCACCGGCATTCTCTTTGCCAATCCCAAAAACAGCAACGAAGTCAGCATTGATATTGAAGTTGATACCAACGCTCTGAAGAAAATCGGCGCTGATTCTAAAATAACAATTAAAACCCGCGGGCTCATGGGGGAAAAATACGTTGATATCCTCCCCTCAAAACAGTACTCCGAAACACCCCCTACCCAATTGCAAGGCACACCGGTTGCCAAGCTAGACGATGTCATCCAAAAGGCTGGTGATGCCTTTGACAGAGTCAACGGGATCATCAATAACATCGAAAAGGGGAAGGGGACTCTGGGGAAGCTTAACAATGACGAGACCCTTTACAGCAACGTTGCGCGGCTTGCCGTTGAAATGAAAGAGCTGGTAGTCACGATGAACCGGGGTGAGGGGACACTTGGCAGGCTTAACCGCGATCCGGAACCGTATAACAGGCTGGTCAGCATTCTTAACCGTGCCGACCAGACGCTGCAGGATATTCAGACATCTGACGGGACGCTCAACAAATTAATCTATGATAAGGCGCTCTACACGAAATTGACATCACTGGCAGACAAGAGTATTCAGGCTGCCGATGATGTCAGCGCTCTGCAAAAACGAATCATGTCAAAAGACGCCACACTCGGACTGCTGCTGAATGATCGGGAATTTTATGACAAGGGAATAAAGCTCCTTACCCGGGCTGAATCGTCCGTCAAAGCGATCGAAGAGGTGACGGGAAAAGTTAACGGCGGCGACGGAACCGCAGGCCGGTTGGTGAATGACAAGGCGCTCTATGAAAAAATGAACAAGATGGTTGACGATCTGGATGCCGTGATAAAGGATTTCAAGGAAGATCCGCGTAAATATATCAAATTTTCGGTATTTTAATGGGAGTACACAGTATGAAGCATATTTTGTTGATAGTTACTCTGCTGGCCCTGTCTGTTACCGGCACACAGGCGGCAACACTGGAAGAGAAGGTAGTTGAGCACACCATGAAAAACGGAATGAAACTGCTGATGGTGGAGCGGCATACCTCGCCAACCGTATCTGCCTGGATTCGTTTCAGAGTCGGGAGTGTCGACGAGCGCAGCGATGAGCGCGGAATCGCCCACCTGCTGGAGCATATGCTCTTTAAAGGGACGACCACGCTCGGTACGAAGGATTTTGCCGCAGAGAAGCCGATCCTGGACAGTATCGAAGCAACGGCCAGGGAACTGACGGCGGAGAAGGCAAAAAGAGAAAAAGCGGACTCCGTAAAGATGACGGAACTTGAAAAACAGCTGACAAAGCTGGAAGCTGATGCGTCAAAATATGTCATAAAAGATGAATTCTTTGAGCTCTATTCTAAAAACGGCGGCACCGGCTACAACGCCTTTACCGGTCGCGATGGCACGACATATCTGATCAGCCTGCCATCCAACAAGCTGGAGCTATGGGCTGCCATCGAGTCAGATCGCCTGCAAAATGCGGTTCTGCGGGAATTTTACACCGAACGCTCGGTTGTCATGGAAGAACGCCGCAGATCATACGATGCCGATCCGGAGAGTAAATTGTGGGAAACATTCGTGGCCTCCAGTTTTCTCACTCATTCCTACGGCCAGCCGACAATCGGCTGGATGTCAGATATTGAAAATCTCACCCGGACCAAGGCGGAGCAGTTTTTCCATAATTATTATGCGCCCAACAATGCGATCGTTGCCATTGTCGGTGATATCAATGCAAAGGAAACGATCGCACTGGTCGAGCGCTATTTCGGCACAATCAAGCCGGGGAAAGAGGTACCTCCGGTCACCGCACTGGAACCGAAACAGTCCGGAGAACGCCGCATAGAGCTGGTTGCGGAAGCTGAACCGTCAATGATGATGGGCTTCCATAAGCCGGGTATTGCCACTCCCGATGATTATGTTTTTGATGTCATCAGCATGATTCTTGGAAGCGGCCGGACGTCGCGTTTTTACAAAAAACTGGTGATTGAGGCGCAACTCGCCACTGAAATAGGGGCGTTTGATGCTCCGGGGGATCGCTATCCGAATCTGTTTGTCGTAACAGCGAACCCGCGCGCGCCACACACCGTTAAAGAGGTTGAAGATGCCATTCAGGCCGAACTGGATCTGCTGAAAACCACCCCGGTGGCCGAACGGGACCTGCAGCGCATCCTTAATAAGATAGAGTATGAGGAAGCACGCCGGATGGGTACCAATGGTGGTCTTGCACGCAACCTGACTGAGTACGAAGCGACAACCGGCAGTTGGCGGTATATGACCGAAAATCGTGGCAAGATTGCCAAAGTCACGCCGGCTGACATTCAGCGGGTGGCCGCCGCCTACTTCACCCGTGAGAACCGCACGGTTGGTTTTATTACCAAAAAAGGGGGTGACAAATGAGTCGGTTTATACTGCTACTCTGCTTTCTGGCTATCGCCGTCGCACCTGTGTATGCAACGGAGCAACAGCCGGCAAATCCTCGAACCATGAAATTTCCCGCTTTGAATTTTCAGATTCCTAAAGCCGAACGCGTCGTGCTGGAGTGCGGGATGCCTGTCTACCTGCTGCGCGACACCGAACTGCCGATCATAAACATGACCGCAATGATACGGGTCGGATCGGTTTACGAACCGGCAACAAAAACAGGACTGGCCGGAATGGCCGGCAGTGTCATGCGCAGCGGCGGTGCCGGAGGCCTGACGCCGGAACAGATGGATGATGAGCTCGAATTCATGGCTTCTTCGGTCGAAAGCGGCATCGGCAGCGATATGGGGACTCTCTCGCTGACGGCGCTTAAAAAGAACTTTAACCGTACGCTGCAGATTTTTAATGACGTGCTTCTGCACCCCGACTTCAGTGCGAAACGGCTTGAAATTACCCGGCAGCAGAGCATTGAAGGCTTGCGGCGTCAAAATGACGATCCCAAAGAGATAGCCGGGCGGGAGATAAACCGGACCATTTATGCAGGGCACCCTCTGGGAAACATTGCGACCTTTGAGTCGATTAATTCTGTAACCCGCCAGGATCTGGTTGATTTCCACCGCCGTTACTACCGGCTTGACAACATGATCCTTGCAGTTTCCGGCGATTTTGATCGAACCGCATTGCTTAAAGAGTTGAATCTGGTTTTTAAGCCGGAAAGATACCCGGCCGCTCTCGTTCTGCCAAACATACCTCAACCGAAAGAACTGCTGCAGGGTGCGGTACTCTATGGCAAAAAGGATGTCAATCAAACGGTCATTCGTATGGGGCACCTCGGACTAACCAAGGACTCCCCTGATATCTATGCGGTTCGCCTGCTGGACTACATTCTTGGCGGGAGTTTCACCTCACGGTTGACGATGGAGATCCGTACCAATCAGGGGCTGGCCTACAGCGTCGGGAGTCACTTTGACATCGGCCGCCGTTTTACCGGAAGCTTTATTGCTGAAACTGAGACCAAGGCCGAATCGACCGGAAAAGCGATCAATCTGATGAAAAGTATTATCTCCGGCCTGACAACAGAACCGGTCAGAGACGATGAGCTTACTGCCGCCCGGGAATACATGATAAACTCATTCATGTTCGGCTTCACCAGTCCGGTTTCAATTGTAACCCAACGCGCCCGGCTTGAGTATTACGGCTACCCTGACGGTTACCTTGAGCAGTATCGCGATAATATTGCCAAAGTAACCAAAGCTGATATATTGACCGTTGCTCAAAAATATCTGCATCCTGATGCGTTTAAAATTGTTGTTGTCGGCGATGCGGCAAAGTTCGATCTGCCGCTCGAATCGCTCGGCAAGGTGCAGGAACTTGACCTGAAGCTGAATATTCCCAAACCATGAAACGCAGATATGTGAGGTAAAAAGAGATGACTACTTTTGCATGGGATAGCAGTATCGCCCTCGGTATTCCGACTATCGATGAGCAGCACAAGGCGCTTTTCGGCTGGCTTGACACACTTAATGAGGAAATTAAGAACGGCGGCGGGGCTGAAGCGGTTGGAGAGGTTATCAGGAATTTGATTGCCTACGTGACGGAACATTTCTGCGAAGAAGAGCGACTGATGCTCTCCTGCAATTACCCCGCATTTGTCGCTCACCGTATGGAGCATGACCAGTTTGTCTCACGTTTACAGGAAATACAGGTCAACTTTATCGCCGGTCATGACATGGGCGAGAACGTTGCGGCTTTAATGGCGGAGTGGCTGGTCTGTCATATAAAAGGGACTGACCAGGGCTACAGCAGGTTTATTCACCAGCAGGAGAAGCTGTAACCCCTCTAAATCTCCCCTTAGATAAGGGGAGACTTCAAGGCTTCCCCCCGGGACTGAGGGGGGTCAGGTTTTCAGCCGTTCCGCGATACTATCCGCGACTTTTATGCCATCCACGGCGGAACTCATAATGCCGCCGGCATAACCGGCGCCTTCACCGACCGGGTAGAGGCCTTTAACGCCGACGGACTCGAAACAGCTGTCACGCAGGACCCGCACCGGTGAAGAGGTGCGGGATTCAATGCCGATCAAGGTGGCTTCGGCAGTCACAAACCCCCGCAACTTACGGCCGAAATCAGTAATCCCTTCCCGCAACGTATCGATGATAAACGGCGGCAGTACCGTGTCCAGTTCTGTTTCACAGATGCCGGGGCGATAACTTGTTCTGGCGGCACCTTTTCCGGGCAGTCCTAAAAAACCGAGCAGGTTTTGTGCCGGCGCCCGGTAACCACCGCCTCCCAATTCAAACGCCCGCTGCTCCCACTTTCGTTGCAGGCGAACTCCTGCCAGCGATCCCGGCCCGTCAAAATCATCTTCCCGAACATTGACCACCAGAGCGCTGTTGGCATAGGGCGAGTTGCGCAGCTGGCCGCTCATGCCGTTGGTGACGACCCCTCCCGCTTCTGACGCTCCCCCGACAACGACACCGCCTGGGCACATGCAGAAGGAATAGGCGCTGCGCCCGCTGGAACTGCTGTTCCAGGCAACAGCATAATCGGCAGCAGGAAGGTTTGGCTGTTTTTGGCTGCCATACTGAATGGTGTTGATCAGCTCCTGCGGGTGCTCAACCCTGAGGCCCATTGCGAACGGTTTCCGCTGAAGCGGTACGTTCAGCCGCTCCAGCATTTCAAACGTATCACGGGCGCTATGGCCACTGGCTAGAATCAGGTGGTCACACCGGATTTCTTCAGAATCGTTCAGGATAACGGCGGAGAGCCTTCCGTTTGCGATACTCAGGTCGGTCATCCGGCAGCCAAAACGGAAGATAAAACCTTTGTCCTGCAGTTCCCGTCTGATAGCGCTTATTACGGTTCTCAGCCGGTCGGTGCCGATGTGCGGTTTGGCGAGATACCGTATCTCAGGCTGGGCCCCGAAAGTCGCTAATTTATCCAGTACCCAGGGAACTAACCGGTCTTTTGAGCGGCAGGTCAGCTTGCCGTCAGAAAACGTTCCCGCTCCCCCCTCCCCGAACTGGACATTGGATTCAGGATCAAGGATACCATCCTTCCAAAAACGCTGTACGGAGAGTGCCCGTTGTTCTACCGGTTCCCCCCGTTCCACGATTGTTGCCGCTAATCCGTACTCGGCGAGACGCAAGGCGGCAAATAGCCCGGCCGGGCCGCTTCCGACAATAACGATACGTTGTGACGACTGCAGTTGCTGAGGGGTCTGGTGTACTATTTCGTCGAACCACTCCAGCGCAGGGTCCGTACCAAGACGTGACTGTACCAGATTGTCAGCGGAAAAAGAGAGCGTGTAGACTATCTTGATCTGTGGCTTTTTACGGGCATCGATACCTTTGCGGATTATGCGGACATTCTGAAGAGATGAAAGAGTGACAGATAGTTTTGCCGCCAGTAGCGCAGGCAGGGTTTCTTCAGCATCGTTCGGGGTAAGCAATAGGTTCCGATAAATAAAAGGCATGGTGTCAGTTCTGCAGATATTTTCTGCGCTCCAGCAGCTGTTCTACAATAATGACAACATCCACTGGGCTGGTTGACTTCGGGATATGTATTTTCGCGCCCATTTCCGGGACATCATGCTCATGGGGTGCTTCCTTGATCATTGAAGTCAGCAGAATAATTACCGGGGGGTGGTCACCGGCCAACCGGCCGATTTCCATGCAGGTGCTGACCCCTCCCATGCGTGGCATAACAAGATCAGAAATCACGACGTCCGGTAACGTCTCAAGATAGGTCTTTATCCCCTCAATGCCGTCATTCGCATTAAACACGGTGAATCCGTTGTCTTTGAAATTGTCCGTCAAAACTTTCAAAAAAAAAGGATCGTCATCGATGAGTAGAATTTTTCTGGGAGAACAGGTCATCGCGGCACACTACCTGGAATGAGTGTCAAAAGATGAGGCATAGTACACTACCTCTCCAGGAAAAAGAAAGTATGAAAGTTTTACCTAAAGGCCGGAAACTCGAGGCGGAATGTGGTACCTTCCGGCGAAGTGTATTCAACCTCCATGCTCCCTTCATACATTCTGGCAATACGTTGAGCTACCGGGAGCCCCATGCCGGTGCCGCGGTTTTTTGTGCTGAAGAAAGGATCAAAGATGCTGGGGAGAACATCTTCCGAAATGCCGCTGCCGCTATCACTAACCCTGATTACGACCCTGTTGTTCTTTTCAAAAACTTCAACAGTAAGAGAGCCTCCGGAGCTCATTGCATCCAGAGCATTCAAAAAAAGATTTGTGAATATCTGTTCCAACTCGGTCGGATCCCCCGTTATGGGGGGTGGAACCCCGTGATAGCGCCGGTCAACCTGAATTTTTCTGGCTTCCGTCTGCGGGGAGAAGGCTTCGATAGCGTTATCGATTACCTGGTTTATCTGGATGTCAGACGAAATGGTGCGGGTTCTTCGGGATGCATCCAGCAATTTTCTGATAATAGAATCTATTCGATCGACCTCTTTCAGAATCTTTGTCTGATATTCAAGCTGATCCGGTTCCGTTGCTGTTTGACGCATGAGTTGGACGAAGAGGGAGATGGAATTGAGCGGGTTGCGTATCTCATGCGCCATACCGGCGGAAAGATAGCCCATCGCCGCGAGTTTTTCTGACCGGGCGATTTCTTCCAACGCGTTCTGGAGGGCATCCGATTTTTCATGAACCCTCTTTTTGAGTTCAAGGTTCCACTGCTCTATTTCGGAGAGAAGAAGCTCCTGTTGTTTTTGTAATGCCCGGTTGTGAAGCTCTATCTCCCTGATTCTCAGTACGTTTTCAAGCCGTTCGATCAGATTACGATTATTGAATGGTTTGAGAATATATTCTGAAGCACCATTTTTCATCGATGCTACGGCAATCTCTTCACTCCCCTTGCCGGTAAGCATTACGACGTACGTATCCGGAAAACATGACTTGATCTGCTGCAGCACAGAAAGCCCGTCCATGTCCGGCATCATATAGTCGAGTAGGACCAGATCAGGAGCATAACGGGCAACAAGCTCAAAGCCGTCACTGGCGCGCTCTGCCGTATATGCGTGGAAACCGCTCTTTGCGAGTATCAGGGAAGTTAGTTCGAGAATGTTTCGGTCGTCATCAATGATGACAACAGAGACTTTTTTGTCAGGTGAGTCCGTTTCTGTTGTCATGGATGGGCAACTCTCTGCTTTAATTACTCGGGAGCCTGACCGTAAGTACGGGACAGCTTGCAGAGCGGACAACCCGCTCTGCCGTACTGCCGAAAAGGATACGGTCAAGACCGGTTCTGCCATGTGTACCGATTACAATCAGAGACGCATCAATTTTAGACGCATTAGCCGTAATTTCGTCATACGGAATACCGGTTACGATCGCCGTTTTGTAATTAGTAAAAGTACCGAGCCGTGAAGAGCAAAATGCTGCCATCATGCTGACGGCACTCTCTTCGATCTCTTTTTCAAGCTGTTCAAATGATATGTGCGGCACATAGAAACCACGCAAATCGACCGGTTCATTAATAACATGAATTATTGTCAGTTCGGCATTGAACTGAGTAGCCAGAGTCAGAGCATAGTCAAAAGCACATTCAGAATTTTCGGAAAAATCGACGGCGGTCAGAATTTTTGTAAAAGGTTTCATGGGAATCCTCCTGGCCGTCTGCTCAGGCCGCTTTGGAAATTTTGTCGATGACCTTTTTAAGGTCGTCATATTTTACCGGTTTGTTGATATATTCGAACGCGCCAAGTGTAATCGCCTCAAGATACGACTCGACCTCCCCATAGGCGGTGATCATAATAACCTTGCTGGACGGGTAGCTGCGTTTTAACTCACGCAGAAACGCCAGGCCATTCATTTCAGGCATGTTGAGATCGGTAATGATCAGCTCAACAGCGTTGTTGCGCAAAAAGTTGAGAGCCTCAAGGCCGTTCCCTGCTGATGAGACATCATAGCCGTCATGGGTTAGAATCTTGGAGAGTGCCACCCGAGCGTTCTCCTCATCATCAACAACCAGTATCCTTTTATATTCGTGTGGCACGGTTATTCTCCTGCACGGTTCGAAGTACAGGAAGTCTAACATGGAGTGGCGGAGTGTCAAGAGCCAGATTTTTTTTTATTTGTTTCGGCAGGAATAATTTAACGAGGGGGTAACCTTTCTGTATTACTGCGTAATGCCATCGCTATCCAGCTCAATATACTCCGGTTTACCTGTGGCCCCGAGCGACTTATACGGCTTGCCATTCAGCTCCACATCGATCCTTCCGGCATTACTTAATTCCAGCGCGACCTTTTTTTCTGCTTTCCACTCGATGACATCACCCGTCGTAAGCTCATACGGTTGTGCTGCAGAGCCATCGACAGTAACCATTAATGTGCCGTTCTGGGTCACTTTTATTTTAAGGATAAACCCTTTGGGCACGGCCACAGAACGCTCCGGCGGCACTCTCTTTTCAACAGTGGCCCTTTCAGACGTCTGTTTTTCCACCGTAAGGACAGGAGCATCCTGCGCTCTTCTCTCGGTGCGTGCGGCGCTTTGCACGTTCTGGATAGCGGCATTCTGTACCGGAGGAACAACAATCACAGTCGTTTGCGGTTGACGAACGAGAGGCGGGGGTGGGCGATTAAAAAAAGTAGCCGTAATCAGAATCAGCGCCAGCAATAGTGCCGGGAATGTCAATTTCTTCAGTGATATCAGACGGCGCTTGGGACGATTTCCGGGGGGCGATATGCCGGCCGGATCACTCTTTTCACCCTGGCCTCCAAAAAGCTTGGTATACATCCGCGCGATATCTTCTGAATTCAGGCCGAGGTAGGTAGCGTAGATGCGGAGAAAACCCTTAAGGTAGGCCTGGTTAGCGAATTCGCCGATCTGGTCATCTTCCAAAGCCTTGAGATGAGAAATGCCGATCTTTGTCGTTTCAGAAGCTTCTTCAAGCGTAATTTCATGAAATTCGCGGCAGCGGCGCAGTATGGACCCGGGCGAACCGCTTCCCGTTTCCGGCAATGATGAAACCGGTTCTTTCATCCTGTTGACACTCACTTAATCAGCTCCAGATAGCCAAGAGCGGCGCGTCCAAGCTCACTTTCAGGGATAAGGCGCACCGCTTCTTTAAATGAACTGCGGGCAGCATCAATCCTGTTCAGCTTGAGTTGTGCCTGGCCAAGATAATAATACGCAGCACCATAATCGTGATAAATAGTAAGTGCCTTGTTATATTCAATTATTGCCTGTTCACTTTTGTCCATTGCAAACCAGACCCGGCCGAGAGAAACCCGCGCCACGGGGTTACGCGGGTTGATGGCGGCAACCGCCTGTAGCTCTTCCCGGGCTTTCGTATAATCGCCCTTTCCCAGGTAGGCCAACCCGAGATTAATGCCGGCATTTTCGTTGTTGTCATAGAAAAGATCATCTTTAACGATTTTGAACTGCTGGATGGCGCTGTCCCATCGTTTCAAGTCGAGATAGGCGACACCCAGATCATTACGGGCGGCAGAGAAACACGGCTTCAGAAGGATTGCTTTCAGAAATTTTGCTTCGGCAAGATCAGAGCGTTTTTTGCCGACGTAGGCCAGACCGAGATTGTAGAGGACATCAGGATTTTCGGGATCAAGCTTTTCGGCCTCAGTAAGATCAAACAGGGCAGCGGAAAAATTACGTTCACCAAGATAGGAAACTCCCATCTGATAGTGATAGGAAGCAGGGTTTGGTTTTAGGTCGTTATTCCCCCGGCCTGACATGCACCCGGAAGCGGTCAGGCAGAGGAGCAGTAGAGTTGTTACGCAGAAACAATTTTTCATTTATCGCTCATATCAATCTGCATCGTAGGGGCGCACTGCGTGCGCCCATGTTCGTGCAAAGGCGAGGGCGTATGCAATACGCCCCTCCATCAGGAAGAAATATCCTTGAAAGTTGTTAATCCTTTGAAACTGCGGAAACGCGCTTGAATCTCACTGTACTCGAGCCGTTTCATCCGGTTAAGGCTGAAGTCCTCAACGTTGAAAGAGGCCATAACGCTGCCGGCTACAATCGCCTGACGCAACCCTTCCTCTGACAGGTCACCAGTATTTGCCAGATAGCCCATAAAGCCCCCGGCAAAGGTATCTCCTGCTCCGGTCGGATCGAACACCTCCTCCAACGGATAGGCTGGTGCAGCGAATACCGAATCTGCTGTGAACATCAAAACGCCATACTCTCCCCGCTTGACGACGACTCTCTTGCAGCCGAGGGCAATTATCTGCCGGGCCGCTTTAACCAGATTCGCCTCTCCGGTAAACTGCCGCGCTTCGCCCTCATTAATAACGACAATATCTACTTTCTGCAGCACCTGCCGCAATGCTTCCGGCTTTGAAGAGATCCAGAAATTCATCGTGTCACACGCCACCAGTTTTGGTTTCCTTACCTGCTCCAGAACCTTCATCTGCAGTTCCGGGTCAATATTGGCAAGAAAAAGATACTCCGCGTCACGGTAGGATTCCGGCAGGTTCGGCTGAAAATCCATCAGTACATTAAGCTGGGTGTCAAGAGTCTGGGCTTCGTTCAGATCAAAGCCGTAGCGCCCGCTCCAGTGGAAGGTTTTGCCGGGGATGCGCTGCAAGCCGGTGGTATCAATATTTCGGCTTTGGAGAAAACTGACATGCTCTTCCGGGAAATCATCACCGACAACAGCAACCAGTGAGACATCGGCAAAAAAACTGGCGGAGGTGGAAAAATAAGTAGCCGATCCGCCAAGAACGTTTTCCCCCCTGCCGAAAGGGGTTTCAACCGTATCAAATGCCACTGTGCCAACAACAACAATGCTCATTGGTTTCTCCTGAGGAAAATAATAGTGCAAAGTATCACGCAGCTCCAATTGAGTCAAAAGGATTTGTCGAGACAACTGTCCTTGACAATCATAGATACGATACATACCTTGCAGTGGCTAGACAAAATTTACCCGAAAGACAATAACAGGTTCCACAATGCGCTCTTTTCTCAGTAAGTTTCTCCCATTCTTCGTTGCAGCAGGCGTCTTCAGCTTTTTCATGAACATGCTGCTACTGACCCCCTCTCTCTACATGCTGCAGGTTTATGATCGGGTCCTTGGCAGCCGTAGTGAGGAAACCCTCTGGTTTATCTCGCTGCTACTTCTTGCCGCTCTGTTGGTGATGGGTTCGATGGAGCTTGTCCGCTCCCGTCTGCTGGTACGTGCCAACAACGCCATTGATGCCCAGCTGGCACCATACCTGCTGAGAAAAATGGCCGAAGGGGCCACCTCGCCAGAAGGAAATCAATATTCACACGGCCTGCGCGATCTTAATTCAATAAAAGGTTTTCTGACCGGCACCGGCATCCTGGCGCTGTTTGACGCCCCGTGGATGCCGATTGCCATGATTATCCTCTGGTATATGCACTTCTATCTTTTTCTTGTCGCGCTGGTTGGTGCGGTACTAATGGTCGGCTTGACAATCCTCAACGAAGTATTGACCCGTAAGCCGCTCACCGATGCTAATGGTGCGAGCCAGGCAGCAGGACGTCATGTCGAGGTGGCGCTGCGCAACGCCGAAGTAGTCAATGCCATGGGTATGCTCAAAGGGGTTGCTGCCCGTTGGGCAGGACTTAACGACCGGGTGCTGGCACTGCAATCTAAAGCCAGTCAGCGTGGCGGCAACATATCCGGTGTAACCAAATTTGTGCGTCAGGCGATCCAGTCGCTCGGTCTGGGTGTCGGTGCCTACATAGTCTTAAAAGAGCCGACCTTTACGCCCGGCATGATGATAGCCGGTACTATAGTACTAGGCAAGGCACTGGGACCGATAGAGCTATTGATCGCCGGATGGAAAGGCTTTCTGGATGCCCGTATCGCTTACGGACGCCTCGATGCCTTTATGAAAGCGCAGCATCTGGAGATTGAGCCGATGGAACTGCCGCCGCCAACAGGTCAGATCTCTCTGGAGAAGGTAACGTTCGGCATTCGTGCCACTAATAAAGTAATTATAAAAGATGTCTCTTTTGCACTGACGGCCGGAGAAGCGCTCGGGATCATCGGGCCGAGTGCCGCCGGAAAATCAACACTGGCCCGCCTGATGGTTGGAGTCTGGAAACCACTGCAGGGCAATATTCGCCTTGATGGCGCTGACTTGACGTCCTGGTCATCGGATCGTCTTGGCCCCTATCTCGGCTATCTGCCGCAGGATATTGAACTGTTTGCCGGCAGTATTGCCGACAACATCGCGCGCCTGGACGAGCCGGATTCAGAAAAAGTCATCAAGGCCGCGCGCCTGAGTGGCCTTCATGAAATGATCCTCAACATGCCGCAGGGGTACGACACCTACATCGGCAACAACGGTGCGGTGCTGTCCGGTGGCCAGCGGCAGCGGATAGGCTTGGCACGGGCGCTGTACGGAGATCCCAAGCTGGTGGTATTAGACGAGCCGAACGCCAGTCTGGATAACGACGGAGAGCTGGCACTCCTGCAGGCACTGGCCTATCTCAAACAGATGGGCACCACCGTTGTAATAATCACCCACAAGGTCAGCCTGCTTTCAAATGTTGACAAGCTGCTGGTCATGCAGGACGGCGCCCTGGCGGTCTTTGGGCCAAGGGAAGGGGTACTGCAGCATCTGCTGCAGCAGCAACAGAAACAGCTGCAGCAGCAGGCAGAGGCACAAGCGGCAGAGACGAATCCATCATCTGGTGGTAATAACGAAAACGCTGCAGCCGGCAAGGAGGTGTCCCGTGGCTAAACTCAAACAAAGCGCCATCGTGATGGATACCCTGAAACGGGAAACCAACTATTCACCGACACCCATTATTCTAACCGGAGTCGGCATCCTGGCACTCTTCTTTGGCGCGATTGCCATTTGGGCCTCCTTTGCGCCACTTAATGCCGCCGTGCATGCTCAGGGGGAGGTCATCTTTCAGAACAAGCGTCAGGCGGTGCAGCATCAGGAGGGGGGGATAGTCAAACAGATTCTGGTGAAAGATGGTGAAACCGTCAAAGCGGGTCAACCGCTGCTTATTCTTGAGGATGACCAGGTCAGGCCGATCGTTGATATGTACGAAGGGCAGGCGGTAGCTGAAACCGCGAGCTTAATCCGGCTTGAGGCTGAAAAGAATGACTTGCCGGCAGTAGTGTTCCCCAAAACTATTCCGGCTGCGGTCGTTCAGACCGAGACCAGGCTGTTCAGCGCCAAACGGGATGCGTACCTGAAGCAGATTGAAATGATAAAAAGTCAGATTGAACAGTCACGGGAGATGATTAAGGGTGCACAGGAACAGCTGGCGTCAAAGAAAAAAGAGGTCGCCTCGCTCAAGGAACAGCTGGAGGCAAATCAAGCCCTGCGGAAAGAAGGATACGTCACCAAAACAATAGTGCTCGATCTGGAACGAGTCCTGGCGGAAAAAAACGGCGAGCGTGAGCAGATCTCCGCAAATATTGCCACCAATCTGCAACGCATAGCCGAACAGGAACAGCGGATACTGGCGGTCAGGGCCGAGCGGGTTCAGCAGGCTGCCAATGAAATCAAGCAATCCTCCATGAAGCGTCTGGAGTTGGAAGAGCGGGTGCGACCATCCCGCGCCATGATGACACGTGGCATCATTCGTGCCCCGGTAGCCGGCAAGGTAGTCGGGCTCAAGGTCACTACGATCGGCGGCGTCGTTATTCCCCGGGAACCGTTGATGGAGATAGCGCCGCTGTCAGATCATCTGGTTATCGAAACTAAAGTTGCCGTCAACGATATCAGCGATGTCAAACTGGGGCAGGAAGCCGAAGTAACCCTGACCGCCTTCAAGAGCAGCGAGGTGCCATCAGTAAAAGCTATCGTCACCTATATTTCCGACGACCGTCTGACCGTACGGACAGCACAGGGTGAAATGCCCTACTACGCGGCCATCCTGGAGCTTGACCCTGCTGCGCTCAAAGCGCTGAATGGTCTGGCACTGGTGCCGGGGATGCAGGCGCAGGCCTCTATCGCCACCAAACCCCGCACCGCGCTTGATTACTTCATCGGACCGCTGCGCGACCGGATGGGAAAGGCCTTCCATGCGAAATAAATTCAGAACTATAGGAACCGCCGCACTGTTCCTCTCTCTGTGTGTCGTTCCCTCCTTCGTCCATGCTCAGGAGTACGACCTCTCGGAGCTGTACAAGCTGGCCAAAGCCACAGATCCGACGGTAAGTCGCGCCGAAGCTCGATTGGAGGCCGGCAAGGCGGACAAGGAGATCGCCTGGTCCGCACTGCTGCCGCGTGTCAGTGCCAACGGATCAATACGCGAGATACATCATGAGGTACTCTATTACGCCAAAGTTCCGGTTGATGGTAAGTATACCGGTTTCAGCTACGGTGCCGGCGCGGCGACATCACTCTATAACCTCCCCTCCTGGTACCAGATTTCAGCTGCCGATGCCGGTATCAACAGCGCCGACACCGGTCTGCAGGCGGCACGGCAGGATCTTATCGTCCGCCTTCTTGATGCCCATCTGCGCTACTTGAAAGCAAGGGCAGACGAAAAATTGTACCGCGACGAATTGAGCAGGGTCGGGAAGGTGCTTGAGCAGTCCGAGGCGTTTTTGAAAGCCGGAACCGGAGACATTATCGCTGTATACGAAGCCAAAGCACGCTTGGACAGTGCCGCCGCCGACATGGTCAAGACCGAAGGGATTCTTCGGCTTGCCCTGCAGAATCTTTCCAGCCTGACCGGCGTTGTCGTTGATGGCGTCAAGGATATTTCGGTCGACAAATCTTCCGGTCCTCAACCCGTCGAGCAGGAGTGGTGGATTGACACCATGCAGCGGAGAAGCCCTGCGCTTCTCCAGGCCAAAGAAGACCTGCTGCAGGCAGAAGAAAACCGTAAGGCTGCCAACGCCGGACATCTGCCGACTCTTTCGGGCAACGGCGGCTACACGGTTGACAAAGGGAGTACCTTTCTCCCCAAGGTTGAAACACGGCAGTGGTATATCGGACTTCAGTTGAACGTGCCGATCTATTCCGGTGGCGAGACCGCCGCCCGTACCCGGCGCGCCCTGGCTGGGGAGTCCGAGCGGCGCGCCATGCTTGATGATGCGCAAACGCAGGCGATCAGGCGTCTTAAGGAGGCTTATCTCAACCTGTCCTACAACCAGAGTCTGGTCGAGGCGTACCAGCGCAAGCATGAATCATCCGAACTGCAGCTGAAGGCAGTGCAAAAAGGGCGCGACATCGGCACAAGAACCGCCATCGACCTCCTGAATGCAGAACAGACCTATGCCGTTAGCCGGCGCGATTTGACCTCCGCCCTGTACGACAATGTCCAACGGCAGATTGAATTGAAATCTGCCGCCGGTATCCTGAGCGAGGATGACCTTGCTGCCGTTAGTGGGAAGACCGCAGTGGCGAAACAGTAACTAAAGGCGCGCAAATTTATTTAACAGGAATATATTGTGATACCAATCTAAATAACAATGCCATGAGTAATGCAGTAGCTGATGATTTCGGCATTGGTTTTGATGTGCAGTTTTTCAAGAACGCGGCTGCGATAAGAGCTGATAGTCTTAACACTCAGGTTAAGTTCCTGTGCGATTTGGGTCATGGTTTTCCCGGACGTCATCATACAGGCAAATTGATATTCTCTGTCAGATAAGAGGTTGTGTAAACCCGCGACATCATGATCTTCACTGATTGCATCTGCAAGGAGTGTTGCCTGCAAAGAAGTTACATATTTTTCCCCTCGCAGCGCCTTTTCAATGGCACCCTTCAATTCTTCGGAAGCACTGGCCTTGGTTAAGTATCCCGAAGCGCCTGCTCGCAAAGCCCGGACGGCATACTGTTCATCAGGATGCATACTTAACACCAGTACCGGGATTTTGGGTTTCAGCTGGCGCATCTGCCTGAGCACATCGAGCCCATTGCGCCCCGGCAGAGTGATATCAAGCAACACAAGGCAGTATTCGTTTTCGTTGAATTTGTCGATACCCTCCTGTCCTGTTGATGCCTCATCGAAAGTCATAGCAGGAGGTTTCAGCATTATTGATAGGAGTTGAATCAATCCCTGTCTTACAACTACATGGTCATCAACAACCAGTATCCGTTTCATAATTGCTCCTGCATCGGTTCAATGGGGATGGAAAGGCATACGGTTGTACCTGATCCCGGTATTCCATTGAAGACAAGTTCCCCCTGACAAAGGCGGGCGCGTTCCTGCATGCCCAATAGACCGTATGCTGTCGGAGAATTACATGCTTCAGATGATATGCCGCATCCATTATCAGAGATCTCCAGTATTAAAGAGTTATTTCTGCATGTAAGAGAAACATTGACCATTGTCGCCTGTGCATGCCGAGATATGTTTGTCAGCGCCTCAATTGCAATGCGAATTACTGCGGTAGCAACCTTTTTGTCGGGTTCCTTGATGGCCTTGTCCATGTGCAAATGGCATGCGATTTCGTTTCTGTTCCTGAATTCACGAATCTGCCAATCAATTGCGTCTGTAAGACCGAGGTTGTCCAGAAGTGGAGGGCGAAGATTGGCAATAATGCCTTGTGCCTTACCTATCAGGCGGTTCAGGGCTAAGTGCATCATATTCAGGCGCCCGATAAATTCAGAATTTCCTGGCAGAAATCTGTGCTCCATCCAGGCCAAGTCAAGTTTCACGGCAGTCAAAGATTGTCCGATTTCATCGTGTATGTCGCGCGAAATTGCCACACGCTCTTCTTCCCGAATATTTTCCATATGCTCATTCAGCTTATGCAACGAGTATTCGGTCTGTTTGCGCACATGCATCTCACCTTGCAAGAGTTGATTGGCAGTCAGCAATTCTTCGGTCCGCTGCGCGACAAGCAGATCTAACTGGTCCCGATGTCTCCTCAGTTCAAGACCGTCGAGCGTTCTTCGGCTTATATCTCTCCGCAACAGCAGGAAAATAGCGCTGATCAGGATGAGGACAATAGCGCCGTTAATTATAAGCATATACCAAACTATTTTCAGGGAGTGCTGCTGGTTTGCTGAGGACTCCTGAATGTCGCGGATCGTTTGCAATTTTATGGCTGAAACAACTTCTATAATCTCACCTAGTCTCCCCCTGGCGGAAGCAGACATACCGGTTTTAATGCCTTCTTCAAGTGTCAACTGCCTTTTCTGTATTAACGGCACAATTTCGGCAAGTTTCTCACGATACCTCTCATTGCGATGCGTTGCGTCCTGAAGTAAGGTCAGTTGCTGTTGCACACTTTGCACGGCGTTTTCATATTCTTTCAGGTAGCGATTATCGTTAGAAGAAATAAAGTCCCGCTGCGCAGTCCTTTCGTTTCTGAGAAATTTCAAGAGCTCGTCCAGTGTTACGATCACACTGAAAACATAATTTTCTTCCTTGTCCTGTTTTGTGTAATGAGCAAAAAAAGAATAGGAAAAAAATAGTACTGTAGACAGAAATATCACAGAAAGCAGAAATCCGGTCTTGATGGCAATGTTTGTATTCATTTTCATCTTTTTTGCCTGTTTAGTATGATTGCCAACCGATTTGCTTTTATTGAACGCTGCAATATAGCACAGGGGAGGGAGAAACTGAACCGATTTGGCACTCTATTAATACAGAGCATGCCTTCTTGATATAAGCTATTTGGAGAGGAGTGGTGCTATGTGTGCCATGCCCTTTTTATTGTCGGTATAAGTCTCAGTGTTCATGCTGTCACCGCTGATTATTGTTGAGAAATCAATCTTTTTGGCCAAAAAATATGACTCAAAGTAAGTATAAGATACCATTGATAGTGCGGTCACTATACATATCACTAAAAAATAGAGAAAACTGTTAGCGGCCCAAAGCAGGGTATTATAAGAATATATATTTGTTTCAGGCGTAAAATATTTTACTAACAGTTTTACTGCAAGTGAAATAGCTATCGCATGAAACATATATATGCCATAAGATATTTTGCCTAAATAGCTAAATAACTTGTTATTTAATGTCAGAATCGAGTGCGGATTGGATGAAAGATTCAGAATAATTATCGTAAAAAGAACACTGAACAGAAGATGTCTCTCGGAATTAAAATGTATCCGGTTGACCATTAATACGATTAAAAGCAGGAATGTTGTGATCTGCGCTGATTTAGAATAGAGCGCACCGAGAAGCCGCTGTTTTTGATTATAGAGTACCCAGGCCCCCACACCTCCGACTGCCATGCAGTCTATTCTGGTAAGCCCCAATATCCTTCGCAAAAAGACTAGCTGATCAAGCACATTAGTACTCGTACTGGTATCGCGCAATAACGCAGTAAATGTGACAAGAGCTGCAGTACGGGCCATAACAAAAAAAACAATTAATATAACAAGTGGCTTGAGTGGGTTACTGAAGTATTTCATCAATAACGGCCATAGCAGGTAAAACTGTTCCTCAACTCCAATTGACCAAATTTGCGAAACATACAGAATGGGCGGGAATAAGATTATGGCGGCATTCGGCATGAAAAAAATATCTAACAGTAATTGAGCAGTAAAATGTGCCGATAAATTTGTGCTGCTGGTTTTGTCCCATAATACCGGTATAAATTCGGGTATTATCCAAAAGCCCAAGAGAATTATCAGAAAGTAAAGCGGCCAAATTCTCAGAATTCTTCGAGTATAAAAGTTTCGCAACGAGATGGTGCCAGAGCTTAGTTTCTCGGACTGCAGCAGATATGTAATCAGAAACCCGCTCAATACGAAAAAAAGCGTAACGCCAATTTGACCAAGTTCACTCTCTTCACTAAAAGAAGTAGGAAAGCCGATTTTAATCTTAGCTTCTTCAGTATGCTGAATAACCACCATTAATGCCGCTATGAATCTAACGCCATTCAGGTTTGGAAAATAAACCTTTTTTGTTTCCATCATCACCCCGCGGAGTGTTGCTCACTACCGCCGGGAAATGTAACAAAAAAAAGAATGCTCTTAAATCAGCTGTTGTCTGTAAATAATGCAGGAAAATTTGCCTGAATCTGAAGTTTTTCCGGCATAAGGGTGCCGGACGGGGGGGGTAAGACGGGGGAACTACTGCTTAAAATGAGAATCGGGAGCCACCTCTCCCTCAAGTTCTTCCAGATAGCTTTGATTACGAATTACCTGTCTCCGATATTCAAGCACGCCATGATCTCACCAGGTGATGGCCAGTCAGACAAAACCTGATCTGACCAGTAAGCGGGGATCGGCCGGTAGCCGCGCGGGGTGGATGATGACGACAGAGCTGTTACACCAGGCGGGAGCCATTCCATTATATTCGAGCAGCGGGACAAAGCTATAGTCGGGGAGCCAAGAAAAGCAGCAAGGTGCATCGGGCCGGAATCATTCGAAATGACATGGCGGGCGTTCTTTAAAGAGTCAATCAATTCCGGCCATTTGGGTCTCTGAACGGCGTCTGCTAACATTCCGGGCGGCAGTAAATCGTCAGGACCGGCCAGTATCTCTACACGGCAACCTGCTTTTGTTAATAGCTCTGTCAGCTCTGCAACGTGGGGATACTGCTTGGAGCGCCATTGTGCACCAACGTGAATTACAACGGCTGCTTCATCGTCCTTTTTTTGGCGCACATTGTAGGAATTTTTAATCACATCAAACGGGATACCAGTTGCTTCCGCCCAGGCGCGGTAGCGGTTGCGGATCGGGAGAGCGCCTGAAGCAAAGGGACTGTCAAAAACAGCTAGTTTACGGGCCAGGAATGGGCGCCAGCCGGTAAACGAGAATTTCGCACCATTGAAAATACGGCGGGCTGCAAGCAAATCACGAAGGTCACCACGGATACTGATGATTTCAGTATTGCAGAGTTGTAGAGAGCTGAACTTTGATTTAAGAGAAGCGGCGTCACCGAGAGAGAAAAATTTCTTCCCGGTGCGCCAGACATATGGGAGATTGAGGGGGAGCAGATTAAGGGATCCGCTTGATGCCAACAGCAGCGGTTCGTGCCAGAGAGTGTTGCAGGCGAGAATTATACGATCAGGAGCGAGCCTTGCGACTGATGCTGCGATAATGGCATCGCCAAGGTTCCAAGGCTCAAAAAGTAAAATCAAGCCACCACTCCGGTCTACTTCAGCTTCTTGTAAAGGGCCGGAGTGTACCCGGAAACTTTCATGGTGAATTGTTTGTTTTGAAGTTTAACTCCATAGACAATAGGAGCTTTTGACCAATCACTCTGCGAATTGCCCATCATGGCCAGCATGATTTCCATACCCTTTAATTCCGGGTTTTTCGTGAGGGCCCCTTCAGTTTCTGCCGGAGTCGGATTCACTTTGTACTTGAATGGCATCGGCATGTTGGGAGAGATCATTTTCCCATCTGCGGTAAATTGAATCTGCTGGCCAACAAACGGGCAATTCTTTCCTTCGGAGTCTTTAGCGGGTTCTACCAGTTGCCACGTACCTACCAGTGCGGCACTGTCAAGAGCCATTGCGAATGATGCCGCAGAGAGTACGATTGTCATTGCCAATAAAATCATAAATCTATTCATGTTGAAGTTCTCCAGGAAGTTGAATTGAAATACGGAAGCTTTTTAAGTTCAGCTGCTCATATATGCATACTATCAAGATTGGTGTAAAGATTTTTTTCACGACGACCGGTCGGACTCTTTTGAGAACTCCATTTTTTTTACCCGATACTGAACATCTTCCATAAGGCGCCGGTTTACGGCCAGGAGATCTGCCAGGAAAGCGGTCAGCATAGTCTGGAAGCCGACTCCGAGGAGTATTGAAGCTAATATCAGCGACTGTATATGCCCCGCACTATCACCTGAAAAGTAGAAGTACAGATATCTGATACCACCAATCAACCCAAGGCAGAGAAGGGTCAGACCTAACGACATAAAGAACCTAAAGGCTTTGTAGACGATGAAGATTCTGATGATCGTGACCAGGGATTTCCTGATATAGGAGGGGACGCTTTTTACCAGGCGCGACGGGCGCAAGGAGCTGTTGACGCGCACCGGTACCGATGTAATGGCAATGTTCTTCTGTCCTGCCTGAATTATGGTTTCCAGAGTGTAGGTGTAGTCGTTAAAGACATTGAAGCGCATTGCGGCTTCACGGGTCATGGCCCGGAAACCGCTCGGTGCGTCAGGAATAGAGGTCTTGCTGACAAAACGTACTACGAAGCTGCCGATTTTTTGCAACATCTTCTTCGCCAGCGAAAAGGATTCGATTCCGTTGATGGGGCGGGCACCGATAACGACATCGGCCCTCCCTGCAAGGATCGGGGCGACCAGTGCGGGAATGTCCGCAGCCATATACTGATTGTCGGCATCAGTGTTGACAATGACATCCGCCCCCAGTTTCACGGCAGTGTCGAGTCCGGCCAGAAAAGCTCTGGCGAGCCCCTGATTATTCGTGAAGCTGACGATATGGTCGACTCCGTTTTTTCTGGCGGTTTCCTCTGTGTTATCCGTGCTGCCGTCATTGATGACAAGCCACTCCACGGAGCTAAACCCCGTGACCTCACGAGGCAACTCTTTCAGTGTAATGGGCAGTGCCCCCGCCTCGTTGAAACAGGGTATCTGTATGATTAGTTTCATGCTAATTCCTGTACTGCGGAGAGGTAGCAAATCCCCACTTGTTGAGCCGGAAAAGCAGAGCTGTCGCGAGAACACCCAGACCGTAGATCACGCTACGACGGAAATTAATGGAAGATGCCTCCTTGAAGTACTTGGTGGGGCAGGAGAGCTCGCCGACCCGGAAATCGAACCAGACCATCTGGGCGATCATCTGGTTGTCAAAGACGAAATCGTTTGAATTGGCGTCCAGCGGCAGCTTTTCCAGCACCTCCCGTGAAAAGGCCCGGTAGCCGGTGTGATACTCGGAAAACTTCTGCCCAAGCAGGATATTTTCCGCCAGTGTCAGAAACCGGTTGGCAATGTATTTGTAAAGCGGCATACCACCTTTGAGCGCTCCAGTCCCGAGAATACGGGAAGCGAGGACGGCGTCGAATTCGCCGTATGCAATCATCGCAGCCATTGCAGTGACCAGTCGCGGCGTATACTGGTAGTCGGGGTGAACCATGACTACGATGTCTGCACCCATATCCAGTGCGACGCGGTAGCAGGTTTTCTGGTTGCCGCCGTAGCCGGTGTTGGTTTCGTGGACTACCGTGGTAATTCCTAGCTTCTGCGCCAGCCCAGCCGTGTTGTCCCGGCTGCAGTCATCCACAAGCACAATATCATCGACCTCGGGGGGGATTTCCCGCCAGGTGTCCTCCAATGTTTTTTCGGCGTTGTATGCTGGAAGCACCACAACGACCTTTAGGCCGTTAATCATGTACAGGCTCCATAATAGATAAAACTGGATTTAAAAGGTATATGATGTTATTTTTACCAGGTTGAATCGGCATTGCAACATATTGATTTTCAAGGGAGATGTCAAATAGAAACAACAACATCACGTAAAAAAATCCTTTTTGTAACGCCCCCATATCATAGCGGTGTAGATGAAATTGCCGGTCGCTGGATTCCCCTCGGTCTGGTTTATCTCGCCGGTGCTGCCCGCCAGGCGAAACTGGATCCAGAAATCTACGATGCCATGGCAAAGGGGCATGCATACCCCGAAATTGAACATCGCCTTCATGAATCCATGGCAGATTACGTCGCCTCCACTGCGCTCACCGCGACCATCAATGACGCCGTTAAGATCCTCGAAATGGCCAAAAGGATCAAGCCGGATACCGTAACAATTCTGGGCGGCGTACATCCTACCTTTTTGTATGAAGAGGTTCTGACTGGATCTGCTGCCGTCGACTATATTGTTATCGGCGAAGGAGAAAGCACTCTCCGGCAACTGCTGGAGGTTCTTGAGTCTGGCGGAAATCCGGAAATGGTTGACGGCATTGCTTTCCGGCGGGGTGATACAGTTGTCCAAACTGTCAGGCGCAGTATGATGGCGGTTATTGACGATCTTCCGGCTGCGTGGGACCTTCTCAACTGGGACGACTATTACAGCCTGGTAATTCCTGACTCCCGCATGGGAGCGATCAGCACCTCTCGCGGCTGCTCTCATGACTGCACATTCTGCTCACAGCAGAAATTCTGGGAGAAAAGCTGGCGTGCCCGCGACCCTCTGAAAGTGGCCGCTGAACTGGAATATCTCTATAGCACATACCGCGTAAATGTTTTTATGATTACCGATGAGCACCCCACCAGAGACCGGGAGCGATGGGAAGCCCTCCTCGATACTGTCATTGACAAGAATATTCCGGTTTATCTCTTAATGGAAACGAGAGCCCAGGATATTATCCGTGACCGGGAAATTCTCTGGAAGTACCGTAAAGCGGGGATCATTTACATTTCAACCGGGATTGAGACCGCCGACCAGTCTACCCTTGATACATTGAAAAAATCGCAGGTTGTGGAAGAAACGAAGCAGGTCTTCGATATTCTCCGGGAACAGGAGATAGTCTCCGAAGCGTCTTTCATGGTCGGTTTTCCCGGCGAGACCTCTGACAGCATAAAAAAGACCATGCAACTTGCCCAGCACTACAATCCCGATATTGCAAACTTTTTTACGTTCACCCCCTGGCCGTATTCAGACGGATACAATGACCTTAAACCGCTTATTCAGACCCACAATTATGAAAAGTACAACATGGTTGATCCTGTCCTTGAGCCGCATAAAATGAGTGTTCTCCAGATTGAAGTTGCAATAGCGGACGGCTACCGCCGTTTTTACATGGGCAAAATCATGGAATATATGACCATGAAGGCCACCTTCAAGCGAGACTATCTGATGCGCATCACCAAGCTGTTTATGGGGAGCTCTTTTGTCATGAAAAAACTGGGCCTCGGCATACTCGGTAAAATACCGGCAAAGATGGAGGAGATTCGGAGAGGGATGAGAGAGTAGATGAGAGAGGAATTTACTATGCAGCCGCAGGAACTGGCGAAAAGAATAGCACGCAGGAAATCTCCGACGGTGGTGGATGTGCGCACCGGTTTTGAGTTCAAGGCGGGGCATATTCCCGGGGCGATAAACGCGCCGATATGGAAAATTTTACTGAAGCTTGTGTCGCTCCCACAGGACAAGGAAGCTGAACTTGTCGTGCTCTGTGCGCTTGGCCCCCGTGCCATGATAGGTAAAGTGCTATTAAACTTTTTAGGGTATCGCAACGTATCTCTTCTTACCGGTCATATGTCTGCCTGGCTGCGTTCCGGCCTGCCGGTTGAAAAATGAGTGAAAACTGATGAGGGATGAGCAAGAAACGATGAGGGATGAAAGCTGTTGCCTGTTTCACCCCTCATCGCCTTTCTTGTTTTCTCATCTCTCATCCCTCATCAAATTCGGAGAAAAGTATGAGTCAATCCACAGGCAGCCTTGGAACCGTGCTGATAGTAGAGGATGATCGCAATACTGCCGCTCTGGTTGCGACCTATCTGGAGCGCGAGGGCTTTTTGACGGTAGTGGTCCATGACGGCGGGGTGGCAATTCAGGCAGCCGCTGATTGCAACCCTGTGTTCGTCGTTCTTGACGTCATGCTGCCGAACATGGACGGTTGGGAGATCTGCCGGACACTGCGAAAGGTCTCTGAGGTTCCAGTCCTGATGCTCACGGCGAGGGAAGAGGAAGCTGACCGGGTTGCAGGCCTTGCCATGGGTGCTGATGATTATGTGGTTAAGCCGTTCAGCCCACGCGAACTAGTGGAGCGTGTGAAGGCTATACTGCGCCGCAGCAGGCCGGTCTCCGCGCGCCAGGCAGCCGTGATCTCTATTGATGGCCTCGAAGTTGATCCGGAGAAGCACAGTGTCACCCGCGATGGCCGCCCTATCGCACTAACAGCGTCTGAATACAAGATACTTCTGGCGCTGATGAGCTTTCCCGGCAAGGCATTTTCCCGTGAGGAGCTCCTGAGTCACTGTTATCAGAACAGCGATGCGGTGATTGATCGAGTTGTTGACGTGCACATAGGCAAACTTCGGCACAAGATCGAGGACGATCCTGCCCAGCCTCGCTTTATTGTGACGGTACGCGGCCATGGGTACCGGTTTAGCGAGGATGAAGAGAGATGAGACAGCGACTACTCTGGAAGTTGCTTATAGGCCACATTGTCCCGATCTTCGCGATTTTTACCACGGTGGTCTGGCAAGCTGTAGATCAGCAGGCGGCGTTGTATTACAAGGAGCTGGGAGAGAGTTTCCATGTCACGCCGTTTGATTTGCATAACAGGTTTCTTGAAGCTATCCACCACCATATGTTCTGGGGAGTTATTGTTGCGCTGACCTTTACTCTGCTCTTTACGTACCTCTTGACCAGCTGGGTCTTACGCCCCTTGTTGCAGATTACCGCCATCACCAAAAAGGTTGCCGACGGTAATTATTCCGAAAGAGTCAATGCGATATCACGCTATGAAGGGGGACAGCTTGCAGACGCTTTCAACCATATGGCCGATAACTTGGAGATGGTTGAGCGGCTTCGAAAGAATATGGTGGCAGACATATCCCACGAACTGCGCACTCCGCTGACCAATTTACGCGGTTATCTGGAGGGCTTGAGCGACTCAGTGATACCACCAACCCGGGAAACTTTCCATATGCTTGAACAGGAGGTTCTGCGTCTCGTCAACCTGGTCGAGGATCTTCAGCAACTCGCAAGAGCAGATGCCGCCAAGGTGTTCCTCGATTGCCGGCAACTTTCCCTCCATGAGCTACTCCGTCAGATCATGGATCTTTATCGGCCGAACTTCCAGGAGAAGGAGCTTGACGTGCAGTGGCATCTCGATCCGGACAGCGAACTGGTAACGGCAGATCGTGACAAGCTGCTGCAGGCAATCCGCAACCTGGTAGACAATGCCTGGAAGTACACCCCACAGCGGGGGAACGTCACGATTTCGGCGATACGTACCGAAGAGGGCGTGAAAACTGTTTTCACCAACAGCGGCACAGTCGTCGCTGACAAGGATATACCGTACCTGTTCGAACGGTTTTTCCGGACGGATCGGTCGCGGTCGCGGGATGTAGGGGGGGCCGGTATCGGTTTGGCAATTGTCAAGGAACTGATTGAGGCGCACGGCGGCACAGTGGGCGCGGACAGTGGTGAAAACTGCACACGGGTGTGGTTTTTTCTTCCTAAAACTGATGAGAGATGAGAAGTTCTCTCATCCCTCGTCTCCCTTATTTTCTTTCAGCACTGTCCGTTTGGTTTATTCAGTCGCCTTAAAAGTCCCCACTCCCCTTGCGGGAGGGGAGGCTAAATGCAAAGACCATATCAGGACAACATGGATTTTCTTTACCAAATCTTTACATGACCATTGACCGTTTCCTTGCTACTGTGCATACAGATTTTTTGGGCTTCCGATCTGAGACTAATACCATTCACACATAGGAGAAACAAATGAGTAAGATAATTTTTATAACAGCCCCGTATCACTGCTGGGGAGTACAGGTTGTTGGTAACTGGCCACCGCTGCACCTCGCTTATCTCGCCGGAGCCGCACTGGAATCCGGACATGAAGCCAGAATCTTTGACGCCATGAACAAAAACCTTAACTTTGACGACATCAGGCAGGAGATTGAGCGTTTCCAGCCCGATTACGTCATGACCCTCGATTATCTTCCGGTCACCGGCGCCATCAGCACCGCCACGGTTCCCGATGCTCTCAAAATTCTTGATGTTGCCAAAGAGGTGAATCCGGCAATCATTACTCTGTTGGGCGGCCCCCATCCCACGTTCATGTTTAATGAAATCCTCGAAGATAACAAAAACCATGTCGACTATATTTTGAAGGGGGAGCCGGAACAGACTTTGAAACAGCTGCTTGCAGCGATTCCTGAGGGTAAAGGGAAAGAGGTAAAAGGGATTGCGTATCTGGCGGGTGGTGAGGTCGTTTCAAACGAAAATCAAGCCCACATAGTAGAGCTGGACTCACTGGTCCCGGCGTGGCATCTGCTGGACTGGGATGACTACCAGTATCGTGTCGCCCCTACCGGCAGAATGGCCTCTATCCTGACCTCCCGTGGTTGTGACATGGCCTGTGCCTTCTGCAGCCAGCGGATGTTCTGGCGTGAAGACTGGCGCTGCCGTAAACCGGAAAATGTCATTGAAGAAATGGCCCATATGATCAAGACTTATGACATCAAGTTTTTCACGTTGATCGATGCCTATCCCACGAAACAGCAAGACCGCTGGGAACTGTTTCTTGACCTGCTTATTGAGCGGAAGTTTGGAGTCCACCTGCTCATCGAAACCAGAGTTGAAGATATCATCCGAGATGCTGACATCCTTCACAAATACCGGGATGCCGGAATTATCCATATTTACATCGGCGCAGAGAGTGCCGACAAGGATACCTTGAACAGCCTGAACAAAGGGACCAGTTTTGAGCAGAACAAGCAGGCGCTGGATCTCTGCCGCGAGAACGACATCATTACGGAAGCATCATTCATGATCGGCTTTCCGAACGAAACCTGGGAGTCGATACAAAACAACATTGATTCAGCTATCTATCTCAATCCTGATATTGCCGTGTTTCCTGTGGTTACTCCAATGCCGTTCACGCCGATACACGCTGAAATGAAGGATCGCATCAGGGTCTGGGATTACTCGAAATATAATCTGGTAACCCCGATCATCGAGCCTGTTGCGATGAGCATGGATGAAATAACCCAGGCGCTCGGCACGTGTTACATGCAATTTTACAGTAATAAAGCACAGGAAATAGTCGCGTTGGAGGATGGCTTTAAAAGAAGATATATGCTCAGTGCCTTCAAACTGATGATGAAAGATCACGGGGAGAAATTTGATTTCTCCGGCTCCGCAATGCCGATGCATTTCACCACGGACGATTTTAAAAGCTATTGATAGAAACCGATCTGATTCATTCTAATTCGCCGTTTGGCGTCCAAACAGTCCCCTCTCCATGAGGGAGAGGGTTAGGGTGAGGGGGAAAAGCTGGATTATGCTTTATCGTCCCCCCTCATCCGGCCTTCGGCCACCTTCTCCCTCAGGGAGAAGGGAGTTAGTAGCGAATTAGAACTAATCACAAAAACCCTCATCACACCTTCCCCTTCAGCTTGTAAACATACGCTAAAACCTCGGCAACAGCGGCATAGAGGGCTTCAGGGATCGGTTCGTTTTCCTTGACCTGATCATACAGCTCACGGGCCAGGAAGCGGTTTTCCACCAGGGTAATGCTGTGTTCTCGGGCGATTTTTTTGATCGCCTCCGCCATAATATCCATTCCTTTAGCAAGAACTATCGGCGCAACCATCTTTTGCCGGTCATATTTAAGCGCTACGGCAAAGTGAGTCGGGTTGGTAATGACGACATCGGCCAGCGGGATGATTTTAGTCATTCGGCGGCGAGCCATCTGAAACTGCATCTTCTTAATTTTCCCTTTTACTTCCGGGTTCCCGTCTGATTCCTTGTGCTCGTCCTTGACCTCCTGCTTGGTCATTTTGAGCTTTTCCGTGTACTGCCATTTGACATACAGCATATCCAACAGGCCGAGAACAATCATGATGCCGCAAGCATGGGTGACGATCTTGAATGCGATGTGACCGACAAAGTTGAATATTGTCTGAATGTCCGCTTCAGCCAGAAAAGTGATATTCTGCATTTCGTCCCGAATAACGCCATAGGCGATCCAGCCGACTACCAACAGCTTGAGCAGCGACTTAAGCATCTCAACCAGGGCATCCTTATTAAAAAGTCTGCCGAAGCCGCTCAGTGGATTCAGTTTACTGAAGCTTATTTTCAGACGTGATGTCTGAAATTCAAGCCTGCCGTTATCCTGAATAAGTTTGGAAACTACTGCCGTGGCTATGACTGTTATGACAAGCGGAGCAAGCAGCAGCACAATGGTCCCGAACAGCTTGAGGACGAGCACGTACAGGTTTGCTTCGTTCAACTGAAAGCTGTCCATCGTCGACAGGATTGCTGATGTACTCTGCTTGAGGCCGTCCATCATGAAGCTGCCGAAAATATAAAGACTGACCATACCAGTGAGCAGAGTAAGTGATGACGTCAGCATCTGGCTCATCGGCGGCGGGCTGTCTTCCCGCGACTTATCTAGCCGCTTACTGGTCGGTTGTTCGGTTTTTGAGTGTTTATCTGAGTCTTCCGCCGTAGGTCATCCCCCCTTTGCCATGAGCCGGAAGAGTGCGTTAACTTGAGCAGATAGTTGCCCGAAAGACACTTCCAGAACATGGAAAAATATAGTCAGCGTCATTCCCATAATCATCAAGCCGAGCCCGACGTTGAGCGGCAGACTGATCATGAAAATATTCATCTGTGGAAAAGCTCGCGCCATGATGCCCAGAGCTACCGTCGTGAGGAGAAGTGCCACCATAACCGGTGCGGCAAGGCGTATGCCGATGATAAAAACATCAGCCGTACGCATAACAAGAAAATTCACCAGTTCGCCGCTCATACGCCACCCGCCGAGCGGAATAACTTTGAAACTGTCCATAATTGCCCGGATAAACATATGGTGAATATTAAGTGAGAGGAACATCAGAGTCGCAAAGAGCGTCTGGACGACGGACATGATCTGGGTCTGCGTACCTCGCGAGGGGTCAATAATTGATGAGATGGTCAACCCCATCTGCATACCGATGATCTGGCCGCTGAATTCGACCGCCGCAAAAATTATCTGCGTTATGAATGCCAGCGTCAGACCGATCATTACTTCACTTAATGCCAGCAAGGCAAGGCTGAAAGCATCAGGCGGCATCTGCGGCAGCGTAACGGAGAGCGCCGGGAAGCAGACGAGCGTTATCATGAGGACGATCAGTGCTTTAATACGAGTCGACAGAACTTTTCCGCCGAAAACCGGTAACGCGGCAAAAATCCCGGCCACACGGCTTAATACCAGCATAAAAAATATGACTTCACGGGGAGATGGAAAGGGGAGCAGCGGAAACATCGAAGGCTAACGCCTCATGGTTGCAATAAAGGAGTAGATCTCTCGGGTAAAGTCGCTCATATAGCTCATCATCCAGGGGAAGAAAATGATCATGGCTACCATGACGGCGATGATTTTCGGGGCGAAGGCAAGCGTTGCTTCGTTAATAGAGGTAACCGCCTGAAAGACACTGATTATTAGGCCGACAATCAAGCTGGCAATAAGGAGCGGAGCGGCCAGCAACAAAGTGGCCTCAAAACTGCGTCGGGCGAGTTGTACAACTAATTCGGGAGTCATTAATAGTTCACCTAACCAAAGCTTTTTACAAGTGAGCCGATGACCAGCCCCCAGCCATCGACTAGCACAAAGAGCAGAATTTTGAACGGCAGTGAAATCATAACCGGCGGCAGCATCATCATACCCATCGACATCAGGACTGAAGCCACTACCATATCAACGACGATGAAGGGAATATAGATCAAAAATCCGATCTGAAATGCTGTGCGCAGCTCAGAAATCATGAACGCCGGAATGATGGTTAACGTCGGAATGTCTTCAGCATTCTTTGGTCTCTGCAGCTTTGAAAGGCTCACAAAGAGCGCCAGATCTTTTTCGCGCGTCTGGGAAAGCATGAACGTGCGCACCGGCTTGACAGCCCGCTCCATAGCCTGCTCCTGGCTGATCAGTTGCGCCTTCCATGGCTGGTAGGCGTCCTTGTTGATCTGCTGCCAGACCGGCGTCATGATGAAGAAGGTCAAAAACATCGATAACGCCAGAATAATCTGGTTTGAAGGCGCTGCCTGAGTACCCATCGCAGTACGCAGAAACGACAGCACCACCGAGATCCGGGTAAACGACGTGGTCATGATCAACAGACCGGGCGCAAGCGACATGATCGTCAACAGCAGGAAAATCTGCACCGTGACGGCAACATCATTCGGTTTAGTGGCGGACCCAACCCCGATACTCAGTGACGGAAACGGCATCGGTGCAGCATATGAGACGGCACATGCCAGCAGCAGGGCCGTCAGAGTGAAAATCACGGTACGTTTTGTGATCTGCCTGGTTGTCTTGTTGGTTGTTGTTTTGGTTGTCATGATGTCTGTCTCATGCGTGTCAGCAATGTGGCAAAACTGCTTTGCTCCGGCTTCTCTTCAATAATTTCAATCTCTTCCAGCATATCAATCTGCTTGATAAGAGCCAGTCCGCTATCGCTGCTGGAGAGCAGCAGGTACTCACCGCCGACTTCAACCAGCAGCAGTGCCTTCTTCGGCCCGAAATAGCGCGTTTCTATGAGGCGGATATGCTTTGGCAGAAGCTGTTGGCCAATAGGCAAACCTTTCATCAGTTTGCCGGAAAAATGCCAGGTAACGAGAATCAGGCCGACGACAAGAGCCAGGGCTGCAATCATTTGCAGAAAACTCGCCAAGAAGCTGAATTCCGGCCCGGTGCTCTCGGCGGCTGACACTATGGAAGGGAGGAAGAGAAGAAGTGCGGAGGCCGCACGTTTCACAGAATTTTCTCCACCCGCTCATTTGGAGAAACGATATCGACAAGCCGGACACCGAACTTTTCATTGACAACAACCGCTTCCCCGCGAGCCACCAGTTTTGAATTGACAAAAATATCCAGCGGTTCGCCAGCCAGTTTGGTTAATTCGACCACTGCACCCTGGTTTAACTGCAGAATATCCTTCACCAGCAGTTTGGTTCTCCCCAGTTCCACCGTTACCTGCAGCGGAATATCGAGGATAAAGTCGAGATTCTTCCTGTCAAGCGCTTCGTTTGCTTCAGGCGTATCACTCACTGCTGCCCCCTATTGCTGCAAATCTTACTGATCTGAATCGCTTTGTTGCCATGCCTGATACCCGGTATGCCGAAATATTTTGGTACTCCCTCGACTTTGACTAACATTTCGCTCGAACAGGCTTTATCAAGCATGATGGTATCTCCCGGAGCGAGATCGAGCAGTTCACGCAGAGTAATAAGGGCGTTTCCCATTTCGACGGTAGTTTCCATTGGCGCTTCCATTATTTCCGAAGAAAGCCGGAATGACCAGAGCGGGTCGACCGCCATCAGATCAAACTGCATCCCGGTTTTGAGCTTATCCCGAATCGGATCGATGGTCATGTACGGCACTGCAAACATCATATTGCCGGAGATATCATCAATCTGAAACTTGAGAGTCATGGTTACGATCTGGTATTCAGGTGGAACAATATTAAGCAGGCGCGGATTCGTTTCCATACGAAGCAGGGTCATATGCGTGTAGCAGAGCGGCGCCCAGGCTTTTTCGAAATCCTGCAGGACGTCAAGGACAATCTTTTCCATTAATCTCAACTCAATCGAGGTAAACATACGATTTGCGATGGGCACTTTTGCGCTGCCAGTCCCGCCAAGCAGACTGTCAACCAGAGAGAGGACCAGGGTATTGTCAAAGGAGATCAGTGCGGCCCCCTTGAGAGGCTCAATCTTGAAAATCCCCATACAGACCGGTGTCGCCAAAGTCTGGAGGAAATCATCGAATTTGTAGGCGCGGGCGCCGACTTTTTTTATTTCAACTGATTTGCGCAGGCGGTTGGAGAGATTGACACGGTTGGAACGGATAAAACCGTCATAAATAATATCTAAATTCGGGACTGAGCCCTTTAGGGCATCCGAGTTGGTCAGGTCATATGGTACGACAGCACCCTCTGCCTTTGAGAGTTCCTTCTCGGGTTCAATTCGACCTTCAAATACCGCATTAAGGAGTGCCTCTATCTCCGCTTTTGAAAGAATCTTTTCCATTGCAGCCACTTAGGTTCCTATTGAACCACGAAATCGGTGAAATATACCTTGGAAATCTTGCCAGGTGGTATGTTCTTGTTTATTGCCGCCAGAATTTCATCCTTGAGCGTATTTTTCCCCTGAACGTCTTGAATATCCTGAAGAGTTTTCGCACTGAGTAAAATCAGCACAGCATCACGGATCGGAGCCAGGCGCGCCTCTATCTCTGTTTTTATCGCCGGTCCAACCATCTCCAGCTCAATTTTCACCTTGAGATAACGCAGTTCCTGGCCGTCATAAATATTAACAATAAACGGTTCCAAAGGAAAAATGTTTGCAGCCGGACCAGCGGCGGCGCCGGCAGCCGGAGCACCATGTCCACCTGCAGCCGGTGCAGTCGCAGCGGGCGCGGCGGCCCCGTGTCCACCTTCAGCTTGAGCGGTTTCACCCTCTTTTTTGGTCTTTTTATCCCCTTTGCCAAGCATCATGAAGGCAACAAGGCCGAGAATCAGGGCAACGGCTACAGCAGCACCGATAATGATAAGCTTCTTTTTTTTGCCACCGTCTTCTGCAGCTTCTACAGCGGGAGCCTGTTCTTCTTTGGCCATGGATTTCCTCCGCGAATGGATAATGAATTCAATGGATTAATAATCAACGCATTATGTAAAACGAATCCACTGTTTTTGCAACTATTTAAACGTGACGGAGGCGCATTCCTGATTATCGGACTACGCCTCCGCCCTTACCGCTTGTCTACATCCAGATTACCGTTTGAGGGCCAAAGCCTCCTGAGTCATTTCGTCAGCTGTTGTGATGGTCTTTGAGTTGGCTGAATACGCCCGTTGGGTCAGGATCATACTGACCATCTGACTGGCCATGTCGACGTTGCTCTGCTCGAGTGAGTTGGTGTAGATCCTTTCGCTAATGCCATTCGGAGCATTGGCTGCCAAAGTGAACGGTATTGCAGTGACGCCGGAAGTGGCTGTCGGCCTGAAAAGCGTACCGCCCGCTTTTTCCAGACCGTTCGGATTGATAACCGTCATAATGGCCAGCCGCTGTACGGTGGCTGCGTTGGCAGCCGTTGCTGGAACTCCAACCTGCCCGGAAAGATTGTAGTAGTTTAAGGTGATGCCGTCTTTGCCGATGTAGGTAATCAGACCGCTCGGATCAATGCTGGTGATCTTGCTGAACGCCAAACCTTGAGCCGCTGCTAATTGGGCTTTGGCTGCCGGGACAGGTTCTGCCGTCGTATATGCCGTGTTAAGACCTGTTTTAAAGGCGGCAAATAGCCCAGATGCTCCTGTAGCTGCTCCGGGTGATGTTGTAAATGAAGAGCTGTTCGTCAACGCATAAAGCGCTGTGAATGCTGCCTGCGCTGCTGCAGTATTGGCAGGGCTCGACGTGGTGACCGCAAGATCCGCAGCCGTTTTAGCTGTAAGGGCGGCTGCAGCGATTGCATCAGCTGCAGCTTTCTCAGCAGCTGTAGCTGCAACGACCGCAGGCGGACCGACCGCTGGGGCTATCACTTTGACAGCAGCTGCAAAAGCAATGGCAGCAGTGTTTTGTGCTACAGCCTGAGCTTGTACGACAAGATCCGTTGCAGGGACGGCAGCGGCGACGGCAGTATTGGCGGTCGCAATAGCTGCCGCATTGTCGTTGAATTTAATCGGATTCCCCTGGGTATCGAGTACCTGATAGGTGTCCGGATTTACCAGATTTAACTTGTCATCCAAACGGAAGGCTCCGGCCCGTGTCAACATACAGCCATTCTGGTTAACCGGTGCTGTTGCATTGGGATCCATAACGGCAAAAAAACTACCACCTTGAATAGCCAGGTCGGTCACGCTCTCGGTGAGGGCAAACGACCCCTGCCCGTAAATAGTATCAACCTGTTGAATTTGAGTACCACGACCAATTTGTGCACTGCCGTTGATGTTTGTGGAAAGTATGTCTGAAAAGATCATACGGCTGCTTTTAAAGCCAATCGAGTTGACGTTTGAAAGGTTGTCGCCGATGACGTTGATGCCTTCAGCGTTGGCCAAAAGGCCGCTGACGCCGGTAAATAATGCAGATGTAACGCTCATGGTGTTGCCTCCATTGTTTGTGTGAGAGAGTTTATGGTGCGTAAAACGCGTCAATCGATCGGCGTTTCGAGGGCTTCCTCTCGGAGGACCGGCCCTGCTTCTGGTTTAAATCACTACCGCTGAATCTATGTTCGTAAAAACGTTGCCCTTCATTTGTGCCCGGTCCATAGCGGTCACCACGGTCCGGTTTTTAATGCTGACTACCAGTGCTGAATCTCCCATCATAACCAGTGATTCCTTCCCACCTTTCTGGGCGACACTGTTGACGGCCCCTTCAAGGTTGGCAAGGTCGCTGGCAGAGAGGGTTATGTTGCGCGCCCTAAGTCTGTCCTGGGCATGTTGCGAAAACTTCACTCCCTGCGCCGGCAGTTTTTCGTCCAGGACTCTGGCAAATGCGGAGTTCTCTGGTCTGCCTGTTACCGGTTTTTGCGGTTGCGGTCGATCGATCCTGCCCGGCTGAACCGGATTTGGCATAAAAATCTGATCTATCATAGATTGTTACACCCCCTTGACGCTGATGACATCGGTCAGCGATACGATAGTGCCGCCAATGTTCAGCTTCGGAGTACTGCCCGCAAGGTTGACACCATCGATCCTTCCTGTGGTGTACGTGGTTGCCGGCAGTGAAATGCCGGTTGCCGAAGCAGCTTTAACGGAAAACGTGTAAGCCCCTGCGGGAAGTAATGCGCCACTGTTGTCGCGACCATCCCAGAGGATGTTGTTATCGCCCACCTTGGATGCTCCCAGATCAGTTGTTTTTACAGTCACTCCAGCGCTGTTAACTATTGATATTTGCGTTGATGCAGAAGGAATAGACAAGTTGAACATCAGGGAAGAGGGAGCGGTGCCATCAAAGGTTGCAACGTTTCCGTTTGCTTTGACATCTTTACCAATGAACGAAAGTGCTGTCAGGCTGATGGAATTGTTCTGAGCTGACAACAAATCCTTAAGCGCTGTGTTGCTGTTATACGACTGCTCAACCAGAGACAGCTGTGAGAGCTGATCCAGCATGGCACTCGGGTCTTGCGGTTTCAACGGATCCTGGTACTGCAGCTGGGCGATAAAAAGCTTCATAAAGTCATCCTTGTTCATTCCCAGAGATTTCTTCATGGCTGCTGCCGTTGCCGTTGTATCAGTGGTTCCTGTTACGGTACTTACCATTATATTCTCACCTCACTTTCAATAATGAATATCGAGCATCGACTGCCCCTGACGTCTCTGCTGGAGCGCCTGTTCGGACGGGAGATCAGCCTGTGCGGTGGTATAACCGCGCGGAGATGTCCAAAGCTGCTGCTGTTGCTGCTGTTTCGTCAGTTCACGCCAGGCATTCTGATTCTGCCCCTGGTTTCCAGAACCTTTTCCTCCGGTGGTAACATCAAAAGATTCCATTGTTATGTTTTGGCGCGCCAGCGTTTCCTTGAGCGTATCGACATGCTGCAGGATTGCATCACGGACTGATCTGTTTTCAGAGACAATTTCGATCGAAAGTTTTTGCCCCTGGAGATTCAGGTTCATTTTGATTTCGCCGAGGTTTTCTGGCGAAAGGGTCAGTGTCATCTGCTGTTTCCCCTGTTTTATGTCGTGCTGATCCAATCTCTCTTTGACCTGCTGCATAACCTGTTCCGGAATGTCATGCCGGAGTGGTTCGGATGTTGCGGATTTACTCATGACCGCCGACACTTTCTGCGGTTCCACGAGCAGTTGCCCCGACAGGTGCTGCGTCGTATCCGGATTGTCATTGGCACCATCAGGCTGCCCCTGATTGTTGTCACTGCCGTTTGAATCCTCCGAACCCAAGCTGCCGGATACATCCGTCAGCAGAGCAGAAGTCACTTCTTTGACAGCAGTCGCATCTGTACCTGTCCGGACCTTCTCTGTCTGAGGATCAGAACCAGGATGCTGTCTGATCGAGCGGGTACCATTAAGGAGTGTAGCCGTTGCAGCAGGTGCAGCAGCTACTCGGGGGATAATCGGGAGAGGCTGCGAGAGTTGAATTTCCAACTCCAGCTCCGATGTTGGAGCCGTTACGACGGCAGGTTGTTCTGTTGCCATGAAGGCGTTCTGCTGCATGTCAACAACGACTGGTGCCGGTTTGGTCACTTCCACTGTTCTTGCGGAAGTTTCAGGTTTAACTTCTGTCGGAGCTGTTTGAGCTGCAACAGGAGCTGCCTCTACTGCTGTTGCTGTTGGAGCCGTTACGACGGCAGGTTGTTCTGTTGCCATGGCGGCGTTCTGCTGCATGTCAACAACGACTGGTGCCAGGACAGCAATTTCTGGCATTCTGCCAAGCTGTGCGTATGCCGCCAGGGCCATTTGAGACGTAATGCTGGATAATTCGCTGCCCTGTGGCAAAACATCGGCAGAAACATCCTTCTCTTCACGAGCAGCTGGTTTTAGTGAAACATCTTTCTCACCCTGCGCCTGCTCCGCCTGATTTGCGTCAGTCGGGGTATTCATCTGCGCCAGCGCTTGAAGCCCGCTCAGCAACCCGGCAAAATCACTGTCGCCCTGCGGTGCGCCTTCCTTTGTCACAGCAACTGCCGATGATGCCTTTTGAGCAGTAAGCGGCATAGCTGTCAATGTTGATGTTACGTTCATCTGTCCATTATTCATTAGTTTTCACCTCCCTTCTGATAGATTTTTTACGGGGGGGACTGGTAGCCCGTAAATTTATGAATTATTATTGAGATTGTTCTTTATCCATTTAAGAACCATCGGTTGGTTGAGATACGGCATCAACTTCAGGATCATCTTGTTATCCAGGTCATTCAGAATCGCAATAACTTCGACCTCTTCCATTTTACCCAGAAACTGTCCGGCCTGTTCAGGCCGCATTTTCTTGAGAAGCGCCAGCATACGCTTACGCTTTTCATCAAGAGCCTTTTTCTTTTGTTTCAGCGATTCGTCAAGACGCTTTTTGCTTTCTTCCAGCGCCTTGACCTGCGATTCCAGCTTATCGCTCAGTTTTTTCAGCTCCAGCTCTTTTGCCGCCAGAGCAGCCTCTTTTTCGGCCAACTGCTGGCGCCGGGCATCCTGAAGCGCCTTCTCTTCACGTGCCGCCCGCGTGGCATTAATCGGTTGCGGAGCCGTTCCAACAGGCTCTTTGCCCGCCTCGGCAGGAGGTTTAGCCGCAGTTTCATTCTGAACGGCAGCACTGGCAAAAACGGCTGGCATGGAATACTGAGCCAGAAGAAGGCTTCCCCCAAACAAGAGGGCCAGTAATAGTTTTTTTTTCTGATTCACGTCGGCTTATCCTTCTTTTGGATGGATATTTCGTCGAGAAAGTTCCGCTCCTTGGTTGCCATCTCCTGCCGAAACTCGGCAGCCTTTTTCTCTTTCAATGATTCGAGGACTTTCTTTTCTTTACTTGCTTCCAACAAGTCGGATCTTTTGTCATTCATAATCTGGTCAAGCTCTACGATCCGTTCGCCATACTGTTTTATCTGTTCGCGCTTGCGGGAAAAAAAATCTGCATACATCCGCATGTCGTCAATACATCCGATATCCTGCTGACACCGCTGGAATTCTTGTGATAACAGTTCAACCAGATCCTCTTCCCGCTTTAACTCCTGATTGGCCTGTTCGAGCAGCTGTTTCGCTACTGCAAACTCCTGTTTGCGCAGCTTTTCCATTTCGCGGCGATACACGAGTACCTGTTCCAGCTCAAATGTTTTTCCAGCCATCAGACGTTACTCCCCCGAACATCGCTGGAATCAGGATTCAAACATTACCTTTAAATCCTGTAACGCTTCTTCCAGCATGACCGGATTATGAACAGCCTGTTTCATAAATGACTGCATCTGCTCAATGTGGTCTACAGCATAATCTATACCGGGATTGCTCCCTTTTTTATACGCCCCGATATTTATCAGATCCTCTGACTGACGGTACGTCGCGAGCACCTCTTTGAACCGGGAAGCTACTTTCAGGTGCTCATCCGAAGCAACATCCGTCATGACTCGACTGGCGCTTGCGAGAACGTCGATTGGCGGATAGATGGCCCTCGCTGCAAGATCACGCGACAGTACGATGTGACCATCGAGAATACTGCGCATCGCATCCGAAATCGGCTCGTTGAAGTCGTCCCCCTCGACAAGAACCGTATAAAGAGCGGTGATGCTCCCCTCAGGAAAATTACCGGTCCGCTCAAGTAATTTCGGGAGCGCCGCAAAAACTGAGGGGGTATATCCTTTAGTCGTAGGCGGCTCACCTATGGCAAGACCAACCTCACGCATCGCCATAGCAAATCGGGTTGCAGAGTCCATCATCAGCAGCACTTTTTTACCCTGATTTTTAAAATATTCCGCTATTGTTGTTGCTATGTATGCACCGCGCATCCTTACGAGAGGGGGCTGATCAGACGTAGCGACCACCACAACGGACTTTTTCAGTCCTTGATCCTGCAGATCCTTTTCAATAAATTCGCGAAGTTCACGCCCACGCTCACCAATAAGTGCAATAACGTTAACATCAGCTTCGGTGTAGCGGGCGATCATCCCCAGCAAAGTTGATTTACCCACGCCGGAACCGGCCATAATACCGACCCGTTGCCCCTGACCGCAGGTCAGCAGGCCGTTTATGCTGCGGATACCGAGATCAAGCGGTTTCCGGATCGGCGGGCGCGACATCGGGTTAACCGGCAGGGCGTATATCGGATATTCTTCCTCTACATCTATCGGGCCTTTATCGTCAATCGGCTTGCCAAGGCCGTCGATAACACGACCCAGCATGAGTGGTCCCACCCCCAAAGTGGCTTTGTCGCGCCGGACAGAGATCAGGCTGTCAAGACCAACTCCGCGCAGTTCGCCAAGCGGCATAAGGAGCGTCTTGTTATTACGAAAACCGACGACTTCGGCCGGAATCGGAGCTCCTTCCAGCGGTTTGATCTCGCAAATAGCGCCCACGGAAGTGTCAGGGCAATAGCCCTCAATCACGAGACCAACGACCTGGGTAACCTTACCATGCAATCTGACCGGTTTTGTCGATGCAAGAGTCGCACGGTATTTTTTCAGGTTGATCTTTATCTCAGGCATGGCGCGTCATGCCCGCATTACTGCTCTTCAACAACGGTTGTGCGTTGTTCGAGGAGGCTCCGGTATAAGTGTTCCAACTGACCGTCCAGAGAGGCGTCTACAGTCCCCATCACGGTGTCAACAAGGCAGAAACCGGTGGCAACTGAAGGGTCAGGTTTAATCAACAGGTGCTCAGTGAGAAGTTCCCGAAGGAGCAATTCATCGCGTCCTGAGGTAACCAGCAGATAGTCGTCAGGATTGATGCGCACGGTTATCTCCTCTCGAGCCGACAGATCTGCGATTGCATTTTGGACGACGCCGGACAGAATTGAACGATCCTGGGATACTTCCCTGATTATTACTTTGCGGGCTACAAGCATAATCAGGTTGATTATTTCATCCTCTGATTCACGAAATATTTTATCGCGCAGATTATGTATTGTCTCGCTTGAGGCGCGCAGAGCCCGAAAAACGTTTATCAGCCCGCGCTCTGCGAGCTCCTTGCCCTCTTTCAGGCCGTTATTGAAGGCCTCATTGATTCGTTGATCAAGTTCTTCTTCAGTTATCACAAGAGGAGGGGGCCCTGTATCGATGGCCTCCTCTTGATTTGAACCAGGCACATTAAATGGGACAAAACTCCCGTGGTCTTGAGTTAAAGGCGTTATACCGCCACTCTCTCTAATATTTCTGTAGCTGTATTCTGAAAGTCCTGAAACCTTGTTGTCGCCCCTTTTGATGATTTTAGACAAGGACATCGTCGCTTCCCTTGCCGCCAATTACCAGTTTCCCCTCTTCCTCCATTTTGCGGACGATCTTGATGATTTCGCCCTGCGCTTTTTCAACATCTGAAAGCCGGACCGGCCCCATGACTTCCAGGTCCTCTTTAATCATATCTGCTGCGCGGCTGGAGATGTTCCTGAAAATCTTTTCCTTGACATCTTCGGGAGATGTTTTCATCGCCAATGTCAAGGTATCATTGGACACTTCACGCATTATGGACTGAATGCTACGATCGTCCAGTGCGAAAACATCCTCAAAGGTAAAGAGGTGTTTACGAATTATTTCTGATAACGGAGGACTTAGGGCATCAAGTTTATCAAGAATCAGTTTTTCCCTGCTACGGTCAAAGTGGCTGAACATATCGACGACTTTATCAATGCCGCCAATTTTATACCGTTGCGTCCCCCCCATAGACTTAAGTTCGCGCTTCATGACGTCGTCAAGCTCTTTGAGAATTTCTGGTGAGATCTGGTCGACATCTGCGATCCGGAGAACGACTTCAGCTTGAAGCTCTTGTGGGAGGAGACCAACAATTTCACAGGTTTGCTTTGATTTGAGTTTGGCGAGGACAACCGCTATAGTCTGGGGGTGTTCCTGCGAAAGAAAGTTGGCAACACTTTTTGAGTCCATATTTGCGAGAATATCAACAAGGTCGCCATAACTGGAGACCTGTATCTCACCCATCAGTGCCTGAGCTTTTTCAGCTCCGAGTGCTTTTTCGAGAATTTTTAATACGAACTCGTCCCCTTGGGAGAACATGCCTGATTCAGGGTCAATCACGGTCGTAAAGTCGCTGACAACTCCCCTGATTGTTTCACGCGAAACATGACCAAGAGCGCCCATACTTTTACTGATTTTTTTTATTTCATTATCATCAAGATGCTCAAAAACCTTAGAAGTAACATCATTTCCGAGGTAGAGTAGTAATATTGCTGATTTTTCTGCACCTGTCATAGCATCCCTTTTCCAGCTTTTAACTGCGTGTGTATACTCTATTTATCCTCGGCGACCCAGTTTTGGAGGATCTGGGCAACCTGGTAGGGATCTTTCTTCGCTTGTTCAATCAAACTCTGCTGCTCTGCCATCTGTGAGGTAAGTGACGCCCGATCAGCGGTCGTCAGCTGTTCTCCTCCTCCTCCACCCCCAAGCGCTTCAAAGCTTTCAAGTATCGGACGTTTTCCCAGGCGCAGCGTGGTAAGAAGCGGACGGATCACGAACAGGATAAGTACCAGGAAGCCGACTCCAACCATCAGGTTTTTTGCAAGTGACAAAAAGAATGGATTTGTCCACCAAGTGGCGGCTTCAATTGTTCCGGACTCCCCAGTTTCCTGAAATGGAATATTTTGCACACTCAACTGGTCTCCGCGCTCCTGATTAAAACCGACAGCACTTTTTACCAATGTTTCAATTTTCTGCAGTTCATCAGGGGACCGGGGTGTATATTTAGCCTTTGCAGCCTGGCCTTCCTTGACCGCCGCCGGCGCTTCATATTTGCCATCAACCAGCACGGCGATCGATATTTTACTGAGCGCTCCCACCGGTTCGATAATTTTAGCTGTTGAACGACTTACTTCATAATTGAGGGTTTCATCGTTTTTAGAACCGCCACCAGACGTTGCGCCGCCTCCGGGAGCGGTACGGCCGAGATTAGTCTGAACACCCGGCACACCTGCGCCGCTGGTACTCGACGACCCTTTCTCTTCTGTTCTTTGCTCACTGCGAACGGCAATAGATTCAGGATCGAACTTTTCCTCTACCCGCTCAACCTGTTTAAAGTCGAATGAAGCGGTGACGCGTGCTACAGACTTTCCGCCGCCGACTATTCTGTCGAGCAACGATTGAAGTCGTTCTTCAACATTTTTTTCATACGTCCGCTGTGTTTCCTGCATCGCCGAAGTCATACGGGCCGTTGGATCACTGCTGCCGCCTTTGCTGAGGATTTTGCCGCGGCTGTCAAGGATGGTTACATGCTCAGGATCCATTCCCTCAATTGAAGATGAGACCAGATGAACAACGCCTTGTACCTCAGAATCCCGCAACGCGCGGTTTGATTTCATTTTGAGGACGATGGAAGCGGTTGCCGGTTTTTCATTATCCTTGAAAAGAGATTTTTCAGGAATTACCAGGTGTACGCGCGCCTGTTCAACCCCGGCCAGCTGTGCGATTGTTCGCGATAATTCGCCCTGTAGCGCCCGCTGATAATTCAGCTTCTGAACAAACTCGGTCATGCCGAAATTTTTCCGGTCGAAGATTTCAAACCCGACGCCGCCCCCCTGCGGAATCCCGTCTGCTGCGAGTGTAAGACGCAGTTCGTATACTTTGTCTGACGGCACAAGAATGCCTTTACCGTCTGCTGTGATCTCATATGGAGTCTTGGCATCCTTCAATTTTTTGACAATTTCTCCGGCGTCTTCCGATGTTAAATTGGTGAAGAGCGGCCGGTAGTCTGTGCGGTTTGCAACGAAAATTAATATGGCAAACGCAACAGCAGATATAAAAGCCACCGCTGCAATAAGTAGCTGTTTGCCCGGAGAAAGCGCGAGAAAAGGCTCTATGAGTCTACGGATTCCTTCTGGCATTGGTAGTGCGGCGTTCCTTTCGAGTTAATTTATACAACAGTAACTGCGTCCATGCGTTCTTATACCTGCATCCGCATGACTTCCTGATACGCCTCAAGTGCCTTGTTGCGGACCTGAGACATAAACTGAAATGAAATACTCGATTTTTCAACGGCAATCATGACCTCGTGAAGGTTTTTGTTCTCCCCGCTTGCCAGTCCCTGGATCGCCTTGTCTGACTGCACCTGAATGTCATTAACTTTTGAAACAAGCTCGCTGAAAAACTTGCCGGCCCCTTCAGCCGTAGATGAAGAGCTGACCTTGTTTAAGTCCGGAAAAGCTTTCGTTAACCCGATGCCGCTCTCAATACCTGTAATTGCCATGGCTATGCCCTCATGTTTTTTATTCTGCGACGGTTTTACAGCTTATCTGACCGCTACCGGCCAATTTCCAGTGTCTTTAAAGCCATACTTTTGGCGGCCTGAACGGCCGTAACATTTGCTTCATACGCACGGGTAGCACCGATCATATCAGCCATTTCTTCAACCACATTGACGTTAGGCATGGCAACATACCCTTGAGGATTTGCGTCAGGATGCCCTGGGTCATACTGCAGACGTGGGGGATTCTGGTCCTCAACAATTTCAGTTACTTCAACTTTCCTAACCTGCTGAGCGGTTGCAGCATCAAGGGCACGGTTAAACGGGCTTTCAACCGGGGTCGCTGAAAAAACAGCATCTTTCCGCTTGTACGGCCCCCCCTCTGGAGTCCTTGTCGCGTTTGCATTTGCAAGGTTGCTTGAAATAAGATTCATTCGGGTTCGGCCAGCGGAGAGGGCCGATGAACTAACATCCATGGAGCTGAAAAAGTCCATTTAGAGCGCCCCTTTGATTGCGGTCCGCAACCCTTCAAATTTTTTGGTCAGTAATTGCACTGAGACGTTAAACATGATCTGATTTTCAGACATTTTTCCCATTTCATTTTCAAGTTCCACAGCGTTTCCGTCTTTACCGGGTGTTTTTGCAGGTGTTTCTATGATTTTACCTGTTACGGAGTGTAAAGCTGTTCCCGCACCGCGCACAGGAATATGTCTCTGATGTGGAGTGGCACTCGGCCGCTGACCGTTTGAACCGCTTTTTAGAGCACTCTGTAGCTCTTCGTCAAAAGCGAGTTTTTTCGGTATAAAGTTCGGGGTTTCTGCATTAGCTATATTGGAAGCGATCAGAGTCTGATTTTTACTCCTCAGGTCAATGCTTTTCCCCAACAGGTCGATGGTATTACTGAAAATGCCCTCAATTCGCATACCTGACTCCTTTCGAAGCGCATAATATGCAAAAAACGTACCATAGAAAACCCCTCGTAACGCCCAACTACCACGCGCACCTGACCACATAATGGCCATGCACCATCCTGCACCGGGCAGAGCAAAAACAACCCGCGCATCTTCCTGCAGTACTGCATATATGTATGAGATTAAAGGCTATTCCCATTACATGAGGGTCTACAGACACCAGCACTACCAAGACTGGGACCGAAAGACGACACACAGCAAGAAGCGTGTCATCATATTGACTGAGTCAATTTATTGACCCATCTTGGCGTGTTATTACGGGCGAGGGGGCTTTGATTCAAGTGAAGTTAATGCCTGCAGGGCGAGTCTTTGCCAATCAGGGTCTTTACCGCTTTTAGCAAGCTGCTCGAATAGGCTTTTTGCTTGTCGGGTGTTGCCTTCCTGAAGGTTAATCTGGCCGGTTTTATAGAGGAACTCTTCATTACGCTTGTTGTCAGGTAGCTTGAGAGCTGCTTCAAACAGCTTTAGGGCGCCTTTCCGGTCACCGATGCTTTCTTTGGCAGAACCGGCCACAAAGTATGCGTCCGGCACAAGACGCGGGTCGATTCCAGAGGACGATGCGAGGAAAAGCTCCATTGACTTTGCCGCCTGTGCATAGAGCTGAAGGGTCCAAAGCGATCGTCCCAACAGGTAATAACTCTTGGCACTCTCGGCACGCTCTCCCTTATTAAGCAATTTGAGGAGCGTCTCCTTGACCTGTTGATGTTTTTCAGCAGAAAAATAAATTGCGCCGAGCCGTTCGGCCATGAGCCGTGCCTGCCGGTCTGCAGGGAATTTGCCCAGGAACGTTTTAATAGTACGTTCTGCCGTCGCCGCATCTCCGATTAGTTCTGAGTTATCAACAATACTGACATATAACTCTGGGGCAACCGAGGCTGCCCACGATCGATCAACCAACGCGGTCAATAACTTGACCAGCTCAATCGGGCGCCCCGCCTCATTGTAGGCACGGGTAACAGTAGCCAAAAACAGTGGTTGGTCAACGCAACTGGCAAGGTATTCGTGCTGCTCATCCATAAAGCGCACAAGTGCGGCAGGATCTTTAACCCAGTCGGTCCGCCGATACACTTCGGCAACCAGTACTTCCCGGATCGTCCTGACTACGGCGCCATATACTCCGCGGGGGAATTTACGCTGGAACAACATAAGCTGCTTCAGAGCTTCGCCAGCTTCACCATGAATTGATTCAAGCAGGATGTATTTAAAGTGCGCCTCCTCGCGCATATCGAGGTCACCACCCTGCTGGGAGGCATTCAGATATATATCGCTGATCGCCCGATAATTCCACGGATTGGATTGCAGAAACTCACTGTCAGCTACACGCATTAATGCCATTTTACCGGCTTTATTCTCTTTAAAATTGAGAGCAACATTCTGATAGATAGCAGAGCCATCCTGCTCACGTCCCTGGCGGGTGAGAATATCGCCAAGCCGTACGAGTAAAGCCGGAGTGAAGGCTTTGTCAGCCAAACGCGCAACCAATCCGGCAAGCAATGTGCGGGCTTGACTCAGTTCTCCGTTCCGGGCAATGCTGTCGCCGTAATAAAAAGTGACGCCCGGATTCAATTCAAGGTAGGCAGGCCACAGCTTTTCAGCTTCACGAAATGCGGCCAAAGCTTGAGGGTACTTTTGCAGTTTATACCACGTTTCAGCGAGTCGATAGAGCGACAGCGACCGGATCTGCGTCTGACGGGCGGAAAAACGGCTAAACAGCTCCTCCGCCTCGATGAGGCGTCCTTTGTAGAGTGCGGCTTCTGCGGCAATAAATTCTTTTTGATCTGCGTCGGAGAGGAAGCCCTTCAAGATTTGACGGTCAGTTGGAGAAAATGGTATTTCAGACTTCAGCGGCGGGTCAAAGTCCCTGACCAGCTTCTCAACGCCACTCCATATTTTTTCACGCCCCGACATATACGGGTGTGGCGGGCCTGGCTTAAACGGAGCCCCGACATCAAGCGTTATGGCACTTATATCGTGACGCGATAAGTCGCGCCATCCCGCAATTCGCGCGATCTGGAAGGTGATCAGCAGGCTGTCACCCCTCTTTTTTACAACCAAGCCACCAATATTTTTGTCTGAATACTGTCTGAACTTTTTAAATAAAGCCCCTTCTGTATCCTTTATTACTAATCGGAGACGATTGCCAGGAATTGCAGCAAGTGAGTATTCTGGCGGTTCAGCAAGACGCACGATAAGGCGGGTATATTCCTTTTGTGCCCGTATATCGATCCGATAAAGATGGTTGGGTATTGAGGCGAAGGCAAAGCCGGGGAGCAGGGTAACGACAAGCATTAGCAGCAGGGCGCAATTAAGGGACCTTAGGTGACACGGCCGGGATACTGTTTGTAAAGCCGGGGTTTGACCCATTATAAGACCCGCATTATTATTAAGCTGCTGCTAATTTACAGTAGCGCCGCACTTTTGTGGTCACGTCGTCACCGTTGAACGGCTTTATTATGATATCACGAGCCCCGTATTTAAGAGCTTTCAGAACGGCAGTCCGTGTCCAGCACTCTGCGCTCATGATAATCGGAGGCGGGAAATCCTGGCGCATGGCGTTCACCTTAATGCAGACGGCGAGCTCCCGATCGTCGGCATCATGGGAACCGATAATGACCAGCTTTACATTTCGACCAGCAAACAACTCTTTTATGTCGGCATTAAGCGTCCCTTCAGCAATCTGAAATCCGGTGAATGCGAGCAACTCAATAATCTGCTGGCGCTGCTCTTCGTTGTCTTCAAGCACAACAATGCTTTCCACACCATCGTTGACGGCAGATCCGGCTTCTAAACGATCCTCTTCAACGCTCTCGGCTTCGCCACCGGCAGAGGTTTTCTCATCTCCCCCGGCTTCGCCGACTGCAGGTTGAGGGTCAAACAGGTTTCCCAGATGGGTCGGGATAAGCACATCAAGGTGGTTCATCTCCTGTCCCGGCAATTCGATTCTGGAGCGGAACATAAGATAATCGCCATCCGGGAGTGGTTCTTCGGCACTTATTTTATTAATTTCGGGAATATATTTCTTTGGGGGGAGCAACTTAAGACTGACTTTGTTGGGGAGAGCCCCCAGGAAAGCGGTTTTAAGCGCCCCGTTAACCATATTGCCAATCTCGGAAAAAGCATCTATGTCATCGCTTTCGATAATAGAAAGACGCTTTTTCTCCTGAATCCGCGCCGGAGGGATACCGAGCAGGATACTGCTCATGACAATGGCGTCCGGCAAAGAGAATACTAAATAGAACTGCCCTTCGTAGGATTCTCCCGAGTCAACTCCCATGACAAAGATGCCGTCATCAAGTCCTCCGAAATAAGAGCTTTTGCTTGTCAAAAGCGAGTCCGAAAGAGTGATGGAAAGCTCCTGTCCCAAGAGCATGCCGCATTCTTCGCCCGCTTGCTTCAGAGCCGTTTCCAGAATCCCGTATAGAGTTGTAAAACCATCCATCAGATATCGTCTTCCGCTTCAGATCAGGGTTGATGGCCATACGTCATGGCAGCTTATGATGCAGGGCTAAACGGCTAATCTTCCTTCTTCAGAGTAAGTCCGACGAGCATAGTGTGGCCTTCTGTCGTAAACGGAACAATGATACAATCTTGGTCGGAAAGCGAATTTACCGTATAATCCTCACCCGAGATTACGGTAGGAATCGATAGTCTGACATCAAGTCCACCATTAGAAAGCAGATGTTTGACGCTGCCACCGAGCATATTGGCGATTTCTCCGATTGCATCGTTCAGATCGTCGTTAACCCTCTCACAATCCATGCCAACCATATTAGACGTGATCTTCAGCGCCAGAGCAACCGGGCAGTGAATTGAGATCACTCCGGAGTATACTCCCGCAAAGCCAACCATACCGGTGATACCGCATTTGAAGCTCTTGACCGGTTCCTTGAGAGGGAAATAGCCCGTCACTTCCATCATGACCATCTTAGAGAAAACCTCTCTCGTGGCATCAATCACGTAACCCGCAACCTGCTCTTCAGTCAAACTGGTGGACCGGGAGATGTCCAGGTTAAGACTCATAGCAGTGGGCCCAGCTTTTTCAGAAGCTGCTCCGGTGTGAATGGCTTTTTAATGCTATCGCTTGCACCGCTTGCCATCGCATCAGCCAGGGTCTCTTCGCCAGCTTCCGTTGTTATCATAACGATAGGAGTGTTATTTCCTTTCCCCCGGACCTCTTTGATAAACTCGAGGCCATCCATGTTTGGCATATAAATGTCAGACAGTATCAGTTGGATGGACTTCCCGGAGGCGATAACACCGAGGCCTTCAATGCCGTCACCTGCTTCGTAGATTTCATCAACGGGAAGCCCGGCCTGACGAAGAGATCTCGAAATAATTTTACGCATGGTTGATGAATCGTCGACAATCAGAATGTTAGCCATAATTGTGTGCCTCTTTATGTTAATTATCCATACCAGTATGGATGTATATTCTGTTCGTAATGCGGTCAGCGCGTTCGATTATAACTGATTTTTCCGGCAGTGCAACCGCGTAGTGATACTACTCAAATAAATGTTAACATCCGGCGATAACTATCGCCTGGCGCAGAAAGCGCTCGACCTGGTCTTGTGACCCTGCTTCGCTGTACAGTCGCAATACCGGCTCGGTTCCAGAGGGGCGGATCAGTAACCAATCACCATTTTCAAAGATAAATTTGAAGCCATCGCTGAAATTGGTTGCCACAACGCATTGACCGTCAATCGTTGTCGGGGGGTGCGTCTGCAATTGTGCTATCAACTGTTCTTTAGCGGCATCTTCAATGCGCCGATCAATGCGTTGGTAATAGAAATGTCCGATATCATCCATAGTTTCATTTAGCTGCTGTCTCAACCCTTTGCCGCTAACCGCGACCGTTTCCAGCAGCAGTAATCCAAGCAGTATTCCGTCGCGCTCCGGGATATGCCCTTTTACCCCGAGTCCACCGGACTCTTCTCCACCCATGAGAATATCGCGCTTCAACATCAGCTCGCAGATGTGTTTAAAGCCGATCGGGGTCTCAAAAAGTTCCAGCCCGAACTTTTCAGCCAGCAGATCGATCATGCGGGTGGTTGAAACCGTTTTGACAACCGCTCCGGTCATTTTTTTATATTCGATCAGGTGCCGCAAGATAACGGTGAAGATGCAATGAGAGGAGAAGAAGTCGCCATTCTCGTCAACAGCGCCGATCCGGTCGGCATCTCCATCCAGCGCCAGTCCTACCTGATATGTCCCCTTTTTCAGCAGGGCAGATAACTCCTTGAGGTTTTGGCCGATCGGTTCGGGAGGTTGTCCGCCAAACGAGGTATTTTCACTGGTATGAATTTCGTCAACTCCCGGAAGAAGCCGCGGGAAAAAGCCGCAGCCGGCACCGTACATCGGATCAACAACCGCTCTGATGCCAGCCTTTGCGATCAGATCAAGATCGACATAGCGACTGATCTGATGGAAATAACCTTCACTGGGGTCAAAAAGCACAATCATGCCTTTTTCTAGAGCCTCCTCATACGGGACAGAGATAACCCGGCGTTCGTTCTCCCTGTTGTAGGCTACGATTTCTTCAAGTATTTTGGTTGTTGCAGGAAGTGCTGAACCACCATACGCCTCTTTGAACTTGAAGCCGTTGTACTCAGGAGGATTATGGCTGGCGGTAATCATAATGCCGGCACCGGCACCTGTTTCGTGCACGGCCCACGAGATAGCCGGGGTCGGAGCAAACTCTTCAGATAAGCGGACGCTGATACAGTTGCCGGCCGCAATTTCAGCCACTCGCCGGGCAAAATCACGCGACAGAAAGCGGCGGTCGTAGCCGATTATCAGTCCTTTATTCCCCAGCCCCTCGCGATTCAGATAGTCCATGGTGGCCTGTGCAACCAGGGAGAGGTTTTCAAAAGTAAAATCCCGGGCAATAACACCCCGCCATCCATCTGTACCAAACTTGATCTGCATTGTCCCTCCTTATACCGCAGTTTTTTGTTGATGTTCCAGCCATTGGAGCCACACGAGTACTTCAGCAACCGCCCGATACAGCTCCGGCGGGATGAACTGATCATTGTCAACCTGCATCAAAAGCCTGACCAGATCCGGTGATTCGTGGACGTACACCCCCGCCTCATGGGCACAGGCGATTATCGCCTCAGCAACTACTCCTTTACCCCGGGCAACGACTACCGGCGCATAGTACCCCTGTTTATACGACAGTGCCGCAGCCCTGCGCTCGTCATCGTCACGCGGCAGCATGGCTGATACTCATCGCTGCCGGCGTCAGGCCCGCACCTTCCAACTGCTCAATCAGACGTGCCCGGCCGGTTTCGAGAATCGGGACCGCACCCCCGTTTTCAGCGGCGATTGCGACAGCAATACCGATACCATCGAGTGTGAGCTGTGCGGTGACCGGCCCCAGGTTCGGCAGGTTGACCGTGACACTGGTATCCCAACTCCTCTCGCGCCCCCCGGACTGGTTACGCCCGGCTTCCCGTTCGGTGACGGTCCACTCCAGACGCCGCCCCGGGAAGAGATCGCCTCGAAACAGCAGATGCCCATCCTGCAGGGCAGTCAGCTGTTCGTTGACCATCGGCAGAGTGCGCTGATCAGCGATGCCCTCGTGCCCCATGCTGCTGCCGGCCTTTTTAATAACCGCCGCCATTATTTCCGTTGAGCCGGTTTGGAAACTGGATCGGACCAGATCTTCAGCAGACGCGACATACTCGGTTCCTGCCTGTGCCAGGCGGGGAGACAAGCGCCCCTGCGGCTCTTTGAGAATATCTTCAAGCGGATAACTTCCGCCGAACCAGCGGGCGAGATGGGATTCATAAAACAGCCCGCTTTCGCGAAGCCCCTGTTGGAGCATGCGACCAAGCAGCTGTGCGTCGGTCGTCGGCCCGGACAACAATGTACGCAATATCCCCAGAGTGGCCTGAGTAGGGGCCTGACCAGCCGCTTCCCCCAAAAAACCGCTGAGCCAACGGCTCACATCACTGACCTTTGACTCCCCCGACCGCCCAAAACGCGCCATCAGGAATGTCTGCTGCGGTTCGTTGCTAATGAAAAACAGATTTATCAGGTCGCCACGCCGAACCCCCTTGGGAAGGATGAATTCCAGCACCTGTCCGGCCACCTGCACAGAAAACCGCCCGCCGCCAAGGGAAGCTAAAACCTCTCCTTTAAGCTGCTGGCCCGGCATGAAAGAGCTGGCCGGGCCCTGCTGGCTTAATGATTCAAGCAGTGCCAGACGGTTTCCTTTGATTACCGCCTGAAGAAGCCTGGCCATATCATCACTCAACACAAGACCGTTCCCGGAAGGGGCAGGGGGCGGGGCAGAGGATGTTCCGGCACCGACAGAGATATCCGGTGCCTGACGCGCAGCTCTTTGATACGTCTGCGCATCATCAGAAATAAGGCTGAGCGCGGGCGAATTCGGAGGAAGACTTTTCAACACCATGCTTAACCGTTCCAGCACATAGGCCTGCTGGCGTGAAACCCCGCCTTCGCTATGTTCCAGGACACTGAGCCAGCGTCCGGCTTCGCTCAGCAGAGGCGGCGCACTGTCGGGAATGATCCGACCCAACGCAAAGGTGGGCTTCGGATCCGCTGCCAGATACGTCAGGCGCAGGATGTCTCCCGGCACGACTTTATGTGGAAGCACCAGCTCCAGAGTCGTACCGGCCATCTGAACAATGGATCTGCCGCCCGCCAGCGTTCCGACAACGGTGGCATTGATCTCTTCGCCCGGTAGAAGCGGCAATGACGTCACCGGATGGGTGGCCGCCTCTATCAGGGTGAAGCGTGAATTCTGGGCTATATTTTTGAGTATCTGGGCAGCATTTGTTTCAAATGTTGCTAGACGCGCCTGATCCTGAGTTGCGCGCCCACCCCCTGATTCTCCTGTCACTGCGCCTTTCGCGCCCGCTCCGATCGGAAGAGACGTACTGCTTTTATCCCGTCCGGAACCATACGTCAGGGCTTCATCAAGCAGATTGGCCAGCACTGCGGTTTCGCCCGATGAGCGTCGCAGCAGGTCCCCGACGCTTTGCAACGATGTGCGGAGGTGCGGGTCAATTATCTTCTCACTGGAAACCAGTATACTCAACAGTCGCGAGGCATCAGAAAGAGTTACCGGAGGTGCGATGCCCGTTTGGCGGGTGATGGCAAATGTCGCGCGCGGCTCTGTAGCGACAAAAGTCATCTCCAGAGTCTGTCCGATGCGGACCGACATCGGCAGGTCCAGATTGAAACGTTCCGTCCCGACTCCGACCTGAACCCGGTTATTGGACTGCTGAGTCAACACTACGGCATTCACCCGTTGACCGGGCGTTAGAAAACTGACCTCTCCTGAACCCTGATCTGCGGTGACAAAGGAGATATTTGAGGCGCGCGACAGGAGGTTAAAAACCTGCTGCTGAATGTCGGTTGCTGCGGCCATACTAACCTCTGCTTCCGTTCAGCTCACCCTAACCCGGACAAGCCGGAACCAAAATGTTGTTAAAAAATATGGTGTTAAACAAAAAACTTTTTGCTTTGGCCGTTATCCGCTTTTATCCCTGTTAAATAAAAAGTTTGCTTTTAACTCCAAAGGCATTTTAACAGGGATAAAGAAAGATAAAGGCGGATGAAACCAGTAGCTATATCCTGGATTGCTTTCCTTCCAGATATTTTTTGTAATCCTTTTCATCAAGCGGTGATTCCCGCAATATTCCTCGAAGTGATTGAGTTACTGGAGTTATAGAAGAATTCTCCTTTACCGCCTGGGAAGTCAACAGTTTGAAATAATCTGCCACAACCTGCGATACCGATTTCCCCGCCTGGGCTGCGTAAGATTTTGCCTGTTCGATTAATTGCTCTTCAAGACGGAGAGTGAGTTTAGTTTGCATGGAAACCTCCAAAAATACAAATGACGCATAAATATATGTAAAGCGTACGTCGCTGGTTTGTTTGTGTCAATATATCGAGTCTGCTTTATCAAGACTCATGTGGGAACTCGTTATTCACCATCCCCGCGCTGATATAAAACCACCCCGACCCGTTCGATATGTTCCTTGAGCTCTTTGTGCCGCAAGGTCTCGTAATGCGTTATGTCAAACAGGTACGGCGTCGGCAGTTCATCAAGTTCTTCATGCAACTCAGCCGAGTAGTCCACGGGACTGCTGAAGGCAAGATCTATATCCGAACCTCGCTGATAATCGCCCTTTGCCCGGGAACCATAGATTTTTACCCAGTTGATCTCAGGGAATTGCCGAATACACTCCGAAACCAGCGCCAGAGTCTGTTCACTCAAGCCGAACATCAGGCTGCCTTCCCCAAAAGAAAACTGTGAAACTGCTCTAAAGGCGGAAGATAGGCCTGACAAATCTGCCGCACCGTTTCACGGGCACGATTTTCATCGTATGTGTGGGCTATCTGGTTACGATTTTCAAGCATGTCAATCCACAACTGCCCGTCAATGATGATGTCGTTGGCAAAAGCCTGTTTGATGACCTCTCGTGGCAACTTGACATCAATACCGTTGTAAACAAGATAATCCTTCATGGTTTTCCAGGAAAGTTCAAAGGTCATTTCAAAAGCCTTGATCAGAGCCATCTGAATCAGGTCATCATCGGGATCATCGGCATTGGCTACGACCGCCTGATGCAGCCGGGCATAAGCCCGTTGCAAATTGCTGAAGCGCTGTTTCCAGCGAATGTCTTCTATCATGAGCTCATCCCACCCCTTTACTTGATCAGCTGGTTCAACTCGAAAATCGGCAGCAGCACAGCCAGCACCACGATGCCGACCGCAAGGCCCATTGCCAGAACCAGCAGCGGCTCCATCAACCCCATCAGGCGGGTCAGGCGGGTACTGAACTCCCGCTCATAAGCGACCCCAGCCTTCACCAGCATCTCGTCCAGATTGCCCCCCTTCTCGCCGACGCCCGCCAGATGGACAAGGAGAGGTGGAAAAAGCGGACTTTTCTTCAAACTGCCGGAGAGACTCCCCCCTTGGGCAACCTCTTCCATAACACCACGCAGGTAAGAGCGGTAGACCCTGTTGACTACGACCTCGCCGGTGATATCCAGCGCCTTCATGATCGGGACGCCGCTGGAGAGCAGCAGTCCCAGAACCCGGGCAAAACGGGAGAGGATCAGGCGCTGCAGCATTCCGCCGGCCATCGGCAAGCGGAGCAGCAGGGCGTCACGTTTCAGGCGCAGGTCATCGCGCTTCATGGCGTTGCGATAGAGGGGAACCGAGGCAAATATCAGGGCGGCGGGGATCCACCAATACCCCTGCAGGAAATGACTGACTTTGATCAGGATTACGGTGATAAGCGGCAGGGCTGCCTTGCTGTCTTCGAAAATTGTCACGATGCGGGGGATAACGACGGTCAGTAGGAAAAGCATCACCCCGCCTCCCACAAATACCATCAGGATGGGATACGCCAGAGCGGATGTGACTTTGCTCCGCACCTGCTCCTGTTCTTCGAGAAAATCGGCCAGACGTTCCAGCACAATATCGAGAGCGCCGCCGGCTTCTCCGGCTGCCACCATGCTGACATAACTTTCGCCGAATATATCCGGTTCGGCCGCAAGTGCCCTTGAAAGAGAAGCCCCTTCGGCAATGCGTTCCTTTACCCGGACGAGAGCCTGGCGGAGTGGCCCGTTTTCCTCCTGCTCGCAGAGTGATCCCATCGCTTCAAACAGTGGAATGGATGAGGCCACCAGAGTGGCAAGGCGGCGGGTAAAAAGCGAAAGATCTTCAGCAGAGACTCCGCGGCGGAAGGAGAATGATCCGGCCCGGCTTTGCGCGCCCCCTTCTTCCACCACCTCACGCGGCAGCAGACTCCTCCCTTTAAGCTGCTGCATCGCCTGCCGTTCGGAGTCCGCCTCAAGAGTTCCTGAGACGGAAGAACCGGTGGCACTGTAGGCTTTATAGCGGAACGTCGGCATAATCGTCCTGGGTAACGCGCAGAACCTCTTCTATGGTGGTAATCCCGGCAGCAGCACGGGCAATGCCGTCGTCACGCAGGGTCTTCATACCGTGAGCAACCGCATATTCCTTAATTTCTCCGGCGTGAGAGCGACGGATGATCATCGAGCAGAGCTCCTGATCAATCGGCATTATTTCGTAGATGGCGGTCCGACCGAGCGTCCCGAGACCGAAGCAGGCATCACACCCCCGGCCACGATACAGCTTGTCAGGGAGAGTCACGCCTGCATACTGCTCCACCGGTCGATACTCTTCGCGGCAGTGTGGGCAGATCACCCGCACCAGGCGCTGAGCGACAACGGCAGAGAGTGATGAGGCGATCATGAACGGTTCGATGCCCATATCGACCAGGCGGGTTACTGCGGTGGCGGCATCGTTGGTATGCAGCGTCGACAATACCAGGTGACCGGTCAAACTGGCCTGAATGGCAATTTCGGCTGTTTCGGCGTCACGAATTTCGCCGACCATGATGATGTCAGGGTCCTGACGCAAAATTGAGCGCAGACCGCTGGCAAAAGTCAGCTCTATCTTCGGATTTACCTGAATCTGACCAATCCCTCTGATCTGATATTCAATCGGATCTTCAATGGTGATTATGTTCTTTTCGCTGGAATTGACCTTGTTCAGGGCGGCGTAGAGCGTTGTCGACTTACCACTGCCGGTCGGACCGGTCACAAGAATGATACCGCTGGTGCGGTTCAACATCCGTTCCAGCGTACGCACCCCCTGTTCCCCGAGACCGATGTCGGCCAGAGAGAGGATGCCCTTTTTCTTGTCCAGCAGACGCAGCACGGCCCGCTCCCCATAGTAGGTCGGGATGATGGAGACCCGGATATCGACGTCGCGTCCTGCGACCCTTACACGGATACGGCCATCTTGCGGCAGGCGCTTCTCGGCAATGTTGAGGCCGGCCATGATTTTTATGCGTGAAACAAGGGCGTCCTGGATAATTTTGGGGGGAGAAAGCTTTTCGTAGAGAATGCCGTCAATACGAAAGCGCACCATAAGATCCCGTTCGTACGGTTCGATATGGACATCGCTGACCCGTTCTTTGACAGCTTCGGAGAGAATTGAATTCAGTAGCCGGATAACCGGGGCTTCATCAGATAGATCGAGTAAATCGGTAGGGTTGTTAAGTTCGGTGGCTACCGTCGAAAGATCTTCCCCCTGCAGCTCCTGCAGCACCTCGCGGGCGGTCCCGGAGACACCGGCGTAAACATGGTTGATGACATCCGCCAGCAGAGTAGCCGGCACCAGCACCGCTTCAACCGGCATGCCGAACAGCAGGCGCAGCTCGTCTAACTGCAATATTCCAGACGCACTGGAAACGGCAACCCTGATAACGCCATCAACTTCATGCAGCGGCAAAATCGAGTTGGCGCGGGCGAACGTCAACGGAATCTGGTTAAGAAGTCCGGAATCGACCTCTTCATTCCTGATTTCAAGCAGACAGGCTATGCCCAGCTTGCCGGCAGTTGCCCTCAATTCATCAGGGCTGCTTGCAGTATCGGCACTCATTTGCCGGATACCTCTTTTGGAATATCAACTGAACCGGTTTTTTTCGCCGTTTCCTCAAACGTCTGACGCTGTATCTGCGTCATTTCGGCGAGATCGGCGGCATCTTTTATTATATGCGGGGTCAGCAGCAGTACCAAATTGGTTTTTTTGCGCACTTTAGACGTGGTTTTAAACATCCAGCCAAGCAGCGGAATATCGCCCAGAAACGGAATCTTGCTGGTAACGTTCTCTTCGGTGTCCTGAATCAGGCCGCCTATTACCACCGTTTCCTTGTTCTTTACGACAACGTTGGTCTTGGCTGAGCGTTTGGTTGTGACCAGGTCGATAGCCTGTCCTTTGAAGTCCTTCACCTGCGAAATTTCCTGATTGATCTCCATACGGATGTAGTCGCCTTCACTTATCTGCGGCTTTATTTTCAGAATGATGCCGACATCCTTACGCTCAACCGATGTTGTCGTGAACGTGGAGCTCTGCGTTGACGCTCCCTGAAAAGGTACGTTCTCGCCGACGTTGATTTCCGCCTCTTTGTTATCGGAGGTCAGGATGTTCGGAGTCGAGAGGATGTTAAGGAGGCCGTTTTTATCAAGAGCCTTAAGTACAGCTGTCACATTAACCGCACCGGCGTTAACTACCGGCGCTAATGCTCCTCCCCCGGCAATAATGGCACCGAGGGTACTGAGAGATCCAAGAGGATCGTACAAACCGGCGACAGCAAGGTTATCACTTGGGCGGCCACCACCAATCGCCCCGAGCTGTACCCCTAATTCGTGAGATTTATCAAGCGATATCTCCGCGATCATTGCCTGCACAAACACCTGTTTACTGCGCCGGTCAAGTTTTTTGATGACCTGGACAAGGTTGGTGTAGTCATTGGGGGAAGCCATGATCACCAGCGAATTTGAGGCCTTGTCCGGCGTGATTGTGACTTTGCCGCTGTCAAATGCCGACGCCTGTGGTGCGGCGGCACCCGGCTGAGGAGTCGCCTGTGCCGAGATTCCTTTGACGATGCTGTCAAGAACCTTTGCCATCTCGGTCGCGTCAGTATTTTCCAGGTAATAGACGTTTACTTTACTGCTTGCCTCAGGTGGACTGACGTCCAGCTTTGCTACCATCTCACGGACCGCTTTTTTGATCGTTTCACTGCCGAAAACCAGCAGGGCGTTCAGTCGCTGATCCGCGATCACGCTTGGTGAACCGCTTCCCGGTGCGGCCGGTTGAGCTCCTGGTTTACCATCGGAGCCGCTCAGCCATTGACGAACGGTTGTTGCGGCACTTTCAGCCGAGGCATTTTTAAGATAAATGACCTCAAGTCCTTCACGGGTACGCTCCGTATCAATAGTCTGTAAAATGCCATGCAGCTTGCGGACATTGATAGACGAATCAACCATCAGAATCAGATTGCCGGGACCAAAAGCCGAGATATGGCCATCTTTCGATATCATCGGCTGCAGAAAGGTCACCGCTTCCTGCGGGGTGATATATTCAAGCTTGGTCACCTGGGCCACATAGTTCTCGTTTACCGGAGCCTGCTCCCCCTGCGTCAACAGCTTGAAACCAGACTGTTTGGCAGTCGCAGCGGGGATTATTTTGGCGACCTGGCCACTCTGAACAACGGTGAATCCCTTCAGCTCCAGTACGGAGGTAAAGACATTGTACGCCTCTTCAATCGAGAGCTTGGAGGGGGAGTACACCGATATTTTCCCTTTGACACGGTCATCGAGGATAAAGTTTTTGCCGGTCAGGTCGCTGATAAACTTCACCATCGTGGAGATATCCACCTCGTTGAAGTTCAGCACCACTCCCTTGCCTCCGGCCGCCACTGCCGGAGTGGCACAGAGAGTTCCCATCAGGACAATTGTCCAAAATATTCGTGATAGATGTCGTGTCAAGTAAGCCTCCAGAGTACTACCTTCATCGTATATCATAATTGAACGTTTGCGGCTGGCTATCCCGGATGATATCAAGCTTCAGCCGGTTCTGTCCTTTGAGGGCAATGAACGACTGCAGCGCTTTATCCGGTGAATCCATCGGAAAATCGTTCAGCCTCAGCAATACATCGCCATTTTTAATGCCGATCATTGCAAACACGCCATTCGGCTTTACCTCTGAAGCCCGGAAGCCCTCTACCTTGCCATCCTTCTGACTGGGGAGCAGGCGGGCGTCACTCATTGCCTGAGCCGGGTTATCCAGCGCGGCATTAAGCGCCCGCTGGTCAATGACAAAACTGCCGGCACCGGTACTGGTCACCCCCGGGACTGAAGGCGCTGCTCCCGGCGCTGCCTGGCCGGCCGGAGGCGATGTCGGCGGAGTCATGGGGGTCAACAGTTCGACTCTCTTGTTATTGATGACGATGAAAGCCCTTTCCCTGGCCACCTCTGCCAAACGCCCGGCATCAAAAACCATATCTCCCAGACGGAACACCCGCTCTTCCTGTTTTGTCATATGCCGGACCAGCGCGAAGGTTTCACGAAATGAACCTACTACCGTCCCAAGCAGCATCAGTTCTGCCGGCGCAGTAACCGGAGCAGCCGGTGCCGCCGCAGGAGCGTTTGTGATGGGGGTAAGTGCACCTGCCGTTGCCGCGCCGAATAAACCGGACGTAAGAATTGGGGAGTAAAATGAAAGGTCTTCCGTACGTGAAGCGGTTGATGACTGAGCCGCCGCCGTAGTACCACTTTTAGGCGGAAATGCTTTCCCGAGTTTAGCCGACAGGCGTTCCGTCGTTAACGCCGCCAGTAAGGCGATGATGGCGATGCCAAGAAGAATATTTACGATAGTTACGGTACGTGGCATTACAGTGTTATTTCGCCGCTAAACACTTCTACCGCCGGACCGGTCATGTAAATGCTGCCATCTTCAGCCCATTCCATTTCAAGATCGCCGCCGGAAAGATGATTGAGAATCTTTTTCTCCGTCAGACCGTTCAGGACACACGCAGCCGTCACGGCACTGGAGCCGGTGCCGCACGCGAGAGTTTCTCCTGCGCCCCGTTCCCAGGTACGCTGCCGAATTTCTGTGCGTGTGATGATCTGGATAAATTCAACGTTAGTTCTGCGTGGAAACAGTGCGTTGTTTTCAATCAGCGGCCCGTAGGTAGTCACCGGAAAATTGGCAACATCATCAACAAAAATGACACAGTGCGGGTTGCCCATTGAAGCGCAGGTTATTTTGAAGGTTTTGTCCAGAACGGTCAGCTCTTCAGCTACCACCTGCGCTCCCGGATCGCCGGTCATTGGAATTTCAGCCCGCGTCAGGCGCGGAGGACCCATGTTAACCCGTACCTTCTCAATCTTGCCACTGGGCCCCGGAACGAGCTGCAGCGTTAGAATGCCGGCGCCGGTTTCGGCAGTAATCTCTGTTTTTGCGACAATGCCGTGATCGTGAGCGTATTTTGCAACGCAGCGGATACCGTTGCCGCACATCTCGGATTCAGAGCCATCCGAGTTAAACATCCGCATCCGCACATCGGCAACCTCAGACGGCATGATCAGGATTAATCCATCAGAACCGATGCCGAAATTCCGGTTTGAAACCTGTATTGCAGTCTGACGCGGATCGCTGACCGTCTCTTCAAAACAGTTTACATAGACGTAGTCATTACCGGCACCCTGCATTTTGGTGAATTTCATCGTACGGAATCCCCTTGTCAGCTTAAATTTTACCGCTCAACATAGCAAAAATGGAGCGGGGCAACAAGCTATTTTCGGTTAAATAAAGGTCGCAAGGGAGGTTCGGTACACATTAACAGTTCACGAAGCCTCCATATTCTGCTAAATATACATCTGCGTGAAAAAACTTATCCTTTACATATTTCTGGCAACCACCTGCTATCTGGTCTATGTCGCTGTTTCGTTGACACTGATGCCGCCGGTTGCTGATCTGGCTGACAAGAAGTACAGCACCACCATACAGGTCAAGGATTGGCAGGGCGACTATCACCCCTTTGTGGTCGGGCCCAAAAACTCCTACTGGGCGCCATCAGGCCGTATTCCGCCCGAGATGAAGTGGGCTGTGATTCTGGCTGAGGACTCTAACTTTTACAAACACGAAGGTTTTGACGTCAAAGCCATAAAGAACGCCATCAAGTACGATCTGGAAAAGAAAAGCCTGAAACGCGGGGCCTCCACTATCACCCAGCAGACCGCAAAGAACCTGTTCCTCTCTCGCGAAAAGACGATTACCCGCAAGCTGAAAGAGATCTATCTTGCGTATCGAATGGAGCAGGAGTTGACTAAGGGGCGCATAATCGAATTTTATCTTAATGTTGTAGAGCTGGGGCCGATGGTGTACGGCATAGGGCACGCAGCACAATATTACTTCGGCAAACCGGTTTCAGCCCTGACACCACGCGAATGCGCTTTTCTGGCAGCGATGCTTCCCGGACCGCGACTGGCCTACAATCCCTACAAAAACCTCGGCAAAGTACTAAAACGTTCCGACATGATCTTACGTCTGCTGCGCCAGAAAGGCGTGCTTGGCGAAACGGAGTACCAGGCCGCCCTCGCGCAGTCACCAAATGTCGGGCGTATGCAGCTGAAGGTCGATGAGCTCATCAGTACCCCACCGCTGTTTACATCGCCGTCGTCGTCGCGGAATGAAATACAGGAGAAACCGGACGAAGCGGAAGTGGAAAAGAAGGGAGACTCACCAGCTGTTGTAGCACCTGGATTGCGCTCCGGAGAGACGACTCCGGTACACCAAAATGAAAGCTTGAATGAAAAAAAATGACCAAGAAAACCGACCTGAAAAACCTGACTCTGCCGGCTCTTGAACAATTTATCCAAGGGCAGGGCAAAGAACGCTTCCGCGCCCTCCAAGTATTCAAGTGGATCTATCAACAGGATATCGTCAACTTTGATGAGATGACCAACATCTCCAAAGCTCTGCGTACGGAGTTGGCCGAAACCGCTTTCATCAGCAATCTGGAAACAGAAGCGGTGGAGGAGGGGAGCGATGGCACACGTAAATATCTCTTTAACCTTGGTGACGGTCATGCGGTTGAATCTGTACTGATCCCGATCGAGGGGCGCAATACGCTCTGTATTTCGTCTCAGGTCGGCTGTGCGATGGCGTGTGAGTTCTGCCTGACCGGGACTTTCAAGTTGACCCGCAATCTGACCACGGCGGAGATCGTCAATCAGATTATGGCAGTAAAGCGGGATCTTGCCAGAAATCCGCCAGCCCTCACCCGGCCTTTGGCCACCCTCTCCCAGGGGGAGAGGGTAAAGGTTCCCCTTCTCCCTCTGGGAGAAGGATGGGATGAGGGGGATCTGGATGACCAGGAAGTGTCGCCGGCCTCTATCCGCAATGTCGTTCTGATGGGTATGGGTGAACCGCTCCACAACCTGGACAATGTTATCCCTGCAATCCAGATTATGATAGACGGCAACGGCCTGCAGCTCTCCAACCGCCGGGTGACCGTTTCTACCTGCGGTCTGGTGCCGGAGATGGCCCGACTGGGGCGCGAGATCCCCAATGTCAATCTGGCAGTGTCGCTGAATGCGACGACAGACGAGTTGCGTGACCGCATCATGCCGGTAAACCGGAGTTACCCGATCAAGACCCTGCTGCAAGCCTGCCGCGAATTTCCACTTCCCGGTCGCCGCAAGGTTACGTTTGAATATGTCATGCTCGGAGGAGTTAACGATTCGCTGGATGATGCGAAACGGCTGCTGCGGTTGATCAGCGATATTCCCAACAAGGTCAACCTGATACCGTTTAATGAGCATGAGGGATGTGAATTCAGAGCGCCAACCCGGGCGGCTATCGACGCCTTCCACAAATATCTGATTGATCGCCATGTGACGGTCATTACCCGTGACAGTCGAGGCGGGGATATCTCAGCAGCTTGTGGTCAGTTGAAGGGGAAGCTGGAAAAACCGAACGAATCTCACCACAGAGTCACAGAGAACGCAGAGAAGGACTGAAGACTTTACAAGTCGGGCCGAAACGACAAGACCTCCGAGGTTTTTAAAACGTCGGAGGTCTTTCTTTTTGAATCTTCTTACTGTTTTACGCCTGCGGACGCCGTGAGCGGTACTCAATCACCGGTTCGTGCCGGGTAGCCGGTGCCGTGCGTGGGGCACTTCCAGCTGGCTTTGCGGATTTGCTCCACGGTTTAGCCTGGCTATCACGCCCACCAGCAGGTTTTCCGAAGCGCCCTGCAGGGCCGCCGGGGCCGCTTTTCCGTGGGCCGCCGCTACGTCCGGCCGGTTTTCTGATGGAGGTTGACGGCTCATGTCCGGCAATCTGAAGCTCGGGCAGTTTTTTGCCGATGAAACGCTCAATGCGCTCCAGGTAGTTGCGTTCGCCAGCTGATGCGAAGGAGATGGCGATGCCATTAGCTCCAGCGCGACCGGTACGGCCGATGCGGTGGACATAATCTTCGGCAAAGCGGGGCAGGTCAAAATTGATAACGTGGCTGATGCCGTTTACGTCGAGGCCGCGGGCAGCAACGTCAGTCGCAACCAGCAGGCGGATGCCGCCACGACGCATACGATCGATAGTCTTGTTGCGAGCCATCTGGGTCATATCGCCGTGCAGGGCAGCTGCAGGGTAGCCGTTACGGGAAAGTTCACGGGATAATTCGTCGGCATCACGCTTGGTGGCGGAAAAGATAATGGCGCGGGTCAGTTCGGAATCGCTGACGAGATGATTAAGGAGTTCTTTTTTGTGGTTCAGGTTGTCGGTAACATGCAGACGCTGTTCGATCAGTGCGTGCGATGACGTGCTGACTGCCAGCTGGATCCGCTTCGGTTCACGCATCATTTTCTCGGCCAGTCGCGCGATATCACCTTCCATAGTGGCGGTGAACATAAGGGTCTGGCGATTTGAAGGGGTGCGTTCGACGATCTTGTTGATGTCTTCGCTGAAACCCATGTCCAGCATGCGGTCGGCTTCATCGAGAACCAGCATCTCAAGACGGTCGAGGCGTATGCTGCCGCGTTCAATGTGGTCTACCAGGCGACCCGGGGTGGCGACGATGATGTCAACCGGTGCGGAGAGCAGACGCAGTTGTTCACGATAGGGCATACCTCCCAGCAGCGTGCCGCAGCGTGGACGGATGCCGCGACCGTAGTTGCGGGCAGATTCCATGACCTGACCGGCCAGTTCGCGGGTCGGCGCAAGAACAAGAATTCGCGGCCCTTTGCCTGGCAGTGTCGATTTTCTCGTCAGGAGCTCCAAAGCCGGCAGCACGAAGGCGGCAGTCTTGCCGGTTCCGGTTTGAGCGGTGGCGATTACATCATTTCCGGCTAATACCAGCGGGATTGATTGTTCCTGAATAGGGGTTGGGGTTGTGTAACCACAGGCGGTAATTGCCGAGAGGATGGCCGGATTAAGGCCCAGTTCTTCAAACGTCATGATAATTCCTTTTTCTGGGAGCGGTGTAAAGACAAAAGCGCACACGAACCGAGGAATCAAACAGATGATTCCAGGAAAGGTAAAGGCAGATGCGTGCGGGCAGACAATAAATCTTCGCCTGCCGTACGGTCTGCTTGTTTCAATCGGGATTGAAGGTGCAGGAGGGGCAGAATGCGATGATCAAAAGAAAAATAACGGACACCATACCGCTACTTCGTGTGGTTCAACAATCCAGCACCATAAACGTTTAAAATTATAAAAGCAAGCTTTTATTTAGAGGAGAGGTGTGCCGACTGCGTATACACCTGAATAAGCGGATTTCAATCAGCCCTTGTGCATTGATACTTCATCGTGATAACTTCAGCTTTATAGTTATTCTCATCGTAGCAGTAGAGGAGCATCACGTGTCAAAACAGTTTGTCGGAGAGATAAAAGATCGTGATTCGGTCAATGCCGTATTTCTGGTGAAAGATAAGATTCTGGCCATGGCCAAGAACGGCAAGCCGTATATGAACCTGCGCCTGATGGACAAAAGCGGCGATATTGAAGCAAAGGTATGGGACAATACCGAAGTTCTGGACAAGAAGTTTGACAAGGATGACTTTGTCAATGTGCGTGGCAAGGCTTCGGTCTATATGAACAAAATGCAGGTCGTCATTGCTGAGATCACCAAGGTGCCGGAGGAGCAGGTCGTGCTGGCTGACTTTCTCCCGGAGTCGTCGCGTGATGCCGCTGAGATGCGTCAGGAGCTCTCTGGCATTGTTGCCGGGCTGACCAACCATCACTTGAAAGGGCTTATGGCGTCTTTTCTGGAGGATGAGCCGTTTATGACTCTGTATTGCCAGGCTCCGGCCGCCAAAGGGATGCACCACGTCTATCTGGGGGGACTGCTGGAACACTCTCTGTCATTGGTCAAACTGGTAAAGAGCATCGTCCCGCTGTATGACGGTATCAATGAGGACCTGCTGGTTGTCGGGGCGCTGCTGCATGATGTCGGCAAGATTTACGAGATGAGTTTTGCCCGGGCCATTGATTATACCGACGCAGGTAAACTGCTGGGGCATATTACGATCGGGGTGGAACTGGTGGGCGAGAAAATCCATACAGTAGGGGGCTTTCCGCGAGAGCTGTCGCTACTGCTCAAGCATATGCTGCTGTCACATCATGGCCAATACGAATACGGCTCACCCAAGCGCCCAAAAACGGTTGAAGCGACAATCCTCAACTATCTGGATGATATGGACTCAAAAATCAACGGCATCCAGACCCACATCGCGAAAGAGACCGCTTCGACATCCCGCTGGACCGCGCACCACCGTCTGTATGACCGCTATTTTTTCAAGAGTAACGGGATGGGTGGCGAGAAAGAGGTTGAGTGTGTGCGGGATGAAGCCTGTCTAACGGCGCCAGTGGAGCAGGTGATACTGCGTGAGGAACGACCGGCGTTTAATAACCAGCCTCTCAAGGGACTGGAGAAGCTGAAACTGATGTAGTTGGAACCATAAATGCCCTAGAACGCGGACTTGACCGGTGTTCTAGGGCATCTGACTTTTTTGTTCAGCTCAGCCTCGTTTCATTTCTATCTGTAACTCCGAGATTTTCTTCCGCAACGTGTTCCTGTTTATACCCAGAACGTCGGCTGCTTTTACCTGATTCCATCGGCATTTTTCCAGCACCAGGCGGATCAGCGGGCGCTCGACCTGCTCCAGAACCATGGCGTGAATATCCCCCTTATCAAGCGCTTCAATGCCGTTCATGCAGGCGCGCAATTTCAAATCGACCAACTCCTCAAGCGAAGTTTCCTGGGATCCGCTCTGTATGCGCTCTTGTGCCGGGAGCAGCCCCCCGAAATCGTGTGCCGTCAGTAGTGGGTCGTTTGATAATATTACGGCTCTTTTCATGGCATTCTCCAGCTCACGCACGTTCCCGGGCCAGGAGTATGATTTTAGAAGCGCCTGCGCATCATCGGTCAACCGTTTAGGGGGGACTGACATCTCCGTACAGGAACGGGAGAGGAAGTAGTTGGCCAGATCGGTGATATCGTCACGGCGTTCACGCAGGGGAGCGAGCATGATCGGCACGACATTCAGCCGATAGTAGAGGTCTTCACGGAACTCCTTCTGTCGTACTTTTTCAATCAACGCCTGGTTTGTCGCAGCGACAATCCTGACATCCACCGGAATATTCTGATTCCCTCCGATCCTCGTGAACTCATGTTCCTGCAGAACGCGCAGAATCTTGGCCTGCAGATCCAGCGGCATATCACCTATCTCATCCAGAAAGAGCGTGCCGTGGTTAGCCTGTTCGAACTTGCCCTGTTTCCGTTCACCTGCGCCGGTAAAGGCTCCTTTCTCGGAGCCGAACAGCTCGCTCTCTAACAGGTCACGAGGTATTGCCGCGCAGTTAATCGCAATAAACGGCTTCCCGAGACGTTCAGAGTTGAAATGGACGGCTCGCGCCACCAGCTCCTTACCGGTGCCGGACTCCCCTTGGATTAAGACTGTGACGTCGCTTACCGCAACCTTACCGATGGTTTTGTAGACCTCCTGCATGGCGGCTGAATTACCGACGATGTTTTTCTCGACCTGATAGCGCTCTTTCAGCTCCTGTTTGAGCGTGGTTACCTGCCCGGCAATATCACGCGCTCGGGCAACTTTTTCGATGATGGCGTCGATGACATCCAGATCGAACGGTTTGGTTATGTAGTCGTAAGCCCCGCGTTTCATCGCCTCTACCGCGTTCCTCATGCTCGCTTCAGCGGTCATGATGACCACGAGAAGATCGCTTTTCATTTCGCGGACTTTGTCCAGAAGATCAAGACCGGTGATGCCGGGCATCTTGATATCGAGGATGGCGAGATCGTAGCAGTTGTCCTTGATCAGCTCCAGAGCATGACGTCCATCCGGGGCCAGATCCACGCTGAAACCTTTCTGTTTGAGCGCCTTTGAAAGCACCCAGCGGATACTTTCTTCATCATCAGCAACCAGTATTCTGTTAAGCGGCATAGGAGTCCTCTTTCTAATTATCGTACTAACGGCAGCAACACCGTAAATTTAGTTCCATGGCCAGAGTCTGATTCGGCCTTGATCATGCCGCGATGCTCAGAGACAATTTTGTGGCAGATGGTCAATCCCAAGCCGGTGCCGCCAGATTTAGTGCTGAAGAACGGCGTCCAGATGTTCTCCAGATCTTCCGGCGGAATACCGGGGCCGTCGTCGCTTACCTCAATGGCAATCATTCGTGAATTGCGCTGATTCTGCGTCATCCGATAATCAGAAAGAATCCTGCTTGAGACCGTAAGCCGGCCATCACTTCCCATCGCATCAATTGCGTTGCAGATCAGGTTTAAAAACAGCCGGGTCAGCATCTCCTCATCTGCCATTATGTCCGGGATACTCGGATCGAAATACTGGGTAAACGCGATCTCTCGCCCTGCTGCAGCCTGTTTCTGCAGCAGGAGGATATCGCCCAGGATCCTGTGCAGATTAACCGGAGCGAGCTTGAGAGGGCGCGGTGAAGCAAGCTCCAATAACTCGCGAATAATATGGTCGATCCGCTCGGTTTCCCGAATCATGACCTGGGTATACTCAAGCATTTCGCTCTCAGGTTCAAACTCGCGTTCGAGTAATTGGGCAGCGCCTTTTATCCCCCCCAGCGGGTTTTTAACTTCGTGGGCCAGTCCGGCAGCCAGCGTTCCGAGTGTGGAAAGGCGGTCCGCCTGACGTACCGCAGCTTCCAGCTCACGAATATAGGTGATATCCTTAAGCGTCAGAATCGCGCCGATGTTTTCACCGTTCCCCTCAACCAGCGGGTAGCAGGTAACGGCGACCGGCGTAATCCGCCCCGTTGAGCGGACAACGACATTTTCGTGGTCTGAAATAGTAATGCCGGTGCGCATGGTTTTGCCGAGCATTTCGACCAGAGTCGTCTCAAGCGAAAACAGGCTCTTGAACTCGGTACCCTGAGCCTGTTTCTGCGAAAATCCGGTAATTTCCTCTGCTGCAGGGTTGCAGAGCGTAATAACGCCGTTGCTCCCGACAACGATAACGCCGTCGCCGACACTGTCGATTACGGTGGCGTAATAGTCATCACGCTTTTTCTGATTCTGTTCTCTCTGCATCATTATCTGAAGCATGCCCTTGAGTTCCGGTGATGCTTCGTATCCTTTCCGTCAGTTGTTGAATGTCTTGAATCGAGACGGCATGATTGGCCGTTCGGCGGATCTCGGAAGCTCCGGCAAACCCCTTGGCATACCAGCCGATATGTTTCTTGATTTCCCGTACCGCAACCGCTTCGCCACGCTCCTCAACAAACAGGCTCAGGTGGTTTTCAATAGTATCGGCGCGTTCACCTGTTGTAACCGGAGTGTAGCGCCCGGTCAGCTGCAGCTCTTCTACCTGTCGGAAAATCCAGGGGTTGCCGAGCGCTCCACGGGCAATCATAATGCCGTCACAGCCGGTCTTTCTCAGCATCCGGTGGCAATCTTCGGGCGTAAACAGGTCACCGCTACCGACTACGGGGATGGCAAGCGCCGCCTTCATCTCTGCAAGCTGGCTCCAATCTGCGTGGCCGGAAAACATCAGGCTGCGGCTGCGCGGGTGAAGAGTTATAGCATCACACCCCTCTGCCTCTGCGATGCGCCCGATCTCCTGAAACACATTGTCGCCGCAGTGCCAGCCGGATCGGATCTTGATTGTCAGCGGCAGCGTGGTTGCCGCCCGGACCGCTCGAACAATGGCGGCAATTTTAAGCGGTTCCTGCAACAGGGCACTGCCGGCGCCGGTTCCGACAACTTTGCGCACCGGACACCCCATATTGATGTCTAACAGCTCGCCGAAACCCTCAACCATGCGCGCCGCTTCAGCCAGGTCGTCAGGCTTGTCGCCGAAGAGCTGAATGCCGAGCGGACGGTCCCCGGGGGAGCTCTTAAGAAGGGCAAGCGTCTTGGCCCCTTCACGTACGAGACCGTTAACACTGACCATCTCGGTATAGGCCAGCGAAGCTCCGGCCTTTCGACAGATCAGACGGAACGGCAGATTTGTAATTCCCGCCAGAGGTGCAAGCACGACGTTGTGCTGGAGGACGAGAGAGCCGATTTTTAACTGTTTTAGCATGACACACACTGATGATACGAACCGGAGGGAGGAAAACGGTTTTATCTGCCTAATTTTTGAGCATAGTAGCACAGCAAAAATAAATGGCAAGAATAAATAAAGTTTTTTATTGCCAACAGGTAGATTTCCGTTTTTAATACGTCTAGCTCAGGTTGATTGAACAAAGGAGAACTGCAATGTTTGGAATCGGCATGCCGGAAATGATAATTATTCTCGTAATAGCACTGATTGTCATTGGACCGAATAAACTGCCTGAACTGGCAAAGTCGCTGGGGAAGGGGCTGGCAGAGTTTAAGAAGGCTACGGAAGACTTCCAGAAAAATGTTCAGGAAGAGTCACGTAAAAGTGATGAGAAAGAGACAGCTGCTCCACAGGTTGCTGTCGCAGAACCGACACACCTCCATACCGCTGCCCCAGCGCCGCACGCTGTTCCGGTAGAGAAGAAGGAAAATCCGACGTCATAGGCCGGTTGGTTTTACAAACAAAAAGGGGATGCCATTTCCGGCATCCCCTTTTTTGTTTATGTGCGATAGTCAGTGTGCCATCACCTTACTCCCTTGAACGCTCATGATTTACTCCTCTTTGCCGTTTTCAAAGCAGCACTTTTGATTTTTATTGCTGTTTTTTGCGCGCCGCTGCGACGTTGATGGAATTTTCGGGACAGCTCGTCCCACTCTATCGTAAGGGAGCCATTGGTTGTTTTATGCTGTTTTTCCCAGTTTGCAAGCAGGTCAAAACAGGCGTGATCGATGTAATCAAGTTTATCAAGGTGCACGTGAACATCTGTTCCGGAACGCACCTGTTCCAATGCCGCTGCAAGCATCGGCAGGCGAATCAGGGTGGCAGAGCCGGTCAGCCGGAGGTGCACAGAGTTCTTAGCGGCATCATCCCGGTATTCAATATCGAGTTGCGAGAATACATAGAGCAGCTTGAACAGCGATAGCAGCAGTCCCAAGACCACGCCTTTGAGCAGATCCGCGCCAACTATCACAAAAATAGTCACTGCGTAAATAGCCACTTCGCTCTTGCCGAACTCGAGAAGCTTTGGCACCGCCTTCGGATACGCCAGTTTATACCCTGTGAATACCAGCACGGCCGCCAGGCAGGAAACGGGAATATACCGCAACGTGAACGGCAGTACGGCTGCAAACAGAAGCAGCCACAAGCCGTGAAAGATTGCCGAGGCGCGGGTCTTTGCACCTGCTTCGATGTTGGCACTGGAGCGAACGATAACGCCGGTCATAGGCAAGACACCCAATAGACCGCAGATAGCGTTGCCAACGCCTTGTGCCGTCAGCTCCTTATCATATTTTGTACGCTCTCCCTGATGCATCTGATCAACCGCACTGGCGCATAGCAGCGTTTCTGCACTCGCAATAAAAGCCACGGAAACAGCGGCAATCAGAATCGGTGTTTCGAAGCCATGTTTAAGGCTTTCAAGCGTAGGGTATTGAATCACTGACCAGATGTTGTCCGGTACAATAACGTAGTTGATCTTGAGTTTAAAATATGATGATGCTATTACCGCGACGACAACGGCGATCAGAGGTGAGGGCAACACCTTGAGTTTTTTTGGCGCATACGCACCCCACAGCGCCATCACTGCAATACTCAGAATACCGATGTACAAGGCATGGAGTGATGCCCCGCCACCGGTAAATGCACGGTTCAGCGCATCCGGGATAGCGAGTAGATTATCTATTCCTTTGCCGATCGGTTTACCATCGAGCATGACGTGGAATTGTGCCGTCAGGATCAGCAGGCCGATGCCAGCCAGCATGCCATGGATAACTGCGGGTGACACCGCACGGAACCATTGCCCCAGCTTGAGCAATCCGGCCGCAAGCTGGAACAGCCCTGCCAGTAATACGATCACTCCCAGCATCGGGAGACCGTGCTGCTGCACCAGTTGCCATACCAGCACCGTAAGGCCGGCGGCAGGACCACTCACCTGAAATGGTGAACCCGCAAATATGCCGACTATCAGGCCGCCGACAATGCCGGTAATCAGTCCGGACGTGGGTGGCACACCAGAGGCAATCGAAACGCCCATACAGAGCGGCAGAGCTACCAGAAAAACAACGACGGAAGCCATTGCATCTTTGGCTAGCCACGCCATGAAACCTGACTGTGCAGGAGACACTTCATTTGACATCTGTTTTTCCTTTATCTTGTAACGTATAACGACGTGTGCCAGAGATACCATCTGACACACGTCGTTCTGTCACTGACACCTATATCTATCTATATATTCTGTACATCCACCACAGCAATAGCAGCCATCTTGACGATATCATCGACACTGTCACCCCGCTGCAGGACGTGCACCGGTTTATTCATTCCCATCAGGATCGGCCCGATCGCTTCGGCGCCGCCCAGATGGTGCAGCAGTTTGTAGCTGATGTTGCCGGAGTTCAGGTCAGGGAAGATCAGGATGTTGGGGTTTGTTTTGAGCTTCGAGAAGGTGAAACCTTCCAGCAGGCTCGGCACTACGGCGGTGTCGGCCTGCATTTCGCCTTCGACGATCAGCTCCGGGGCGCGCTCTTTGACGATTTCCACGGCCCGTCTGACTTTTTTGGACTGCGGATGTGTGGACGATCCGAAGTTTGAAAAGGAGAGCATGGCTACCCGCGGTTCGATGTCGAGCATACGGACTTTCTCGGCAGCGAGGATAGCGGTTTCAGCAAGCTCTTCGGCGGTCGGGTCGATGGTGACGGTGGTGTCGGCAAGGAAGTAGACGTCATTTTTGAAGACCATCATGTAGAGACCATGAACGCTGGAGAGGCCTTGCTGTTTGCCGATAACCTCGAGGGCCGGTCGGATGGTTTCCGGGTAGTGGGTGTCGATGCCGCCGAGCAGGGCGTCGGCGTCTCCCATATGCACCATCATGGCGCCAAAGTGGGTACGAGACTTACGGCGCAGGATGCGTTGTGATTCGGTGAGGGTCAGGCCTTTGCGTTGGCGCAGACGGTAAAGCTCCTGGGCGTATTTTTCGGTCAACTCCGAGTCGGTTGGGTCGATGATCGGCACTTCGATCTCGATGTTGAGTTCTGCCATTTTCTGTTCAATTTTTTTTCTGTCACCGATCAGGATCGGGTTGGCGATCCCTTCTTCTACGAGCGTCTGAGCGGCCCGGAGGGTTTTTTCGTTGTCCCCTTCAGGAAATACTATCGATTTGGGGTCGCTTTTGGCTTTGTTGATGATCATGCGCATGATCTCTTTGGATTTGCCTTGTGTCGATTCGAGGTGTTCGATGTATTTAGCCATGTCTTCTATCGGCTGACGGGCAACACCGGTTTCCATCGCGGCGCGGGCAATGGCCGGGGCGACGTGCAAGAGGACACGTGGGTCAAAGGGTTTGGGGATAATGTAGTCGCGACCGAAGGCAAATTTGACGTTGCCGTAGGCTTTACTGACGGAGTCGGGTACCTCTTCGCGGGCCAGCTGTGCCAGGGCTTTGACGGCGGCAAGTTTCATCTCTTCGTTGATGCAGCTGGCTCGGCAGTCGAGGGCGCCACGGAAGATGAAGGGGAAGCCAAGGACGTTGTTGACCTGGTTGGGATAGTCGGAGCGGCCGGTGGCAATCATGACGTCATCCCGAACGGAGTGGGCGTCTTCCGGAGTGATTTCCGGATCAGGGTTGGCCATGGCAAAAATGACCGGGTTCGGGGCCAGACTGGCGACCATCTCTTTGGTAAAGGCGCCTTTGGCGGAGAGTCCGAAGAGGACGTCGGCCCCGTTGGCGGCTTCTTCCAGGGTACGGAAATGGGTGTCCGCAGCGAAGAGCTCCTTGTAGGGATTCATCCCTTCGACACGACCTTTGTAGATGACGCCTTTGGTGTCGCACATGATCATGTTGTTCGGCTGTACGCCGAGTGAGATGGCAAGTTTGGCGCAAGAGTTGGCGGAAGCGCCGGCACCGTTGACAACGATGCGGATGTCTTCGATCTTTTTGTCGACCAGGTGCAGGGCGTTAATCAGGGCGGCGGAGGAGATGATGGCGGTACCGTGCTGGTCATCATGAAAGACCGGGATATTCATGGTTTTTTTGAGGGTTTCTTCGATGTAGAAACACTCCGGTGCTTTGATGTCTTCGAGGTTGATGCCGCCGAAGGTCGGCTCCAGCAGTTGGCAGGCTTTGATTATTTCATCTGGGTCTTCGGTGTCAAGTTCGATGTCGAAGACGTCGATGTCGGCGAAGCGTTTAAAGAGGATGCCTTTTCCTTCCATGACCGGTTTACCGGCGAGAGCGCCGAGATTGCCGAGTCCTAAGACGGCGGTGCCGTTGGAGACGACAGCGACCAGGTTGCCTTTGGCGGTGTATTTGTAGGCGTCTTCAGGGTTTTTCTGGATCGCCAGACAGGGCTCGGCAACGCCGGGTGAATAGGCAAGCGACAGATCAGCTGCGGTCTGGCACGGTTTGGTCGAGACTACTTCTATTTTACCTTTACGGCCCATTGAGTGGTATTCGAGGGCATCCATTTTTTTACTCATGCTGTTATTCCTCCTGTTTAATGGTTAGGTTGATACGTTGATAGGTTGTTCTACGGTTTATAAATCCTCAACAGCGCCTGTGCCATCTCCGCCGGACTTGCCGCGACGCTGATACCGCACGCTTCAAGAACAGCGACCTTTTCGGCCGCCGTACCCTTGCCGCCGGAGATTATTGCGCCGGCATGACCCATCCGCTTGCCTGGAGGGGCCGTAATTCCGGCAATATACGCTGCCACCGGTTTGGTCATATGCTTTTTGACGAAGTATGCCGCTTCTTCTTCTGAGCTGCCGCCGATTTCGCCGATCATGATGACCGCATCGGTGTCCGAGTCGGCTTCAAACAGTCTCAGGACATCCAGATGATTGGTGCCGTTAACCGGGTCACCGCCGATGCCGACGCAGGTCGACTGGCCGAGACCGAGGCAGGTGAGCTGCCATACCGCTTCATAGGTTAATGTGCCGGAGCGGGAGACAACTCCGACTCGACCCGGTTTGTGGATGTAGCCGGGCATGATGCCGATCTTGCATTCTCCGGGGGTGATGACGCCGGGGCAGTTGGGGCCGACGAGGCGGGTGCGCTTTCCCTTCATGTACTGTTTGACCTTGACCATGTCGAGGACCGGAATCCCTTCGGTTATGCAGCAGACCAGTTCGATGCCGGCGTCTACGGCTTCCATGATGGAGTCGGCGGCAAAGGGGGGCGGGACGTAGATGACCGAAGCGGTGGCGCCGGTCTGTTTTACGGCGTCGATGACGGTGTCGAAGACGGGAAAGCCGTCAATGACCGTGCCCCCTTTGCCGGGCGTGACTCCGCCGACCATCTGGGTACCGTAGTCACGGGCTCCCTGAGCGTGAAAGAGGCCGGTTGCGCCGGTGATCCCCTGGGTGATTACTTTGGTGTTTTTATTGATCAGGATACTCATTTCGTTGCTCCTTTCACGGCCTGGACAATTTTTTGGGCTGCGTCGGCCATGCCGTCGGCGGAAACAATATTTAATCCACTTTCGGCAAGAATCTCTTTGCCTCTGGCTACGTTGGTTCCTTCAAGACGCACAACCAGTGGCACTTTGAGGGATACCTGCTTGGCGGCCGCAACTACTCCTTCTGCGATTATGTCGCACTTCATGATACCGCCAAAGATGTTGACCAGTATCCCTTCGACTTTTTTGTCGGTGAGGATGATCTTGAAGGCTTCGGTGACGCGCTCGATGGTGGCGCCGCCACCGACGTCCAGAAAGTTGGCCGGGTCGCCGCTGTAATGCTTGATGATGTCCATGGTGGCCATGGCCAGGCCTGCGCCGTTGACGAGGCAGCCGATGTTGCCGGAAAGGGATACGTAGGAGAGGTCGTGCTGTGATGCCTCGACTTCGTTCGGGTCTTCTTCGTCGTAGTCGCGCATGTCGCCGATTTTGTGGTGACGAAAGATGGCGTTGTCGTCAAAGCCGAATTTGGCGTCTAGTGCGATCAGGTTATTTTCTTTTGTGACGACCAGCGGATTGATCTCCAGCATGGAGCAGTCGCAGCCGATAAAGGTTTCATAGAGTCCCTGCAGCACGGTGACCGCCTTACCGACCAGTTTTCCGCTCAAGCCGAGGCTGAAGGCGATTTTGCGGCATTGAAAAGGGACCAGACCGACCAGTGGATCGATTGATTCGGTGAAGATTTTCTCAGGGGTATTGGCGGCAACCTCTTCGATGTCCATCCCCCCTTCGGTGGAGGCCATCACGGTGACTCTGGAAGTGGCGCGATCGACCAGCAGGCTGACATACAGTTCCTTGTCAATGTTGCAGCCGTTTTCGACCAGCACTCGGGTAACCAGCTTGCCTTCCTTACCGGTCTGATGGGTGCGCAGCGTCATGCCGAGCATCTCACGGGCAATTACACGTACTTCATCGGCAGTTCGGGCCAGTTTGACCCCCCCTCCCTTACCTCTGCCGCCAGCGTGGATCTGCGCTTTGATAACCCAGGGGCCTTCGCCGATACGTTTTGCCCACTCGCGCGCGCCGGCGCTGTTGTAGCAGACGTGACCGTCAGGAACCGGGACACCGAATTTTCGTAAAATCGCTTTAGCCTGGTACTCGTGAATGTTCATGAAACTCTCCTTGGCAAATTTTAGGGTTATCGCTAAAATACGCGGAATTACATCCGACAAAAATAGATGATTTTAGGGAAAAGTCAAACGGAATTTTATTTCCGTTAAATTTGTTCATTTTTGATAAATATTTTTACCTGCGCAAACAAAAACAGGAGCCTGATTTAATCGGGCTCCTGCTCTCCTTATAGTGCATATTCAGTGGCTCTATTTCACCTGAATGCTGATTTGCTTCGGTTTTTTCTCTTCTTTTTTGGGAAGAGTAATTGTAAGAACCCCTTTTTCACAATTTGCTTCGACCTGTTCCTGATCAACCGATGTCGGCAAACTGAAGCTCCGCTGGAACGTCCCAAAATACCTCTCGATACGGTGGTAGTTTTCTTTTTTCACGTCATCTTCATGCTTACGCTCACCTTTTAGAATCAGCGTGCTATCCTCAATGCGGACCTCAATATCTTTCTGGTCGACATCTGGTAGTTCGGCTTTTATGACAATTGAATCGGCGGTTTCATAAATATCGACCGCCGGCTGCCAAAGTCCCTCTTTGATCTCTTCACCAGGTAAATCATGATTCCAGGAAAGATTGAGGAGCTGATTCATCTGTTCCTGCATGGTGCGCAATTCCCGGAGTGGATTGTACTTTACAAGCGCCATGAAATATTCCTCCTCTGAACGGTAAAAGTTGGGCATCGCCCTTTTGGTATGATACCTCTTTTTGCAGCTGTTTTTACACTAAAAACGGTCTTCCCACTCTCAGCACGCCAAATCCTCGCCAGAACAAAAAAACAGACAATAACCGCCCCGTACCATTTAAATCGTCGAAAAGCGCCTCAAATCCTGTTTTTAGAGCAAGGCCTTCTCAGCCCTTATCTAACGGGGCTTTGCTCTGTTTTAAAAACGTCAGCACACGCTCCCCCATATTTTCAGGCAGTGTGTAGCGCTGAACGGCAACAACGGTAAAGCCGCTGGCATGGAGACCATCATTACTTGCCGTAATTTCGCACTCTGCCTGCTCACCCTTCATCGCAACCAGCACACCTCCTTCAGCCAGCAACGGAGAAGCAAGAGCTACAAAACGATCAAGCCGTGTGAACGCACGAGAGGTAATAACTGTGAATGAATTGCTCAGAGTTTTATGGAGATCTTCAATGCGCGCGTGGATTGCTTCAATTTTATTCAAATTAAGAAGTCGAATGATGTGGCGCTGGAAATGGATTTTTTTAGCAACAGCGTCAACAGAAACCATGGAAATATAAGGTCTGATTATTTTCAACGGAATTACCGGTAGACCGGCTCCTGATCCTATATCAAGCAGACGATCATCTGCAGAAAGATATGGAGCAAGGCTGAGCGAATCGATGAAGTGCTTTATTGCGATATCTCTGTCTTTTGTGATTGCAGTCAGATTAACCTTGCTGTTCCATTTTTTTAGTTCGGATGCATAGCGCTCAAAAGATTCTACTTCGCCTGTTGAAAGCGCCAACCCTAACAATTGGGCTTCCCGAGCAACTATATCACCAATAAGCGAAGTCATTGCAGATCGGTCCCTTGCCACGATGAGGATTTTAGGGCGATTGACAATATCGAAATGGCTGCCGGTGTAACCCCTGGGATTCTTGATGCCTGACCAAGAGTATCAGGCCTGTTTTTTGAAAGCTTTTCGCGAACCTCTGTAGTCAGGCTTTTAACCGATGTGTAATCAAGGTCTTGAGGAATACGCGTTGATTCAAGTTTTTTCGACTGCTCGACCTGCTCCATCTGCCGATCAATATAGCCTTTATATTTAATCTGGATTTCGACCTGCTCACGAATTACTTCGGATGTTTCACGTGAAACACAGTCCAGTTCAGCCAAATCGGCATAAGAGACTTCGGGGCGCTTAAGCAGCTGCTCAAGTGTAGTCCCCTTCTGAATATCCAGAAGACCGTGACGCGCAAGAACCACTACCTGTTCATCAGTATGCTGTAGGCGGGTAGTTGAGATACGCCCTAATTCTGCGGTAATTCCAAGACGTTTTTTTTCGAATTGGAAATAATCCTGTACGGAAACAAGACCAATCTGATAGCCAAGTTCACGCAGGCGCAGGTCGGCATTGTCTTCACGCAATAACAGCCGGTATTCGGCCCGTGACGTAAAAATGCGATATGGCTCTTTCGTACCGAGTGTCACCAGATCATCAATCATAACGCCAATATACGCCTGACTTCTCGTCAAGACGAGTGGTTCCAGTCCCTTTACGCGCCGGGCCGCGTTAATACCGGCAATGAGCCCCTGCCCCGCTGCTTCTTCGTACCCGGAAGTGCCGTTAATCTGACCGGCATGAAAGAGGTTATGTATTATTTTTGTTTCAAGCGAATTGTGAAGCTGAATCGGGTCAACATAGTCATACTCGATTGCATATGCCGGACGCATGATTTCGACCCGCTCAAGACCCTCAATAGACCGGTAAAATGCGATCTGAACGTCAATAGGCAATGACGTAGACATACCACTCGGATACACTTCTATTGTATCGAGCCCCTCTGGTTCGATAAAGGTCTGGTGACGATCCTTATCAGGAAAGCGCACAACCTTGTCCTCAATCGAGGGACAGTAACGGGGGCCGACACCTTCAATAATTCCGGAATACAACGGAGAGCGATCAAGACCGGATCGAATAATATCGTGCGAGCGTGGGTTCGTGTAAGCAATATAACACGGCAACTGCGGCATGGTTATCCGTTCGGTAGAGAACGAAAAGGGGCGCGGCGGATGATCGCCGAACTGGGTTTCGAGCTTCGTGAAATCAATTGATCTGGCATCAAGCCGCGCAGGCGTCCCCGTTTTTAATCGTCCTACCTGAAAACCAAGATCCCGCAACTGGTCTGAAAGGCCGACCGATGGCTGATCCCCTGCGCGGCCGCCCGGATAATTATTCAGTCCAATGTGGATAAGTCCGCGCATGAATGTTCCGGTCGTTACGACGACGGTCTTCGAAAGATAGCTGATACCTGAACGGAGCACAACGCCACGAACCTCCGCAGCGTCCAGACAGAGTGAAGTTACCTCGCCCTGCTTAAGATCGAGGTTTTCCTGCTGCTCAAGAACTCTTTTCATGCGGAGCCGATACAGCTGCTTATCCGCCTGAGCTCGTGAGGCCCTCACCGCAGGACCTTTTTTTGTGTTGAGGATGCGAAATTGAATGCCGGTAGCATCTATATTTTTCGCCATCTCCCCACCCAGGGCATCGATTTCTTTTACCAAATGCCCCTTCGCCAAGCCGCCAATTGAAGGATTGCATGACATAAGGGCAATTGCGTCCAGATTGATTGTCAGCAACATCGTCCGACAACCCATCCGTGCCGCGGCCAGAGCGGCTTCACATCCGGCATGCCCCGCTCCGACAACAATTACGTCATATATTTGATCACAGGTTGTCATAAGTTTAATCCATTACCTAAAAAAGGTTCCACGTGAAACAGAGCGCTATTTTCCAATACAAAATGAAGAGAAGATAAGATCAAGAACTTCATCAGTTGCAGTCTGACCGGTAACTGCACCGACAGAATCAAGCGCGCCACGGAGATCTAAAGCGAGTAGCTCCAGGTTCCGATCCACCAGGCCTACAGAGAACTGGTGCAAAAAACCCTCAGCAGAAACAAGGGCATCTCTATGACGGGCACGGGACAATGAGATAAACTCGCGCGAGTCAGTGGCAGATGAGTGATGGAACTGGCGGCAGATTGTCAGTTTAAGCAGGTCAACTCCATCGCCTGAAAGGGCCGTTATCGGTACAACAGCCAAAAAACGGGTCTCATCGGAAAGCGAAAACCGTTGCGGAAGGTCCGACTTGTTAACAACCGCTATAATTTTCCGCCCGGCAAGGGCATCCATCAGCATTTGATCTTCCTGGCTAAAACGCCGAGATCCATCAAATACCGCAAGGATAAGATCTGCCAGCGGCACTTTTTCCAGGGCCCTGTTGATCCCCTCCTGCTCAACCAGGTCGTCGGTGTGGCGGATACCTGCGGTATCGAGAAAACGAATCGCCAATCCTTCGAAAGTTATCGTCTCTTCAATAATATCCCGGGTTGTGCCAGGGATATGGGTAACAATAGCGCGGTTCTCGTTGAGTAGCCGATTAAGCAGACTTGATTTTCCGGCATTCGGCTTACCGACGATCAGCACAGAGATCCCGTCCCGGATGATTCGCCCCTCCTCAAAGGTGACGAGCAGGTCGGACAGCATGGATTGTGCGCTTTCGACAGAAGCGGTAATAGAGGCAACATCGGTGGAGCCAATATCATCATCAGGGAAATCGATGTACGCTTCAACTAATGCGAGCGCTTTCAGCAGGCAGCCGCGTACCTCGTCAATACGCTTCGAAAGAGCGCCTTCACGCTGTCTCTGTGCCAGCTGAAGGGCAGCTTCACTCTTTGAAGCGATAATATCCATAACCGCTTCAGCCTGAACCAGATCAATGCGACCGTTTAGAAACGCCCGGCGCGTAAACTCTCCCGGGTCGGCCAAACGAACACCGCACGCCAGGACTAACGCTAAAACTCGTTCGACAACCAGCCAGCCACCATGACAATGCAGCTCCAGAACATCTTCCCTGGTATAAGAACGAGGAGAGCGCATAAGCACCGCCATCGCTTCGTCTACCTTTTCACCTGTTGCCGCATCGCGGATCGTACCAAAAGAAAAACGGTGGCTCACAAAGCCACCGTCAGATACAGAGGTAAAAACAGTATTTCCGACCACAGCTGCCTGGTCTCCACTTACCCGGATTATTCCGATACCGCCATTACCAGGAGGGGTGCTAACAGCCGCTATAGTATCACGGATATACATAAACTCGTTACTCCCGGGCTGAAGTTAATCTTTGACCAGTTTGTTTATATACATCTGCTGGCCAATAGTCAGCACATTATTAACCAGCCAGTACAGGACCAGGCCGGACGGAAAGCTGAGGAACATGAAGGTAAAAACAACCGGCAGTGCCAGCATCATCTTCTGCTGCATCGGATCCATTTGAGAAGGTGTCATTTTCTGCTGAACAAACATCGTGATGCCCATAATTACCGGGGTGACGTAGTAGGGATCTTTGTCAGCAAGATCGGTAACCCACAAGAAAAACGGCGCATGGCGGAGCTCTATGGAAAACATCAGCGATTTATATAGTGCAAAAAATACCGGTATCTGGACAACCATAGGCAAACACCCACCCATCGGGTTTACCTTGTGTTCACGATACAGTTCCATAACCGCCTTATTCATCGCATCGCGGTCATCCTTGTATTTTTCGCGGAGCTTTGTCATCTCCGGTTGAATTTTCTGCATCCCCTTCATTGACTTGTAGCTTTTGTGGGTCAACGGGAAAAAGAACGCTTTAAGGATGATCGTTATGATTATGATAGCAACGCCGTAGTTACCGACATAACTGTAAAAATATTTTAGCGAATAGAGCAGTGGTTTGGCGATTACCGTAAACCAGCCTAAATCGAGTGACTGCTCAAGCAAATTACCCTGTGCCTTGAGAATATCAAGATCTTTAGGCCCTACAAACAGGCGACTGGTAGTAGTAGCAGACTGACCGGGATTGATCGTAAACTGAGGGGCGGAAACAATAGATTCAAAAAAACCGGCGCTGTTCTTTTTCAACTCTACAGAGGCAATGCTGTTTTTCTCGGCCAGAATTGCATTCATAAAATACTTATCTGCAAAACCTGACCACTGAATTGTCTTGTCGTAGCGCTTTGAAGCGGTGGCAACGTCTTTAATTTTATTCGTTTGAAGGCTGTTGTCAGAAAAGAGAAACGCGCCGGCGGTGTCAAAGCGGTTATCTTTAACTTTTGGCTCTGCCGGATAGGTCATTACATGCTGAATGGTGCCAACCAAAGGAGCAGCAGAGTTATTAAAAACCTGAGTTTCAAGTTTGATTCCATATGCCCCGGAAGCAAAAGTATATATTTTTCGGACCGTATACCCCTGCCCGGAAATATAATTGAATGTCAGCTGACGTGTGCCGCCCTTTTCAATTGTGATACTCTCGGCATCAGTTGCGAAATCGGTGCTATCCGGAAGATTGAAACCAGAAGCACGCGTCGAAAATGATAAGATGTTCGGATCGGCATCAGTGCCCAGGGTTACTTTTTTTGCCTTGGGGGAGTTTTCTTCCCGGTAGTTTTTGAGCACCATGCTCTTGAGACTCGCTCCACGAGAAGAGAACTGAGCCGTATAGAGATCGGTGTCTACCGTTATCTCTTTAAGAGGGGCTTTTGCGGGAAGAGGCTGCCCGGCGATCGCTACAGGGCTCTGAAGAACAGGTGGCGGCTGACTCAGCGAAGCAGAACTGCTCGCGGGAGAAGAAACGCTCTGAGTGGCGGGAGGGGCGACTTTCTGTTTATCTGGACCAAACATCATGGAAAACAGATAAAAAACAGCAATTGAAAGACCTACAGCTATAAAAGCACGCTTTTCCATCGAGGCTCCTGAATATCTATACTTTATTTGCTAGGGTACCGGATCGTGGCCGCCCGGATGAAACGGATGACACTTACATATTCTGACAAAGGTAAGAAACAGACCCCTGACAACACCATGCCGAATTAAGGACCCGCGGGAATACTCGGAACAGGAGGGATAAAAACGACAGGTCTGTGGAAGATGCGGGGAAATCATCTTCTGATAGAACCTGATTACAAGGAGCAAGCTGCTCTTGAACATGGGGACAAGCCTATTAAGTGAATGACCTTGTTGAGTTCCCGCTCAATATCCGGAAACGTCATAAGTGCCGATTCTCGCCGGGCAATAATATTTACATCAACGGATGCCATCTTCAAGCGATTATGCCTGAAAAATTCACGCAGATATCGTTTAACCCTGTTTCGAACGACAGAGCAGCCGACTTTTTTGCTTGCTGTAATACCCAAACGGGCGTTTTGAAGGTTATTTTCGCGCCACACGACAAGAAAACCACGGACTGCTGATTTATGTTGCGCGGAAGCGAGCTGAAGAAATTCAGCTCGCTTCCGCAAACGTGCACTCTTAGGAAATGTGGCTTCTGAAACGACAATCACGCCAGAAAAGACATTACTTTGCGGCGATTCTTACTGCCAGGTTTTTACGCCCTTTTGCTCTTCTACGCTTAATTACCAAACGACCATTTTTGGTGGCCATTCTTACCAGAAAACCGTGAGTACGCTTGCGGGAGATATTACTTGGCTGATATGTTCTTTTCATCTCAATTTACCTCTACAAAATTATTTTTCAGGAAATGGGTTATTAAACATACCTCCCTTTGTATGTCAAGTTTTATATTATCCATACTGAACACACTTCCCATTGATTTGCCTTGAAAAAGAGGGTTAGCTCTGCTATTCTCCAACACCTTCAACACGCCTAATACTATCCACAAAATACTTTAACTGGCTGTTTTTGTTTATTTAAATAGTTTTCCACAGCTGTTGACAATGGTGTTGATAACTCTCAGTGACACCGATATACAGCTACAATATTTATACTTTATCTATAAGCAGTTACATTCGACATCCAATGTTGATACCCAATATATACTATGAATTGTGATTTTTACCGATGTTAGATGCGTGGCAACAGGCAACAGAAAATATAGAAAAAGTCATGTCGGAAGCTGATTTTGGCACCTGGATAAAACCGGTTTATTACAGCCACCATGAGGGTTCCTCCGTTTTTTTGACTGTTCCCAACTCTTTTACAAAAGAGTGGCTGGAGGATCACTACCTGAAGGTTTTGACCGGAGCCCTCACTGCAACGTCCGGATGTGCAGTTTCTCTTAATTTCGTTATCCGTAATGATGAGGAACATCAACCCTACATTTCGGAAAATTTTGTTACAAAAATAGACCTCGAACCACCTGCTTCAAAAAATACCCACCTTGAACAGGTATTTACACCACTAAATCAAAAATATACGTTTGACCTTTTTGTGAGTGGCACCGGAAATCAATTCGCTCACGCTGCAGCAATGGCCGTTGCTAATAACCCTGCTGACACCTACAACCCTCTCTTTATTTATGGTGGTGTCGGACTCGGAAAAAGTCATCTCTTAAATTCTATTGGTCACACTATCCGTGAAAATTCACCAGAATTAAACGTATGCTACTGTTCAGCTGAAAAATTCATGTATGAAATGGTAAATCATCTTCGTCTTAAAAAAATGGATGTTTTTAGAAATCGTTTTAGGACGGTAGATGTACTGTTAGTCGACGATATCCAATTCATATCCGGTAAAACCGGGACTCAGGAAGAGTTTTTTCACACCTTTAACGCGCTGCATGATACTCACAAGCAAATTGTCATAACATCTGATAAATTTCCTCGGGAGATTCCAGACTTGGAAGAGCGACTAAGATCCCGCTTTGAATGGGGCCTTATTGCAGATATTCAGCCACCAGACGTAGAGACAAAAATTGCCATACTGAAAAAAAAGTCGGAAATAACCAGGGTGTTTTTCCCTGAAGATGTCTATTATTTTCTTGCTTCAAGTGATACCAGAAACATCCGTGAACTTGAAGGCATGCTTATACGGCTCGGTGCGTTCAGCAGTTTACAGAACATTCCGGTTACACTCGATATGGCAAAGGAAAATCTTAAAGATATTCTGGGAGACAGGCACAAAGAAATTACAGTGGAGCTGATTCAAAAATCCGTTGCCGACTATTTTGATTTGAAGTTAATTGACCTGAAGTCTGAAAAAAGGGTTAAAAATATTGTCTATGCTCGACAGATTGCAATTTGGTTTTGTAGAGAGATGACCAAATCATCCTACCCGGATATAGGGCTAAAGTTTGGAGGCAAAGATCATTCAACTATCATCCATTCGTACAAAAAAATTGATAAATCTATTGCCGAAGAACCAAAAGTATCTAAAATTATTGAAGAAATACGGCGTATTCTTCTTAAGTAAGGAAAAGCTGTTGATTCAGTGTGAATACCTGTTGATAATTTTTTCCTGTGTGTAAAAGTCGTCTGTAGTGAGTCTCATATACACAGGCTTAAAATAATATTTTTCACCGTAATTTAGACAGTTACTGGCTTTTACCCTGTTTCCACAGGACCAACAATATACTACAAGGTTTTAAAGATTATATAATACATACTACTAGATAATAAGAGGGGGGATACATAATGGAATTCAAAATTGATAAAGACCAATTCCTCAAGTCATTGCAAAAAATCCAAGGTATCGTAGAAAAAAGAACTTCAATGCCTATTTTATCGAATGTTCTACTTGAAGCTACTGAAACGTCTCTTATTGTCACAGCGACTGACTTAGAGGTGGGAATGAAAAGCAGTTATTCTGCCGAAGTAATTTCCCCTGGAAAAATTACTGTATCAGCAAAAAAATTATACGAGATTGTCAAGGAACTTCCCAATCAACCCATTATGTTTTCAACGAAAGACAACGACTGGGTGGAAATTAAGTGCGGAAAAGTTCAATTCAATATTGTGGGTCTTTCTCCGGATGAATTTCCGTATTTTCCCGATGTAAAAGAAGAAAACCTCTTTGAAATAGAAACCGCCCTGCTGCGCGGAATGATTGAAAGAACCTCATATGCAATTTGCACGGATGAAACCAAATACAACCTTAACGGAATTTTTATCAAAGTTGAGGTCCGGGAAGATGGTAGTAATGGACTCAAAATGGTGTCCACAGACGGCCATCGCCTTTCAATCGCTTCAGGAAACCTCACGGGTACTGCCGGACCGGAGCTTCTAAAAGGAGTTATTCTCCCGAAAAAGGGTGTTTTCGAAATGAAGAAGATCACCGATGAAGATGGAGGAACCCTTATGTTTGGTTTTATGGACAACAGCGCCGTCATCAAACGGGGAGACTCATACATGGTCATGCGCCTTGTTGATGGAGATTTCCCCGATTACAATCGGGTAATTCCTACGTCAAATACGCAGATTGTGACCGTACAGAAAGAAGATTTCAGTCATTCCGTGCGGCGTATGGCGATACTTTCAAGCGAAAAATTCAAGGGGATAATGCTGGAAATTACTTCGGGCGGCATCAGAATTTCTTCCAGTAACCCAGAGTTGGGAGACGCTATGGAGGAGTTGGACGTTGACTATACTGGAGATCCTATTTCAGTCCGGTTCAATGCCCGTTATCTCCTTGATGTCCTTGCTGTGGCCGAAACAGATAGGGTTGAAATGAAATTCAAGGATGAGTTATCGCCTTCGATTATTGTCCCTGAAAATTCTGACAGCTTTCTTGCCGTCATTATGCCGATGAGGCTCTAAAACGACTGATGCGCCTTTGCTCTGTTGCGGTTGCCGATTTTAGGAACATCCGTTCAATTATAATTGAACCGGGCCACCACTTCAATTTGCTGTACGGTCTTAATGGCCAGGGCAAGACAAATCTGCTGGAAGCGATTTACCTGCTTGGAAGTCCCCGTTCATTCAGAACGTCGCGGTTACCCGAACTGGTTAAACATGGAGAACGGCAGGCACAGATTCAGGGCACGGTTGAGTCGGGCGGAATAGAGAATGTGCTGCGATTGGTTATTGAACCGGCCGGCCGTAAAGTAGAGATCGACGGAAAAGCGGTACATAAAGCTTCAGAGCTGCATGGAAAACTTAATGCTGTAGTTTTTTCTCCCGATGATACCGGGATGGTCCGGACCGGTCCTGAATCAAGGCGGCGTTACCTTGATAGAGCTGTGTATATGGGAGATATCGGATATCTCCACTGTTGGCATTCGTATCAAAGGATACTGAAACAGCGTAATCATCTTTTGAAAAATGCTGATAAAACCGGTCTTGATATATGGACTGAAAAACTGGCTGAATCGGGTGCTGAGGTTATCGAACGACGGCTTGGATTTGTCGCTGTACTTGATGGAAAACTGCAGAAATATTACGCTACGATATCCGGTGACAGCGAGACATCACGACTCAGCTATCAGCCTGATGGAGTAGGGTCCCGAGATAAAGGGGCCATTCGTGATGAACTGATGGAGTTGTTCAACCGGCATCAGCGATCTGACGAACGCTACGGTACGACAACGGCTGGACCACACAGAGATGATCTGACTTTTATACTGGATGAGCGGCCTCTCAAAGCATTTGGCTCGCAGGGACAGCAGAAAAGTTTCGTCCTGGCGCTCAAGATGGCGGAGATGGATAATCTGAACGAAACGTTTGGCGAAGCACCGCTGCTGCTGCTTGATGACATGAGTTCAGAGCTGGATGCACGTAGGAACCACAACCTGATGGAGTTCCTGACGACGAGAAAAATTCAGGTTTTTATCACAACAACAGAACGGTCTCCGGCCCTGCTGGCGACCGCTCCACACTGCGCCGTCTTTCATGTAGAAGGCGGCAATCTGACGTTTGAAGGAAGTTAACCGCATGATTGAACAGGAAAATGCTTCACACGGCTCCGAAGAGTATGGCGCTGACAATATCAAGGTTCTGGAAGGTCTCTCGGCAGTACGTAAAAGACCGGCCATGTACATCGGCTCAACTTCCGTTGCCGGACTCCATCACCTCGTCTATGAAATTGTTGACAACTCGATTGATGAGGCGTTAGCTGGTTATTGCAACGAGGTATCGGTAACCATTAATACCGATGGTTCAATAACCGTTGTTGACAATGGGCGCGGCATTCCGACCGACATTATGCCGAATGAAGGCAAATCTGCGGCCGAAGTTGTTCTGACGGTTCTCCATGCCGGCGGTAAGTTCGACAACGATTCATACAAGGTTTCAGGAGGTCTGCACGGAGTCGGCGTTTCTGTCGTCAATGCACTCTCCAGATGGCTCGAACTGGAAATTCGCCGTGATGGCAAGGTTTTCCGTCAGTCCTATCGTCGCGGCGATCCTCAGGCACCGCTGGAGATGGTTGGTGAAACCAAAAAACGCGGCACAAAGATAACCTTTATGCCTGATGAGGAAATATTTGAAACAACTGAGTTTTCCTTCGATATTCTTTCCCAGCGTATCCGCGAAATGGCTTTTCTTAACGCCGGTGTGCGGATAAAGATCAGTGACGAACGGGTTGATGGTAAATCTCATGAGTTCCACTACGAAGGGGGGATAAACTCCTTTGTCGAGTATCTGAACCGCAACAAAGCCGTGGTAAACCCAAAGCCGATGTATTTCAAAGGTGAAAAAGGGGGGGTGGAGATGGAGGTCTCCATGCAGTACAACGACTCCTATGACGAGAAGATTTTTGCCTTTGCGAACAACATTAATACCCATGAGGGGGGGACCCATCTGGCCGGTTTCAAGGCTGCCCTGACCCGCACGATGAACTCCTATGCGGCGGCTAACAACCTGCTTAAAAATGAGAAGGTTACGGTTTCCGGAGATGACCTCCGCGAAGGCTTGACCTGCGTCATTTCGGTCAAGATTCCCCAGCCGCAGTTTGAGGGACAGACCAAAACCAAACTCGGTAATTCCGAGGTAAAAGGGTACGTTGAATCGCTTCTGAACGAGCGACTGGCAGTATATCTGGAAGAAAATCCCAAAATTGCCAAAGATATCCTCAACAAATCGATAGAAGCGGCCCGCGCACGAGAGGCGGCCCGTAAAGCTCGTGATCTGACCCGCCGTAAAGGCGCTCTCGATATGGGCGGACTGCCGGGTAAACTGGCCGACTGCCAGGAAAAGGATCCGGCACTCTGTGAACTTTACCTTGTCGAAGGTGACTCGGCCGGTGGCTCGGCCAAACAGGGGCGTGATCGGAAAAATATGGCCATCCTGCCGCTTAAGGGGAAGATTCTCAACGTCGAGAAAGCACGGTTCGACAAGATGATCTCCTCCCAGGAAATCCGTACCCTGATTACCGCACTCGGCACCGGCATCGGCAAGGACGATTTCAATATCGCCAAGCTGCGCTATCACCGCATCATCGTCATGACCGATGCTGACGTCGACGGCCAGCATATCCTGACGCTGCTGCTGACGTTCTTTTACCGCAATATGCGCGAGTTGATCGAACGCGGTCATCTCTACATCGCCCAACCGCCGCTCTACAAAGTGAAACGCGGCAAACGGGAACAGTATCTGCGCGATGAGCACGCCATGCAGGAATTCCTTTTGGAAGAAGGCTCGGAAGAGCTGACCCTGCGCCTCGAAAAGGGTGATCGGACCTATAATGGCAAGCAGATTATTCCGGTTATCAAGCAGTTCATTGAAAACCGCGCCATTTTTAATAAAGTTGTCAAAAAGGGTATTTCTCCTGAACTACTCTCAATAGTTATTCGAAGTAACGTCCCGTCTGGTCTGGAAGAGATGTCTCACATTGTGCCATATCTGGAAGGGATGAAGGTGCTGGCAGAAGGTTCTGAATACGAGATAGAAGAGCATCGGATCGCCTTCCGGATTGGCAATATCCGCTCAATTATCGACCAGCAGACGCTCTCTGTGCTCTCTACTCGTGAATATGAGTTGTTGGTAGACAACCATCGCCGTATTGTGGAGACCATGGCAGACAGTCGGGCGTTTGTCGAGCAGGAGGGGGGCAAGGTGCTCTTCGAGACCAACAACCACCAGGATTTACTCGGCTTCTTCCTCGAAAATGCTAAAAAGGGTCTGGCAATCCAGCGCTACAAGGGTCTGGGCGAGATGAACCCGGAGCAGTTGTGGGAAACCACCATGAACCCGGAAAACCGCGTACTGCTACAGGTAAAGATCGAGGATGTCGTCGAATCGGATGAGATATTTACGATCCTGATGGGCGATCAGGTTGAGCCGAGGCGTGATTTTATTGAAAAAAATGCGCTGAACGTCGTTAATTTGGACATTTAAGAAGGGCCCTGTGTAGGGGGCCCCAATTAATGCATTTTTGGCCCCAATTAGTGTAAATTTCCTACGGAAAAAGACATTGATTTAAATATTTCAATGAAGGGCTGACAGTTTTTGTTAGCCCTTTTTTGTATGTGCGCCAGGTATGGCGCGTGGCGCGTAAGCGCCATCCAATCAGCTATGGTGGTTGATTGGTGACTTGGAGGTGAAAGTCCTCTACGGGCCCTGATGGTGGGAACCGTTAGCCGAACAGCAAGGGTGTCCGT
>CAJAFV010000087.1 GCA_903939115.1 uncultured Geobacteraceae bacterium
GGGCCAATGAGGGGAGTGCTTGTCCATCCACAAAAGGAGGCAGTCCGGCGGCTATCGATGGTAAGGGAGTCGATAAGCAAACGGAAACGATAGAACTTAATAGCAGTTGTTTTATGAATGCTTGTTTCATCAGGAGTTCTCAGGGCTAGTTAAACATGAATGACAGACAATATAAGTATAAAAATGTTTAATACAAGAGTACGGTTAAGTTAAAAAAGAACTCATAAATAAAGGCTCTTCCCGATTTCGTGGGGTGACCACTACATATAGTGTTAGGCATAGCCAAATATCCGCCTACCTTCGACATCAAGCCAGATATGCTGAAATAACCGACCTAAGTCATATATCCCATAACAACGCCGCTTGATGACTTTGATTTTGTTATTGAGACCTTCGACAAAACCACTCGATTGCCGCTGAATGAAATAATGGGTGATTTCATCCATCCACTTCCGTAATGTTCCCACAAACGAATCAAAGCAGTTCAAGTCTAATTCTTGAATCTGCTGAATCCATGCCTCCAACTCTGTAACAGCCTGTGCTTTAGTCAAGGACCTATTGAAAATAGAGGTCATGACTTCTCTGAAAATATAGACTTGCTGAAGCATGGGTGAATAACGGAACAGTATCAACAGAGGCACCTGTTGTTCCTTGGTTATATCTTCCCAACGCTTCCGAAATATCCACATCACGCCTTTGAGTTCGGCATACTCTTTATCGGACAGAGTCTTTTTAAGGGCACGCATTTCCTGCTTTCTGGCCTTGTCAGCGCAGCCTCGGTAATTCTTGGCAACATGAAACCGATCAACGATGACCACAACCCCAGATAAGGCCTCGTAAACAGCATTGCTATAACCTTCATACATATCAACGCAGACCCGCTGAATAGTGGCTTTTTGTAGCACTGGAATAGCCGCTAGAAAAGCTTTGACTGTGTCTTTCTTTCGATCAGGTAGTACCGCCAATATGTGTTTTTCTCCCTGCTCATTAATGGCTGTGACAATCACGACAAAATCCTTGTGACCTTTCTTCAGCGCAATCTCATCAATGCCGAGTAACGGTATAGTTTTGATAGCCTGCCAGTCAACTTGCTGATGAATATAGCGGTTGATAATCCCTTCCACAGCGGCTTCACCGATACCACGCTTCATGCTGACATCGGTAATCGTGCTATTAATCAAGTCGCGCAATAGCCATTGTTCATAGGCCTTGGTATGCGGGCTTTTAATGTCATACCAACTGCACGTCTGCGTGGTCGTGGGACCGTTATCGCAATCAGGGCATTGATAGCGTTTAGGCTTTATTTTAAGCCAAACGGTTTTATCTAATATTGGCAAATGCCGTAACGTGATCTCGTTGCTATAACCATAGAATTTATCAATCGGTTTGCCGCAGCACTTACAGGTCGTGCCTTTTAGCGTACTGGTAAGCGTTAGCACAAAGCCTTTTTTTGACGACGTATCCAGTTTTTCAATTTGAACATCAGGAATATCCAGGGGGATTTGTATTAGCATGGCTCTCTTATTATCTATTTCCTGATTACTTGTAGGTCGGCCGGTAAGCTTGTTGGCGTTCAGCTATCTTATACTACATGTAGTGGCTACCCCACGAAATCGGGAAGAGCCGATTTTTTTCTGCATTCGGGTTCTGCACTACCCGGAAATGTCCACATTCTTTCAACCCGTGCTTTTTTGGAGACGCTTTATGAGTTGGGTCAAATTCCGGCTGCCAAAGTACTCTGGGAAACCATTCAAAACAAACGCCCCGGAGTGAATACGGCTTATGTTGATCGCCAAGCTGGCAAAATCAATACTGAGTGGCAAAGTGCTATCGATAGCGAAAAAAACCAGCCATGTTAAAAAAACGCGGATTGAACAAACGCCCTGACTAAGAAAAGATTAATACCCAAATAATTAAATGGTTTTTGTTGTTTGGATATGATTTAATGAATGCCCTTCTTAAGAAGGGATTAATATCA
>CAJAFV010000088.1 GCA_903939115.1 uncultured Geobacteraceae bacterium
CCCCCCCCCCCCCCCCGCCCACTGTACCACGGCACCTGCTGACGTTGACCCACGGTCTCTTTCAACTAGCCTTGGCCTTTCAATGAACATGAATTTTTCCCGAAAATTGGCTTTATACTGATTATGTCCTGACTCTCTCCGTACAATGTCCCGACATTCAGGCGCGTTTGTTTCGGTGTTTCATTAGGTTAGGTGTTGAGATAGTGCAGACATTCCTATTGTTTTTCTTATATTACTGTCAGTAATATAAAAATAATCCGTAGATTGTCCCGACACGCTCCCGACTGACTCCCGATTTTCAGGCGTAGCAAGTGTTGATTATCAGTTGGTTGCAGAATGTTACCTCATCTATACATTGAACTTACCCTGTTGTTACTATCCCCCTACACTTGCAAGTTTTTGGTGTATGAGTCACAGCATTTCAAGGCCTTACGGATTGTTACCTCGATCTTACCCCCCATAGTAACCGAAGGGTAATACCCCCCTCCGTACCCCCACCATCAGATTGACACCCCCCATGTTTCCCTGAAGGCCGACCCCCTTTAAATTTTTCTCCGCAAATTCGAGAATAGCCCTTTGCAGGCGTTTCTCACATTCAAGGTACACACCACTAACCATTTTTCATTTAAACGGCTTAAAGGTGCTATTCTGTTCGCTCCTGATATGTTTATACAGATAGTCAAGACAATGTATGCTTTGTGGTGCCATCATAAATGGTAGCACACCCCTAGCATTGGCTAGCATTGCTATAGCATTGCTACCTTTTGGTATAGGGTCGGTAGCATCTTGCCACATCTCGCAGTTGGTGGAATACCATCTGATTGACGGCTCATGTGCCGATTGTGCAACATTTTTGTATTGAGCTTGCACTATCAAAAATCTCCGTTATGGTTATTAAGGTGAGACTGGAGAACAGCAGGGCGAGCAGGATGCGACGATCCACGCAATATGCAATGGCAGACAATCGAGGATGCAAGGGAGAATGACAGGTGGGAATAAAATTTATTTTGTTTATGGTTGTGCTGATGTATGTAGGCAGAAAGGCAGGATGGTCGCTGACGAAGCACGTTTTATATCGGGTTCATGTGATATTGTTCGTTTTTTTGGTGGTAATGTGGAGCGGGGGGGTAGGCTTTCTAGTCGGGTGCCTCGATTGGAATTTAAACCCAAATTGGTTTATCAAGATTATATTTGGTTTGCTTGGCGGAATGTATGTTGCTCGCCCTAACTTTGCGTTGTCGGACGACATACCTTTATTCTCAGTAGACAGGGATGCATCAATCACCATTCTTTCTTTTGTATGCTTCGTCGCGGTAGTTGGTTTTATGGTGTACCACAATATTGCGCATAATTACGGACGTACGTGAGTGGAGCGAAGCAAATGACAGTACATCAAGCATGGGTTCAGATGTGTGCAGACTTTCTTGAGGACAATCCAGAAGCAAAAGGTCTGTGCTACATTGAGGACGCGATAACGGGCGGAATGGGTGGCAACATCTGGCCAAAACCGTTGACGGCCTTGTCACTGGCAAGATACCTTGAGAGTCTTGCAGATGCTCACGATACATGGCGGCAGATTGTAGGCATTATGACGCAGGACTTGGAAGAAGGAGAGGAATTACCCCCAGATACTCAGATGTTCTTAACCGACCTGTCATGTTGGGGTTTGGAAAGCAATTGAAATGCGGCACCCCTATCAAAGCAGATGCCGCACACCTCGGTTAAAATTCTCCGCACTTATTCAGCGTCGATGATTGATATGGATTTCTGGATTAATGGTATCAGGTCGCGCCATAGGTCGGCTGTGATCGTGAGGCCATAGGGAGTAAGCCCTCCCGCTTCGGTAGCCTTGCGAACGTCAATAACCCTTTGCCATGCTATGCCCTGAATAGCAACGATCATGCTGTCACCCTTCTTGGTTTTCATCACGGTTCCGATAACACTTCTGGTACTCATACCGCCGCCTCTGCTGCTTTGGCTTTCTGCTTCCTCTGCTTGCGCTCTATCCTAACTGTCTCTTCCGCTGCCTGTTCGCCGCACTGTTCCAGCAGCACCGCCTTGAACTCATGCACCGCTTTCTCAATCTCAGGCAGCAGTTCCAACATAAGAGCAGGGTGAACTGAGATGCCTTTACCTGAGAATTTGTCGCCACGGTATGAGCGTATGGAGACAATAGGACTGTTCATATAGACCTCGTATTCGATCCGCACCGTTTCCTGTAAATTCTTCTTTGCCTGATAAGTAGTTACTCTGCTTGATGATTCAATCATTGGTTAATCTCCTATAGCTGTTATAGATATTACAGCTTAATGTTTCTCTGTTAAAAGAATAAGTTAGTAAGGGGGAATGAATGGCCTCTCCATCAGCAAGAGGCATTCATTTTTAAATTACGGTTGCAATGCTAACCTATGCACGTGCATTCATTTGCATTGCTGCCATCTGAGCAACAAGCTCTTTGGAAATAATGCGGATTCTGTCACGGTCTGCCGCGCTGGTTTGCACTGATCTGTCCTGCATCTTGTCCAATAGGGCTTTAAATTCTAATTCAAGCTCGCTGAACTGCCGCTCTGCAATCATCTTCATAAATGATTCGCTCATTGGCTTCATGGTAATGTTCCTTTGGCCGCTTGGCCTGTGTGCTGTGAGAGTTGAAGTAGTGGCGCGTCAATCGACCGCCAGAACAATAATTCATTCGGTATGGCGTAATACCTGTTTCCGTCCTCTTCATAACGGACAATGGTAACGCCATCCTTATGAACGGTCTGCTCGGCCTCTGGTAAACTGAGTATGGAAAATCCATTTGTGCTTGTATTTGCGAAGAAAAAACAGAGTGGTGTGAGATCGTGCCAGAAACGCGCCGCCTCAATAGAAGCAAGTTTGAGCTTCACAATGTCGCTGTTGCCGCCCTTCACTTCAACCTGAAAGAAACGCTTGTCAGGGGTTTGAATCAGAAAGTCAGGTTGATAGCGGAGGTCTCGGTTCATCCCCCTGCGGTCGAATCTGCTTTTATCTGCACCGCTGCGCTCTACGATACAGCCGCAACTTTCGGCAACTTTGACAAATATCTTTTCGGAGGTTTCACCCATTGCGCCCTGTAGGCGGTATTCAAAGGGTTGGTCACAATACGGCATGGTCGAGAGAGTCATAATAAATAGCCTCCCTTCCGTCTGATAAAAACAAAAGCCAAGGTCAAATTGACAGCGAGTTTCCATAAAATAAAAGTAGCTGTAATCAATGGCTTTATTTCATCTAGTGCGCAGTTGCGCAGCGCACTTGCACTGCGCATCCTTGTTCTTGTTCTTGTTCTTATTCTAGCTTTAAAGGCTGCCTTATATAATAAGTCTAATATAGTCTTTAATCTAGTAGTGGTAGGTAACAGGAGTAAGCTAACCACTATCAAGGCCAAGTAGTTCATATCGGAAAGCATACGACCTCCCCTGAAGCAAGAGCGTCCATTTCAATTAACTCGTGCGGCAATGCCAGATAGTGTAGGCACTGCTCACGCAATTCAGGCTGCACGAGGTAGTTTTCATCTTCCGACCTGACCAACAAGCCCGCCTGAATGAAATCAAAGAGTAGCCCCTTGACCTCCCCTGCGTCGATCTGAAGGGCTGTAATGATCTCAGGTAGGAAGTATGCACACATTCCCCTCCTGCCCATTCCTTGGAGCCATAACCGTACCTTTGTTGCCCATGAAGCAATTGACCTTCTAAACAGCAGATAGCTCTTTAGAAGGTTCCAGTCCTGCTGACTTTTGCAGAAAATATATAGTAATTAGTTCAAATCCCAAGGGAGATTTCAGATGCCTATAAAGCCACACAATAGTGATAGATGGCCACCAAGAGTAAAAATCAACATTTATGACATGGAAAGACGACGAATTAAAACATCAAAAAATACCCGATTCGACCTTAACGATAATTTGATGGAACCTTGGCCGTACACGAAGAGAATAGTTTTTTTGGGGATGAAAACGCTCAGTACTAATTGGCCTATATGGGACGAAGAATCTATCAGACATGTAGAATATCTAATTGAATATGACCTTAACTTTGATGGGAACGAAGTAGTCATTTCAAGAATGACTCAAACTGTCGGACAACCATGTATGTGAATCGGCGTGCAATAATGACCCACCTTTAGCCCAAATCGGCTTCCAAAATTGACCCACCTCAGCACCCTCCTCCATACTCTCTGGATTCTATAAGAGAGAGGAGTTTTAAGGAGATGCTGAACGTGGAAACTATTCGTAAAGTTCGCCAGGCATATTTAAGAGACGGCAAAAGAATTCGCGAGATAGCTCGTGACCTCAATATTGCCCGTAACACCGTCAAAAGAATTATCCGTAGTGGTGTCACCGACCAGGTATACGAGCGAAGTGACCAACCCCGTCCCAAGCTCGGCACCTTTATTGAGCGGTTGTCAGAATTATTGAAGGAAGATAGAACCAAGCCTGTCCGCCACCGCAAGAGCGCTCAGATTCTGTTTGAGCAACTTCAGCGTGAAGGTTATGAAGGTGGCTACGACACAGTTCGACGGTATGTCGGTACCTGGAAGCGTGAAGACAGCACTGCTGTTGTTAAAGCCTTCATTCCTCTGGAATATGATCCCGGTGATGCCTTTCAGTTTGACTGGAGTTATGAGCAGCTACTGCTGGGTGGCATTCAGACGGAAGTAAAGATCGCTCAGTTCCGCCTGTGCCATAGCCGCAAGCCATTCTGCATTGCCTATACCCGAGAGTCGCTTGAGATGGTACTTAACGCCCACTCCTGCGCTTTCGAGTTTTTCGGAGGTGTTTGTAGACGAGGTATTTACGACAACCTGAAAGCCGTTGTTACCAAAGTACTGATGGGCAAGGATCGGGTCTTTAATCGCCGCTTCCAGAATCTGGCATCCTACTACCTGTTCAATCTGGTTGCTTGTACCCCTGCTGCTGGGTGGGAGAAAGGTCAGGTTGAGAATCAGGTTGGCGTTGTTCGGAAACGCTTCTTTGCCAAACGGAGAACCTTTGCCGACCTTGAAGAACTAAACGAATGGCTGGCGGATGAATGTCGGCACCACGCCGCTACGGCAAAACATCCGGAATTGAAAGGCATGACTGTTGATCAAGTCTTCGCCGAAGAGAAGCCGAAACTGCTGCCGTTGCCGGTATCGCCCTTTGACTGCTACCAGGAAAGCGTTGCCCGTGTCTCGCCGCAACTATTGATCAGCTTTGACCGCAATCGCTACAGCGTCAATGCCATGGCTGTCGGCAAAACGGTTCAGGTCAGGGCATATGCCAACCGGATCATTATGGTGATGAACGGTATCACTGTCGCTGTTCACAAACGTCATCTTGGTCGAGACAAGGTTATTTACGACCCCTGGCATTATTTGGCAGTGCTGGAAAAGAAACCTGGAGCATTACGCAACGGCGCCCCCTTTAGACAATGGGAGTTGCCAGAACCAATGAGTGAAGTCAAAAAACTCCTTGAAGTTCGACCTGATGGCGACCGTCAGTTTGTAGGCATCCTCACCGTTGTTGGTCGCTATGGGCTTGAACCTGTCGCAAGCGCCTGTATGCAAGCTTTGAACGACAAGACAATCAGTAGCGATGTCATACTCGCCATTCTCTCCAAGCGGCACGACGAGCAACCACCAACACCGGTCATGCCATCAGTACAACTGCCGCTGCTCACCCTGATTCCACTGGCAGATTGTAAACGCTATGATCGTCTCATGAAGGGAGGTGTCTATGGTACTGCGTGACCGACTGATGGAGGCCATCGGAACCCTTGGTCTGTACGGCATGAAAGCGACCTTCGACGAAATCCTGGCGGCAGGAATTAAGAGTAGAGCAACACCGGACAAGATACTCTGTGATCTTCTGGAAGCGGAGATGGCAGAGAGAAAAGTCAGAAGTATCCGCTACCGTATGAGCTTGGCAAAGTTCCCGGTGGATAAAGCACTTGACTGCTTCAACTTCTCTGAGTCGCCTGTCAATGAAATGCAGATCCGCCACCTCCACGAAGGGAACTTTCTCTCTGATCACACCAACGTCATTATGGTGGGAGGCACCGGCAGTGGTAAAACTCATCTTGGCATTGCAATTGCCCGGCAAAGCATCAGAAACGGAAGAAAAGCCAGATTCTTCAACGTACTGGATCTGGTGAACCAGCTTGAGCAGGAAAAGATGAATAACAAAGGCGGGCACATAGCGGAACATATGGCACGGCATGACCTGGTTGTGCTTGATGAACTGGGTTACCTGCCATTCTCCAGAAGCGGTGGCCAGCTCCTGTTTCACCTGATTTCGAAACTGTATGAACGAACGTCGATAATTATAACAACCAATCTGACGTTCGGTGAATGGCCGCAAGTATTCGGAGACAACAAAATGACCACGGCACTTCTGGACAGGGTCACGCATCACTGTGAAATAATCGAAACCGGAAACGATAGCTGGAGAATAAAAACGAGGATCAATAACTAAAAACAACTACCTGAGGTGGGTCAATTTTGGACGCCGATGGTGGGTCAATTTTCAAAGCCGATTGACA
>CAJAFV010000089.1 GCA_903939115.1 uncultured Geobacteraceae bacterium
CACCCTTGCTGTTCGGCTAACGGTTCCCACCATCAGGGCCCGTAGAGGACTTTCACCTCCAAGTCACCAATCAACCACCATAGCTGATTGGATGGCGCTTACGCGCCACGCGCCATACCTGGCGCACATAAAAAAAGGGGGGCACATCGCCCCCCGCTTAACCCGGTTATTCCTGCCCCGATTGTTCAACCGGTTTCTCTCCGGCCGGTTTCTTTTTCCTTCGTTTACGTTTTTTCTTCTCGATGTTTCCCTCACCTGTTTCTGCAACAGCTTTTACAACTGCCGGTTTAGCCGCGACCGGTTTGGGACGGGGTGCCGGTTTCTTTGCTCCGCGATCTGTCCCTCTGGCACTGCCCGGTTTGTCCCGTTTGAGATCCTGTACCCGTTTCGGTCGCGCCGTCCTCACATAATCAAGAACATAAAGAGAATCATCAGCCCATTCAGTCGGAATTTTGGTCTTAATATACTCTTCAATCGCTTCAAGAAAAAAAGCACCATCCTCATCAGCAAGAGAGATTGCTTTTCCTTCGGCGCCGGCCCGGGCAGTACGCCCGATGCGGTGGACATAATCCTCGCAATCCTGCGGCAGATCGTAATTTATTACATGAGAAACACCATCAATGTGCAACCCGCGTGAAGCGACGTCAGTCGCAATAAGGATCGGCAAACTGCCATCCTTGAAGTCGTCGAGGATTTTCATCCGCTTGCGCTGCTCAACATCACCCGAAATAACTTTACAGGGAAAACTGTTCGCATTAAGGAGGTTATGGAGATGTTCCGCCTCCCGTTTTGTGTTGATGAATATCATCGTACGTGCCATGCCATCGCGCCGTAATAGACCTAACAGAAGGGAAAATTTCTCTTTGCGGGAACAGTGAAACAGAAGCTGTTCCACCCGTTCGGCGGTCATGCTCTCAGGTGTAACCGAAACTTTGGTCGGCGTGTTCATGAACTCGTACGCCAACTCCATCACACGGGGGTTGAGGGTTGCTGAAAACATCAGGTTTTGGCGCTTTTCGAACGGCGGCAGTTTACGAAGAATAAAGCGCAGGTCGGCAATGAAACCAAGGTCAAACATACGGTCAGCTTCGTCAATCACGAGCACTTCAATATCTTTCAAACTGTAAATCTTTTGTTTAAGATAGTCGATCAAACGTCCCGGAGTTCCGACGATTATATCGGCGCCATCCAGAAGGGCATTCTTCTGCTTCATATAATCAACGCCGCCGTAAATAGCCTGAACTGCAAATCCGCAGTGGGCTCCCAGCTGTTTGGCGTCAGCTTCAATCTGAACAACCAGTTCACGGGTCGGTGCAAGAATTAACGCACGGGGTCTGCCGGCGGGATGTTCATTGGCAAGCAGTCGGGTGAAAAGCGAAATCAGAAAAGCGGCTGTTTTGCCTGTTCCGGTCTGTGCCTGGCCGGCAATGTCTGTGCCGGTCAATGTTATCGGGAGAGTCTGTTCCTGAATAGGGGTGCATTCAGTGAAGCCGGCTTCTGCAATGCCACGCAGCACCAAGTCGGGAATCGGGAGTTCATCAAAGCGCATACGGGTTCCTTTTGTCATACTTAAATAATCTTTTAATATGACACCATATACCGTGGAGTTACGTCTGGCAATCGAAAGATGTAGCCACTCTACCGGGAAACCACGATAAACCCTGCCAAAAATGCTTTGACAAATCGGAAGCCATTCCTTTAGTATGGCTCGAATTTACCACAAGGATACCATCACATGCAGGCTACACTCAACATTATAGGTGATGATCTCAAGCTGGTTGAACTGCAGTTCCGCAAAGATCTGCAGTCAGATGTCCCGCTGATTCGCAAAGTCGGAGAATATGTTCTTTCCAGTGGCGGCAAGCGCGTCCGTCCGGCACTGCTGTTGCTTGCCGCGCGATTGTGCGGCTATACAGCTGACAAGGCTGTTCCACTTGCAAGCGTCGTTGAATTTATTCATACAGCTACCCTGCTGCATGATGATGTTGTCGACAGCGCTACATTGCGTCGCGGACTGGCGTCGGCAAACACTCTCTGGGGTAATGAAGCGTCAGTTCTTGTTGGTGATTTTTTGTTTTCAAAATCATTCTCATTGATGGTCGGGGTTGGCAGTCTTGATATTCTGCGGGTGCTTTCCGGAGCAACAACGGTTATCGCCGAGGGTGAGGTCATGCAGCTCCTCTGTACAGGCGAACTTGATCTGACCGAGGAACAGTATACGGACGTTATTCGCTCCAAGACCGCGATTTTGATGTCTGCCGCCTGTGAAGCGGGAGCTATTCTGGGAGAGGCAACGCAGAATCAACAACAGGCGTTAGCTGATTTTGGCATGGATCTTGGCATCGCGTTCCAGTTGATGGACGATATCCTTGACTATGTTGCAACCGAGGAAGAGTTTGGCAAAAGTATCGGTCATGACCTTGAAGAGGGAAAAATTACGCTGCCGCTGATCCACACCCTACGAAACTGCACCGCTTCCGAGCGTACCGTAATCGCTTCCGTTGTGGAGTTGGATGAAATGTCGCTGGACGACTTTCGGGCGGTATCAAGCCTGGTCAGAAAATACGGTGGCATTGACTATACCATTCTAAAAGCCCGTTACTATGTTGATCGTTGCCAGAGTCATCTTGACCTGTTTGCTCACTCGCCTGTCCGCGAGGCGCTGCGCAGCCTGTCGGAATATGTGGTTACTCGCAGCAAATAGTTACGCTTCTCCGTTACTCAGATTCTCCCAGTTGCTGATTTATTGACTCACCGGAGGCCTCATGCAGAGATGTATCTACCTTTTTTTCGTGTGCCTGATTATGTCTGTGACTGCGTGTACCAAGTCTGAGTCTCCCCGGAAAACCGTCAATTCCAGCTCGGTAGCTGCTGAAAAAAGTCCGGCTCCGGAAGTCTCCGTTGTGTCAATTGCAAACGGGAGTACTCTGAAATTGTCAGATCTTAAAGGGAAAGTAGTGTTACTCAACTTTTGGGCTACCTGGTGTCCGCCATGCCGCGAAGAAATTCCCTCCATGATGAAGCTGAACAGTTTTATGACCGGTAAGCCGTTTCAGATGATGGCAATTTCAATCGATGAAGGGGGGAAAACGACCATAGACTCATTTTTTAAAGAGACCGGCCTTTTTCTTCCGACCTACCTTGATGCCAGTAGCGCCTCATCCAAATCTTATGGAATTACCGGTGTTCCCGAATCATTCATTATTGACAAACAGGGTGTTCTGGTTAAAAAAATTATTGGCGGATTTGCCTGGGATTCCCCTGAAGCTGTCTCATTTATTGAAGGGTTAATGAAATAGGAACCCTATGATAAGTCAGGAAGTAACCTATATCGGGGCTTTTGTTGCCGGTCTGCTGTCGTTTCTGTCGCCGTGTGTATTTCCGTTAATTCCTTCCTATATCACCTATATAACCGGTATTTCTTTTGCTGATCTGCAGGCAGAGCATCCTTCGCATATCATTCGGCAAAAATCAATGCTTCACTCACTCTGCTTTATCTGCGGTTTTACCGCCGTATTTGTACTGTTGGGCGCTTCTGCAACATATATCGGTTCATTCCTGCATGAGAACGCCACCATCATCAGAAAAGTAGGCGGCGTTCTCCTCGTGTTACTCGGTGTTCATGTAACCGGTATTCTGCATGTCAAATTTCTCCTGGGTGAAAAGAGAGTTTCTATCAAACATAAACCGGCAGGGTATGCCGGTAGTTTTCTGGTTGGCATCGCTTTTGCCGCCGGTTGGACTCCCTGTATCGGTCCGATCCTTGCCGCTATTCTGGCCGTGGCTGCAACAGAGGAAAGTGTCGTTCAGGGGATTCTGTTACTATTACTTTACTCAATGGGATTGGGCGTACCTTTCTTTCTTTCGGCGCTTGCCATGCATCGCTTTCTGGTTATATTCAACCGCTTCAAAAAATACATCTACGCTTTTGAAATAATTACCGGAGTATTCCTGATGGTGGTTGGTGTCCTGATTTATACCAACTGGCTCTCCAGGCTTTCCGGGTATATGTCTCTGTTTTACAAGGGGATTGAGTGAAAGCACACCGGGCGCCGCATTCAATCCAGTTGACCGTTGCGCAGCTTGTCGTAACAGAGGCTTTTTATGCAGGCATTCTGGATCTGCCTGTCCGGCGCTCATTCACATCAAAGGGTGCTCCTGATCATCTGGTAATTGATATGGATGGCATGGCGATTGTTTTCGTGGAGGAGAGTGACGTCATCAAAGCCCATCCTCTGTTGGAACCGCGTTTCAGCATGTTCCCGCGAGGAATCGGTGTTACGCTGCATTTTGAAGTTACTGAAATAGAGGATATACGCGACGCAATTATGGAGGAGGGGCTTGAAGTTCTCTATCCGCTCGACATCAAGCCGTACGGAGTCAAGGAGATGTGGTGCTTTGACCCGGATGGCTATCTGATCGTCCTTGATGAATTACTGCCGCTGCTGAAAAAAACTACTTGTTAATAACGTTAAATCGGACTTTCTAATGAATGAAATAATTTTTCTGCTGCTGGTTTTTGCTCTTCCGGCAGCAATAGGTTTCAAACTGGCACTGTCGCGAGGTAAAAACCCTATTCTGTGGGGACTTCTCTGTATTTTTCCTTTTTTCATCGTAGTTCTGCATTTTGAAAAACCAAAACATGAAATTACCGGGCATTTTCGCAAGTGCACACAATGTGGTGAAATTTATCGTTGGAAAGAGTCCGTTTGCAAATATTGCGGTTCTGCCGCTTCCAATTCCAATTCCAAGAGTGCTTGATGCAGACTTTTGTACTGTTTAATATTGCTAAAAAAAGTAAATATCTGTATGTTCACCGCAGTAACGACCTAATTTAATTCAACTCGGAGGTAACATGGCTAGTGTACCGGGCAAGACAAAATTTCAGATCGATCTGCGTCAGCATCTGCGCGATCAGAATATCAGCGGAAACCTTGTCCATCTTATCTGTGAGATTGCCGAAGCGAGTAAATATGTGATCAACGCCGTTCGCACCGGCGAACTCGGTGTCGCCGGTACCTCTAACCTGTACGGTGAAGAACAACTGGCCCTTGACGTTCTCTCTGATCGTATCATGCGCAAGCGTCTGCAGCATTCGGGAGTTGTCTGTAACATTGCGTCTGAAGAGATGGAGGAGATCTTTCAGGTGACCAGCAATCCGCAGGGTATGTTTTCTGTCGCCTACGACCCGTTGGATGGTTCGTCGCTGGTTGATGTTAATCTGGCTGTCGGCACTATTGTCGGCATATATCAGGGGAATGATCTGCTCCAACCTGGCCGCAAGATGGTAGGTTCGATTTATATCCTGTACGGACCACGTGTCTCCCTGGTTTATTCGGTTGGCAAAGGGGTGTTCGAATTCACGATGAACCAGCTGATGGAATATACGCTTACCCGCGCAAATGTCCGGATGCAGCCTTCCGGCAATATGTATTCTCCCGGCGGATTACGTAAAAAATACAGCGAGGGTAATGAGCAATTTGTCCGCTACCTGGAAGATAAAGGGGCAAAACTGCGGTATTCCGGCGGATTTGTACCGGATTTTAACCAGATTCTTATGAAGGGAAATGGCGTGTTCATGTATCCGGCACTTAGTGATGCGCCGAATGGCAAGCTGCGTTTATTGTTTGAGCTTAACCCGATGGCGTTCCTGATCGAGCAGGCCGGAGGCGCCGCTACAAATGGTGAAATTCCGATCCTTGATATCGTTCCTGATGGCCTTGAACAGCGCTGTCCGGTATACATCGGCTGCAAGGAAGATGTTGACAAGGCTGCAGAGTTTTTGAAGAGCGCAGACTGAGAGAAAGCAATCATGCCAGATTCGGATAAAACACCTGATATTCTGCCGCAGCGCCTCTGCAGTGAGGTGCAGCTCTTTGATCTTTGCGATCTTGACAGTTGTCGCCATAAAATCGGCCGCTTTTGTTCTGATCCGGATTTATTGAGTCGCTTCGAAAAGATAGCGGATGATGAACTAAAGGTACCGGAACGGTATGTTTTAGAAGGACCTGATGATTCGGAAACTGATGATGGTGATGGTTACGATGAAGAAGATTCCGAGTTTGAGGGTGAAAAATGTGACGATGACGAGGATGCCGGCTGGCGAGATGAAGAGTAGTCGGGAATATCTATAATGCAGTGAAAACGGGGTTCAGATTAGTCTGGCCCCGTTTTTTTTATATGAAGCTTTTTCCGGTGCAATCCTCCCAGTTTTTGCGGGGTATCGACAAAAACAGGTCGGCAATAGCCGGATCGAATTGACTGCCCCGATATTTAATGATTTCGGAAAGAACCATGTCAAAAGGAAGAGCTTTGCGGTACGGGCGATCGGATGTCATAGCATCAAGCGTGTCAACAATAGCAAAAATGCGCGACCCAATGGGGATTTGTTCACCTTTGAGCTGTTTTGGGTAGCCTTTGCCATCGAAGCGTTCATGATGTCCAAGGATAATCTCCGCCGGAGATTTTAAAAAAGCGATCTCGGATAAAATTGCATAGCCGACTTGCGGATGGGTACGCATCTCGATCCATTCACTATCATCAAGCTGCCCCGGTTTAAGCAGGATGTTGTCGGATATGCCGATTTTTCCGATATCGTGAAGAAGCGCTCCTTTTGCAAGCTCTTGAAGTTCTTTACCCGCAATGCCAAGTTTTCCGCCAAGAAAAACGGTAAAATTCATAACCCGTTCGGAATGTGATCCAACCTCCTTTTCACGCGCATCAAGCGCTTTCACCAAGGCGGTTAAGGTATTGTCGTACGCGGCTGAAAGGTCATCCATTGTTTTTCTGATCTGAGCCGTCTGCTCCATGACTTTGAACTCAAGGCTCACCTGGTAGTTCTTTCTTTCAAGCGCAAGAGAGCGACGCTCAATCAGATTTTTCACGGTTAAAACTACTCTGCCGATACCGAATGGTTTGGTTATGTAGTCATCAGCTCCGAGGTGTATGCATTCCATTGCAGTATTCATGTCGGAGAGCCCGGTAATCATAAGCACCGCAATTTCCGGATTAATTTTTTTAAGGTCACGCAGTAGTTCAACACCGCTTCTGCCCGGCATCATAATATCTGAAATAACGAGGTCAACCGGTTGCTCACCCAAAACCGCAAGTGCTTCGTCAACATTGGCAGCCTGATGACAAAGATATCCCTCCTGTTCCAGGGCGGATGACAGCAAATCACGAATCATCTCCTCATCATCAACAAGCAGAATGTTTTCTCTCATGCAGTTTTCTCCATACGTACTCTGAGTTCATTCCGTTGTTCACTCTACAATGTCCGGCAGATGCCGCTTTGAAGGCGCCCCCCTCTTTTACCATTCATTTGCCATGTTTTCAAGTGCCATAACCTATGATATATACTGAGACGTGTTTCAAGTCTGATTATTCCAAATACGTTTCTGATTGATGCCCATGATACGTCGCTGGCCGTTTCTGATTCCCTTTCTCTGTATGACGGCAGGCTTGACTGTCTCTGCACTCAGCGGCTTTTATTGTAATACAACAGTACTGCCTGCAGCATTTTTGTGCCTGCTGCTCTCTTGCTTCCTGCCGAAACAGGGGCTGTTTTCTGTCTGTACTGCCCTGGTCTTCTTTCTCTGGGGCTTGTCTGCACTTCAACCCTGGTTGTCTCCCAAAATATCACCACAATCTATCCGGACTAAATCGTCAGACAGTCCCATAACAATCGAAGGTATTATTGCTGAGCGCCCTTCCGTTGCTCCGGAAGGAAGCCGCCTGACTGTTGATGTTGATCATATACTGCTGGGAGACCGGGAAGAGGCGGTTACCGGATCGCTTCTGCTCATTATCAGCGAAGGTGATATCACCGTAGCACGCGGTGATCGAATCCGTTTTGTCACCCGAGTCTCTGTGCCGCGTCTCCTTGGTCTACCGGGAGAATTTAATTACCCGCGTTTCCTCGCACTTCAGGGGATTTCCGCCATCGGTCGGGTCGCTTCCCAAAGTGATATAGTCCTTATGCGTGCAGCCGCAGTAACATCGATGCTGCGGACAAGTGACCAGATTGCCCGAATACTCGGTGATTCAATACGATTGTCAATTCCTGACGAGCGCGTTTCTTCGGTCCTGACGGCATTACTCATTGGCGATCAGAGGAGAATCCCCCGTGATCTTGCCGACTCGTATACCAGGGCGGGGGTCAATCATATTCTGTCAATTTCCGGATTTCATGTCGGAATTATCGCAGCATTCATAACTGTGGTGATTATATGGTTATTGACCCGTTTTGAATATCCGGCACTGCATTGGAATATTCGCAGAAATGCGGTGCTTATCGCAGTCCCGGCAATGTTCGGCTATCTCTTTTTAACCGGGAATGCCCCGGCCACGGCGCGATCGGTTATCATGCTGTCTGTTTTCGCTCTGGCGCTTTTCGCCGAGCGGGAGCGGGATTCAATCAATACGCTCCTGTTTGCAGGGTTTATTCTGGTGGCAATCAACCCGCCGACACTTTTTGACGTGTCATTTCAGCTTTCTTTTATTTCTCTATGGGGAATTCTTATTGCGGTACCGTTTATCATGAGATACACCGGCACTGTTACCTCTCAGTGGGGACGCGGCGCCATTCAGTTTCTGGCAGCGTCAGTTGCGGCGTCACTCGTTACTATTCTGCCGGTTCTGTATATATTTAAGGTGGCATCACTCAACGGGATACTAACCAATTTTCTGATTGTACCACTGCTCGGATACGGGGCGGTGTTGTCAGGATTTATTGCCTTGCCGCTTATCATGCTGTTTCCTTCTGGTGCCCCTTGGCTGCTCTGGCCGGCAGCTACCCTTGTCACCATTTCCAACCAGTTTATCCTCTGGTGTAACTCGCTCCCGGTACTCACCTTTCATGGCATCACTTCAGCGGATATGTTCTTTTTTCTGCTATTCATGACCGGCATGACCTTTCTGACGAACAGGATTATTCTGACGGCTACGTCGGTGCTGCTGCCGCTCTCGGCCCTGGTTATTCACATATACACGGGAAGCGCGTCAGATCACCAGCTTCACATTACGATGCTGAGTGTCGGACAGGCAGAATCCTTGCTGGTACGACTGCCGGATGGCTCGACTCTGCTTGTTGATGGCGGCGGCTATCTTCACGATACCGGTCATGACTTTGGCCTACGGATTTTGGCGCCGGCATTGGGCGCACTTCATGTGAGCCGTATTGACACGATGATTTCTACACACGACCACCCTGATCACATCGGAGGACTGCCATATATTATCAAAAATTTTCCGGTTGGCGAATTTTGGAGTGGCCCGGCCATAGCGTCACCCCTCGGGCTGGTACTGCAGAGTGAATTGAAAAGCAGAGGTGTTTTGACACGCACGGTCAGTGCCGGTGATGTAATTACCCTGCCAGGTCCGGTTGTCATTTCTGTACTATCACCTTCTGGATCGGTTCATGGCGGGGCCGGCATCGACGAGGTGAGCGTTAATGAACAGTCACTGGTATTTCGTCTCAGTTATGGTGCATTCAGCATGCTTTTTTGCGCTGATGCCGGGTTTGAAGCCGAACGGAAGATGCTTGCCGGCCAGTATGAGTTAAAATCCACTGTGCTTAAGGTAGGACATCATGGGAGCCGGTTTTCAACGTCAACGGAATTTCTTGACCGCGTACAGCCTCACCTGGCACTGATTTCTGCCGGGAAGGGCAATCGTTTCGGACTTCCTGCAAAGCAGACTGTCGACCTGTTGAATTCAAAAGGGGTGCCACTTGTTCGTACGGACCGCGATGGAACGGTGATAGTGGTCACAGATGGAAAGGACTGGTCCGTGTCGACCCCGTTCAAACCCGAATGACGTTGACTCCATACCGTAAAGTAGAGTACACATACCTGATAAATTAGTGCAATTTCCTTAATTGGGTGACGTCAAATGGATACAATCCTTTTGGTTGAAGATGACCGATTTTTTCGCGACATGTATTCCAATCTGCTGCAAGCCGAAGGCTATCGGGTCGAGACCGCTTCGTGCGGGGCTGACGGGCTTGAAATGCTTGCCAAGGGCCAGTATTCTCTCGTTATTACTGATCTGGTGATGCCGGATGTCAGTGGCCTTGAAATTCTGTCGCGAGTGCGTGAAAGCCATCCGACGGTCGATGTCATCATGGTGACCGGAAATGCCAATCTTGAATCCGCCATTTTTGCCCTTAAACTCGGCGCCAGGGATTATCTTGTCAAACCGGTCAACCCGGACGAATTCAGACATTCCGTCTCTCAGTGCATCCAGCAGCGTCATCTCCTTGATGAAAATGTTGAGCTAAAAAACATGCTTTCCCTGTTTCGTGCCAATCAGGCTATTGCCGGATGTCTGGACTGTGAACATCTCTACCTGCTTCTGGTTGAATCAATTGCCCGTGAAGTCTCGCTCAACAGAGCTCTCGGCTTTTTTATGATAGACGGCTCTCTTGAGTTAAAAGTGACAAAAGGACTTTCTACCGAGTTGGGAAGAACCCTTACCAGTGAAATTAGCGAACGACTTGAAACATCGTCAGCAGAAAAAAACTTATTTGAAAAGCTGCGCCTGACATCCAACTTTACCGTGAAAGGGTTCTCTGAAGCTTACCTGGTGCCCGTTTACAGCAATACGGCAATATTCGGCATGATTGTGCTGCTGAATAACCCTGCCTCTGAATTGCCCGATATAACAAAATCAATTAAGAATATTTTGTTTTTGATCGAGCAGTCGTTACATGCCTTTGAAAATGCGAAAACGTTTTCCAAGGCAAATGATATGTTGTTTATTGACGATGTCAGCGGTCTCTATAATCACCGGTACCTGGATGTTGCCCTCGAACGTGAAATGAAAAGGGTCGAGAGGTATGCCTCACATCTTGCGGTTCTCTTCATAGATGTTGATTCATTTAAACAGGTAAACGATAGCTATGGACACATGATTGGCAGCAGGGTACTGGCAGAATTTGGTTCCCTGATCAAAAAATCAGTGCGTGATGTCGATATCGTCATACGCTACGGCGGCGATGAATATACGGCCATTCTGGTTGAAACTTCGTGCGGAACGGCCGAACTTGTTGCCGAACGAATACGCAGGAATGTCGAGGCGCACCACTTTTCGGGGCCTGATGGCCATGTAATCCGTTTGACGTGCAGTATCGGTTATGCCTGCTGTCCGGAAGATACTGTATCGAAAGATGAACTGCTTCAAATGGCCGACAAGGCCATGTATGCCGGCAAAACTTCCGGAAGAAACCGTATTAGTCGTATAGCTGGCGAGCTGGATTAATCGGGCTTTCGCGAGTGCAATCAATATTTTGAGGTGATCAGTGGCGCTTACAGCAGTCAAAGGTTTTAACGATATCCTGCCGGATGAATCCCGTCGCTGGCAGCATATTGAGCAGACGGCTCGCAGGGTGTTCGAGTTGAACGGCTTTGGCGAAATCCGGGTTCCGGTGATGGAGAAGACCGAACTGTTCTGTCGCTCGATTGGCGATGCCACCGATATTGTCGAAAAGGAGATGTATACTTTTACGGACAAAGGTGAAAACAGTGTAACGTTGCGGCCGGAAGGGACTGCCGGTGTTATGCGCGCCTTCATCGAACATAAATTGTACGCTCAGGACCCGGTTGCAAAGCTGTACTACATGGGGCCGATGTTTCGCTATGAACGTCCTCAAAAAGGGCGCTACCGACAGTTTCATCAGATTGGTGCCGAAATAACCGGCGTCAACGATCCGCTGGCAGACGCCCAGGTATTGAATATGCTGACCTCGTTCTTTCGCGAAATCGGGTTGACCGAACCGACTCTCCAGATAAACTCACTCGGCTGTCCGGAGTGCCGCCCCGCTTATCGTGCCGCTCTGCGGAGCTATCTCGAAGAGCGGTTGGGAGGGCTCTGCGAGGATTGCAAGCGGCGCTTTACCACCAACCCGCTGCGAACACTGGACTGTAAAGTGCCCGGTTGTATCGAAAGCACCGTAGGAGCACCGTCAGTTCTGGAGCATCTCTGCAGCGGATGTGATGACCATTTCAGCAGCGTAAAACGCTACCTCGACCTTTCAGCTACTCAGTACAGCATCAATTCCCGTATGGTGCGCGGACTTGATTACTATACCCGTACAACCTTTGAGATGGTTACCGGGCTTCTTGGCTCGCAATCTGCGGTTGCCGCAGGAGGGCGCTATGACGGTCTTATCTCGCAGTTGGGCGGGCCGGATATTCCAGGTATCGGCTTTGCAATGGGGCTTGAGCGGATTGCGCTGCTGCTCGGCAGTCAGGAATTCACCACGCTGCCGGATCTGTTTATCGCCACCATGGGGCCAGGTGAGCGGGATGTCGCTTTCGGTCTGCTGGATGGTTTGTTAAAATCCGGTGTTCGCGTCGAAATGGATTACGAAGGGAAAAGCCTGAAGAGCCAGATGCGCCGGGCTGATAAACTTAAAGCCCGCTACAGCGTTGTTATCGGAGAGAATGAAGTGACGTCGGCACGAGCCTCCTTCAAGAGAATGGCAGACGGACTCCAGTCGGAAGCTGCTCTGACGGTAGCCGGGATACGGTCTCTGGTAATGAAGTCGGAGCAGTGATGGATTCACGTACGATCACACCTGAAAAACGGGATGATGATTCTCATTATGACACGACGCTGCGTCCTCGCTCCTTTGATGACTACATAGGCCAGGAGAAGATCAAAGGTAATCTTCGCCTGTTCATTGATGCCGCCAAGGGGAGGGGGGAAGCGCTCGATCACGTCCTGCTGTACGGCCCTCCCGGGCTTGGCAAGACTACTCTGGCCAATATCATCGCCTGTGAGATGGGGGTCAATATCAAGTCGACTTCCGGTCCCGTCATTGAAAGACCTGGGGACCTTGCCGCTATTCTCACCAACCTTGAGCCGCATGACGTTCTCTTTATCGACGAAATCCACCGTATTTCCCATATTGTTGAAGAGATTCTTTATCCGGCGATGGAGGATTATCAGCTCGATATTATTATCGGTCAGGGTCCGAGTGCCCGCTCTATTAAAATAGATCTGCCTAAATTTACGCTGGTCGGAGCGACAACCCGCGCCGGACTGCTCTCCTCGCCGCTCCGCGATAGATTCGGGGTTATATCCCGCCTTGAGTTTTATACCTACGCAGAACTTGCGACTATTATCTGTCGCTCGTCCGGAATTTTAGGAATGGAAATAGACCCCAAAGGTGCTGATGAACTGGCCAGACGCAGCCGTGGGACCCCCCGGATCGCCAACCGCCTGCTGCGCCGCGTACGCGACTATGCCCAGGTACGTGCTGATGGCGTCATCACCCTTGATGTTGTGCGCGCAACACTCAAGCTGCTTGAAATTGATGAAATGGGTTTTGATCAGATGGACCGCATGATTCTGCTGACGATTATCGACAAGTTTAACGGTGGTCCGGTCGGACTCGATACCATTGCGGCCGCTATCAGCGAGGAGAGCGATACCATCGAAGATGTCTATGAGCCGTTTCTTATTCAGAACGGTTTCATCAATCGTACTCCGCGCGGCAGGGTCGCTACCCGTGCCGCATACCTGCATTTTTGCCGTATCGCCCCGGAAGCTCCACAGGCGCATCTTTTTTAGCTATGCAACAGTTCTTCGATTTTCCCGTTACTCCGAGCTTCAGCTTTGACAGTTTTGTTGCGTGTGAAGGAAACTCCGCCGCTTTAAAATTTGCCCTGCGGGTTGCCGACCCTTCCGATTCCGAATGCCTCCTCTATCTGCATGGTCCTTCAGGTTCCGGTAAAACCCATCTGCTGCAGTCAATTGCAGGGAGCGCATTTCCCTACGTTTCGCTCCGTGAGCCGATATCCCGGGAGCAGCTTGTTGCGACTTTTCATGCTGCCGGCGGACTGGTGGTGGACGACCTGCAGGAGATGCCGGAGGATGCTGACATGCGGCGGACATTGTGGCAGCTGTTCAACGAGTTTCACACGTCCGGCCGCACGATTGCGATGGCAGGTGCTCATCCGCCGCGCGACCTGGCAAACATGGATGACCATCTGACGTCGCGGTTGCTCTGGGGGTTGGTTGCACGGCTTGATACGTCTGATGACAACTCGCGGAGAATGATTATCAAAAAAGTTGCTGACGACCATCAGATCAGAATCCCTGATGATGTCGTTGAATATATCCTGGCAACGACCAGCCGTGAGGTTAGTGCGCTGATTACCTGTTTCCATCAGGTATATCGCTTCTCTATGGCTGAAAAGAGGCGCATAACTCTGCCTCTTGCGCGTGAAGTGAGGGAACAGACATTGGCAGGCCATCTGCTATGACACCCTTTAAAAACAGGCTGAAAACACCTGAAGAGATTGAACTGGAGTTGAAGTATCAGCAGTTGGCTCAGGTTAAGGGGGAGTTGGCGCAGCGCGATCAGGCATTCAATTCATTCAAAACTGAAATCCGCTTGTTTGAGCAGGTTTATGAAGATGTACTCGGCGCCCGGATTGAAGCGCTTGAAGAGCTTGAATGGCAATTAAAAGGCCTTCTGGGTGAGACGACGGTTGAAAAAAGTACAGAATCGTTGAATCAGACATATTCGTACAGTTATTTCCCGCATACCACCGATCTGCTTGATGAAGATGAGCCGCTGCTGGATGCCGCCAACCTCACCCTCAAATCGCTATATCGAGGTGTCGCGAAAGCGGTGCACCCCGATCTTGCCGTTGATGAAAGTGAGCGTCTGCGCAGGCAGGAGTTGATGGCACTGGCCAATGATGCCTATCAGACCGGAAACCGGCAGGTACTGATCGATCTGCTGAGTGAATGGGAGCAGGCCCCGGTATCATGCGATTCCGAGATGGATATTTCTCTGGAGTTAGTGCGTGTAATTCGCCAGATTGCGGCGGTTCGGCAAAATATTCACGCGATTATTCGCCAGAACGAAGAGCTGAAACAGACCGATATTTACCATTTCAAGCTGCGGGTTGATGATTCCCTAGCAGATGGTGTCGACCTTCTGGCTGAAATGGCTGCTGCCGTTGATCTGGATATCGCTCGGATCCGGCGGCGTCTGGCAACAGCTCGCGGCGAAGTGTACGAACCGGCCGGAGAAAATGACGGTCATTTTGAAACGCGCATTGTCCGCTTTCCGTCGGCACAGAACTGTGGGATTCTTTTTATTCGTAAAGCCACATCCGTTGATTTTAGAGAGTGGCAGCAGATCGGTACTGCCCGGGGTGCAAAAGAGATCTTCCTTGATACCGCACTGCGGTTGGATGTAAAAGTCGACAACGGCACGGATACCGGCTTTTTGAGAGAGCTGCAGCCGAACGACCTGCAATCATTGTTTCTCTATAACTGTGATGATTCGATCATTTCACTAATTGCGCATCTGACCGGCCTGCAGGAGTTATATTTTTCTGATACCTGTATCAGTGACCAGGGGCTGTCCCTGTTACGACCGCTACTATCACTGCAGCGGCTCTCCATCTACCACACTGCTATTACTGATACGGGTATTTCGAATCTGGCGCTCATTCCCGGCTTGAAATGGCTTACCTGCAGTGGTATCAGTGCTTCTGAGGAGGGGTTCAATCTCTTCCGGAAGATTATGCCCGGCTGTAAAACGATCAACTTCAAATGGCGGCATTAGTTTAAAGCGAATAGTATGAATAAGGGGAAAAGTATGCTTCAGGTCGGAAACTACAATGAACTCGAAATTACCCGTATCACAGCCTCCGGAGCTGTTTTTAAGACAGATGAAGGAGATGTGCTGCTGCCGCTGCGCCTCGTTCCGAAAGGGGCGGAGACCGGTTCTCTGCTTGATGTCTTTGTCTACGTCGATTCTGAAGAACGGCTGACCGCTACCACGAAACGACCCCGCGCAGTTGTGGGGGAATTTGCCCTGCTGAAGGTTATTGAGTCAACTACGGTTGGATCGTTTCTTGACTGGGGGCTGGAAAAGGATCTGCTGCTGCCGTTTGGCGAGCAGTTGGAGCCGGTCAGGCGCGGGAATCAGGTGCTGGTCCGGATCTATCTTCACTCCAGTGGTCGGATTGCGGCATCGGCCAAGCTGGATAAATTTATTGTCCCGGTGGATGATACTCTGGCTGAAGGTGATGAGGTCGATCTGCTGGTCTATGCAGAAACGGATCTGGGCAGCAAGGTAATAATCAATGACCGTTTCGGCGGGTTGATCTTTCATACTGAGATGGTTGTAAAGCCGGCTTGCGGCGAGCGTTTGCGCGGCTATGTAAAGAAGATCAGGGAAGATGGCAAGGTTGATGTTACGCTGCGACAAGGTGGCGCGCAGGAGGCGGAAAAGGATCGTAAGACAATCCTGGAAGCCTTGGCGGCAGGCAATGGCTTTCTGCCGCTGAACGACAAAAGCTCTCCGGAAGCGATTGCCACGCTGCTTCGCATGAGTAAGAAGAGCTTTAAAAAAACGCTCGGCGGATTGTATAAAGAGGGGGCCGTAACCATGCTGCCTGATGGTATCCGTCTGAGAGCTGTTCAAACAAAGGTTGCGTTGTGAACATCAGAATCTGTGTAGTCGTCATATGTATTGTCTTTTGTGCATTGTCACTTGTTGGCTGTAAAAGAGCTGAAGTAAAACCTGCAGCCGGCTTACAGGTGGTTACCACTCTGTTTCCACTGTATGACTTTGCCCGTACGATTGCCGGTGACAAGGCGCAGGTGACCATGCTGCTGCCGCCCGGTGTCGAACCGCATACGTTTGAACCGAAGCCGGAAGAGGTCATCAGGATCAGTCGTGCCGGATTGTTTATCTACACCAGCAGGTACATGGAGCCGTGGGCGGAAAAAATTGTCAGTGGCATAGACAGCACGGCGCTGCGGGTCATCAACGCCGGAGAGAAGGTCAGTTACCGGGCAGTAGCGGGGAAAGATGTTCATGAAGGGGGTAAAGAACATGGCAATGACCGTAAAGGGATGGATCCGCATATCTGGCTTGATTTTACCAATGCTTCACTGATAGTAGATGCAATTCTGGATGGCTTTGTCGCTGCCGATCCGGGTAACAGCGCACTGTACCGGCAGAATGCCGAAACCTTGAAAGCACGTTTGGCAGCGCTTGACCAGCGTTACCGGAGCAGCCTTTCCACCTGCTCGACCAGAAAACTTCTTCATGGCGGCCACTATACCTTTGGCTATCTGGCGGGCCGTTATAATCTGGATTATCATGCGCTCAGCGGTATTTCATCAGATTCTGAGCCGTCGGCAGAGCGCATGATTGCCCTTATCCGGGAGATTAAATCATCAGGTACCACGTACCTGTTTGCCGAGGAGTTGCTCTCTCCACGCCTGACGGAAACGTTGGCGCAGGAAGCGGGTGTCGGTATTTTGATGCTCCATGGTGCTCATAACGTATCCCGGGACGATCTCTCCCGCAATGTCAGCTTCTTTGATCTGATGGAGCGCAATCTCGAACAGCTGCAGAAGGGGCTTTCATGTCGACCGAAATAGTGGCAACCGGGCTGCTGTCGTGCAGCTACCGTGAGGGGAGGGTGCTTGAGGATGTTTCCTTTCAGGTTGAGCGCGGCGATTATGTCGGTATTGTGGGGCCGAACGGTTCCGGCAAGAGCACATTGATCAAGGCGTTGCTCGGCCTGGTAACTATCAGCAGCGGTTCCGCAGCACTGTTTGGCACCCCTCTGTCAGGATTCCGCGACTGGCACAGGGTCGGTTATCTACCCCAGAGCCTCCATCTGGTTAATCCGGTTTTTCCTGCGACAGTGCACGAAACGGTCGGTCTCGGCCTGTTAAGTCTCAAGCGGTTCCCGAAACGGTTGAATCGTGACGATATCGGTAAAATCGATATAATCCTTGAAGAACTGGGTATTTCAGACCTTAGGTCTAAACTGATAGGTGAACTATCCGGAGGGCAGTTACAGCGTGTTCTGCTTGCCAGAGCCATCGTAAATGATCCGGAACTGCTGGTGCTCGATGAACCGACCGCGGCCCTTGATCCGGAAACACGCGGGCGTTTTTACGCGATGATTGCCGATATAAACCGCTCGCGGGGTGTTACGGTGTTGCTGGTGACGCACGACAGCGGGGCAATCGGTGAGCATGCTTCGAAAATGCTTTATCTTGATAAAAAGGTTCTTTTTTACGGTAGTTTCGACCAGTTCTGCTGCTCACCCGAGATGTCGTCGCTGTTCGGCGAACATTCCCAGCACTTGATGTGCCATCGGCATTGACTATGAATCTCCTTGAAATTCTCTCATACGGCTTCATCCAACGGGCACTGCTTGCCGGCACCCTGATCGCTCTTCTCTGCTCCGTACTCGGGGTCTTTCTGGTTTTGCGGCGTTTGTCGCTGATCGGTGACGGCCTGGCGCATGTCACGTTCGGCAGTACCGCCATAGCTCTGGCGCTCAAGTTCTATTCCGTCATGTCGCTGTTGGTGACGATGCCGATTGTCCTCCTTGCCTCTCTCGGTATACTCAAGTTGACTGAAAAAGGGCGCTTAAGCGGCGATGCCGCCATCGGTCTGGTCTCAGCCCTCGGGATTTCCGCCGGTATTATTCTGGCCAGTGTCGGAGGGGGTTATAATGTTGATCTGCTGAGCTATCTGTTCGGCAATATTCTGTCGATCCGGAGTGAAGAGGTGGTGATTGCGGCTCTGCTCTGTCTCGGGGTCATGCTGATGCTGACACTTTATTATCACGAACTGTTCGCCATTTCATTCAGCGATGAGCTTGCCAAAGTATCCGGCATCCATACGTCATTCATCAATTCAATACTGGTGCTGTTGACCGCGTTGTCGGTGGTTCTGGCGATGAAGCTTGTCGGTATCATGCTGATTTCGTCGCTGCTGATTGTCCCGGCGGCGGGAGCGTTGCAGTTGGCGCGTGGCTTTAAAGTCTGTATTATGCTGGCCGCCATCCAGGGGTGCAGTTCAGTGATTATCGGTATCATTATTTCGATCATGGCCAACCTCCCTGCCAGTGCCACTATTGTTTTGGTCAATCTGCTCTTTTTCGCCGCAGCATGTATTATTCGCCGGTTTATCTACCCGGCACATAGTAACTGACATAATGCCATGACTTTTAATCAAACACCCTCAAACCTAATCTTAATCGGCATGCCGGGCGCAGGCAAAAGTACCATCGGGGTCATCCTCGCAAAACTCACCTTACGAGGCTTTGTCGATACGGATCTTCTCATTCAGACATCAACAGGCCGAACATTACAGGATATTGTTGACAGAGACGGCTACGAAGTTCTGCGAAAAATAGAGGAAGAGGTGCTGCTCGAATTTTCTGTCTGCAACTGTGTTATTGCCACTGGCGGCAGCGCAGTTTACAGCGACAGTGCCATGACTCATCTCAAAGCGGACGGTATCGTCCTGTTTCTTGATGCCGACATGCCGACTCTTGAAGCACGGATTCGTGACTACAGTACGAGGGGTCTTGCCAAAAGAGCGGACCAGAGTTTTGCTGATATGTTTTATGAGCGCTTCGCCCTGTACACAAAATACGCCGATATCACGATCAAATGCGCCGGCCTGACTCATGAAGAAGTGTGTGCAAGAGTCATGGCATCGGTAAGGAGAATCAATCATGACCCATCTCTTTGAACCACTCACCCTGCGTAGTGTGACACTCCCCAACCGGATCGCCGTTTCTCCGATGTGTCAGTATTCAAGCGTTGACGGCACCGCCAATGACTGGCACCTGGTTCATCTCGGCAGTCGGGCGGCCGGCGGGGCGGGTCTGGTGCTTACCGAAGCGGTCGCTGTCACACCGCAGGGTCGTATCAGCCCGCATGATCTCGGTTTTTGGAACGACGATCAGATCGAGCCTCTGGCGCGAATAGTTCACTTTATCTCCCAGCGGGGGAGCGTCGCCGGAATCCAGTTGGCACATGCCGGTCGCAAGGGGAGTACTTCGCCGCCGTGGGAGAACCGGGGCGTCACTCTGACTGAAGCGGAGGGTGGCTGGCCGATTGTTGCGCCGAGCGCCATCCCGTATGACAATGGCTGCATCGTGCCGACGGCGTTGACCGAAGCGGGAATTCAGGAGATAACGGCAGCCTTTGTCCAGGCCGCCGGTCGGGCGCTACTGGCAGGGTTTCAGGTTGCCGAAGTTCATGCCGCCCATGGCTATCTGCTGCACCAGTTTCTTTCACCACTCAGCAACCGGCGCAGTGACCGTTACGGCGGAAGCTTCGACAACCGTATCCGACTGCTCCGTGAGGTCGTCACTGCCGTCAGGAACGTCTGGCCGGAGCATCTGCCGCTGCTGGTGAGAATCTCTGCAACCGACTGGGTCGATGGTGGATGGGATCTTGAACAATCGCTTGAACTGGTGCGGCAGCTTATTCCGCTTGGCGTTGACCTGATTGACTGCTCCTCAGGCGGATCCGCGCCACTTGCCAAAGTGCCGGTCGGACCCGGCTACCAGACACAATTTGCCGAGCAGATACGGCGGGAAACCGGGATCAGGACAAGTGCCGTCGGGATGATTACCGACCCGGCTCAGGCAGACCACATCATCCGCTCCGGTCAGGCCGATCTGGTACTGCTCGCCCGGGAACTACTCCGTGATCCGCAGTGGCCGCTCCGTGCCGCCCGCGAACTCGGTCACCTGGTCCCCTGGCCCGCCCAGTACGTCCGCTCGGCCCCGCCTCATACTCCGGCGTATCTGCCGGAGTATTAAAAATAAACTCACAAAAAAAGCCCTGGACGATAAATCCAAGCCGGTCGGATAAGGTGTTGCTAAATGTTTGCTCTAGGCGTTTACTTAATCTGTTGAAAACTCAAAACTTCCATCAGCTTCATTGCTGGTGGGAGTTTTTTTTATTGCCTGTAGTTATTGGTTTTCTGGCCATTCCCTGGGAATTCTTTCATTTGGTATCTACTCATAAGATCGGTTTGGTGTCTGGTTTTTGTCATGTTTTCAATATATCATTCAATAAGGTTGGGACAGTGGTTAATCCTATCCTCATCGCCGGAGTTTTTTTGTCTTTTCCAACTTCTACAAAATTATAGAAGACCCTAAATATGTCAAGAATTTTCCCGACTATTGCCGGATTATACGGACTGTAGCCAAACCATTTCCGTCCTTCGCTGCTGGCCGTTGCAATTGGGCGTTCAAGAAGCGAAAGCCGCCGTCTGATTTGCATAAAGAACCGATCAATACCATGTAGTGTTGCCTTGCTATAGAGGTTCGCCAGGTGGTCATCGTCATAGGCATTGTCGCACAGATCCGTAAGCCAGCAGATGGCTTTTTCCGGTTCACTCATATCAGGGAAAGGGTAAAACAACCACCGGTCATTCCATTTGCCGATGTTTACCAGCTCCAGCAGTCTTTCCTTTATAACAATATGCCTAAGGTCGTAATCCTTTAAATGCTCATACGCTGCACTGGTCGCCCGGAAAGCCACCAAGTCTCTTTCACTCTGTGCTTTAAGGTTCCGCTTCTGGTTAATGGTAAGATCTGTGTTGACGTGAACATAGAAGGCATCGCACCGTTTTGAGAGGACATCTATCCAGAAGGCCGAAAGGCAGGCGGCTCTGATTCCGGATTCCTGATCCAGAAAGAACCGGATCTTTTCTGTGTTAGCCAACAGGCTCCGCAGGAAGAAAAAATGCCCATACAATGTATAATCTGAATGGACCTGCATCCCTTTCGGAGGAAGCATTGTTTCTATTGTTTGGACATCAGGATCTTCTACATCTTCACGCAGGTCTGTTACAGAATAACCATCTTCAATGGTGTCGCGCAGTCTTTTCTTCTGTGCTCGTTTTGCTAGAGATTTGTCAATAGAGTCTCGGTAGTCACCTTCAAGCCAGACGCGGGCATAACGGCGGAAGGACGATCTAACGTCACAGTCGCCAATCTGCTTCGCGTCAGCCTCTACTTTTTCAGCATCAATCCGAGCATCAAAATTTACGTGAATTCCGAAGACATAGCTGGTTTTGTTGTCTGCACTGCCCAAAGCGCTTAGGACAATGTTCCTTTTATCAACAGCGTGCTTCCAGTTGATAGAATAATCCTGCCGGTCTACTGATATATATAGTCTCGGGATCTTCATACCATGGAGCTTTCTCTCATGGATTGCTGCAAAAGCCAGGCATTGCTTCTGAATAAAATTGATTTTTCGGTAAAGCGTATCAATGGTGATTCCGGACGTTTCACACATCCGCTTCATTGGCATCTTATTGACCAAAAGCTTAAAGATCAACTCGTTGACAGCAGGCTGTTTCTGTCTGAATGTGGGATTGCTTGATACCGAAAAAGTAGTGTTACACGATAGGCATTGGTAACGCTGAGAACCAGACCTGGTCTTACCAAAGCATTTATATGCCTTAGGCGTTGATAACCCCTTCTGTTTGTTGTCGCACAGGACGTTGGGGCAAGTTGGTTCTGGCGCCATGTCCAGATAATCGGACATTCGTTCAATTTCTTCACGGATAGCTATATTGCTTTTTATTGGTGGATATTCGCCACACCGCAAGCAATTAAGCTGTAGTTTGTTCGCAGATCCAATGACAGTGTAAGTATCTTTGGTTGACGTGTCAGCCTTAGACCAGCGAGGTTGACGATCTGTGGAAGCTGGCCTACCGAAATTAGGACAAACTGGGTTCTTGCAGAAATTGACCTGCAGTCCGTAGCTATCAATCGGGATTCTGGGCCCTTTATTTTGGGGTTTAACCATAAAAATACCCTCAGGCAACTTCACCTAAGGGTATTCTATTACGATATATGATTTTTTAGCAACACCTTATCCGACCGGCTTGACGATAAATCCGGGGCTTTTTTTCTATAACCGCGATCGGTAAAGTTACGGAGTAATTGTCACAGCTACTGCTGCACCGGACCAGCTGTTGTTATAGCCGATTACGCTGGCCGAAACGGTACTGGTTCCAGTGGTCAGTGGGTCAAATGCGACGCCGCCTGATGCAACGGTAGAAGGAGAATCAATGGCATTTACCGCCACATCCACCGTCACTTGAGAGCCGGTTGTTGCGGTGGTTTTCAGCTGCCCCACTGCCGGCGTACTGCTTGTCAATTGTACGTGCAGTGGACCGGCCGGACTCACATAAGCATACTGGAAGTTGGCGCCATTGCTGCTGAGGTAGCCGGCACGGACGTAGAACGGATCATCAGCGCTGGTGACCTGCAGGCTACTGCTGAGGGTGTAGATGTTGATGGCACCCTGGACCAGGCTAACATTTGTTGTGCCGGTAACAAATGCAGCATTGGTAGCGGTCAGTATCACGTTGCCGGTGACCCCGTTGATCCCCTGAACGTAGAAGTTTGCAGTGGTCTGTCCGTCCGGTATTATCAGGTCGATGAAGGCAGCACCGGCGGTCGTCGCATTGGGTGCCAGGAGAATCCGCGCAGAATCGCTGCTCGCTACCCGGATGGTTACGCCGCCGTGGCTGGAGCCGCCCAGGGTTACCCGGTACTGGGCCTGGAGGCCGCCGCCAATCCGGTAATCACCGTACGGTGAGATGTCAGTAAGCGTGATTGGTGTCGCGGTGACGCTGACGTTGACCATTGAGCCGCTATAGGTATTGATGGTGCCGGGAGCCGTAGCAGCCACGGTGGTTGTGCCGACGGACAGCGGATCGAAAGCTGCTCCACCGGTGGCGACGCTGCCGGGAGAGTCAATGTTCCCCTTTGCGATGGTGACAGTCACCGAAGCTCCGGTCATCTGGGTAGTTACCAGGGTGCCGACAGCCGGTGTGCTGCTGGTAAGGGTGACCGTCAGATCAGCTGCGCCGCTGACATAGGCGTACTGGAAGGCAGTGCCGGCGGTGTTGTAGTAGCCGGCGCGGACGTAGAACGGATCGTTGGCCGACAGGCTGGTGGTGCTGGTTGG
>CAJAFV010000090.1 GCA_903939115.1 uncultured Geobacteraceae bacterium
CACCCGTTCCCATCCCGAACACGGAAGTTAAGCCCCTCAGGGCCGATGGTACTGCACGGGTAGCTGTGTGGGAGAGTAGGTCGCCGCCGGGAATAAAACATCAAAGCCCACAACCAGAAATGGTTGTGGGCTTTATTGCGTCTAAAATACTAATATGAATGGGGGCATAGACGGTACTTGTTTTCGATTTACCTTTAATAACGGGGAATATTGTCGTCGTCTGCTATAAATAAACGCCCCTCAACCAGTAAATGGCTGCGGGGCGTCTCTGCTTTAATGAATAATAAACTGAATTAAAAAATTGGCTGCCGGAACTAAATCCTTAAAAGTTTGCTATCGCCGCAAATGATTCAGCTTTAAGGCTTGCACCGCCTACGAGTGCTCCATCAATGTCGGGTTGCGTCATCAGGCCTTTAACATTGTCCGGCTTAACACTGCCACCATAGAGAATACGAACAGCATCTGCTACAGGTTTACCAAACAGGCGGGCTATTAATTGACGTATAAATGCATGAACCTCCTGAGCCTGGGCATCACTGGCCGTCTTTCCGGTACCGATCGCCCACACTGGTTCGTATGCAATAACGATGTGAGTAAAAGCCAGATCAGCAAGACCTTCCAAGCCGCCTTTAATCTGTGTTTCAATTACGTTAAATGTCTGGTCTGATTCCCGTTCTGTCAACGACTCTCCAACACAGACAATAGCGCTCAAACCGGCAGCAATAGCAGCCTTGGCTTTCTTATTAACAGTCAGGTCGGTTTCACCGAAATATTGACGGCGCTCAGAGTGCCCAATGATAACGTGACTGCAACCGGCATCCTTCAATAACTTTGGCGCTACTTCGCCAGTAAAGGCGCCTTCTTCCTCCCAATAACAATCCTGGGAAGCCATGCTGATGTTTGAGCCCTTTATCGCGTCACCCACACGGCTCAATGCCGTGAAGACGGGTGCTACAACTATTTCCACACCCTGATTACCCGCAACTAGCGGCTTAAGTTCATTTACCAGAGCAACTGATTCCGTAATCGTCTTAAAGAGCTTCCAGTTTCCTGCAATAACCGGTTTTCGCATCGGTATTCCCCTTTTGTGTTACGCGACCTCAAGCGCATTGACGCCTGGCAATGTTTTTCCTTCCAGTAGTTCCAGAAATGCTCCTCCACCGGTGGAAATGTAACTTACCCGGTTCTCCACGCCCGCCTTACGCACGGCAGAATCGGTATCGCCCCCGCCGATTATGGTTGTGGCAAAGCAATTCGCAACAGCTTCGGCCATTGCAAAGGTCCCCCTGCAGAAGGCATCCATTTCAAAAACACCCATAGGACCGTTCCAGATGACGGTTTTGGCGTCACGCAATGATTCAGCGAAAAGAGTTGTCGTCGCTGGACCAATATCCAGAGCCATCCACCCTGCAGGAATCTCCTGAGCGGTTGTGATAAAATTTGTTGCATTTGCTTCAAAAGCGTTTGCAACGACGCAATCTACCGGTAGATAGAACTTGACACCTTTTTCGCGTGCCGCTTCCATAATTGTACACGCTGTCGGAATCAGTTCATCCTCAACAAGTGACTTGCCTACATTATAGCCCATGGCTTTCAGAAAGGTAAACGCCATCCCGCCGCCTATAACTACTTTATCTACCTTGTTGATGAGTGTTTCAAGAACTTCCAGCTTGCCTGATACTTTGGCGCCACCGAGTATCGCAACCAGAGGCCTGACGGGATTCTGCATGGCCTTGTCAAAGAACGTCATTTCATTTCTCATCAAAAAACCTGCTGCGATAACCGGTATATTCTTGGTAATGGCTTCAACCGATGCGTGAGCTCGATGAGATACCGCAAAAGCATCGTTAACGTAAATATCGCATCCATTGGCGAGTTTCCCGGAAAAATCGGCGTCGTTTTTTTCCTCTCCGGGATAAAAGCGGACATTTTCGAGCATAACCGCTTCACCCGGTTTCAGTGCGTTAACTAGCGCATCAACTTCCGGCCCAAAACAGTCCGGCGCTTGAATTACCTGTTTGCCAAGCAGTTCTGAGAGACGAGCTGTAGCCGGAGCCATGCTGTATTTGGCTTTTTTCTCCCCCTTGGGGCGCCCGAGATGGGAGGCCAGAACTACTTTGGCACCCTGTTCCAGTGCGTATTTGATCGTTGGTACCGCTCCGACAATACGGGTATCCTCGGTAATAGCCCCTTTTTCATCCTGAGGTACATTGAAATCAACCCGGATAAAAACCTTCTTCCCCTTTAAATCTTTTATCTCATCAATATAACGAATCGACACGGATTACCTCCCGGTATGATTATTTAGCACTCGGCAAAAAAAGAGGGGGGAATCCCCCCTCTTATACAGACTGAATTTATGTTGTTACTCTTTGGATGCGATTAAACGGAAGAGGTCTACTACCCGGTTTGAAAAACCACACTCATTATCGTACCAGGAGAGCACTTTAACCATCGTGTCACCGATTACCTTGGTACACGAGGCATCGACAATTGAAGAAAGCGGGTTGCCATTAAAGTCAATTGAAACAAGTGGAGCTTCCTCAAAACCCAGGATGCCTTTAAGTTCGCCCAAGGACGCTTTTTTGAGTGCCGCGTTGACCTCTGCAGCATCAGTTTTTTTCGTCAGTGTGACGACTAGGTCAACAACAGAAACATTGGGAGTCGGCACACGAATGGCCATGCCATCGAGCCTGCCTTTCAGTTCAGGCAGCACAAGGGAAACCGCTTTGGCCGCTCCGGTGGTTGTCGGAATCATCGACATTGCTGCCGCTCTAGCACGGCGCAGGTCTTTATGAGGCAGATCCAGAATGTTCTGGTCATTTGTGTACGAGTGAACTGTCGTTACCAGGCCCTTCTCGATGCCGAATGTGTCATGAAGAACTTTTGCCACCGGTGCAAGGCAGTTGGTTGTGCAGGAAGCATTGGAAATAATGACATGTTTTTTGGGGTCATACAGACAGTCATTTACGCCCATGACGATTGTAATATCTTCATTGGTCGCCGGGGCCGAGATAACTACTCTCTTTGCGCCTGCCTGAATATGCATTTCAGCTTTTTCTTTAGAGGTGAAAATTCCGGTTGATTCAAGCACAACATCGATCTTATCAGTTTTCCATGGGAGTTCTGCGGGGTTACGTACCGCATAAATCTTTATAGCTTTTCCGTCTATGATCAGCTGATTATCTTTTGCTTCAACTGTACCGGGAAAGGTGCCATGCACTGAATCGTACTTAAAGAGATGCGCCAGGGTAGCTGCGTCAGTAAGATCATTAATTGCGACAAAATCTATGTTTTTGTCTGTACTGGCCGCTCTCAATACCATTCTTCCAATCCTGCCAAATCCGTTTATTGCTACTCGTAACGCCATCATTGCCTCCTAGATTGTAAGATATCTTCGCTCGCATCGGAATACGATAAAAGCCTATCCAAATAATAGAGCATAATTACAAATCGTCAACCATATTTAAGCATGATTATTTAAAAAAATTTTGAATTTACAAACGCAATCAATTTTTATATCAACTATATTGCTTCGCCGTTGTTACGCTGATGACGGCACACCCTCATAATTGTCCGTAAAGAGCCATCTTTGTGGGTTTTTTCATTGTTACATGGCTGTCAGAAATGTTATGTAAAACAGTCAGTCAAATCTTAATGCGAGCAACAGGGAAAACGTGAACTATGATTGTTTCTCCGGAAGGCATTCAAATTGATGCGGTCATATTTGATTTTGATGGGGTCATTGTTGATACAGAACCTCTCCATCATGCCGCATTCCAACGTACGCTTGAACCACTCGGATTGCATTTTACCTGGCAGGAATATGTTGAAACCTATATCGGTTTTGACGACAGGGATGCCTTTCGACACGCTTTTTCTGCAAAAGAGAGAGCGCTCAACCAGGACACCTTACGCCGATTGATCGACCAGAAAGCCTCCGTCTTCAATGAGGTCATCCGTTCCGGAGTTACGGCGTATCCTGGTGTCGTCGAATTGATCCACCTTCTGCATACCAACAAAATGCCTCTGGCTATTTGCAGCGGGGCGCTGCGATCCGATATTGAGCCAATTCTGGAAATGCTTAAAATATCAGAATATTTCAAGATCATAGTAACTGCTGATGATGTTGCGGCAAGCAAGCCTGACCCTGAATGTTATGAACTTACGTTCCAAAAGCTGGTCTCTGCTCATAACCATTCTTTCTCGAAAGGTACAACAATTGCCATAGAAGACACCCCCGCAGGAATATCCGCCGCAAAAGCTGCCGGTTTGATGGTTTGTGCCGTCACTAACAGTTATCCTGCCGCCAGACTTGAACAAGCCACATTTGTCATTGAGTCTCTTACTTCATTCGCATAAATCATTTTGTGGCCAGTTTTAAAGCAGTGATTTTCCTTTTTCAAATCAGCGTCTTTCTCGACCTTGACCGAAGCCGCTGTTTCTGCTATTAAGTACATCTTTTGTGCTTCATTTACTCACTCTCTCCGTCCGGAGGTACATGCGTGACATTTCAAGATCTTATCCTCTCCTTGCAAGGCTATTGGGCAAAACAGGGATGTATCATTCAACAGCCCTATGATACTGAAAAGGGAGCCGGTACATTCAACCCAGCTACTTTTCTTCGCGTTCTCGGTCCTGAACCGTGGAATGTGGCGTACGTAGAGCCGTCCCGCCGTCCCACGGATGGGCGATACGGAGAAAACCCCAACCGGCTGCAGCATTACTATCAGTTTCAGGTCATCATGAAGCCTTCGCCGCTCAATATCCTTGACCTGTATCTGGATTCTCTCCGCTCCTTCGGGCTTGACCCGGTCAAGCATGATATTCGTTTTGTCGAAGACGACTGGGAATCCCCGACTCTGGGCGCATGGGGCCTTGGATGGGAAGTCTGGCTGGACGGCATGGAGATCACTCAGTTTACCTATTTTCAGCAGGCTGGCGGTATCGACCTGAAACCTATTCCGGCAGAGATCACCTACGGCTGCGAGCGAATCGCCATGTATCTTCAGGGTGTTGATAACGTCTATGATCTGGAGTGGGTCAAAGGGATAAAATACGGCGATATCCACCACGAAAGCGAGGTTGAGTTTTCTCGCCACAATTTTGAAGAAGCCGATGTCGATATGCTGCTGCAACTCTTCACCATGTACGAGAAAGAGTGCCTGCGCCTCGTTGAAAAAGATCTTGTACTGCCAGCATACGACTACGTTATGAAGTGCTCCCACACCTTCAACCTGCTTGATGCCCGTGGTGCAATTTCTGTCACCGAGCGGGCTTCCTACATTGGTCGGGTTCGCGGTGTAGCTCGTGTCTGTGCTGAGAGTTACCTGCGGATGCGCGAGCGCTTGGGCTTTCCGCTGCTGAAAGGAGGTGTTGTCTGATGAGTACAAAAGAACTTTTTCTTGAAATCGGCTGCGAAGAGATTCCGGCAGGATTTATACCGCGCGCAACTGCAGAAATGAAAGCGATCATCACCAAGGAGCTCGCAGTTGCCCGCCTCATATGTAGTGAAATTAAAACCATGGCAACTCCGCGTCGCCTGGTCCTGGTCGTGAAAGGCATTCCTGCACTCCAGCCGGACGCCGAAATCACCGCTACCGGCCCCTCGATAAAAGCCGCCTACGACTCGGAAGGTAAACCGACCAAAGCCGCCGAAGGCTTTGCTCGTGGCCAGGGGGTAACTGTTGCTGACCTGCAGACGATTACTACCGAAAAGGGTGAATACCTATTTGTGAGTAAGCATGAAGCAGGGCGACCGACGTATGAATTGCTGACTGAGTTGTTGCCGGCGCTGGTTGCCAATATTCCCTTCAAGAAATCAATGCGCTGGGGAACTCAGGATGTACGTTTTGCCCGGCCGATACATTGGATTGTCGCATTATTTGATGGGGCAATTGTTCCTTTTTCGTTCGGTGAAATCATGAGCGGGAAAGTGTCCCGAGGGCACCGTTTTATGGCAAACACCCTTTTTCCGGTAAATAATTTTGCCCATTATCTGGAAGAGTGTGAGCGTCATTTTGTTATTCCAGATCCGGAAAAGAGGAAGGAGATAATCCGCCTTGAAACTCACCGTGTCGCTGTAGCGGCTGGTGGTCATCTACTTCCGGATGAAGAGTTACTGGAACAGGTGTCCTATCTTGTTGAATACCCGAGTGTCGTTTGTGGCACCTTTTCTGCTGAATTTTTGAAGGTTCCAAAAGAGGTTCTGATAACATCAATGCGCAGTCATCAGCGCTATTTTTCGATTGTTGATGCCGACGGCGGTCTGCTGCCCGGCTTTATCACTATTAACAACACACTGACAGAAGACCCTTCGGTTGTAGTCAAGGGAAACGAGCGTGTCCTTCGTGCCCGTTTATCCGATGCACGTTTCTTCTTTGAAGAAGATCAAAAAGTTCGTCTGGATGATCGGGTGGAGTCACTTAAAAAAGTGGTCTATCAACAGAAGCTCGGGACATCTTTTGAAAAAATGGAGCGTTTCAGATTGCTGGCGGAAGGGTTGGCCGAGCGCCTGAATCCGTCGGTGAAAAGCAACACCTCGCGTGCCGCCTGGCTCTCTAAAGCCGATCTGGTGAGCGCTCTGGTGGGCGAATTCCCTGAGGTTCAAGGGATTATGGGGCGTGAATACGCGTTACTCGAAGGTGAGTGCTCAGAGGTAGCTGCTGCAATTGCCGAGCACTATATGCCAACACAAGCCGGGGGAGACCTCCCGGTCTCGGACTGCGGCTGCTTTGTCTCCATGGCTGATAAGATGGATACAATCTGCGGCTGCTTCGGAGTCGGTCTTATTCCTACGGGGGCTGCCGACCCGTACGCACTCAGACGGGCGACCATAGGTGTCATTTCGATCATACTTGACAAAGGCTACCGCCTGTCGCTGGCAACATTGATAGATGCATCCCTGACCCTCCTTGCAAGCAAGTTGAATCGCCCGAAAGCGCAGGTTGCCGGTGACGTGACCGAGTTTTTCAGGGCTCGTTTTATCAACCTGCTGGGGAACTCTTTTGCGCCTGATGTTGTCGATGCGGCAATAGCCGCAGGTTTTGACGACCTTGTTGATGTACAATCGCGGATTGCCGCACTGGCTGAGTTTAAAACCCACCCGGACTTTGAACCGTTGACAGTGGCCTTCAAACGGGTCGGTAACATTATCAAGGAGGGTGTTGATGCCCCGATAGACCCGGTTCTGTTTCAGGATGATGCAGAAGCAGCTCTGTACCAGGCTATTCAGACGGTTAAATGTTCTGCAGATGCGCTGGTTGCTTCCGGCGAATGGCTGGCTGCCCTGACTGAAATTGCCACTTTACGTGGACCGGTAGATCACTTCTTTGACAAAGTAATGGTTATGGCTGAAGAGCCGCTAATCCGAGCCAACCGCTTGGCGTTATTAACGGTCATCGCGCGCATGTTCGGCAAAATTGCCGATTTTTCCAGGATAGCTTGACGCTCATCTTCAAGCGGTTCGAAATTACAGGAGAATGGGGAATGTCATTTACCCAGCGCATTATTCTTAGCAACGCCATAAGTGTCATAATTGCTGTTGTTGCAACCACAGCCCTGAATCCCAATAACCTTATCTGGGTCGACGTTCTTATTGGTTCCGTTGTTTTGATTGTAATATCAGGCATACTCGGATACCTGAGCATCTCCGCTCTTAAGCCGCTCGTCGGAATAATTACTGTCCTTGAGAAGGCAGCCGACGGCGATCTCTCAGTGCGCGCAGATGCTACGGGCGGCAGTGATTCTGTGCGGTTAGCTATAGCATTCAATACCATGATGACTAATATGAACAAAACCATGAGGCAATTTTTTTCCGTTGCAGATTCGGTGCGTGATTCTGTTGTCATGGTACGTTCCACGACTGATTCCATGGCATCTGCAGCCGAGGATGTCGCCCTTCAGGCAAGTACTATTGCCTCCGCCAGCGAGCAAATGGCTGCGACTTCAGCCGACATTGCACGCAGTTGCCTCTGCGCTGCAGAGAGCGCCCAGAAAGCCACCGAGCAGACCCGCAGCGGATCCCAACTGGTACAGAGCAGTTCCCGCCTGATGGAGAACATTGCCCAGCGGGTAAATGTAACATCCAAAACAGTTGAAACTTTAGGTCAGCGTTCCGATCAAATTGGCGCAATCGTCAACACAATTCAGGATATTGCCGACCAGACCAATCTGCTGGCGCTGAACGCCGCAATTGAAGCGGCACGAGCCGGCGAGCAGGGACGCGGTTTTGCAGTGGTTGCCGGTGAAGTCAGGGCCCTTGCCGAGCGAACCACTAAGGCAACCAAAGAAATTGCCGCCATGATCAAGGCGATTCAAAATGAGACACAAAATGCTGTCCACTCCATGTCGGAAGGAGTTGATGAAGTCAAGCGGGGTACGGCTGAAACCACCCGTTCCGGTGAAGCACTGGAGGATATCCTCAATAAGATAAATGAGCTGACCATGCAGATCAGCAATGTGGCGACAGCCGCAGGGGAGCAGACAGCCACAACTCAGGAAATAACAAATAATATCCAGATGATAACGGAGGTTGTTAATCGGAATGTAGAAAATTCCCGCACGACAATCCAGACAGCAACGACTCTTGCCAAAGAGGTCGAAAATCTACATGCACTTGTCGGTCACTTCCGTTTGTCAAATGTACTGGAGTGGGATGCCTCCTTTAGTGTCGGCGTAGAAAAATATGACAATGACCATAAAAAATTGTTTAGTATGATTAATGACCTTGCTGATGCAATGCAGCTGAAAAAGAGTAGAGAGGCCGTTGGCCGTGTATTAAACGGGCTTGTTGAGTACACCACTAGTCATTTTGCCGATGAGGAACGCAGCTTCTCTCAAACGCAGTATCCTGAAGAGGCTTCGCACAAGGCGCTCCATAACACATTACTTGATCAGGTTGCTGAGCTGATTGGTAGATTTAATGCCGGGGAACCGCTCATAGCACAGGATGTAATCATTTTTTTGCATGATTGGCTCTTCAACCACATTAAGGACGCCGATAAGCGTTATACCACCCATCTTAACAGGAACGGAATTAAATGATCGCCATCATTGACTATGGAATGGGTAATCTCCGCTCCGTGCAGAAAGGGTTTGAAAAAATCGGCTGTGACGCGATTATCACTGCAGATCCACACGTTCTACTTACAGCGGAGAGGATTGTCCTGCCTGGTGTCGGTGCGTTTCGCGATTGCATGAAAAATCTTGAGCAGGGTGGTTTTGTCGAGCCGATTCTTAAAGTGATTTCAGAGGGGAGGCCGTTCCTTGGCATCTGCGTCGGGATGCAGATGCTGTTTAGTGACAGTGTCGAGTTTGGTTTGCATAGTGGCCTGAACGTTATTCCAGGCCATGTTCTCCGCTTTCCCGACCAGATGACGGTTGCCGGTGAAAAACTGAAAGTACCGCAGATGGGGTGGAACCAGCTTTCATTTAAACGTCGGCCACCTGTTTTTGACGGGGTAAATGATGGCAGTAACGTCTACTTCGTTCACTCCTATTATGTCAAGCCGACGGACAGCAGCGTAATTGCCACAACGACTGACTACGGCTTCGAATTCTGTTCATCCGTTTGGCGGGACAACATCATTGCCACTCAATTCCATCCTGAAAAATCGCAGGCAATCGGCCTGCGGATACTGAAAAATTTTGCGGAGTTAACATGATCGTAATACCTGCAATTGATCTAAAAGAAGGAAAGTGCGTTCGCCTTGAACAGGGGTTGATGGAGAAAGACACAGTATTCAACGACAACCCCGGCGCACAGGCACGTGCATGGCAGGATCAGGGCGCAGAACTGTTGCACATTGTTGACCTTGATGGAGCTTTTGCCGGTCAGCCGAAAAACAGGGCCGCCATAGAGGAGATCCTTAAAGCGATCACCATTCCTGCTCAGTTGGGTGGCGGTATTCGTGACATTGCCACGATCAAGGCGTATCTGTCACTGGGGCTTTCCCGGGTAATCATCGGCACGGCTGCCCAACGTAACCCGGAACTGGTTCGCGAGGCGTGTGCTCAATTTCCTGGGCGGATCGTTGTCGGCATTGATGCCAAAAACGGCATGGTAGCGGTGCAGGGGTGGGCTGAGCTGACCGACATCACTGCCGTGGATCTTGCCAGGAAATTCGAAGGTTTCGGTGTTTCTGCCATCATCTACACTGATATTAGTCGTGACGGCATGCTTCAGGGGCCAAACCTTGAAGCGACGAAAGCACTTGCCGAGGCGGTTTCGATCCCGATAATCGCATCAGGGGGTGTCTCAAGCCTCAATGACATCGAAAATCTTATGGCGATAGAGTCGAGCGGGGTGTCCGGAGTCATTACCGGAAAAGCGGTGTATACCGGGGCGATCCATCTGGGTGAAGCAATTGCATTGACAAAGGGACGAGTTCTGAAATGCTGACCAAACGGATCATTCCCTGTCTTGATGTAAAGGGGGGGCGAGTCGTCAAAGGGGTCCAGTTTATTGGGCTGCGTGACGCCGGCGACCCGGTGGAAATTGCTGAGATGTATGATCAGCAGGGTGCCGATGAACTTACCTTTTTAGACATTACCGCCTCCAGCGATGCCAGAGATATCATCATTGACATAGTACAGAGGACTGCCGACCGTGTGTTTATGCCGCTGACAGTCGGTGGTGGCATCCGCTCTGTTGAAGATGTTCGACGCCTGCTCAACGCCGGTGCAGACAAGATTTCTATTAACACCGCAGCAGTTGACCGCCCGGATTTTGTGAGAGAGGCGGCAGAACGCTTCGGTTCACAGTGTACAGTGGTTGCAATAGATGCTCGCCGCATTCCGGGTGAGAAAAGATGGGAGGTGTTTACTCACGGAGGCAGAAAGCCGACAGGGCTTGATGTTGTCGAGTGGGCAATGTTAATGGAATCATACGGCTCTGGAGAAATTCTCCTGACCAGCATGGACTGTGACGGCACCAAAGACGGGTATGATATTGAGTTGACCCGGGCCGTTGTGGATGCTGTTTCAATTCCGGTGATCGCTTCAGGCGGCGTCGGCAACCTGGAACACCTTTACGATGGCTTTACAGCTGCCGGTGCCAGTGCCTGCCTGGCCGCTTCTATTTTCCACTATCGCGAATATACCATCGGACAAGCAAAGGAATATCTCCGTGACAAAGGTGTTGAGGTCCGGTTATGACGGGCAACAACGATATACTTGAGGCGGTCTATCAGATCATACTCGATCGCAAAGCCAACCCGACCGACAGCTCCTATACCGCTTCTCTCATGCGGGGCGGGATCGACAAGATCCTGAAAAAAGTCGGCGAAGAAGCGACTGAAGTTGTCATTGCCGGCAAAGGTGGCGTACGCGATGAAATAGTCTATGAAACAGCTGATCTCCTTTTTCATCTGCTCGTTCTGCTCGGGCACCAGAACATCCAGCCATCTGCCGTCTACGATGAACTCCGGCGTCGACTTGGGATTTCAGGCCTGGAAGAGAAAGCCTCACGTAATCTGTCTGATCACCTGTGAACATTTTTTACATTTGTTTATTGACAAAGTTGCACGGTATGTTATTGTGCACAACTATCAATTTTTCTATAACTTGCAACATACATTTTACTATTTATGAAGGGACGGGGGTGATTTTACATGCCGGGAGTAAAAATTAAGGACAGCGAGCCGTTTGAAATGGCACTGAAAAAGTTTAAAAAACAGTGCGAAAAAGCGGGAATCCTCTCTGAAGTTCGTAAACGTGAGCATTTTGAAAAACCAAGTATCAAGCGCAAGAAGAAGGCTATTGCTGCTCGCAAACGTGCCCTCAAAAAACAGCGTAAAATGATCGACTAGTATCCCGCAATGCGGGTTCAGGAACAAGCCGTATGAATCTGAAAGAACAACTCAACGATGCGATGAAAGCAGCCATGAAGGCGCGGGACAACCTGCGCCTTTCAGCTGTGCGCATGGTGCGTGCAGCAATTAAAAATCGTGAAATTGATGCCCGGGCTGAACTTGATAATCAGGCGGTTATTGATGTCATATCATCGTTGGTCAAACAACGTCGTGAATCAATTCGCATGTATCGAGAAGGCAACCGGCTTGAACTTGCTGAAAAAGAAGAGTTGGAGATGGCGGTCCTCCTCGAGTTTCTGCCTGCGCAGCTGAGCCCTGAAGAAATCGAATCCGTTGTCATGCAGACAATTCTGGACTTAGAAGCGAGTGGAGCCAGAGATATGGGAAAGGTAATGAAGGCTGTTTCCCCTCTGACTGCCGGCAAGGCCGATGGCAAACTCGTAAGTGATACCGTCCGGAGGCTGCTTGCGTAATGCGTAGCCTTGATCTGGAATTTGGATTACACCGACAAGGGGCTTTCATTGAGATAGCCCCTTCTTTGTAAAATGGTCAAATCTCCACAATGAATCTATTAAATATCATCATAGTTTCGGTTCTCTGTTTTTTTGCTGTCAAAGGAGTTGTTCGTGGGCTTGTGAATGAGGCGTCTTCACTGGCAGGCCTCCTTATAGGGGGGTGGCTGGCGTACAGATTTCACCCGCTGCTCGCAGTTCCGTTAAAAAGTGCGCTCCATCTTCCTGCGCATCTATCTTCGTTTCTGGCTTTTATCATAATACTGTTAATCACCGGAATATGTGCTCACATTATAGGTAATGTCATAACGGCTGCACTACGATTAGTGATGATGGGTACTCTTAACAGGTTTGGTGGTCTGCTCATCGGAGTTGCCGAGGGAGCCCTTTTGCTCTGTATGGTTTTCAGCATCGCAACATCGGGGTTCATGCCTGAGCAGATCCGGAATAAAATAAGAGCGACTGAATCAGCCAATATGCTGGCGTTAACCGGAGATCATTTTCTCAAAGAATGGCGTGATGCCAAGAGTCAGAAAAAATGATCCCTGAGGAGAAAGTTCGCGAAGTTGCTGAAAGGCTATCAATTGTTGAGGTTGTTTCAGACTATGTGCCGTTGCGTAGAGCGGGGGGCAATTTTCTTGGCCTTTGTCCATTTCATGCCGAGAAGAGTCCGTCATTCAATGTAAATCCTGCTCGTGAAATTTTTCACTGTTTCGGCTGTGGCGCCGGCGGTAACGCGTTTTCTTTTATTATGAAAATAGAAGGGGTCAGTTTTCCCGAAGCGGTTAAAATTCTTGCAAAGAAGAGCGGGATTGAAATTGAGGAGCGACAACTAACCCCTGCGGAAAAAAAATCGCAGGATGAGCATACTCAGTTTCTGCGCATAAATGATCTGACAACAGCCTACTACCGCTCTGTTTTGTTAAACGGCCAGGAAGGCGAGCCGGCACGGCAGTACCTTGCCAATAGATCGGTACAATCCGGAATATCAGATGCCTACCGGCTCGGATTTGCACCTGACCGTCGTGATGGCTTGGCAAAACATCTGAGAAGCAACGGCGTTGATTTGGATAGCGCGCTTAAGCTCGGCATTATCCGCAAGTCAGATGCCGGCTGGTACGATCTTTTTCGTAATCGTCTGATCTTTCCGATCCGGGACGCACGTGGTCAGGTTATCGCTTTTGCCGGAAGGGTACTTGACGCATCGCTTCCGAAGTATATCAACTCTCCCGAATCACCGCTGTATCACAAAAGTTCGGTGCTTTTCGGGATCGATATGGCTTTGCCATCGATTAGAACGGGTAACTCCGTCATTATTGTAGAAGGTTACTTTGATCATCTCGCTTTGTACCGCGCTGGAGTGCAGAACGTTGTAGCAACATGCGGAACGGCTCTTACCAGCGCCCATGCCGGGATGATCAAGCGCCATGCCGAGCGTGTCTACACCCTGTTTGACAGCGATAACGCCGGTAAAAAAGCAACCATTCGTTCAATGGAACTTTTTCTTGAGCAGAGCCTTCCGGCGTATGTAATTGCATTACCAGCCGGCGATGATCCAGACAGTTTTCTGGCCGCTAATCCGCCTGAAGCCTTTATTGCTCTGCGTGATAGGGCGCGACCGGCTTTTGAGTATTTTGTCCGCTCTCTTTTGTTGGAAACCCCGCCAGATAGCGTTGACAGTAAAGTGCGGGTTATTGATGATATCGTTCCCCGTTTTCGCAAGATTGCCGACTCAGTCGAGCGAGACCTGTACGAGAAGGAAATTTGCCGACTGCTGGGGATAACAACCCATGCGTTTCGTAAGCGCATGGGCGGAGGGAAACTCTCGCAGCAGGAGTCCTCGCAAAACGCGGGCTTGCCGTTTCAGTCCGGTGATAATATTCAGGACACTTTGCTTGCCTTGTTGTTGAATTACCCGGATGCGCGCGCCGAAATAATACGAGTTGGCCTTGAAACTATCTTCTCCGGTGACTACCTTGAACTAGCCGGCTTTTTACTTGGGACTCTTGCCGATTCTGACAACAGCACAAAGTTGAGTCAACTGGCTGATTCACTTGAAAGACCCGAGCTGAAGATGCTTTTTTCGAGAATAATGGTTTCTGATGGTTACATTGCTGACATTGAATGGCGATCAGTGCTTGATCAATGCAGTCGCAGCAGCGAAAAAAAACAGGTTTCATCAATAAAAGATATTGCCGCCCGTTTGGCAATACTGGATCCGGACAGTGATGAATATGTACAGCTATTAAAACAGGCTGACTCGTTGCGAACTCGAAAATCAAAACTATAATACTTACATACTGCTACTCCCCTGAGGTGAATACACATGGCTAAGAAAAATATGGACGACGTTAAACAGCTGATTGATATCGGCAAAGAGAAGGGGTTCTTAACCTATGATGAGGTTAATGACATACTCCCCCCCGACATTGCTACCGATCAGATTGAAGATGTCATGGGTATGTTCGGGGATCTGGACATTGAAATAGTTGATTCCGCCCAAAAGATCAAAATCCCGAAGATGAAAAGTGATCTTGACGACGATGAAGAGGCAGAAGGTGAATCGGAAGAGGTCGAGTTCGAGCCCGGTTCAATTGGTCGTACCAGCGATCCTGTCCGTATGTACCTTCGCGAAATGGGTTCTGTTTCACTCCTCACTCGTGAGGGTGAGGTTGAAATTGCCAAAAGAATTGAAGATGGCGAGCGTGACGTTGCCGGCGTAATACTTAATACTCCAATCACTGTCAAGGAAGTTCTCTCTCTGGGTGATCGACTGCGAAAGTTCCTGATGACCCCTTCGGAAGTCAGTAAAGAGGTTGAAGAAGAGGTTCTGGAGGATGATGAAGAAGATGTCCAAAAGACCAGAATACTTGATATCATCGATGCGATTGTGGCACAGGATCTGTTGCTGATTGAGATTACTGAAGCGGTCGCGACAGCAAAAACGCCTGCAAAGAAAAAAGAGTTTGAAAAGAAATTGCGCGAGGGAAAAGATCGGCAGGCGGAACTTCTCAAATCACTGAGGCTGAAAGATCGTCATACCAACAAAGTCGCCGAACGCCTTAAAGACCTCTCCGGAAAAGTTGATTCGTTACAGGCCGAATTAGCTGATCTTGAAAAGATTATTTCTGTTGAGAAATTGAAGGTTTTGCTTGATAAGCTGCAAAATGAAGATGATAAATGCACTGTTGAACTGAGTAAGTTCAAATTAGATGAAGAAGAAACTGAAAAAGTAGAGAAGCGTCTTCGTATTGCGGCACGTAAAATTCAGAAAGTAGAGCAGGAATCAGGATTTAAAGCACGTGATCTTGCCGCTGCGCTTAAAGCAATTGAAGAGGGTGAGTGCAAGGCCCGGATCGCAAAAAGCGAACTTATTGAGGCAAATTTACGGCTCGTTGTGTCGATTGCAAAAAAATACACCAATCGTGGGCTCCAATTCCTTGATCTCATTCAGGAAGGAAATATCGGGTTAATGAAAGCCGTTGATAAGTTTGAATACCAACGCGGCTATAAGTTTTCAACCTATGCAACCTGGTGGATCCGTCAGGCGATAACCCGCGCTATTGCAGACCAGGCCCGTACAATCCGCATTCCGGTCCATATGATTGAGACTATCAACAAATTGATTCGCACCAGCCGCCAATTAGTACAGGAAAACGGCCGTGAGCCGTCTCCGGAAGAGATAGCTGAACGTATGCAGCTGCCGCTTGATAAGGTGCGCAAGGTACTTAAGATTGCCAAAGAGCCGATCTCGCTTGAAACTCCGATCGGTGAAGAAGAAGACTCTCACTTGGGAGATTTCATTGAAGACAAGGGGGTCATATCCCCGATTGAGGCGGTCATAAAGAATAACCTCTCGGAGAGTACCGCTAAAGTACTCGCGACATTGACACCTCGAGAAGAAAAAGTTCTCAGAATGAGATTTGGCATCGGCGAAAAAAGTGACCATACCCTTGAAGAAGTTGGCCAGGATTTTGAGGTAACCCGTGAGCGTATCCGTCAGATTGAAGCAAAAGCATTGCGTAAACTGCGTCACCCGAGCCGCAGCAAAAAACTAAAGAGTTTTGTGGACTAATTATATGAATTTCTTTTCTAAAGCCATTGTTCTGGTCGTTCTGTCACTGTGTATTGTTTTCACCTCTTTCGTTTCCGGGTACTCCGCTGAAATTGATGACTCAACCGTTTTTGTTGAGGCGTTCAATGCGTATCAGCAGAAAGATTATCTGCTGACAATAGAAAAGTGTGATCAGTTAAATCAGGTTTTTCCTGAATCACCCCTCAGGGATGTAACATTGCTTCTCATTGCCCGAGCCAGCCTTAAATCTGGTGATAACGAGCGTGCAGCTAAGACTGTCGCCCTGTTCTTTACAGAATTTCCAGAGAACAGCCTGAAGATGTCTGTTGAAGACGAATTGAAAAATCTCGCACATCGCCATAAAAAAGGTGAAGTTCTTGCGGCTGATAAAACATTGCAGGCAACAGCACGTCAAGTAAGCAGTGACAGAATTGCCCGTCAGCGCGCCGCTGAAATGAAACTGGAGATGGAACGTGTTGCTAAAGTAAAAGCCGAGCAGGAACGCCTTGCGAAAATTAAGCTGGAAGAAGAACGTCTGGAAAAAGAGCGTCTGCTCGCTGAGAAGCTTGCCAAGGCAAATATAAAAATAGCCATTACCTTACACGAAGACACAGGGCCTGTGCCGATCGGCGGCAGTGGCATGGTACCGGTTGAAATTACGAACAGGGGAACAAGCGGTGAAGAGGTGCTGCTGACAATAACTGCAGCAAAAGAATATGGCGCCGTACTGACAAGAGTCGGTAAGCCTGACGAAAACGTGACTCGCCTCCAACTTGCCGCCGGAGAAACATTTAATGGGGCTGTCAAGATCATGATGCCGCCCGGGATGGTTGATGGCCAGCGCTCTTTACTGTCGATACATGCCGTTTCTGCGAAATTCAGTGATGTCAGTTTCCTGAAAGAAGCTGTTGTCGTATGCTCGGCACCGCTCGTTCGCGCTGTTGCTAAATTTTCAAAACCAAAAGTTGCTCCGGGCGAAAAGCTTCGCTACCGTGTGGCGATTCTAAATGCGGGGTCACAGCCTGCACAGAATTTATCGGTGCGACTGCAACTCCCCCCACAGATAGATTTTCTGGGTGCACCGGACATTCCGTTTAAGCAGGAGCCAAACGGAGCGCTTGTCTTCAAGATCGATAAAGTCGATATTGGACGGCTGGTAGAAATTAATCTTGATGTAAAAGTACGCGAGAACAGCGCTGTCGGTCAGGAGCTGCGCGGGCAGGTTGAGGTTGATAACGGCACCCTGCAGAAAAAAGAACTTTTTACCGCAACTGCATCGGTAGTTATACTGGCAAAATAATTATAGTGAAAAAGGCCTCAAAGAATTCAATCTCTGAGGCCTTTTTCATCATTTAGATCAGGACCATGTTGTCCCGATGAACAATCACATCCCCGTAGTAGTAACCAAGGATCCCCTCAATTTCCAGGCTTTTGCTTCCAGCCAGGCGCTCTGCTTCACCACTCGAATAATCTGACAGTCCACGGGCAAACTCCACTCCATCCGATCCGCACAGCCTGATACATGCTCCCCGTTCGAACCGGCCTTCCACATGAACGACTCCGGAAGGGAGCAGACTCTTACCTTTTTTGAGCAACGCATCGCGCGCACCATCATCTACCGTTATTCTGCCGGACGGCTTCAGAGTATAGGCAATCCAATGCTTCCTGCGATTTAGCCCTATTCCGGAGGGAAGAAACAGAGTTCCAACCTCCTCTCCCATCAAGGAAGCAACGATAATACCTTCTGTTTTCCCGGACGCCACGATTGTTGCAACACCGTTTTTGCCCGCTTTCTTGGCAGCAGCCACCTTGGTCGCCATACCACCGGTGCCGACAGTTGAACCGGTACCTCCGGCTGCACGTTCCACATCGCGAGTGACCCCCTTAATTAGCGGGATCAATACAGCATCCGGATGCGTGCGCGGGTCGGCGCTGTAGAATCCTTCTATGTCGGTCAGGATAAGCAGCAAATCGGCTTCAGCTACATTGGTGACCAATGCCGACAGGTTGTCATTATCGCCGAACTTAATTTCCTCAACAACAACAGTGTCATTTTCGTTGATTATCGGGACGATGCCAAATCCGAGCAGAGCATCAAGTGTTGCCCGCGCATTGAGAAAACGCTGACGACTGCCCAGGTCTTCACTGGTTAAAAGAACTTGTGCGGCTTTGAGATTGTTAGGAGCTAAAGCGTTTTCATACGCAAGCATCAACCGGGTCTGACCAACGGCGGCAGCTGCCTGTTTGTGCGGAATTGTCCGCAGTTTGTCAGTCAGGCCCAGTTCACTTCTACCTGCCGCAATAGCGCCGGATGACACGACAATTACCTGCAGTCCATGCCGGCGCATGACCGCAATTTCATCACAGATTCTACCGATGACGGCCAGGTCCAGAGCACCCGATGAATCAGTTAACACCCTGCTGCCGATTTTTATCACAACGCGTTTTACTGTTTTCAGCAGTTCCTTCCGCATCACCACACCTCTTCAGGTGGACCCCACAAACGTCCCGCAATTTCGTCAAGCAGTTGGTCAATCCCTTCGCCTGTTGCCGACGAAATAGGAAACACCGTGACACCTTCACCTTCGAACCAGGCTTGAATTGCCGGCAACTCCGCTCTTGTCTGTGGCAGGTCGGTTTTCGTAATCACGACAATCTGCTTCTTCGCTGCCAATTCAGGGCTAAAGAGGGCAAGCTCGTTATTTATCGATTCATACTCAGCTCTCGGATCCCTTTCCGGCATCCAGGATATATCGACCAGATGCAGCAGGATGCCGGAACGTTCCAGATGTTTGAGAAAACGATGGCCTAAGCCTGCCCCTTCATTGGCTCCTTCGATAATCCCGGGAATATCGGCCATTACAAAAGAACGATAGTTTTTATACGGTACAACACCGAGAGAGGGAACCATCGTGGTAAACGGATAATCGGCAATCTTTGGGCGCGCTGCCGATACTTTGCTGATTAGCGATGATTTGCCCGCATTTGGTAAGCCAAGAAGCCCGACATCGGCCATCAGCTTCAACTCAAGCCGGAGTTTACGTTCTTCATTCTCTTCACCCGGTTGGGCAAACTTGGGGGCTTTGTTCGTCGCTGAGGCAAACCTGGCATTCCCCTGGCCTCCTCTGCCACCTTTGAGCAAAATAACGATCTGCCCATTCTCGGTGAGGTCTGCCAGGATGTCATCCGTCTCTACATCCTTGACAACGGTGCCGACCGGTACTTTTATCAGCAAATCCTTGCCACCGGCGCCATGCCGGTTTTTCCCCATACCGTTATGACCATTTTCCGCTTTTTGATGCGGTCTGTGACGTAACTCCAACAACGTTGAAAGGCCTGAAGTCGCTTCAAAGATGACATCACCACCTTTACCGCCATCTCCACCACTTGGTCCTCCGAATTCAATAAACTTTTCATGGCGGAAGGCTACACACCCCGCACCACCATGTCCCGACGTTGCATATAACGTTACTTCATCAATAAATTTCATCTAACTACTCCCCGTCCAGCCATGCTTGAATCGCCTGTAAGCGCTCGTTCCAGGAATCATTAAGTCGCTCGGCAAGAAATGTTGTAAATAAACTGTCAAATAACTGTATCCCCTGATCCATCAAAAACATGCGCTCGTAAAAAACCGCCTCCCGTTCACTCATTTGATCAACAGTGGAATCTTTTTCAACACGCACCTGAGGACATTTGAATGAGGCGAAGCCAAAGGTATCCCCTTTAAGAGTCAACTTCCACGGGTTCTCGTCTTTTTCCATGCAGATTGTTGCACTGGTTATTCGTTTGCCTCCTTTAAGAGCAGAAATCGCCTCCAAATAACTGTCCTGAGAGCCTGAAACCGTAACTTTCTGGATGCCACCCTCTTCACCACCGCCTTGAAACTGGATTCGGTCATCGATCCAGGCAGAAAATCGTTCACCTTTCGGTATCTGCCCGGGGCAACAGGTTGAAAACTCTCCTTCACCATTTACTCCACGCTGCAGAAGCCACAGCATGAATTCCCAGCCAAGCCACTGATTATCACGAATAAGTGCAACCACGGCATCAGATCCAGCCTGGTTGGATGCTTCCAGAGAATCAAGCAATTGACCATCTAATAATTTCCGGGCCCGTGCAAACGGGTGAATAATTACAGGGCTGAATCCTTCAAAAGTTTTTCTGAAAATTTCTTCAAAACGGTCAATAACTTTCGTTCCAAGGCTGAACAGGGTCAGCACGCCGCTCTTCAGATTCCATACCACGTCAACCGTTGAGGGGACGGGAAGGCATCTGGTCATAAGTCGCAGTTGTACCTGCTCCTTGATCTCGTCGCGTTTATGCTTGGGAGTTCGGCGCAAGTTCGGATTTTGAGCCAGAAAAAGACCTTCTTCACGCCCTGCATGAGATTTAAGAACTGCAGCAGGAATTTTCCGCTGATCTCTGCGGAGAGAAAAAACGATGTAATTATCACGCCAGAACTCGGAAGGGACTTCAAATGAGGTGTCATCCGGTTTATCTACAAGTGTCCATCCTTCAGAAGACTCTTCAGTAGAATTTTCAATTGATTGGAAGCAACGATCCGACAATTTTTTGGAAAACCATTCAAATAGTTCTTCTTTTGGCAAATCACCCGTTACTGTAAACTGGGTAATACTCACCGTGTTGGCATACACGCCCATAATAGTTAATCCTTTTAGTTATTTATGTAACAGCCGAACATATTCTTCCAGAGAAATAGAACTGTGCCAGTGTCCGCTCAGTTTGCCTATTACGGTCCCGCCAATAAAAAGTGTCAGCACCAGAATAGCGAAAACAAAACCGGGAACAGCAAAGCGCTTAAAGACACTCATTGAAAGAGCATTATTGAAGCGGCAATGACTGACACATCGCCAGCAGGCGATACATTCCGGTGAGGCTACGCTCGTTTTGTGCATAACATCAATGTATGTCGGACAAACCTGACTACAGGCGCCACACGAAACACAGTGATCAGCATTTCTTGTTATACGGAGCGGTGAAAACAGTGCAATCAGTCCCAGTAGCGCCCCATACGGGCACAGGTAGCGACAGAGTGGATTACGCAGAACAAACGAACATAAAACAATGATCAGAATAATACCAAACGCAAAAGGTGACATGTGCAGAAAGAAATTCATCAACCGTACATCGGCAATCTTATGATAGTCCGATTGGATGAACTGTAGCAGCGCATCGTTAGTCATAGCAATAGCTATAAAGTAGATAAAAAAAACCATTAGTACATATTTCAGGCTCCGTAGTGCCACATCCAGCTTGACCGGAAGACGCACGTTGCGTCGCGTCACTTTGTAGCCTGCTTTCCAGGCGCATTCAGAAAGCGCAGCGACCGGACATATCCAGGAGCAGAAGGAGCGTCTTAGCAGGAGAGAAACGGCAATAACAGTAAGAAAAACTATAACTGCCGCCGGGTGGATCGAATTAAACTCGCCCCCCTTGACCCACGATGCTGTTCCCAATAGGCCGGAAATAGGGAGAAAACCCTCAATACCGTCAGGACGCGCAATTGTAGTCGCACCGGTCGGAGAGCTGACCATCTGAACAAAGGTGTAAAAGCTGAAACAAAGCCATAATAGAAAACCAAAGAAGATAAATTGTGTCAAAATACGAAGTGGCTGCATATATCGAGCAGACATAATGGCTCCAAAACTAAGGCGGGTTGTTAGCCCGCCTCCGTGACTACTCGACCTTTACTGCAACGTAATGAGCGCTTCCATCCGGACGCCTGAGTAACAGTCTTACCACATCGCCCTTTTTTAATTTGTTTACAAAAGAGTTGTAATCTTTCGCTGATTCAGGGCGGTAACCGTTTACTTCAATTATGATACACCCGGCAGTAACACCAACTTCCTCAAGTGGAGAGCCCGGCTTGACTTCGGTTACAACAATTCCTTTACTGTCTTTTAGCCCGAAACGATCGGCAAGATCCTTACGCACATCTTCAACCGTCAGACCTGTACGGTTGTTCTCGCCGCTGCTGTCCTGCCCCGCGACCGCCTCTTGATCTTTTAAACGGCCAACGACAAGAGAGATGCTCTGCTTTACTCCGTCCCGATAAATTGTTAACACGACTTTTTTGTCAACAGGTGTTGCTGCAACGTATCGAGGCAACTCATTGCCCTCGGTAATCTGTTTGCCATCATATTCAACAATGACGTCTCCTGCTCTAAGACCTGCTTTTTCGGCAGGTGTATCCTTTTCCACTGAAGCGATCAGGGCACCTTTTTCAGATGCGAGACCAAATGACTTGGCTAGGTCAGCAGTAAGCGGCTGAAACCGAATGCCGAGATACCCCCTGGTTACTTTACCGGATTCACGCAACTGACTGACAGTTGTTTTGGCGATGTTGACGGGAATAGCGAAACCGATTCCGCCGCCGCCCCCGGCTATAATTGCGGCATTTATTCCAATCACCTTCCCCATGGCGTTGAAAAGAGGCCCTCCGGAATTACCAGGATTTATAGAGGCGTCCGTCTGAATAAAATCATCATACGGCCCACTCCCAATTACCCGCCCTTTGGCACTGACAATACCGGCTGTCACTGTATGAGAAAGTCCGAATGGATTACCAATAGCCATAACCCATTCACCAACTTCAAGTGTGTCACTATCACCTAATTCAGCAAATGGCAGCAGTTCCTTCTCACTGATCTTGATCAAAGCAAGATCAACCTTCTCGTCTAAGCCTTTGATTTCTCCCTTGACTTCTCTTCCGTCCGAGAGCTTGACCATCACCTCGTCTGCTCCGTTAACAACGTGGTTGTTGGTCAGAATATAACCATCTGAGCTAATAAGGAATCCGGTGCCAAGGCTTTGTTCAAGGCGTGGACGCTGCTGTGGCATCTCGTCGAAATATCGATTGAAAAAGTCATCCAGAAAGTTATTCCCAAATGGATTTTGCTGTTGTGGTCTACGAGGGTGCTGCTTGGGTGTAATCTTTTTCGCTGTTCTGATGTTTACAACAGTTGGATTCAGTTTTTTAGCGAGGGCAACAAAATCTGGCGGTTCCATCTTTGCAACTGCAATAGGTGGCTGAGAGAGAATCAAAACGAAAGCTGCGACTGACATATGAAGTACAATAAAACGCACAAAAAACATACGAACCTCCCACTATTTTAATAGGTTATTTAACTGTCAAGGGCGGGATCGCATAAGCCACGACTCCGCCCCGGACAGTTACCGTATGTAGGATAAACAATTAATCCAAAAAAATCAACTCGCACTGCCTTCTTTCAGGATATAGCCCTGACCACGAACGGTATGAATAAGTTTGTTAGGGAATTTACCGTCAACCTTTTTCCGAAGATAGTTGATATAGACATCAATAATATTTGTAAAGGTTTCAAAAGGATATTCCCAGCAGTTATCGGCTATATTGGCACGCGACAGGACATTACCGGCGTTCCGAACCATATACGCCAGCAGGTTATATTCTTTTGCTGTGAGGACGATCTCGCTCTGGCCTCTCCAGACCTTGTGATTAACCGGATCAAGGCGCAAGTCAGCAAAGCGGATTTCAGCACCACGGTCCTGCTCTGACCTTCTGATAAGAGCGCGAACCCGTGCTTGAAGCTCAGCAAAAGCAAATGGTTTTGCCAGATAATCATCTGCACCGGCATCAAGACCCGAAACGATATCCGTCGTTTCAGCTTTAGCAGTCAACATCAGGACAGGTACCTGATTACCGGCCTCACGCAGTTCATGCAAAACGGTTATGCCGTCTTTTTTCGGCAACATGCAATCGAGGATGATAAGATCAAACTCACAACTGCTGGCACGCTTGAAGCCATCAGCACCGTCATGACTGAGAGTCACCTCATAACTGTCATCTTCAAGTCCACGCTTAATAAAACTGGCGACTTTTTTTTCATCTTCTACAATAAGAATTTTCATTTTAATCTCCTCTTTGTCATAGTATTTACTAAACTTTTAATATTCAGCCCCAACACTCATTTCCATGCGTCTCATAATCTCAGAAGCGGCTTCCTCTACAGATTTATTCGTAATATTAAGAATATACCATTGCTGGTTTTTTCTGTATATCTGACGACATGCTGAAATTTCATCTTCAACATGCTGGTAGTCATTATAGCTGCCACGTGGACTTTGCCGCATATTTATCAAGCGCGAGGTGCGAATCTCGACAAGTCGCTTCGGATCAATCAAGAGTCCAACGATTTTTGTCTGATCTATTTCGAACAACTCCTCTGGCAACGGTATGCCAAAAACAATTGGTACGTTTGCAACTTTATAGCCCTTATGGGCAAGATACATTGAAAGTGGCGTTTTAGAAGAACGGGAGACACCAACGAGAACAAGATCTGCTTTGTGCAGATACCTTGTCTCCTGACCATCATCATGTTTCACAGTAAAATTGACCGCTTCAACCCGGCGATAGTACTCGGTATCAATACGATGGAGCAAACCCGGTTTTTCCCGTGAAGGAGCACCGAGATAACGAGACAGGCTGTATATAAGAGGGCTAAGCAAGTCTACAGTAATGAGCCCGTTCTCTTCAGCAACACGCTCGACGGCTTCGGCTAAAAGAGGGTCCACAAGTGTATAAACAACAAGACCGGGGGTTAAAGCAGCAACAGACAAGGCATTCTGAACATCTGACTGCGAGCTGACTTTAAAAAGCCGGTGTACGCGTACATCACCATCATAAAACTGCGAGAGTGCGGCACGAATAACTCGCTCAGCAGTTTCTCCTGTTGAATCAGAAAGAACATATATAGTTTTCATATTAATTTCATTTACTTACTGTTTAATGAGAATAAAGACTGCTTTTCTAATGAAAAAGTACCTCCTTTATAGTATGTTGTCAAGTATATTTTGTATTTATTAATGGATAATGCTTTGCCTGCATAAGTAGCAAATGTATATGCCCAGATAAATATTGACCAACCATTGCGATAGATATACTGTATACAGACTAAATACTAAGGAGGATTTCATGGGAAGAGAGTATACGCTTCAAGAGGCTGTCGGTTTGGCAATAAAAGCAGAAAAAGATAGTATGGATTTTTACCGTAGGGCTGCTTCTGTCGCAAAGAATGAGCGGGCTAAAAAAGTTCTTGATCTGCTCGCTAATGAAGAGGTCGCACATTTGAAAGCTTTTTTTGATCATTACAAGGGGTCAGATTTCGGAGACCTCAATTCTTTTATCAATTCACCTGTGGATTCAAAAAATCCTACTTACATAAAACTTGAAAAAGCTATTAGCGAAGATATGGTAGAGCAAAAAGCGCTTGAACTTGCTCTTATTGAAGAAAAAGATTGTATCGGACAATACACTCAGCTCGCTCAAGGAGTTGTAGACCCGGCTGTGAAGGCTGTATTTAACAGGGTCATAAAAGAAACTCAGTGCCATTACGACTTAATTGAATCTGAGTACGCCCATATTATGGGTATGGTTCATGAGTCCGATCAGAATACTTTTGTCAGAGAATAATCAAAGCTATCGATAATTACATGACGTGCTACTAATTCAGTTAATAACAAAGGATCTTATATGAAAAAATTTGCATTCATTGCTATTATTAGCGCACTTAGCTTTTCTACCGTTGTCTGTGCCGCAGAGCAAAATAGTGATCTGGGAAACGTAACAGGAGGAAATGCTAAAAAAGCACATGGTATAATCGAAAAGAAATGCACTGCATGCCATTCAAAAGATAAAATTGATTTAGCTCTTTCGACAGGAAAAAATATGGATGAAATACAAAAGGATATGGAAAAAAGAGGCGTAAAGTTAAACTCGAACGAGCGCGAGGTGCTTGGTATCTTTTGGAAACAGTCAAAACCGACTAAGTAACCTGTGCATATTTAAACTGTTGCACGAAGCAAGACAAGGGATTACATGATAAATGGTAATCCCTTGTCTTGTTTTGGTATATCTATTTATCGTAACAGCACTTCTTGAACTTCTTTCCGCTACCACATGGACAGAGGTCGTTCCTGCCGACTTTCAGCGAAACGGATGGTTGCCTGGCGCCGGAATGATTCTTCTTGCTGAAGGCGTAGATTGACTTAAGTCTGACATGCCGTTTTTGCAGGGTCTCGTACAGGTCGGGAATCTCATTTTCCAAGGCGGAGCGCAGGTCGTCAGGTTCCAATGACAAAGATCCAGCTTCCACTATCTTCCACTCTTTATTCTTGTAGTTCACGCCGATACAGCTTAGCTCTTTTCCTCTCACGTCAGACTCGTCAAAATCAACAACGCTCAGGTTAGTATCGGTGCAGAGACAATGGGGTTGAAGGCAATATTGATCAAAGATGCGGTATTTTTTTCCTGCCAGCGTTGCATACAAGCGGTCGGCGAACGGCAGCACATCATTGTAGCCTGACATGGCACCGTTACGTTCGATTCTCTGGAAATCAAAAATGGCATCAATCTCGTCCGGTTTCGCTTCTTCGGTCAGCCGATTCTTTGTTTCAAAATGCTTCCTGGACAATAGATCAAAGTCTTCATCATTCAGGCAGGAAAGAAATCTTTTGGCAAAGCGCAACTCTTCCAGCAGCGGCTTGTCTTTTTTCATAGGTTCCAAAGAGTTGTCAGAAAGATCGATCTTTACATATCTGGCAGGGGTTTGAGCATCACTGTCTCCGGCGTCAACAGGCGAAAGGTCAAGCTGAATGACCCTGCAACCACAAGACGGAGTGGGGCAAACGGTGAAGGTACATTCATACCGCTCACCATTTTGTTCATTACTTATCAGGGCGATAAGTGATTGAGACTGATTGTCGAAGGATAAGGCCATGGAGTCACACTCCTTTTTTTGATTGACTGCTAATGGTATTGAATCTTTTCAACTTCACGCGGTTCTTTTTTCCTCTTCCAGCCTCGAAAGCATCTCTTGCGTCGCTACGTCATCAGGGTTCTGTTGCAGGGCTATTTTCAGCTGTTCTAGCGCTTCTTCCCTCATTCCCAGCTTGAGATAGGCATTTCCGAAATCTTTGTGAAGATTTTTCAGGTTATTATTCAGTTGCACAGCTGCCGAAAAATACGACAGCGCTTCCTTCTTACCCTCAAGCGCCAGAAGGTTTCCAAGTGCGTGATGGACATCAGGAATTGAGGGGTTGAGTTCAATTGCCTTGAGGTATAACGCACTAACTTTCCCCGAGTCGCTTCCCAATCGATGTTCAACCGAGGCAAGGCCGAAATAAGCCGGAGCAAGATTCTTATCCAGTGAGATGGCTTCCAGATAGTTCGTACGAGCGGTTTCATACTCCTGTAACAGTAAATTGATATTGCCGAGATTGATCTTGGCCGATGTGAAATCAGGGGCCAATTCTGCGGCTAAAGTGCAATGGACGAGTGCTTCATCAAGCCGGTTTGTCATCATGAGCGCTGCGCCGTAATTGTTTTGACATTTTACATGATCCGGGTCCAGCTTGACGGCCTTCTCATAGTACGTAATAGCCTCTGAAAAACGCTTGAGGTCCTGCAGTAACACTGCATACGTATAGATCGCTCCCCAGTGGTTCGGCGCGTATTTAAGCGCTTCCAGCAGCATTGATTCTGCGTAGTCGTAGAGTCCAAGGTCGTGAAGCGTGTCCCCAAGCTTATGGAGCAGATGAGCATTTTCAGGGACAAGCCCGGTCGCAATTTCAAAACATACCGCACTTTCCTGAACAAAGCCTTCCTTTTTGAGAATGTCTCCGAAAGAAACGATAATCTCAGCGACAGCAGGAACGCTGATAAATGGCTCGTTCGTTATCAGGGCAACCAGATCCAGTAAAATTGCACGCGAAATGTTCTCTCCTTCCAGTGAAATGCGCTGGCTGAGTGAGCGGAGACTTTCCGTTGCTTCAACAATATTCCTCTTGCCGGCCTTAATGGCTGAGGCAAAAAACGGGGCAAGATAGTCGCCTGGGAGCTCTTCTGTGATCTTCCGATAGTTGCTGAGTGCCAGATCGACTTCACCGCGCAGGTGCATCGACAGAGCGGCGATGAAATCAACTCCTCGAGGTTCTGCAATGGACTTATCGGCTTTGTCGTTTGTCCTGAATATGTTATTGAAAAACCCCATGGTGTCCGTCCTTTTTTTTAGAGGTATTGTAATAAAAAAGCGGGTCACAAAATCTCTGTGAACCCGCTTGTTTTATGGTACGCCCGAACGGATTCGAACCGCTGACCGATGCCTTAGAAGGGCATTGCTCTATCCAGCTGAGCTACGAGCGCATAACGGTTTACATACAGCTTATTTTTCTTTCAGCTCTCAGACGGGGTGTTAATTATCCTACAGCTGAAACGCCACATTCCTGGAGCATGACCGAAAACGTATGGCGTATTGATGTGGAATGCGTTTTAAATAACTGGCCGTTTATTGGTTAATCAAGGAACATTTTGACGCTGCCAAATGGTTTATCAGTTTTAGGGTTTATCGTCAACCATTCACTGGCCACTCTCTCCATTTTATCTTGAATAGCTGAGGATCAGTTCTTTTTTGTCGTCTGGAGTTGTTGCCACCAATAAAGCCAGATCCTTGAGTTTGGGGATGGACAAAAAAATCTAGGCGGGATAGCCATGGGGACTTGGCGCTGGTGAGATTCAGTCCGATCTTCTGGTTGTAATTATTTATTATAGCAGTATAATGCTGCGCTTGATTTCTGTTTTAGGAGCTGTCTTATGTGGCAATGATAATGTGATGATTGATTTTGAAATCAGGGAGGGAAACAAAAATTAGAACTATGAGAGCGATATTAGTGACTATTCTGATCACGATGTTTGTGAATAGTGCCACCGCAGGCTTAAATGAAGTATTGATTAAAGCTGCCGAGCATGGAGAAATCTATTCGGTAAAAGCGACCATAGACAATGGTGCGGATGTAAATACCAGGAGGAATGACGGCATGACCCCATTAATGTATTCCTCAATGGGTGGATATCTGGAGATTGTGCGAATTTTGATCACCTTTGGTGCCAATGTCAACGCCAAGACAATTCATGGGGTGACACCGTTAATGTATTCCTCACTGGGAGGCCATCTGGGGATTGTACGAGCACTGATTGCCAAGGGTGCCGATGTCAATGCCATGACTAATGATGGTAAAACCGTGTTGATGCTCGCCTCCACGGGTGCGTCTCTGGATATTGTTAAAATACTTCTTGGCAATGGAGCCGACGCTACTGTTGAGAATAAGGATGGAATCACTGCGCAGGTAATTGCATCAATAAAAGGACATAAACAGATTGAGGAGTTGCTCAAAGAAGCGGAGAAAAAGGCGAAAAGCCTGCCATCTTCTGTCAAGCCGGTTGAGGATGCACCGTCAACCGCTTTACAGGCGCTTCCTGCTGACGATAAAAAGCAGGAACAGAAACGCGTTTTTTATACTCTCTTGGCAGGCGAGTCAGTGGACCGCACAAAGCTCGATATTCTTGTGAAAAAACTTAAAGCCTCCGGGCTCTCACCCGTTGTTCGAGAGGGAAAAAAGACCAGGGATGTCTATCGTCTGGTCACGGAATGTTTCAACGAGAAGAACACTGCACGGAAACGCCTTGCGAACCTCATACGCAAAGAAAAACAGGCATTCATTGTCAAGGATGGTGATCAGCAGTGCGTCGTCGCAGCTTCGGGTTTTTCTTTTCAATCCGCTCTGATTGAGCAAAATATGCTTGCGAAGAAAGATATCCGGACAGAGATTGTCAAAGCCCAGGTTCCTCTGGTAGTCTGGGAGGTCACTGTTGGACGCTACAATGGCAGCCAGTTCGCTGAAGTAGAATTGAAACGCCTTGCCGAAAGGGGCATCAATGTCGTTCTGATGCCTTGGAACAAGTGAACAGACAATCCTGACTATCGTATCAGGATGTCAGGTGAAAGGATGGGAATATTCACCCAGCATGCCTACTTTATTGCTATTGATGTAAAACGTGGTAATCTGTTGAATAGATAACAGACGGAGGTCACACGTATGAAATCTTACGACGCCTCAAATGGTTGGACGATTCACCCTGATTCGGCGTTTTTTGTTTTAGACAAAAAAAATCCTCATGTGGCGAGCGACCTTAAAGCAATTATTGTCGCTTGTGACGAGGCAATTGCTGAAGGGTGTGGTGATTGGGTGGACATTCTGAGGTTTGAAGCGGCCGATTATTTGACAGGCGAAGAATAAACATTACGTGCCCGCTTGCATGCCGGCAGGCGGTTTGTTGTTGGACGCTGCAGAGATCGAATCAGTGATCCCTGACGGTTTTGCATAATCTGATACTATCAGCGGAAATAATAAAGGATAGCGAAAGGAATATTATGGAGTTAAGTAGCGATCAGAAAGAACTTGTGGAGTTGTTTGTGCAGCAGGAGTTTCTTATTAGTATATTGTACAAGCTTTTTGCAAGAAGATACCCTGAGCACAAGGTTTTCTGGACTAAAATGGCTAAGGAAGAGCTGATGCATGCTTCTTTGATCAAACGTCTGATCGAAAGTGATTCCCAGAATAAAATAAAATTCACGCAAGGAGAGTTAAGAAAAAATGCTCTTACTTCAAGCATGAAATTTTTGGAAACTACTATTAATGAGTTCAAAAACGATGAAACTATTCCGATTACTCAAGCAGCACGGGTAGCGCTTCAACTTGAAAAAGGCCTATGGGAAAAGAAAGTTTTCCAGTTTTTTGAAGGAGACTCAGATGAAGTCAGAAGAGTTTTGGATTCCCTGAATTCGGAACAGGGGCTTCATATTATTCAAATTGATAACTTCGGTTTGCAGTTTATGGGAAAAAGTGCCGTATGAAGGCCGAGCACTCCCGTTGAGCTAAGCACCCATTACAAGTGGGCTTTGTAACCTAATGTTCGTTTTTCAGTATGTATTCGAATTTTTCTTTGGAGAAACCGTACATTCTCTTTGAACCGATTACGAGAATAGGCACACCTCCGCCGCCAAGTTCCATATATCGTCGATTCGCGGCACTATCCTTTTCGATATCGTACGCAGTAAAGGCAATCCCCCTGCTTTTCATGTAGCTTTGCGCATCTCTACAGTAGTGACACCAGTCAGTGACGTATATTTCAACACTCCGTGCAGATTTTGTCGGAGCAGTTTCTGCAAAAGCGAGTGACAGGGGCATCGACAGCATACAAATAACAACGAGAGTCTTAATTATCATAACGACCTCCTCCCAAATTTTAATCCCAAAATATACCAGTAGGGTCTGCAGCGACTTCTGCAAGCAATTTTTCGATATTGTCACGGTTTCTGCCTGTCGGGTACGGCTGGCGCCTGTTTTTTCTGTCATACCAGTAGAGCACCCAAACCTTGAGTTCTGGATTGAACTCAAGCTGTGCAACGTTTACACTGTTAATCAGGGATGGGTCAATGAAAAATGGGCGGGATTCCACGAGGGTTACCCGGTTTCCCCTGGTGTGATACTCCAACCTGGAAGAATCGTCGGTCCTTGCCTGGCAGAATGCACGCACAAGTTCGTTGGCCCGGAACAGCTCTTCTTCAGGTAATGCCACTTTTATCACCTGTACTCATGGTCATGCTGCATGTGAAGGCCCAAAGTGATCGCTTTGGAATCGTCTCTACCGGAATAAACATGGTCTTTTTCTCCTGAGAAGCTTTACCATATAACTGCATTTGTAACAATGCCGCATTACCAACTATTTGAGACAAGGAGAAGCCAGTGGCAAAAGTAACTGAAAAGAGTCTGAAGGCCAGATGTACTGAATTAAATATGGGACCGCTGCGGAATACCACCTTTGGCATCCGTGCAACCCGGACAGGCAATGGTTATACCGTGGAGCTCCTCTACCGTGACAGCACTCCTCCGCAGGTCCTCGTTGAAGCGGTAACCGCCGCTGAGGCAAGCTCTGCGGTAGAGGGATGTGCCGCCGGCGCTGCAGCCGTGCAAGTTGCCGGGTTGGATAAACCTGAATTTGTTACGCGGGAAACGTTCATTCGTCAATCAGGTGAGCGCTGCCCGAAGTGTGCTACGAAAGATATCAGCGCAGGGTACCTGTCGGCTGTGAAGGGTGTAATGGCTCAGCATTGCTCTTGTCAGCGATGTGGGTTGTCCTGGCGAAGTATCTATCGTCTTGATGATTACGAAGCGGCTGTTTCTGTTACTGAATCGGGTGAATAATGAATCAACTTCTCAGTAAACTCATATTTTTTGTCATCGTAACAGCGGTCTCTGTATCCGTCACATTCCAGAGTGCCTGGGCCTCAGCTAATCTGCCTGCACTTCAAACAGTTGACTCTGTAGATTTGAGCAAATACGCTGGACTGTGGTACGAAGTAATTCATTTGCCGAGCAGACTGCAGGAAGGTTGTCAAGACAGTACCGCTACATTTTCGCTTCGAAATGATGGTGAAATAGACATACTCAACAGTTGTCGCGACAAACATGATGGCTCCTTACATCATACAAACGGACGCGGCTGGTCAATAGATAAATCCCATAACGCCCGGCTCATGTTTTCCTTTTTCTGGCCTTTCCGTAGTGAATATTTGATAATCGACCAGGGTAAAGAGTATGAATATTCTGTCATTTGTACTCCAGACAGAAAGCGCCTCTGGGTAATATCCCGTACACCTAAGCTTAACGGTGATGTTTTCGAGAGTATTCTGCAGCACCTTGAAAAGCAGGGCTTCAATCGCGACAGCTTCGTAAAAACAGAGCAAGGTAAACACTTCACACCCCCCTCGCCGCAGATGACGTTAACTGATCATAGCCCTAAAAATAACGCAGAACTAAAGAATGGATTTTGAAACAGGCGTCGGTACCTGTGGCAGCTTGAGAATAATAGATTTATACACCTCGAAATTTCATATACTTGTAAATAACCTACTGTAATAACAGCAACTATTCCCCGCGGGCAGATAATTAGTATTTTGTTCTCATACAGCGGAAGCGGCTGTCTTCTTGTCTATGGTTACATATATGATATAGTGACAACAAATATATATAGTAATTACAATGTGTTAAGTAATAAAGTTTTTTATTTGTGCAACTTGGCATTGAAAGTGCGTATATCAAAATACAACAGCAATCAAATTCAACAAAACTCAAAATAGGAGGATGTCATGAGAGCACTTATCACCACTATCGTAGGAATGTTGGCACCAGTTACAGCATTTGCAGCATCAGGGTTGAGCGAAGATAACAGCGGGATTTTTGTCTGGGTATTTTTGGGATTTTGCGCACTGATAGTCGTAGCACAGGTAATCCCGGCACTATTGTTGATGACCGGCATGGTTAAAGGGCTTGTGTCGGTAGTGAAAGACGAAAAAGTCGGCGTTGCATCTAAAAGCTGAACAAGCAAAGGGGAAATACATGAAGTTTGCAGCAACGTAGAAGGCCACTTTCGGGTCTAGGCGTTTACTTAATCTGTTGAAAAATCAAAACTCCCATCAACTTCATTGCCGGTGGGAGTTTTTTTATTGCCTGTAGTTATTGGTTTTCTGGACTTTGCGTAAGATATCTCGGTAGGCTTTACACACCCCACAACAAAAAATCGCTGCAAATAATTTTCTTCTGTGTTTTCCCCTTATCCACCGCCTTAAATTTCTCATTCAAATCCGGCCAATGGACACCCGCGTGATCTTTAACTTAAGAGAGTTATTCGGTTATGCAATCACATTCCAATCTATCGACGTTAGGTTACTGTTCGTAAGTATAACCAGTCATCATGGGCCGGCGCTCCTTGGCACAAGTAGTGCCCAATAGTTGGTCGCTCCCATTTGCCGGTCACATGCTCGCAAAAGCGAGTTTTTTCATTGTATGGGAGATAGACTCAAAAGAGGGCGGGGTCTGCGTGGCGACACGTTCAAGGCCACATTTTTTATAAAAACAACAGGGGACAGGAGCTATTCCAGACATCATTGATTAACCCCCGTAGCGTAAGGACACCATGGCTGCCGTACAAACTCCATTCGAGATACTTGGTCTCGCCCACGACAACTACACTGCCAAAAGCGCAAAAGAAGCTTACTACCGCCTTGTAAAAAAAATCCATCCAGACACAAATCCTGATAGAAAGGATGCCGAAGAGAGGATGAAAGAGGTTAATTGGGCTTACGGGATACTTGGGGGCGAAGAAACCTTTGCCACCTGGAAGAGGGATCAGGAACGGCTCGCACGCGAGAAAGCAGAGTGTGATGCTGAGATAGCAGAGATTAGGGCAAGAAGAGCTGAGCGTCAGAAACAGGTCGATGAATGGCTGAGGAGAACGGCAGTAGCACAGGCTGAGATTGATCGTATCCTCGGGGAGGCTTATGACGAAGCTGTTAAAGAAGATAAGTGCAGAACAGCCAAACGCAGAGAACGAGAAGAAAAAGAACGGAAAGAACGTATTAAAGAAAAAATTGATACCGTAAAAGGGTACTTCGGACTAGTTATTTTTGGAGGAATTGTTTACGCGGCAATAACATTCCTTTTTTTCCCTTACAAACTTTTCCCGATTGGGCATTGAACACCGACAGCCATGGATGTCGCAATAATGGATGAGATACCTAATCCCTACTCGGCATGAAGTAGAGTATATCCGCCTCCGTAACACTTCCCTTGGCCAGTCCCAGGCGTACTGCCGGAGACTTTTTCACCACGGTCCCCTTCTTGCGTTTTTTCTCACCCTCCTTGAGCCGCCTGCGCTTGATGCCTTCTGTTTCAATCACATAATTGTGGTAAACTCGGAATATCTCCATCAGTTTTGCAACCATAATCGGCCTGTAAGCGTTGTAGCCGTGCCACTTCCTGTAGGCAGAGCTTGAAGAGCTTATTGCGCGTTCGAACAAGGATATACGTCTTCTGGACTGCATGAAGAAGCTATCAACATAATGTAGGCTCGCCCGGTCGTACTTCATGGCCATGTTGTCCTTCGAATGATCAAACATATCGTTCTTGATGTTCGTTAGGTAGCAGACCATCTTCTCTGGCTCGCTCATGGTGGCAAACGGGTGTTCAAGCCATAGGTCTCCCCACTTACCGTGAGGAGTCATTGAGTCCAAAAGTCCTCTGACTATGCATCGCCTGATGAAGTTGTCGGGCACATCCTCATATTCGCCGTTTTTGGCCACGAACTCGTCGCGTGTCCACTGCCACTTATTAACAAGCGCGAGTTTATGCGCTTGTGTGAGTTCCTTGCCGACCTTGACGTAGAAAGCATCGCAACTCTTATCCAATACTCTGTCGGCAAAGGCCCCGAGACAAGCAGCACGAATACCTGAGTCCTGATCCATGTAGAAGCACACGTAACCTATACCAGAAAGTTGCCTCAGGAGAAAAAAGAAGTGAGCATAGAGGGTGTATTCTGCATGGACCTGCATTCCCCATTCAGGAAGCCGGCTGTAGATATCAAGCTCATCATATGCTTCTATATCTGGTCGTTCCGCCGCCTGTCTATAGACAGCGTCAACCAACTCATCAATACGCGCCTGCCTTGATTTATTCCCATTGATAGTGGTGTTACCAACAGTCTCGTCGAAAGTAGTCGCAAGGTGGTCTGCTCGTAGCCACAAGCGAGCATACTTTCGAAAGGGTGGAAGCAATTTATGATCTTGCGTCGTGTGCAGGTCTGCTTCAACCTGCCGCAAATTCAGCGATGGCTCGTAGTTGAGGTGAGAGGCGAATACATAGCCAGTCCTGTTGTCGACACTGGCTATGGCATGCAACTTTATGTTTTTCTTATTGCCCTTTTGGAACCAGTTTATTGTGTGTTCCTGACGGTCGACAGAAATTTCCATCCACTTCTTTTTGAGGTTTGGCAGATCGCGCTCTCGGTGTGCAGCAAAAGCTACACACTGCCTGTAGATGAAGTCAATTTTATCGTAGATGGCCTTCGGTGACATATTTGCAATGCGTGAGATGCTACGCAGCGGCACCTTGTTCATTAGGTTACGGAATATTGAGATGTTCTCGCTAGACTTCCTCTGGCGGTGCGTGGACTTTTGTGCTTGAGAGAATGTCTTGAGGCAGAGCCTGCACTTCCAACGCGGCGAGCGGATTGATGTGTATCCGTTTTGCCAGTATGCATCTAGGTTTGATGCCGGCACCATGTTTTTGTGGTTGTCGCAATCCTCGTTCGGGCAGCAGGGCAGAGTTTCTTTTTGATCAAGTGGGGCAGTCAGGCGGTCGAGCTCCTCTTTGATGCCAAGGTTGCTCTTAATGGGCGGGCATTCGTTACAAGACTGGCACTGGATATAAGGAATATTCCCAGCTCTTCCGGTCTTATATCTGACTGGCTTGACGGTCTGATCTTCTGTTGAAGTGGGCGGAGTGTTCTTGCTGCGGCCGGGATTTTTGCGAATACCCTCTGCGGGAGTGCTGAAGTTAGGACATGACGGGTTCTTGCAGAAATTTATCTGGATACCACCAACGGCATCTGGCACAACTAGCAATCCCGCGTTCAGTATGGGTACTGGTTGAGACTGCTGCTCGATGCTTTGGTCGGGCCTGTCTTCCGTCGGCTCCACTGATTTTTCCATAAAATAAACTCCCTTCGCCTTAGTGTTCTATCACAAATACTAAGACAAATGGAATTTTTCAACAGATTAAGTAAACGCCTAGACTTTCGGGTGGCCTTCTACGTTGCTACACTGTGTCTCTTGTAGCAAAGCATCAACTGTGAATGACTAACCTGAATCACTTTTGTGTCGCTGCCAGTCAACTGCGCACAATGGGTACAGCGAGAACAAGTCTGCCAGCCCCGATCCTAAAGGAAGAACCGAAGTTGCTGCTCCCGGTCCCTCCTTTTACCCTGTTCTTTTCCCCGTCAGTACATCATGCCGCCGACATAAATCCCAGCGGCCACGAATAAATCCTTCCCGGGAACCCGGTAGATATAGGTGATCTTCTTGGACGGTGACTTTTTACCCGGTTTCGGCCACATGTACTCCACCCACCCTTGGCCGGCACTCCTCGCGGTATTGACGAAGCTGACAAAGATTGCCTTGTCGGTCGGATCGGTTATCAGCAGGCAGTGGGGTAACTGTGTAAGTTCAGGTTGCATGGGATGGGCAAGCATTTTGCCGTCCAGATTCATCAGGAATACATAGGTATCCTTCCAGACAAAATTACCCTTTGGGTCACTGATCTCACTGATTGCCGCCGCCAAGCCTTTCGAAGTAATCAATGCGGCGGCTTCATGGCTTTTAATTACGCACTCTTCCTTGGTCGCAGACTGCACGGCCCAGGCGTTCATGGAAAAACAGAGGCTCACAAGGATGGCCAGCACTATATTCATTTTTTTCATATGATCTCCCGGTTCTATTAAGTTCTACTCGCTGCGGTCATTCCCGCTATTAAGGCAGGACGTGATTATTTGATCCAGGGCTTGCCTAGCGGCAGTACTGCCCTGCCGAATACCTGGGCATAAATGGATGAAGCCATCATGTACCAGGCCGCGAGGGCGCACAGCATAAGCTCATAACCGGCGACGGGCGTCAAATCCGGATGCCCGAAATGGGCCAGGTCCAGCAGTATGAAGCCGACCAGCAGCAGGGTAAAGGTGACCGCCATAGCGCCGTGAATTTTCATGGCCGGAATCCACATGACAAAAGTGTACAGTGTCCAGGCAATCAGAAACCAGCCGATGTCCTTACCGTCGGAATGGTATATGTTGAAATTATTCAGAATAAATATGATTCCAAGGGCAATCCAGAATGCCCCGTATGAAACGAACGCGCTGTAACCAAAATTATTGCCGCACTTGAATTCTTGAAAACCGGCAACCAACTGCGCGAACCCGCCGAAGATGAAGGCAAGCGCCACTACTGGTCCGACTCCGCACCAGCCGACATTGTGAAACTGGAGGACCATCGTCGTAAGACCGAAACCCGCCAATCCGACGACCCCGGGGTTTCCTGCTGCTACTTGACCATTTGACATAGTAAAAGCTCCTTAGATTGATTTACATTACAGCGTTATGTGCCTGTACAGTGAGGTGATTTCGTGGGACATAAGACACAAAACTCCGAAGCTTCAACTTTTGTCGACGGCCTCCTGTTAGGTGGTTTTATTGAGTTGAAATCTTCAAACATCCTTTCACAGGAGTCAAACTAATACGCGCATACCATAAATGTCAAAGACATTCTGAGCCTAATGCACAGTAATATGTGTGAATCGGTTAATAATAACTCTCCCGCTACTATGAATGCCCGTTGTAATCGGCAGGGTACTATTTTGAGTGGGCCGTGCTACAGCTCTGAAGGAGGATTAAAGCTTGAGTCTGGTTCACACCGCTCCTGCTTTTCGAGGGGTTATGACTGAAGTGAGTCGAAAAAAGGGAAGTAAGGCGTCATGTGCACGTCCAGTTGAAGACGTTCTCGCTATGCCAGTTTTATCTGCAGGATCCATCAGGACTTGAGACGGTGTGGGTTACTCAGGTTTTGTGCCGATTTTACGGCATTCTCCGATGGAACCTTTTGCACAGATACTTTTGTCAACCCAGATAGCACCATCAAGGATAGCCTGATCGAGTTTCGCGGCGGTCAGCGCCGACTGATAGAAGCTTGCCATTTTCAGGTTTGCTCCGGTCATGTCAGACCGTTCAAGATTAGAACCCATCATGTTGGCGCGCTCGAGATTGGACCCTCTCATGTCTGCGCCTTTCAGGTCACAATCGCTCAGATTCAATCCAATAAGGTTGAGTCCACTCAGATTTCTGCCGGCGAGGTTTCGTGTGGTCCTCAGAATTTCAGTAATCTGCTCGAAGGAGAGCTTCTCACCCGGTTTCGGTTCATTAAAGGGTGTGTTTTTTGTGTCAGGTACGGTAGCTGCCGAAGCATTGGGTGTTGTGGCTGAAATGCCGATATCGCTGTTGGTGTAGACCTCTTGGGCCAAGGCTGGTGATGGTTTTTGAAATGTGCCGGTAATCGCCAGATACAGACATGTCATAATGAGTACTCTCAATTTTGGTGCCATGTAATACCCCCTTTTGAATTGAGCATAATGATACATTTAGTGCGGGACGGAAAATGAGACCGTTCTTACAGTGACGTAGAGGTAGGCACTTAAAAGTTTTCATCCTGTTCTCCTATTTGGCTCCTTGTCGTACCGCATTTCACAAAGTCAGAGCCTTTAACTTGATGCCGAAAGTCACGTAAAAACTATACAATTAAAATTTCCAATGAACAAACAGATAAAATAGGGTAACTCAATTTTCCTGGGTCGCATTCGGGGTTAAATTACAGGTTCGAGTCCGCCGGGATCAAAGTATTTGATGCCCCAACCGGCGAGGATCATGAAAGCCATCTTCATAGAGGACGAATGGCAGCTGAAAGAGTATTTCGGGAGCAAATGGAGGGAAGCCGCTAAAATGACGATTGCGAAAAAGCTAAGGGAATTTTTAATCTAAATTTCAAATGCCACCGACCAATAATCGGCTAAGTAACTGGTATTTCGAGCTGGATAACCTTTCCACAAAAAATGTGGATAACCCTGTTGAAGCTGTGGATATGTTTCATAAATGTAACGAAAATACTACTGTTTTATCGGTTTGCTCAGTGAATAGACACAGCATGTAAGTGTCTGTATTTACGTGTCAATGGTTATTTTGCATTGCCTTATTTACTCATTAAAAAGGTTGGCAGTGCTCGATCCTAAAAAATAGGCACTATATCAGCTACTAACGAAAAAACAGGTTCTATACGGGCAGATCATCACGGTCTGCCTTTCTGGATTTAACCCCAAAGGGGACTGCAAAAGCCCTTATTATTTTATCCAAAATGAGATCGCCATGGTCGTTCGCACATTGTTCGGAACTGAGGAAGTCCTCACCAAGACCCACAGCACGTGCGCTAGAGGTTACACCAGAGGTTACGCAATAAGCAAAAGCGGCTAGGAATTAACCTAACCGCTTGTTTTTATTGGTACGCCCGGACCGATTCGAACGGCCGACACCCAGGTTCGAAGCCTGGTACTCTATCCAGCTGAGCTACGGGCGCGTAAACTCTTAATCCCGTCTCAAACACCCTCTTTGATCTGGAATTGGTGTACGGATCAACTGAAGGTTTGGATTAATACCACACTCTCGCTAAAAACAGAACCAAATTTGTCAGAATTACTCCGGCCGTTTCTCATACTGGTCAATAAACGACTGTACCTGCCGCGCGGCTTCGCTTTTAGACTCGAGTTTTAGGTACCGCTTCCATATGACAAGAGCTTTTGGAATGTTGTTCAGGTCGAAGGCATACACGTAACCACTATTGTACAGGCTTTCGAGATTCTTCGGGTCTTTTGAGCTCGCCAGCTCAAAGTTTGCCAAAGCTTTATTGAAATCTCCGATCTGGCGATACATGGCACCCTGGTCATTCAGGATGTCGGTGTCGCCAGGTCGCAATGCGAGTGCCCGGTCATAAGCCTTGATCGCCAACTCAGGTTGGTCGGTATCAAAATAAATGTTTCCGAGCTCTTTCCACGTATCAGCCGTTGCCTCTTTTGAATCCGCGATTTTTTGTAGACGTTCTATCTGCTGCAGTTGGTCGCTGCTTAATGGCGGGGTCTCGGTTGTGGCCGACTCGGGCTCCCCCTCATTTTCATTTTCATCATCCAGGGTCGGACAGATGCGCTGGGCTGCATTTTCAAGGAGAGATCCGGGGAGTATCGGTTCAGGCAGCGACCCGCCCTGAAGACGCTTTAGCCGTGCCCGTGACGCGCCGAGGATATCAATCAGCCCGAGTAGTGCGGTCTGCTCACTACAGTCGATTTCATAGTACTCAAGATGTGAACGATAGCGCTTGTCCTTGTACTCCTCCGCTGCTAATGCACGATCTGCTTCTCCCCGGGGGATAAACCGGAGCCATATTTCAAGGCGCCCCAGAGGAGTCAGCCGGATCGACTGTTCGTCATACGACACCTTATAGCGAGCCGTGCCGTTCAGCGCTTGCCACTGCACGGCGTCGGCGCTCTGTAGAAGTCCACACAGGAGCGCTATCAGTACACAAAGTTGAAAGAAATAGGGTGGCATACGTCGTCCCGTCCAGTTACGTGGTAGTGAGCTTCTTTGCCGCCAATTCAGACAGATACCGCATTTATGCGTATGTATCTGTCCGTTGTCAAGCAGCTTTAGCATTTCCAAATAGAGTGGCGGTTGTAAACGCTTGAAAATGGAAAAAAATTTACAGGGTGTTGTGTAATATGGTAGTAATACGATTCTTTAAATGTTGGCTTTGATGGTTGATTTCCAATGGGGTACGTGAATGTTGCTTGAAAATATAAATTCGCCATCAGATCTTAAAAAACTGAGACCGGAACAATTACCGGCGCTTGCTGCCGAGGTTCGCACATTCCTTCTGGATACGGTTTCTACCACCGGTGGTCATCTCGGCTCAAATCTCGGAACGGTTGAACTGTCAATTGCCCTGCACTACTGTTTCGACTCCCCCAATGATAAAATTATATGGGACGTCGGGCATCAGGCCTATACACACAAGATTCTCACCGGGCGGCGCGACCGTTTCCATACCCAGCGCCAGTACAAGGGCATTTCCGGTTTTCCAAAACGCAGCGAGTCAGAGCATGATGCTTTTGGGGTCGGGCACGCCTCGACATCGATCTCAGCCGGACTCGGCATGGCTGCTGCAGCAGGCATTGAGGGGAAGCGGAATCATTCCATAGCGGTCATTGGTGATGGCTCTCTGACTGGCGGTATGGCTTTTGAGGCGCTGAATCAGGCGGGGCATCTCAAAAAGAACCTGATTGTCATTCTGAACGATAACGAAATGTCGATATCCAAAAATGTGGGTGCTTTTTCCGCGTTTATTTCACGTAAAATGACGGGGCGGTATTATCGTGATTTAAAAAAAGAGATGCAGGTACTGCTTAAGCATATTCCGGCTTTTGGTACCGATATCCTGCATTTTGCCCGCCGCGCGGAAAATTCTCTGAAGAGTTTTCTCACTCCCGGATCTCTCTTTGAAGCGCTTGGTTTCGATTATATCGGCCCTTTGGATGGTCACAATCTGCAGCAGTTGGTTGATGTCTTCAAAAACATACATGAGCTTGACGGCCCTCTGCTTGTTCATGTTTTGACGACTAAAGGAAAAGGGTACAAGCCTGCCGAAGATACGCCTTCAAAATACCATGGTGTGGGGGCTTTTGACGTGGCTACCGGTAAAGGTGCGCCCAAGCCGAGCATCAAATCGTATACGGATGTTTTTGGTGAAACGTTGATTCAGCTGGCTGCAGAAGACCCTAAAATAATTGCTATAACCGCTGCCATGCCCGATGGTACCGGACTTAACCCGTTTAGTCAGCGTTTCCCGGAGCGTTTTTTCGATGTCGGTATTGCCGAACAACATGCCATGACATTTGCGGCCGGTCTGGCAGCAGAAGGATTCAAGCCGGTAGTCGCCGTTTATTCCACCTTTGTACAGCGCGCCTACGATCAGGTTTTTCACGATATCTGTCTGCAGCATCTACCGGTAACCATAGCCATGGATCGTGCCGGATTGGTGGGTGATGACGGCCCGACTCATCATGGCGCGTTTGACCTTTCCTATTTACGGCACCTGCCGGGAATATCAATTATGGCCCCGAAGGATGAGAATGAATTGCGCCATATGCTCAAGACCGCTATTTATTCGGGCGTTCCAATTGCGCTTCGCTATCCGCGCGGTGCCGGATACGGTGTCGAGTTGGATCGTGATGTGAAATGCCTTGAAATAGGGAAGGGTGAACAGCTGGTTTATGGTAACGATCTGACAATAATTGCGATTGGAGCAACTGTGTTTCCGGCACTTCTGGCGGCAGAAGCACTTGGAATAAACGGTATTTCCGCCGGAGTGGTTAATGCCCGTTTTGTTAAGCCGCTTGATACGGAACTGATCTTGAGTGTCGCCCGTCAGACCGGCATGATTATGACTGTGGAGGAAAATGCCTTGCAGGGTGGTTTTGGCAGTGCCGTTTTGGAACTGCTCTATGATAATAATCTGCAAAATGTAAAAGTGCGGCGTCTTGGACTGCCCGATCATTTTGTTGAGCAGGGGAGTCAGGCCCAGTTGCGCAAGGATGTCGGGATTGATGCAGAAGGAATTATTGCATCTGCAACAGAATTCATGAAATGAGGTTATTATGACATCAGAAACAGCTCGGAAAAAAATAATATTTGCCCTCGATGTGCATGGTCTTGACGACATTGACCGGTGGGCAGAAACATTGGCTGATAAAGTCGGCATGTTCAAGGTCGGGAAAGAGCTGTTCACCTCCTGCGGTCCGGCAGCGGTCAAGGCTGTTCAGCGCCATGGCGGCCAGGTTTTTCTTGATCTTAAATATCATGACATCCCGAACACCGTGGCACATGCGATGCTGGGAGCTGCCCGCCTCGGCGTCCAGCTTGCCAATCTGCATGCGCTGGGTGGCGCTGAAATGATGGAAGCCGCGGCTAATGCCGTGCACAAGGAGTTTAATGATACTGAGCGTCCCCGGCTTCTGGCGGTGACTATTTTGACTTCGTCCACCGTTGAAACACTGAGGCAGGTCGGCATCGAACATTCAGTTCAGGATATGGTGGTTCGTCTTGCCCGTCTTGCCCAGGCGTCCGGTATGGATGGTGTGGTGGCCTCTCCGCTTGAAATCGGCCTGATCAGGGAAGCCTGCGGCCCCGGTTTTCTCATCGTGACTCCGGGAGTGCGGCCTTCTTTCGCGTCTGTCGATGATCAGAAAAGAATAATGACACCGGCGGAAGCGGTATGCTGTGGTGCCGACTATCTGGTAATCGGCCGCCCGATCGCCAAAGCGCCCGATCCTGCTCAGGCAGCAGAGTGTATCGCTGCCGAGATAGCGGAAGGTGCCGTATGAAGGGTGAATTGATATTCGGAGTCAATCCGGTAAAGGAGGCGCTGCAGGGAGTACGTGCCGCCTTCAACCTGTATGTTCAGATCAGTGCGACCGATCATCGTGTTGAAAAAATTATCAGGTTGGCCGAAGAACGGGGTGTTGCCGTTCACCGTCGGGATAAGGTTGATATCACTAAAATGTGTGCGTCGTCGCATCACCAGGGTATCGCCCTGGAGGTTGAACCTTTCCGCTATTCAGATTTTGACGATCTGCTGACTTCGATCAGCCAGTCTGGAAAAGCCGGATTTATTCTGGTTCTCGATGCAATTCAGGACCCGCATAATCTGGGTGCGCTGATCCGTTCCGCCGCCTGTGCCGGGGTTGATGGTGTCGTCATACCAAAAGATCGTGCCTGCGGAATTACCGCTGCTGCTGAAAAAACATCGGCAGGTGCTGTGGAGACCGTTCCGGTTGCTATGGTGACAAACATTGCCCAAACGCTTGAAACGCTGAAAAAACTCGGCTACTGGGTGTATGGTCTTGATAGTGCTGCCCGGCAGTCGGTCTACGGCACCGATTTTTCAGGGAATGTCGTGCTGGTAGTTGGTGGTGAAGGGGAGGGGATCAGGCCGTTAGTACGGAAACAGTGTGATGTGGTGATGTCTATCCCGCAGTATGGCGGGGTAAGTTCGCTGAATGCCTCGGTCGCCGGGGGTATTGCACTGTTTGAAATTGCGCGGAAAATACGCAGTTAAGCGAGCGCCTTCTTTTCGTCAAGCCTTCTGAAGTATTCCGCCCGGCACCAGTTTTCGGCATCAACCAGTGACTGAAACGCTTCGCGAAAATCGGTAATGCCGGTGCTGAATACTCCGTGCCCGTAGACAATTGCCGCACCGGTAGCTCCGATTACCGGCGGGACGTTCCTGGCGATACCGCCGGCGCCGATCTCGCCGGCGACTACCGGGGTGTCTCCCAAAAAACGGACTTTTGTGCAATCCTTCCAGCAATCAGCGGTAAGACAGGCTTCCTTCTCGTCGCAGATCATGCTCATGACCACCGCGAAGCGCGGGTGACCGTGCAAAATGGCACGACAGCCGGTTGTTTCGAAAATAGAGCGGTGCGCAACCAGCTCACTGGAGGCGGTGATGCCGACCGTTGAGTTGTTTTCAAAAGGTACCGGGTCAATACAGCCGGGGAGTTCGTCCAGGCTTGACGCGGTTTGTGAAATATAGATCAGGCCGCCGTTTGAATACGAAATGTTACCGAAAAAAGAGTCAACCAGCCGCCGCTGGACAGTATATCGCCCGACAGTAGCAAGCTCCTTCAGGATGACACTTTTTTCAAGTAAGGGCCCTGGTTGAAACTCGAGTCCTTCAGCTGAAAGCGGGAGCAGTAGCTCCCGGCGAAAATGGTTAAAAGCCGCCTCCTCGCCTGGAATCATAAAGCCGCATTCAAGAATATCTTCCAGATATTTGATATACGTCGAATGAAAAACAGATGACCAGTTGATATACGCCTGTTCAACCGTTAATGCCCCGACAGCGAAAATTCCCAGACCCTCTACGATAATCCCTTTACGATTTCCTAACAGCGCGGCAATTGTCGCTGCAGAGTCAGAACCGAGTCCGCTCTTGCGGACAATTGGAATGTCGTGCAGAAACGTACGGGTTTCAGTATCCCGAGGGACAATGGTCTGCTCAGCAGTCCCGGATCTCTGGATGAGAAGCTCTGCAAACGGGAGTGAGGGGGATGCGGCAGCAAGGGCGAGGCAGTTGAGGCGAGAGAGTACCCTTTCTGCGAGCGCAGCCAGATGAGGTTCCCCATCGGAAATCATGATGTCATCCTGAGCAGCAAAAGCGATCTGCCCGGCATATGAGGAACCATCAGAAACCAGTTTTGCGCTGTATTTTGCAATCTGGTCGTGCATCAGCGCGAAGTAGCAGGAAGGTTGGTAAACAGGATTGATCCGTCGGAAAGGGTTTCGCTCCTGAAACGGGCAGCACGATAACTGCTGGCAACAAGCGCCGCTTTTGGCAGGATCACGCTGCTGTTGGGAAGAAATGCTGCGGTGACGTTTGTGCCGCTCTGCCAGGCCTCAAAATGGAGATGTGGTCCGGTTGATCTTCCGGTAGAGCCTGACAGCGCCAGGGTGCTTTCAGCAGAAACCTGCTGCCCCTCTGCCACCATGATTTGACTGTTGTGGGCGTATAACGTTATGATTCCGTTGTCGTGCTCTACTACGACGGTGTTGCCGTACCCGGAACGACTGCCGGTGTAGACAACGACACCGGGAGCAACGGCTTTAACCTGAGTCCCTGAAGGGATAGCTATATCAACGCCATTGTGCTGTCGCCAGGTGCCGTCGATCGGGTCGATTCTCATGCCGACTTTTGAGGTTATCGTCCCGCCGACAGACGGCATATGAGGTTCAAAACTGTTTTGTTCCTGCTTTTGAGGCTGGAGGGACGCGGTTACCGCTTTCAGGGCGATTTCATCCAGAGAAATGGTGTGAGTCTTCTGTTTTTTTGAACCGGAACGCTTTTTAGAGGCAGGATCCGGTTGGTCTTTGATGACTATGGTGGCACCCTTCTCGCTCGGGGCGTCAGTAAACGTTTCAACGCCATCGATTGTGACAAAACGGTAGATATCAGCTTCGGCAAAAGTGCTTATAAGGCAATACGCTAGGGATAGGGGCAAGAGGCGCAGGAAGTGAAGTTTGAACCTGAGTGTGAAAAAATCAATACCGAGTGGTGTCAATTCTGCTTGTTGTTCGCGATATTTTCTGATACTTAAATTCATTCGTGTTTTATAGCTTATTTTGGAAAATAGTTCAATTCTTCTTAGGGGTGTTTGGTGTTTCAATATTACGACAAAGCCATTAGGGGGAATGAAAAGGAAGATGGACCTGTTATTCTGCAGTTTATGAAAGGGATGATAGGGCAGAAATTTTCATTTTTAAATTATTACAAAGAGGTACCCATATCATACGAAGCCATTTTGTTGAACGTTGAAAATGAGATGGCAGAATTTTCTGTGCATGAATATCAGGCAAAAGTTATAAATCTGGAAAAAATGACGCTCATCCATTCGCATCCACGGAATGCTTTTCCAGAGGATATGATTGGTGAGGTTTTTTATGTAGACTCGGCGAGTAAATGCGTTATTTTACGGAACTTCGGCTATTCCCGAATCCGTTCAAGCATGAGGAGGTATGTACGTGTTCTCCTCGATAGGTACGTTGAAGCTGAACTGGTTTTTGAAAGAGATATTTTAATAGGCAATGTGAAAGACATTTCGCTTGGTGGTGTTGCTTTACGAACAATGTCGGTCGGTCTTTTAGTGCCGGGACTTGACGTAAATATGTTTTTGAAATTGCCGGATACTAACGGAAAACCGCTGCTGGAAGTTGGTATGTGTGCGACGATTTTAAAAGTAGTCGGAGCGGACGCTCCTTTTACCAGTTTAATCGAATTTCATGCGGAAAAACGTTCACAGCAGCAGATTGCCTATTATATCAACCAGCGCCAGGTTGAGATAATTAAGGAACTGAAGGATTTGCATGGATGAGGTACCAATCGCAGAAAACATTGCCTGAATTATGTGCAATTTTTTTTGAGCGTGACTGTTTTTTTTGCAAGGTGAGTGGTTTGAATTGCACTGAATACGCAGCATCAATTCTAAGTAATTAATAAAGCGTCAATATTAATTTGACGTCAACTTGGCAAGAAGCTTGCTTTTACAGAAAAACATCAAGTAACGGGAGGTACTATCGTGAAAAAAGTTGAAGCGATCATAAAGCCGTTCAAGCTGGATGAAGTTAAAGAATCACTTAATGAAATCGGCATTCAGGGGATTACAATCAGTGAAGTTAAGGGCTTTGGTCGGCAGAAAGGTCATACGGAACTGTATCGAGGGGCAGAATATGTAGTTGATTTTATACCTAAAATTAAACTTGAGATTATCGTTGCAGATTCAATTCTGCCGCAAGTAGTCGAAGCAATTGAAAAGTCTGCCAAAACCGGACGTATCGGCGACGGGAAGATATTTGTTACCAATATCGAAGAAGTGGTCCGTATCAGAACAGGTGAAACCGGAGAAGATGCACTGTAATCTATTAAATCCAAAAAGGAGAAACAGATGACCCCAAAGCAAGTAGTAGAATTTGCCAAAGAAAATGGCGCGAAGATGGTGGATTACAAATTTATGGATTTTATTGGTACCTGGCAGCATGTTTCAGTGCCCATTACCGAGTTTGATGAGGAGACCTTCGAGGAGGGACAAGGGTTTGACGGTTCTTCGATTCGCGGTTGGCAGCCGATCCACGCCTCTGACATGATCCTTCTTCCTGACCCGACAACTGCAAAGATGGATCCTTTCATCAAGGTTCCGACAATGTCGATCATTTGCGATATTTTCGACCCTATCACGAAAGAAGATTACTCTCGTGACCCACGTAATATTGCAAAAAAAGCTGAAATGTATCTGAAGTCTACCGGAATTGGCGATACCGCTTTCTTTGGACCGGAAGCCGAATTTTTCATTTTTGATGATGTCCGTTATTCTTCAACAGCCAACCAGTCATTTTTTGCCGTTGATTCATCTGAAGGCGCCTGGAACAGTGGCCGCGAAGAGTTCCCGAATCTTGGTTACAAACCGCGTCACAAAGAAGGTTACTTCCCCTGTTCGCCGGTTGATTCCCAGAATGACCTGCGTAACGAGATGGTCGAAGTACTCCAGTCAGTCGGAATTCGCGTCGAGTGCCAACACCATGAAGTTGCAACCGGTGGTCAGGCTGAAATCGATATGCGCTTTTCTTCACTGGTAGATATGGCTGACCAGTTGCAATGGTTCAAATATATCATCAAAAATGTTGCCTATCGCAATGGCAAGACAGTAACCTTCATGCCGAAGCCGCTCTATGGCGACAACGGTTCCGGGATGCACTGTCACCAGTCGATCTGGAAAGACGGACAGAACCTGTTCGCCGGTGACAAATACGGCGGCCTTTCCCAGATGGCACTCTGGTACATCGGTGGTATCATCAAGCATGCCAAAGCACTCTGTGCTATCACCAATCCTACTACCAACTCGTACAAGCGACTGGTACCCGGATTTGAGGCTCCGGTAAATATGGCATATTCAAGCCGTAACCGTTCCGCTTCGCTCCGTATCCCGATGATGTCCACGAATCCTAAATCCAAGCGTGTTGAATACCGTACTCCGGATCCATCATGCAATGGTTACCTGGCATTCGCAGCTATGCTGATGGCCGGTCTTGATGGCGTCGAGAACAAAATTGATCCAGGTCAGCCGCTTGACAAGGATATTTACGGACTGTCACCAGAAGAGTTGAAAGACATTCCGTCCGCTCCGGGTACTCTTGAAGAGGCGCTTAAGTGTCTGAAAGATGATCATGAGTTCCTGCTGAAAGGTGATGTATTTACCCCTGACGTTATTGAGAAGTGGATCGAGTACAAAACCGAAGCTGAAGTGAATCCGGTTCGTATGCGTCCGGTACCGCTTGAGTTTGAACTGTACTACGACATTTAATCTCAATTTAAATTTGTAGGTAAACCTGGAAAAGGTGGGAGTGATCCCACCTTTTCTGTTTTTGTGCGCCTCAATTAAATCAGCAGCTTATCTCTCCGTCCTTTGAGCTCACGTTTGAAGCCCCCCTATATAAAATTATCTTCCGGGTTTCCGGAACCCCTTGCCGGCCTCATCCCGTGGTGATTTCACTCACCAACATTAGAAAGCTGGTAATTAATTTTGTTTGTTGATATACGTCAATTAGACAGGCCACACGCCTGACTTGTTTCGATATAGTTACATCATAATATTTGTTGCAAGAGGCCACTAAATGGTGACAATAGTGCGCAGGCAGGTACTTCCCCTAACAGACCTTTCTTTTCTAAGTGAATCAGACTGATACATCACGACCGGCGCAACGGAATTTTTCGTGCGCCATTTGTTTTTGCTGATTCTGGAGCCCTGCATGACATCCACACCAGGCGAAACAGCTCAGGGTCTGCGCAGGCGGGCAGAAAAACTGTTCCAGGCAGGCGAAGTCTTGCTGCCGGGATTGACCACGCCTGAGGAAACAAAGCGACTCTTCCACGAACTGCAGGTGCATCAAATAGAGCTGGAAATGCAGAACGATGAATTGCGGCGTGCGCATGAGGATCTTGACGCCTCGCAGGCCCGCTATTTCGACCTGTACGACCTGGCGCCGGTCGGCTATCTGACGATAGGTGAATCAGGACTTATCCAGGAAGCTAATCTTGCTGCCGCCACTATGCTTGGTGTGGGCAGAATCATGCTGATCAAACAGTCACTCAACCGGAGAATCTACACAGATGACCTGGAGAGGTACCACCTGCACCAAAAACAGTCCCACGACTCAAGCGCTCCGAATATTATTGAGATACGCCTGGTGCGGGACGACGGCTCTCCGTTCTGGGTACATCTGCAGCTTACTGCAATGGAGAATGGGGAAAGCTGGGTTACCTTTACCGACATTACCGAACGCAAGCTGTCAAATACAAGCCTTGAAGCTGTCAACAAGATGCTCCAAACCGTCATTGACACAGTGCCGGCTCGCATTTTCTGGAAGGATGCGGGGCTGAGATATCTGGGCTGCAACCGTGCCATTGCCAGAGATGCAGGAGTTGGCTGTCCGGAGGATATGATCGGCAAGGACGACTTTCAGATGGTATGGAAGGAACAGGCGGAGATATATCGCGCCGACGACCGGAGTGTAATGAAATCGGGAGTTCCCCGGCTTGCATACGAAGAGCCGCAAACCACGCAGGACGGCGATAAGATATGGCTTCGCACGTCGAAAGTGCCGCTCCGCAACGAGGCGAATGCAATTATAGGGATTCTCGGTATTTATGAAGATATAACCGAGCGCAAATGTGCCGAGGAGCAACTGATGCTGGCACATAAACAGGCAAAAAAAGCGTCTTTTGAGTTGCTCAGGGCTGAAGAACGGGAGCGGGAGCGCATAGCCGCTGAGTTGCACGATCAGGTAGGGCAATCTCTATTGCTGGCTAAAATGAAGCTGGATGTTTTGGTGAGGGAAACCTCCTCAGATACGCTTCGTGGCAATTTAGAAGAAACCATACATCTTCTTAAAACCTCAATAAATGACATCCGCTCGCTTACCTTCAGGATGCATCCGCCCATTCTCAGCTCCTCCGGTATTGAGTCCGCCCTGGAGTCGCTCTGCTCCTCGTTACAGAAAGAATATGCTCTCTCTGTAGATTTCATTTCCGATGGGCAGTCCAAGCCGATGGCTACCGATGTACGCTATTGCCTGTACCAGGCGGTTCGAGAGCTGCTGCTGAATGTGGTTAAGCATGCCAAAGCTGAGACGGTACAGCTTTCGATAAAAACCGACAACAATAGCTGTATAGTCGTGCAGGTGATTGATAACGGAATCGGCTGTAACTATCCTGAGGCACAGTTGCAGAACAGGGAAGATCGCGGCTATGGTCTTTATAATGTGCAGAACAGGATCGAACAGATAGGTGGCCGGTTTACCTTTAAATCTGTGCCGGGAGTGGGAACTACGGTGACATTGGTGCTCTTGTCGGCCGACCAATAGGGTGAATAAAGGAAATGCTGATGAAACCAACAATATTGCTTGTCGATGACCACACTCTCCTCCGTGAAGGATTACAGGTTTTAATTGAGAAATTTGCATCGGGAACGGTGATAGGTCAGGCCGGTAATGGTGCCGAAGCGGTTCGATTGGCAGGTGAACTGAATCCGGACCTGGTAATTATGGATATTACCATGCCGATCATGAACGGCATTGATGCAACTCGTGAAATCATAAAGAACAATCCCGATACAAAAATTCTGGTTATATCAATGGAAAGCGACCGTTCTTTCGTGGTGGATGCACTGAGAGCCGGAGCTATGGGATACCTGCTGAAAGACACTCTCTGCTCGGAACTGGAGGTGGCGATTTCGGCCGTTTCCAGCGGCAAAACATACCTTCCTCAGAAAATCGAGACGCTGCTGGTAAAAGAGTTTTTACAATGCATTCCGGAGGATTTAACCGTTGCCTATGAGACCCTTACTGCCCGTGAACGCAAGATTCTCCAACATGTTGCCGATGGCAAAAGCCTCAAGGAAATCGGCTCTCTACTAAGCATTTGCGCAAAGACCGTGGATAACCACCGGTATATTATTATGAATAAACTTAATATTTTCAATATTGCCGATCTGACCAAGTATGCCGTCCGGCATGGGATTACCTCTCTCACAACGAATTAATTCGTTATATTTTAAAACGTTGTGTAGCTTTATTCGTAATGCAGTTCAACGAATTCAGGGTCTGTATCCAGCTTTACGTAGTGCCAGAGGCTGAATACCGGAGGACCGATCAACAGCAGGAGTGCGAAGGGAATAATCTTTGCGGCTTTTCCGGCTATTACCATTTCATGATATTCAGGTACAAATGAAGGGACAAAACAGACCATGGCAAGAAAGATACCCATGGCAAGCGTTGCAATCGATGCTGGTACATGCCATATCTTGTTTCTCTTTACGACCGCGACTGATGAGTTCATATAGTACTCCCCGTGTTTTTGTGAGTAACCTCTACTGCAGATACGTGGATTCAGTTCTGTGGGTAAACCCGGCATTTACTCATGTATGTACCCGCTTTTAATTTTCATATAACAATTCCCTGACTTAGTCAGACGGCCATTGTGCTGACGATCTGCGAGCGGTTGCTGCAGTTACATTAAAACTGACCTGTGGAACCGGAAGATGCTCACTAAACAGTATAGTGGAACATAACGTGGGCAAACCGGGGGGCGGGTTATGAATGTCGACATCCGGGAGATTTTTTGCCGGTGGTTCCCCGGCGTGAGACCCCGCAAGCCATTCGCACATTCGCTAAGCTGAGAGCGTCATCAATGTATAGGCCTGATTAAAAGGCCGGAGTGATCAGATTACTAAATCTGATTCAAAGAGAGAGTGAGAAATGTTAGACGTCACAGTTGAACAATCGGACAATATCTTGATTTTTCATGTACGTGGGGTTTTATCTCTGTATGATTTTGTTGAACTCATCTGTACTTATTGTCCAATGATAAGGCACCACGCTATTTACGATTTTTCTGAGGCCAGCGTAGATTCAAGTGTAACAGAAACAAGTTTGCATGCATTAGCTGATATTGCCCAGAGACAATTAACAAACAGAAACCCTGAAGGCAAGTCAGCGCATGTTAGTTCTGTCACCGACACCCTCGGGATTCAAAGCATTATTGCTTCTATTATATGCGATAACAGTTGTCCGCATGAACAGGCAGTTTTCAAATCAATGGATGAAGCCGTACTGTGGTTGTCTGTTGTGGCTCAGGGTGAATAGGACTTGTATTGTCATGGAAGAAGTGTCCTGAATAAACGAAATTGCGAGGGCAACTGACCACTAGAATAATGATTTACTGTATATCGCCCCCTTTGCCGGATGGAGAGGGTTTTTTTGAATAGTATTTGACGTCTACGTAAATGGATATAACTCAGGAGTGTTTCAGTCGCAGTGCCGGTCACACTCTCTTGCAAAGGCTGCTCAGCGTGACGGTAAAAACCGGGGGTCTGAAATTTTTGCCGGCTTGGGCGTACTATCGCTGGATGCAATTATGCCGTGCCTGACAAGCGAGTCGTATATTTCATTCCTGTTGTAAGGTTTTCCGATATGATCGTCGGCATCAAGCTCTACCGTCGTTTTGATGACCGTCTCCGTATCAGTGTCGCCCGTAGCCATTATAATAATCGTCCTATGATCGGCCTCCTCCTCTATGCGTCTGATACGCCTCAGCACCTCAAAGCCATCCATTCCCGGCATGGTGATATCAAGGAACACGGCGCTGTAAGGAGTCTCAAACAGAGATTCTTCATAAAGCTCTAAAGCCTTCGCGCCATCATACGCCATGTCAATACGGCTGAGACCTTCCTCCATAAGCATCATTTCCAGGAGTGCAACATTCATATCATCGTCATCTACAATGAGAACTTTGGGGTTAGACATTGATTATTCCTCGCTGTGTCGGTTTATTGCGACTGATTATTTTAATAATGCAGTTGACCACGAACTTATACGAATTTTCACAAAATACCAAGCCATTATCATTTCCAAGAGCGCAACATTAATATTGTCGTCATCAACAATGAGAACTTTGTGTTTAGCCGTTGTTATTCCTCGCTGTACTGAGTAATTGCGACAGATCATTTTCGGTCGGCTTGGGAGTGCCTCTCTCCAACAAACTATTCGCACAGTCGAAGAGCGCCGTCTCAAGTTTTGTACCTGTGGCAGGTTTCCTCAAACCGAGGTTAAGAGAGTGTTTCTGATCGTCAGATATTTCGAAGGCTGAAAAGACAATTGCCGGCAGTGATGTATTATGGGTTCGCACATGCTTCAACATTTCCAAGCCATCCATAACCGGCATTTTAATGTCAGTTATTATAATATCCGGGCGGTGCTCGTTATAGGCCGCCAAGCCTTCCGCGCCATCTCGTGCGGTTATCAGTACGCCGACAATACGAGACAAAAACTGGCTGTACTGCTCTCTGGTCTCATCGTCATCCTCAACATACAACACTCTGAGCTGTTTCAGTGTATCCAGATCATGTTCGCCGACATCAATGGCTTTTTTACGCAGCAGGTTTGACGGGGAGAGCCATTTTTTAAGGAGAGCGTCAAGCACCTCTTTCTTGACCGGTTTTGATACATAGTCGTCCATACCGGCTTCAAGACACTTGTCACGGTCTTCATTCATGGCATTGGCTGTCAAAGCTATGACCGGCACGTTATGATTGAGAACAGCTGAACTTTGATCGCGGATTATAGTGGTTGCTTCAAAACCGTTCATGTTTGGCATCAGGCAGTCCATCAGCACCAGATCATAGTTAGTCATCGATAGCGCATCCACCGCTTCTTGACCATCTGCAGCCACATCAGCAGAGTACCCCAGCGTTTTCAGCTGATGAAGAGCGACTTTTTGATTGATGGGATTATCTTCAACCAAAAGGATACGTGCGGTGAGATCGTTTAAGCTTTCAGCAGCGCGAGGTGCAACGAGCTGTGCATTGGTCGTGGCCTCCTGCGCGGCTTTTATGGTCTCGGCGTTCTGCTTTTCAAATCGGGCAGTAAACCAGAAGGTTGAACCTTTTCCCTCTTCACTGGTAACGCCGATTTCGCCCCCCATAAGTTCTGCCAGTTGCCTGCAGATGGTCAGTCCCAGGCCGGTACCGCCGTATTTGCGGGTGGTTGAGGCATCCACCTGGGTGAAAGGGGCAAATATTGCAGAAAGGCGGGACTCCGGTATGCCAATGCCGGTATCACTAATTAAAAATTTGACTGTCACCACATCATTTTGATCGGATACGAGTGATGCATTGACAGCAACAGCACCTTGCTTCGTGAACTTGAGGGCGTTGCCGACCAGATTGGTGATAACCTGCCGGACTCTGACGGAATCACCGTGCAGAATTATCGGCATACCGGTCTCAATAGTGTAGGTCAGCGCCATCCCGGCATTATCAGCTCGATAGGCCAATAGTCGAACGATATCATCCAGCAAAAGCCGCACATCGAAGTAGGCCCGATCCAGCTCAAGCTTGCCGGCCTCGATTTTGGAGAAATCGAGAATATCGTTGATCAATATCAGCAAGTTATCACCACTTCTGGAAACAATCTCAGCATACTCCCGCTGCTCTGCGCTCAGATCAGTTTCTAAAAGGAGGCTGGACATGCTGACCACCCCATTCATCGGAGTACGGATTTCATGGCTCATGTTGGCCAAAAACGTACTTTTAGCAATGTTGGCACTTTCAGCTTTCTCCTTTGCTGCCAAGAGTTCCAGATTTAAGCGCCGCGTGTTTTCGACCATCACCTTTAATGCCCAAAGGACACCTGCCCGGTTGTCATCATCCACCTGTATCGTTAAGGATAGGTCGCCACCAGCCACAGTCTCGGCTATTTTGCGGAGTTCCGATGGTTCAGCGCCCAGATTCCGGAACAACCGCCTGATGATTGCCCCTACTAAAGTTCCAACGAAAAGAAAACTGACGACCATTAAGATGACAGCATAAGTCCGTCCCTTCCTGTAGGCAGCCTCATACGCCAGATGTTTACGGTCTGCAATGGCCTGCTCCACAGCAGCCAGGGCCGATAGTTTACTTAAGAGTGGATCAATATCCTGATAAATCGTAGTCGCGCTGAAACGTTTCAGATCTGCCTGATTCCCTCTTTCAAAGAGTGCTCTCAGTTCAGCCAGTTTCTTGTCCGCACGATTCATCAACGGCATGATCTCTGTAAGTACTTGCTGCTCTGCCGGGCTGATGTATGTGCCGAGATACATCTTCCACTGGTCGGCGATTTTTTTCTGTGCCTCTGACGTTCTCTTCAGCCCTTCCTCTCTGGTAATTAAGTTATCACCCGATTTTCGCACCGTGGTGATTAAGGCTTCACTGTAATTGTCTGATATTGACTTGATTAGTAAGATCGGCACCAACCGTTCATTGTACAGGTCATTGATTGCGTCGTCGCCGACCTCGGCGACATATATACCTGATGCAAAAACGGCAGTTATGAAAACACCGATTGCCACCATCATCACATAAAGAGATGTTCTCATTTTCATCCGATTACCTCCGAATTGGTCGGTTTGATAAGAGAGCCAATGCCGCTTCGTACTCATTTTGAATGCATCCTGGCATACAGATACGTTCGCTGCTTCCTGTAATATAATCAACTCGCAGAGTGCTTCCTGTCCTTGATCACATCCATCTGGTCTTCGAAACAGTTCGGGCAGATTCCATGGCTGAACTTGGCCTCAGAATGATGGGTGATGTATTGTTCCAGTTGGTTCCAACTGTTCTGGTCATCCCTGATCTTCTTGCAATACATGCAGATCGGGATAATCCCTTCAAGCTTCTTGACGAGTGCAAGCGCCTCCTCCCGTCCCTGTTCCGCCTGTTTACGTGCGGTGATGTCACGGGTGATGGCGAGATGCACCACTGAACCTTTATCCTGCATCGGCACGGCGTGCGTCTCAAGCCAGCGACGCCCCCCCTTGAAGCCGAGCACTTCAAATTCCATGTACACCGGTTCGCCGTCAAGCACCCGTCTGTGCATATTGCCATAGTCCGCGTGATATTCAGGGGTGATAAGGTCAAAGACGGAGTAGCCGACCACCTGCTCCAGCGAGTCAGCCTCAATCATTGCGAGTCCGGCAGGATTCATGTGAATCAAAAGTCCATTTTCAGCGATTATTTTGACGCAATCAGGCTCATTATCGAGAATAGTCCTGAGATGGGACTCACTCTCCTTTAATTTTTGCGTTTGTATGAGGACGATCTTTTTTTCCGCTTCCAGTTTCCGCTTTGTAAACAGCAGAGTGATCGCCAGCAACGCGATGATTATCATGGCGCTTGTGACGCCGGCTATTTCCCAACGGAAGCGTTTCCAGACATCCTGCAGTGTAAATGCAGGCGCCCCGTCAAAGGGAGCAAAGCGCAGCTCCCGCAGCAGCTCTTCTACCGGCGTGTAGTCTGCCGGCACTGAAAAACCATGAATATTCATTGCCCGCATGACGGCACCGTTTTCTTCCAAAGTGAAAAGCGCTGCAGCAACGTGTCTGGCCAGATTTTCGTCAGTGTGTGACAGAGCCGAAAACGGCCACTCCGGGTACAGTCGGGTGGATACCAGCAATGGGAATTCAGGGGAATTGCGGCGATCCAGAATTTTAAGCTGTTTCAACGCCAGCGTGCCATCCCGTACGGCGCCCTCGAGTACCCCGCTCCGCACGAATCCGGCATCAGCGCGACCTTCCAGCACCGCTTTCACGACATTGTCATGCGGCATGCCGGTGATAACAACTGTGGCGTCCTTCGGCAGGTGTACTCCGACTCGATTAAGTTCATACGCCTGCATCTGATAGCCGCCCAGTGATTCGATATCCGGAACGGCGATGGTTTTGCCCTTTATGTCGCGAAGCGTGTTGATATTATTCTGCCCGGAACGGCTGAAAACCACGCCGCCAAAAGCGCTTGAGCGTCGGCCATCCACCTCGACGGCTAATGTGGCGAGTGGCGCAGAGAGGCTCCCGCGCATTTTGAGCAGCACGAAATGCGCCGGGTTGGTAAATACAAAATCCAGTTGACCCCTGGCAACGGCTTCATTCATCTCGGGATAGGTAAGCGCCTCAACAACAAAATCCCGTTCAGGTACGGCCTGCTTGAGAGCGGAGGCCAAAGGACCCCATTGTGCGAGGGTTTGTGGTTTGGGGCGAAAAGCGAGTACCCCTATTCTTACCGGTTCTGCGCAATGTGCCGGAATGATCGGCAGTAGCGCGCTAGTCAAAAGAGTCAGCAGTATCAGCAGAGGGAAGAGCGGGAGCCTCATATGAGCTCCTTTATTTTCCGCAACAGATTAAACGGCAGGGTCGGTTTTAAAATTACCTGCGTATCGGCAGCGAGTACTCCCTCACGCTCGATGACGTTGTCCGCATGGCCGCTGACAAATATGAATTTCACACTTTCTGACAGTTGCCGTATTTCATCACAGGCCGTCTTGCCGCTTTTCCGGGGCATAACCACATCGGCAATCACCAGATCAATTGTGCCGGAATGGGCGGCAAACTTTTCTACGGCATCCTGGCCATCTATGGCGGAAATAACCGTGTAACCGGCTCTGGTTAGAAATTCCGCCACAGTGTTCCGCGTATCTTCATCATCTTCGGCTACCAGGATTGTCCCTGAGCCAATTTCCATCTGAAGATGCTGTTCCGCGGTCTCAGCGGCACTCTCTCCGCTATCCACCAGCGGCAGATAGAGCTGAAAGACGCATCCTCTCCCCGGTTCACTCTGCAGGTCGATAAAACCGCCATGCTGTTTGATGATACCCATTACCATCGACAAGCCAAGGCCGGTCCCCTTGCCGAGCTCTTTGGTGGTAAAGAACGGGTCAAACACCTTGCGCTTTGTCTCCGCATTCATGCCGTGGCCGCTGTCAGTTACCGTAATAATGGCATAATGGCCAACCGTTCCATAGCCGTGGGTGGCAGTGAACCGTTCATCCATGCTTCCGGTGCCTGTTTCAACGGTGAACGTGCCGCCGTCCGGCATCGCATCACGGGCATTGGTGGCAAGATTCAGCAGAACCTGTTCTATCTGCACCGTGTCAACGTACACAACAAGGGGATCCTTCTGCAGAGAAAGGGTAAAGATGATGTTGTCATGGATTATGCGGGAGATGAATGAACCAACGGTGGTGATCAGGAGATTCAGGTTTTTATGCTGCTGATCCATCACCTGCTTGCGGCTGTACGCGAGCAGGTTGTGGGTCAGCGAGGCGGCGCGTGAAGTAGCCAGTATGACTTTGTCAAGATAGCTGAACTGCTTTTGCTCCCTGTCCATCCCATGCTGCGCCAGAGCCGCATAGCCACAGACGACACTCAGGATATTGTTCAGATCATGGGCCAGTCCTCCGGCCAGCTGACCGATTGATTCCATTTTTTGAGATTGAACTAACTGCTCCATGGTACTTTTCTTTTCGGTGATATCGGTGTCACTGCCACGGTACCCCAGTAGTGTCCCGTCGGCGCTCAAAAGGGGACTACCAAAGGTGGAGAGCCATATCAGGCCCCCGTCTTTTCTCTCAGCGCGGTTTTCAAAATTGTTAAACGGTTCCTTGCGTGCAAACACCGCTAGGGCGGCTTCCTTGAACGCTGCTCGTCCCGGTTCGGGATGCAGATCATAGAAGTGCATCCCGCCGATCACTTCGTGCGGGTGATAACCAAGAACTGCTTCAGAGACATGGCTGACATACGTGTACAGCCCTTGGGCGTCCACTTCCCAGACAAAGGTGCCGCTCTGCTCTGCCAACTTATTAAAACGGTTATTGCTCTCTTTCAGAGATGCGTCACCCTCAAGCAGCAGTCTGTTCAGCTGTTTCTGCTCCACCAGCATGTGGGCAAGCTCTTCCTTCTGGCGTGCCAGCTGATTCATCTGTGATTTTATGAGATCAGTGCGGGATTTCTGTGCGACATGGTTGCGAACCCGCTGTCTGAGCAGATCATAATTAATCGGTTTGGTAAGATAATCAATCCCCCCAAGTGCCAGACCCCGCAGCTCTCCCTCTTCGGTGTCATAGGCGGTCAGAAAGATAACCGGAATATCGACAAACTCCTCATTTGATTTGATTATGCTGCAGACATCGAAGCCGCTTAGCTCCGGCATCAAAACATCCAGCAGAATAAGGTCCGGTGCCTGCTCCCTCAGTAAACTGATGGCTTCGAATCCGTTCAGCGCAGGGATGACGTCATATTCGGCACCGAGTGCAGATGTTATAACCTTGATATTTACCGGTTCGTCATCCACAACAAGTATTCTGAAGCGCGTACTCATGCTGTTACTCCTTTGCCCCATACATGGTGGTAACCCGTTTCATCTCCTGCACGAGTTCCTTGATATCAATCGGTTTTGATATATAGCCATCAAAGCCCTGATCCAGAAATCGTATTTTATCTCCACGCATCGAGTAGGCTGTCAGCGCAATTACCGGCTGGTGGCATGTCGTGCCACGCTCTTTGCTGCGGATTTCGCAGAGTGCCTCATCGCCGGTCATTTCCGACATATGAATATCCATCAACACCAGATCAAAGGTGCCCTGCTCCAGAGCGGCCAGACATTCCCTGCCATCCATCGCCACAATGAAGGTATGCCCCAGCTTCCGGAGCAGTGCTGTACCGAAGGTGATGTTGACCTGGTCATCCTCGACCAGCAGAATTTTGAGCGGCGCGCCATCCCAGTTGGCGGCTGTATCATCGGAAACCTCCAGGACGGTGTCACTGTCAACGGCTCTTGAGAACGGCATGGTGACGGTGAAACAGCTGCCTACTTTCAGGGTGCTTGCAACGGTAACAGTACCACCCAAAAGTTCCGCCAGACGCCGGCTGATAGTCAGACCGAGGCCGGTCCCGCCATATCTGCGGGTTTCAGTGCCGTCTTCCTGGGTGAACGGCATAAAGATCTCGTCAAGCGCCGTTGGCGAGACACCTATGCCGGTATCTTGAATCGTTATCTGGATAAGCAAGGTTTCATCGTGCTGTTCGAGGAGGTTTACCGAAATGGTGATGCTCCCCTTTGCCGTGAACTTTACCGCGTTACCAATCAGGTTGAGGAGAATCTGTTTGACCCGCAACTGGTCTCCGACCAGAAGAGGGGGCACATCCCGGGCGAAATCCACATTCAGGACCAGCTCTTTTTCACGTGCCGCAAATTTCATTATTAAGAGAATATCCGTGATGCAGCGATATAAATTGAATTGAGTTAATTCGACCCTGACCTTGCCCGCCTCGATCTTGGCAAGGTCAAGAATATCGGTGATCAGGGAAAGCAGATTTTTGCCGGACAGCAAGAGACCCTCTATATATTCCTGCTGCTCTTCGGTCGGAGCGGTCATCTTCAGAAGCTGGGACATGCCGAAAATACCGTTCAACGGAGTACGGATTTCGTGACTCATGTTATGCAGGAATTGGCTCTTGGCAATGTTGGCGGATTCTGCCGCTACTTTGGCCAGGAGTAGTTCGTTTTCAACGTGCTTTCGCTCAGTAATATCTTCCATGGCAAGGAGGATAATGTGTGAACCTATGTTCTCCCGGAAAATCTGCCGGGCGTTGAGCAGAATGGTTTTGCGCCCGATTACGGGGAAATCCTGCTCGACTTCATAGTCGTTTAACACGGCTTCCTGAGGAAGGATCTCTTCCAGTAGTACCCGCAGCTTGTGAATGTCCCATTGCCGGTTACCGACGTCATAAATGAAATGACCGATAGTCTCCTCAGGCGATACTTTGAAGGCATCATAGAAGCTGTGGTTGGCCGTGAGAATTTTCAGCTCGGAATCCAGCACCAGCAGCGGCCCACGCACGGATTCTACGATATTTTCAGCATATTCCTTGGCTTCATTAAGTCGGTCATTTTTTTCTGTCAGTTGGCAGAGCAGTTCCTGTAACTCGGCATTTTTCTGGCTGATGACCCCATGTAGATAACGGGTACTCATAATCTGCTGGTAGTCCTGGATGCACCTCTGCACCGTTTGCAGCAACTCTGCATCATCCCATGGTTTTTGTTTGACGATGAAGTGGGTGGCACCCCCTTCATTTATAGCGGTAACGGTCGTATCCATGTCGGAATAACCGGTCAGCAGAATCCTGATCGCATCGGGGGCAAGTTCTCTGCTTCGGGCTAAAAACTCGCTGCCGTTCATCTCCGGCATCCGCTGGTCAGAAATAATGACGGCAACGTGCGGAGTCCCAGCGATCAGCTTCAGCCCTTCGGCACCGGAGCCGGCGCATAGAATCTGAAACTGTTCACGGCGGAAGCAGCGTTTCAGCGCCTGCAGGATATTCGGCTCGTCATCAACCATGACAACGGTATACTGCTTCATGCCGGTATCAGAACCAATCGTATAGTTTTCATCACTCAATGGGGGGCTCCCGGGATTGCCACGGTTGTTTCTGGTACGAAAATTTACGGGTATTGGACGGCTTGGGTAATATTTGGCACATTGTATAGTCTGTAGGATTTGCTGTCTATTAGGGGAAACCACTAGAAACGGCTTTATGGGGTGATTATAAACGTATTAATGAGGTGAAATCGGCGGGGAGGAACCGTGAGAGGGGCTACGTCGTGCAGTAATAAAAACGCTATTTTTGCCTTTGACCATCCCGGTTTGGCGGTTTTGCCTTTCAGGCGACAGATCCGATCAATTGAAGAAATCAGACGTCACGTAAGTCATCTTAAAGGGAAAATCACCATGATCTGGGTCATCCTCATCGCAGGCGCACCTACTCATCAAACTCGGTGCACTGTCGGCATCGCAAACGACTACACTACTGGAAGGTGCTTTGGTTGGGGACAAAAAATTTCAAAGGATTATATGAACTATCAATAGGATAATTTGAAATACCCACAAAGCATTTTCATTGCCTGTTACAGTTGCGGGAGTGTAGTCGCCTTCGGGTGCGGATACTTCGACTTCAATATTGGTCGGGTTGTCATCCACAACAAATATCTTAAAGCGTTTCTTCACGATTTCCCCCCAATTCCTCAAATTTATCCATGACTCGCTTCATTTCGCTGACAAGCTCATTTATAGAAAGTGGCTTTGATACATAACCATCAAATCCGACTTCCAGATAATGTTCTATATCCGCACGCATCGAAAAAGCGGTAAGTGCAATAACGGGCAGATAAAAACCGGTTTCCTGCTCTTTTTTACGAATTTCGTATAGAGCATCCTCACCATTCATGACGGGCATCTGAATATCCATCAACAAAAGATCAAATTCAGTTTGATCCAGTATTTCAAGACATTCTCTGCCATTTTCAGCAACAGCAACATCATGCCCAAGTTTTTTTAAAAGCAACTTACCAAAGAGATTGTTGGTTGGGTCATCCTCTGCGTACAAAATCCGTAGCCGAGGTCCGTCAGAAATACAAATATGGGGTAATTGCTCTTTAACGGATTTGTCAACTTTGTGAATGAATTTAAGTGGAAGAGTGACGGTAAAACAAGTCCCGACATCAGGGGTACTTTCAACGGCAATACTTCCTCCCATCATCTCTGTCAAGCGCAGGCTAATTGAAAGACCGAGCCCAGTACCTCCGTATTTACGGGTTGTTGAGCCGTCAGCCTGAACAAAGGGCATAAAAATTTTATCAAGAGCATCTTGTGGGATTCCAATCCCGGTGTCACTTACTGAAATTTGCAGAATGACGGAGCTATCATAGAGTTCAAGAATATGTGCTGTTATGGTGATAGTTCCCTGTTTGGTAAACTTAACTGCATTGCCTAACAGGTTGAGGAGAATTTGTTTGATCCTCAACTGATCTCCCACCAGGATGGGGGGTATGTCGTCTGCTATATCCACATTAAGCTTCAATTCCTTTTCGTAAAGTATAGATTTTTGCATCAGAACTAAATCCGTAATGCACTGATTGATGCTGAATTCAGTCAATTCCAACTCTATCTTTCCTGATTCAACTTTGGACAGGTCAAGGATGTCGTTAATCAAAGTGAGGAGGTTTCTACCAGAAATATTGAGAGTAGAAATATAACTCTGCTGTTCTTCAGTCAAATCAGTCATCGCAAGCAGTTGGGTCATACCGAGAACACCGTTCATGGGGGTGCGGATTTCGTGGCTCATGTTAGCCAGGAACTCGCTCTTGGCGAGGTTGGCGGATTCGGCAGCGGCTTTGGCCTTGTGAAGTTCCTCTTCCAGTAGTTTGCGGTCGGTGATGTCATATGCCGTACCGCTCGTGCCGACTATATTCCCGGTTTCATCGCTTATAAAAAGGGCATTAAACACCAGGTAGATTTTGTTGCCAGACTTTCCAATATGAGTGGCTTCAAAACTTTTTACTGAATTGCCTTCCATTAAACGGTCATGTTCTCTCAGACCAAGTGCGGCATCCTCAAAGGTTTGAAAGTCACTGAATTTATTTCCGATCATTTCATCCAGTTCGTAGCCAAAGACCTGTTCCCAAGCCAGATTGAGGTAGGTATATCTTCCCTCCGTGTCACATTGCCAGATCAGATCCTGCGATGTCTCGACCAGCGAGTGATAAAGTTCCTTGGATTTTCTGAGGTTTTCTTCAGCCTGCTTGCGCTCGGCGATCTCGGCAATTAAGTCAGAATTTGTTGCGATCAAACTGCTCGTTCGCTCCTCCACCCGCCGCTCCAGATTTTCGTTGATCTGCTGGATCTCAATAAACTGCCCAGACAGAGAATTTGCCATCTCTCTAAAATTGGTTATCAGGTGATGTGCCTCTTTAAAACCGCTCTCCGGCCAGACAAGAGAGTTACCTGCAGTTGCCAGCCTGCCCGGTAACTCGAACGTTAACGTGCGGAGCCGTGCCAACGTGACAACAATCTTGCGACTTAATAACTCAGCCAGGGCCAGTGATATAAGCAAAATCAGGAACAGCAGGGCCAACTTGCCGGTGTATTCGTCGTAAAGTCTTTTCTGAAAGGGCGCTACAGGCTGCTCCAGAATCAGTTTCCACTCTATCAGGTCACCGACAGTGGATTCCGTGACATAGAACGATTTCTTCCACTGTTCCGAGACAGGTGTGTTGGGAGGCAATGCCGGTACCCACTGACTGATCCCCTTATCAAGACTATTGAGTGTCCCCTTGCCGCGCATCAAAGGTTTCATGACCGTTTGATCGGTGCGGTTGCTCATTATGACGTTGCCGTTATTATCCAGTAGCGTGTAGAGCGATTTACTCAAATCTCCGCTCTTGTCCAGGTAATCCTGTATCTGCTGCAGGCTCAGAACTCCTGCGATATAGCCGCCGTATTCTCCACGCATGACCACCGGCGCGAGCATCATGACTTTCGGCTTGTGGATGCCGACCTTGCCCATGACCACTTCCGAGAGCATCGGTTTGAGGGTCTGTTTGAGCCTCGGAATGAAGGGGCGGTCAGCAAAGCTCCTGCCGATGTTGTTCTGTCCAAGTTCGTCGATCAACGGGAAGTAGGCGGTGGTTGTAGCTTCTTTGTTATGCAGGCCGATTCTCTGGAGATTGACATCCGATTTACCTGCCAGTTCCAGATATGGTTGCATCTGCTGTGGTGATCTTGACGCAGACATTTCGGCCAGATTGATAATGGCGGATTTCCTGTTCTCCACCCAGGATTTCAGACTGAGAACCACGCGCTGATTATCCTCCATCAGCGCAGTGCGAATCTGGTGGTCGGTTTGGTTAAAATCGCTTCTGCTGCCAACCGCCAGCATGATAAGAGTTGGACACAACACGAAAAAGGCCAGCAGATTGTAGACAGTCTCGCCGTACGATGTCAGAGACGAACGTGACCGGAGTGTGTAAGCGGTGAAGATCAGGCGAGCTACCAGGGCATTGGCGATGCCGTTAACCGTCTGTTTTATCATGACGATATAGGTATTGCTGGGCGGGACGTGCATGGCGAAGTGGTAGAAAAGGTAGACGAGCGGCATGCCGATGATAAGCCAGTAGAGCGTGTCTGCCAGCACCATCCCGATCTTGCGGCGACTCATCAACCAACCGACGGCCGCTACTTCAGTACTCTGGATGATAATTGCGTAGGGGTGATTCCAGAGAATGTAAGTATAGCTGGCGATGACCGTAGCCGCCAGAACGCCCCGGCCAATGCCAAAGAACTGCAGCGCCAGCATGGCGAAGATGCTGCCGAAGAGGAAGTAGATATTGAGGAACATCTCGAAATTGAAATAGTTGCCAGCCAGGCCGGCGGCGATTAGGACCAGGAGGAACGGGATACTGTACTTGTTGGGTATGGCAGTGGAAGTTGGCACGGGATGTCCTCTTGAAGACAAAAAAACCGCTGCACGGAAAACTCAGCAACATCGGCTTGTAATGGGTTATTCAGAATAATTATTGACGGTAGTATTTGTCAGATGTTTTTTCTGTCAGCCTGGAGGTTGGTGGCCATGAGGTTGTTAACTGGCTCAGGAGGAGGTCGGGTCGTACGCCAGATATCATCAACCCTTCGGCACCGGAACCGGCGGATACAACCTGAAACGGTTCACTGCTGAAGCAGCGTTTCAGAGCCTGCAGGATATGCGGTTCATCATCAACGACGACAACGGTATACTGCTTCATGCCGGTATCGGCGCCAATTGTATTGTTTTGTTCACTCAATGGGAGGCTCCTCCCGGGACGGTACAGGTATGGCGGTCCCGAAAATTCACGAGTATTAGTCGGCTTGGAAACCATTCGGCAAATTATATCAGGTTGCAGAAGTCGCTGTCTATTAGGGGAAACCACTAGAAACGACTTTATGGGGGTGATTTTAAACGCATTAATTATGTTAAATCGGCGGAGAGGAGTCGTAAGAGGGGATACGTCGTGCAGTAATAACCACTAAAAAGCTTTATGGTTCACCCAAAAAGGTATTATTGTTTTAGATTAGAACTGCGCTTCAGTCATCTTGGCCGCTTTGTAGTAGATGCAACCAGATTTAGCGCACTGCTGTTCGTGAGTAAGTTCACTAAATATTTTTCTCACAAGTTGAACGCCAGCATAGTTGCATAAAGTATCTTCTGTTTCCCAACATCTCTTATCGTCCTGTCGACCCCTCATTTTGCAATTCTTCTCTTTACAGACCAGGTACTCATAGCAGGCTTCCATAATGTACCTCCATCCAAATTTTGAAATAGAATTGCGTCTAAGGGTATAACCGGATCTTGTCGGAAATTCCGCAATAGCGCTCCGGGGCCATGCACCATCTTCGGCTGACAGGAATGACCCTGGAGCATTCACGCTCGGAATGTTGTTCTTCGGTCACTGACGATATTGGCGTCGCCGGCATAGAGGTTATTGCGCCGAGTGTCTACCAGACTGGACATGACACCCGCCTGACTCCGGGGTACATAGCGTGCAGAACTTTTTCTTAGGACTCTGTCTGCTGTTGCATAGGATGTGTGACGGTAAAAACCGGGGGTCTGAACTTTGCGCCGGTATGGGCGGAGACCTCCTGCACGTGATTATGCCGCTGCTGACAATAGAGTCGTAAATTTCATTCCTGTTGTAAGGTTTGCTGATATGATCCTCGGCATCAAGCTCTACAGTCGTTTTGATGACGGTCTCTGTATCAGTGTCGCTCGTAGCCATTATAATAATCGACCTATGGTCTGTATCCTCCTCTATGCGCCTGATCCGCCTCAGTACTTCAAGACCATCCATTCCCGGCATGGCGATATCGAGGAACACGGCGCTGTAAGGAATCCCATGCAGAGCCTCTTCATAAAGATCTAAAGCCTCCACGCCATCATACGCAGTATCAACACGTATAAGACCTTCTTCCGAAAGGATCAGTGCCAGGAGAGCAGCATTCATCTCATTGTCATCTACAATGAGAACTTTGGGGTTAATCATCGTTATTCCTCACAGTACCGGTTAATTGCGACGATCGTTTTCGGTCGACTTGAGAGTGTCTCTCTCCAGCAACCTATTCGCACAGTCGAATATTTGCTCCATCATAACCTTGCCGTTCATTCCCGGCATGACGTGGTCAGTTAAAACCAGATCAAGCGGTATTTCCCTTCATGGGTAGTGTAAACCAAAATATCGCTCCTTTTTCAGGGGCATTCTCGACATCAATTTTGCCGCCATGTGCCAGAATTATCTTTTTGGCTATTGAGAGTCCGAGTCCGGTGCTTTTTTCTCCTGCGGTCGGTTTTGCACTCAGTTTCTGAAACTCACCAAACATATTTTTCTGGTCCTCCGGAGAAATGCCCGGCCCTTCATCCCTGACACTGACTCTGGCCACATTGCCTGCAGTTTCCAGCAAAACATGGATCGCCGATTCAGGTTGAGAAAATTTGACCGCATTGCTTATCAGGTTGTCGATCACCTGTGAGACCCTGGCGGCATCAAATTCGAATTCCGGGACTTCCTGTAAAACCATATTTATTTTGATATCTTTTTTGTCCGCTATGATTTGAGTGAGACTAATCCGTTCTTTGACAAGATTATAGAGCGACCCCTCTATCTGTCTGATATCAAGCTTACCGCTCTCAATAGCTGAAATATCCAACAGGTCATTCAAAAGTGCAAGCATCTGTTCACTGGCAGAATACATCATGGCGATGAAATCTTTCTGTTCATCATTTAGCGGTCCCATGGATTCATCCAGAAGCATCTCGGTTAAACCGAGAATCGATGAGAGCGGATTTCTCAAATCATGTGCGGCAATCCCCAGAAATTTGTTTTTAAGATTGTTAAGTTCAACAAGTTTTTTTTCAGAATCAGAATATTTAAGTAGCAACGTTTTCATAAGCTTCCGATTTATCTCGGAATCTTTTTCCCTGGCGCTAAATCCAAGAATTTTCACCAGTATCTCGGCGGGATTGCTGCGATCGTTCTGGTTTTGCAATAAATCCATAACCAGTCGATTTGTTTTCATAGTATGCCATCGATTCCGACATCGGCCAGCTTGGCCAGTGTATCTTGAATAAATTCGATATCATTAAGATTGCAAATAACTCCGCCATGCTGAGGGGCGATAGTCTCATAAGGAATATCCGTCAGTTGCTTCAGGGCATACCTCAATGCTTTTGTTGAAGTCATGATTTTTTGATGAAATTTCATGATGTCCTTGACGGGGCAATCCTTTTTGTTTGACGGGCAACAGCTATAATCCCTGCACTCCCTGCATTCTGGCCATAGTGATAAAAAGAGATTCCATTCCTTCGCGTAACTGCCGAACAGGTCGCTGGTAAACAGTACCCTGCTCTTCTCGTCAAAAGTGACAAAACTCCCGGGGGAGTGGGCATACGGGGTTTTAATAAATTTGAGTTTTCTTCCTGAACTGAAAATAAACTCGGAATTGACTTTCTCGAGACTCAAGAGAGGTGCCGTTACTAAATAATGCCGGATGAAGATATTATTCTCTCTGTCAGAAATAATTTTAAGGTCGTCCCCCTTGTCAATGATGCTTTCAAAGTTCGGGATACTCCCGCAGAGGTCAGGATCATAATGCTGATAAATCAGCGCATTAATCGAAGCGGGATTTGTCCCGGTCTGCATGATTTTCATCATGACCGTCGGAAAATCAGGGCGACTCCCCCCATCGATGACAACCGCCTCATCACCATCTACAACCAGGTAGGGATTGCAGTGGAGGCCTGACAGCAGATCGCAAAATCCGATCCAATAGACACCTTCTCCGATCTGGATCGGTCGTTCATAGTCAAAACTGGTTTGTAAATCAAAGGCCATAAAACACCCACCCCTTTTGCTTAATTTCCTCGGCTCTCCAGCAACCCACCAGCACATTCCAGCAGTGTTACTTTCAGCTTTGTTCTGGAGAGAGTCTTCGTTTCATATTTCATAACTCCTATGTCATCACATTGATTTGTGCTATCAGATCTCTCAAGGGCCGACAAGATAATTGCCGGGATTGTAGCATTTGAGGTGTACACATGCTTCAACATTTCCAGTCCATCCATCACCGGCATCGTGATGTCGGTGATGATAATATCAGGCCGGTGCTCGTTGTAAGCGGCCAAGCCTTCAGCACCATCTTTTGCGGTTATTAATGTGCCTACAAGACTAGATAGGAACAGACTGTACATCTCCCGTGTTGACTCGTCATCTTCAACGTATAAAACGGTAAGGCGACTCAGTATATCCGGATTCTGGTCGCCAACTTCAATGGTTTTTCTCTGTAACAGTCTGGCCGGTGAAAGCCATTTTTCAAGGACGGCAGCAAGCACCTCTTTTTTCACCGGTTTTGCCAAATAGTCGTCCATACCGGCTTCAAGACACTTTTCACGATCCTTCGGCATGACATTGGCGGTCATAGCGATGACCGGCACGTTATGGTTGAGAACCCCTGAACTTTGGTCGCGGATAACTCCAGTCGCTTCATAACCGTTCATGTTCGGCATCATGCAGTCCATCAGCACCAGATCATAGTCAATCATCGTCAGTGCCTCCACCGCTTCTTTACCGTCTGCAACTACGTCAGCGGTGTATCCCAGTGTTTTCAGTAGATGGAGAGCTACTTTTTGATTGATACTGTTGTCTTCGGCCAATAGGATACGTGCGGTGAGATCGTTTAAGCTTTCAACAGCGCGAGGTACGACGGACTGCGCATGAGCAACGGCCTCCTGAGCGGCTTTCAAAGAGTCAGCACCTTGCTTTTTAAGCCGGACAGTAAACCAGAAGGTTGAGCCTTTCCCCTCTTCACTGGTAACGCCGATTTCGCCACCCATAAGCCCTGTCAGTTGTTTACAGATGGCCAACCCCAGACCAGTGCCGCCGTATTTGCGGGTGGTAGAGGCATCCACCTGGGTGAAGGGGGCAAAGATGGCGCTAAGGCGGGACTCCGGTATGCCAATGCCGGTGTCACTAATTGCGAACCGGATTATAGCAGTGTCATCTTGATCTGATACAAGTGATGCAATGACGGCAACTGAGCCTTGCTCGGTGAACTTCAGGGCGTTGCCGACCAGATTGGTGATAACCTGTCTGACTCTGCCGGGGTCGCCTGTCAGAACCGTCGGCATACCAGGCTCAATGGTGTAGGTTAGCGCAATCCCGGCTTCATCGGCTCGATAAGCCAATAACCGGTTGATATCGTCCAATATCAGCCGTAGATCGAAGTGGACCCTCTCAAGTTCAAACCTGCCGGACTCAAATTTGGAAAAATCAAGGATTTCATCGATCAATGTCATCAGATTTTCACCAGACATGGAGATAATCTCAGCATACTCTCGCTGCTCTGCGTCCAGATCGGTTTCCAAAAGAAGGCCGGACATGCTAATCACCCCATTCATCGGAGTGCGGATTTCATGACTCATGCAGGCCAAAAATTCGCCCTTGGCGGAGTTGGCGCGATCAGCCATCTGCTTTGATTCGATAAGCAGGTGATTGGTTTTGTGAACGTCTTTCTCTGCCTCTATCATTTTTCCCTGCTTTTCGATCAGGAGTTCGTTTTGTTCTCCAAGTTCGATCTGTTGCGCTCGAAGCTCCTCGTTCTGGGCCGCAATCTCTTCCGTAGCGTTTTGCAGTTCCACTTCAACCGTCTTGCGTACGGTGATGTCTTCCATGGCAAGAAGGATAATATGTGAGCCGATGTCCCCCCGGAAAATCTGCCGGGCGTTGAGCAGGATGGTCTTTCTGCCGATATTGAGAAAATCATGATCAACTTCATAGCCGTTTAATACTTTTTTCTGAGGAAGAATTTCTTCCAGAAGGATCCGCAGCTGGGGGATATCCCATTGCCGGTTACCGAGGTCATAGATGAAATGTCCGATTGTCTCCTCGGGTGACACTTTGAAGGTATCGTAGAAGTTGTGGTTGACTCTGAGAACCTTTAGTTCGGAATCGAGCACCAGCATCGGTTCTCGCACGGTTTCCACGATGCTCTCGGCGTATTCCAGGGCATCCTGAACTTTTATTTCAATTTGCTTGCGTACAGTGATGTCTTCCATGGCAAGAAGGATAATGTGTGAACCTATATTCTCCCGGAAAATCTGCCGGGCATTGAGCAGGATGTTCTTACGCCCGATTTTGGGGAAATCATGCTCGACTTCATAGTCGTTTAATACTTTTTTCTGAGGAAGAATTTCTTCCAGAAGAACACGTAGTTGGGGGATATCCCATTGCCGGTTACCGAGGTCATAGATGAAACGCCCGATAGTCTCTTCAGGCGATACTTTGAAGACCTCATAGAAGTTGCGGTTTGCCGTGAGAATTTTCAGCTCGGAATCCAGCACCAGCAGCGGTTCTCGCACGGTTTCTACAATGTTCTCGGCGTATTCCCTGGCATCGTTAAGCCGGTTATTATTTTCTGTCAGTTGACAGCGCAGTTCCCGTAATTCGGCATTTTTCTGATCGATAATCTCTTGCAGATCAGCACCAATCGTATTGCTTTGCTCACTCATTGGGGGCCTCCCAGGATGGGTACAGTTGTTTCAGACTCGATAATTCACCGGTATTGATCAGCTTGGATACTATTTGGCACATTGTATAGGTTGCAGGATTTGCTGTCTATTAGGGGAAACCACTAGAAACGGCTTTATTGGGTGAATATAAACGCATTAATGTGGTGAAATCGGCGGTGAGGAGTCGTGAGAGGGGATACGTCGTGCAGTAAAAAACGCTATTTTTGCCCTGCAATGATCGCCCAGCGGGCAAGACTGGCTGCGTTGGCAACATCCAGATTTTTCATCAGGTTCGTCCGATGCGACTCTATGGTCTTCAGGCTGACACCCAGACGTTCGGCGATTCCTTTGGTTGTGACACCCTCCCCAACCAACAGCAGCACTTCGAGCTCCCGATTGGTGACCTTCTTATGGAGAGTGGCACGCTCATGCTGAAAAACCTCATTTTGATGCTGTCGATAGATCTTCTCATGGTGGAGAATTCTGCCGGTAACTGCTGCCAGCAGTTCGTCTGCGGTGAACGGTTTGGTCAGATAATCGTCAGCTCCTGCCGACATGCCACGCCGGACATCGGCGCGATCACTCAGGGCAGTAACAAAGATGAAGGGGATATCGACGAAGCTGTTTTCACTCTTTACCATCTCCAGCACAGAATGGCCGTCCATATCCGCCATCATGATGTCGCACAAAATCAGGTCTGGTCGCTGTTCACGAATTTTGGCAAGTCCGGAACGGCCATCAGAAGCGTTGCGCACCTCGAAGCCTTCCAACTGCAGGATAGTTTCCATAATAGTGATAAACGACGAGTCGTCTTCGATGATAAGAATCGAATACATCGGTGGCCTCCCGGCTCTTAAGTCACGCGGTACTGTTACCCGGGATGCCGGCAGGAATCTGAACTGCCATGACAGTCCCGCTGCCGACACTGCTGGTTGTGGTGATGGTTCCCCCCATCTGCATCAGCGCCTCATGAACGATGGTGAGACCGAGGCCGAGGCCGCGCCGCCCGTCGATGTTACGGCTGCGGTAGAACGGGTCAAAGATGTGCGGCAGATCCTCTTGCGGAATGCCGATGCCGGTGTCGCTTATTTCAATGCAGAGGTTGTTTTTCTCCCGGTGAACAGCAAGTGCCACCTGCCCACCTGCCGGGGTATAGCGGAAGGCGTTGGTCAGCAGATTTTCCATTACCCGGCGAAGCAGACCTTCATCTGCGAGTGCTGTACCGCAATCGTCAGCTATGGTGATGCTCCACTGCTGCCCACGGTTCCAGACGTATTCGACTCCAGCTGCGATGGCTGCGCAGAGGTCCGCAAGATTGTGCGGCAGAGGATGATAGCCGATACTCTCCTCACCCAGGGTGTTATATGATGTTACGGAAGAGACCAGAGTGGTCAACTGATACACCGCGTCCCGGATAAGCTCATTCTGCGTGAAGCGTTTTTCGGGTGTCAACTGATTCCAATAGCGGTCCAGGATATCGGTGCTGGCGGAAAGCAGGCCGAGCGGAGTGCGAAATTCATGCGCAATTGTCCGCAACAGCCGATTCATGGTGATATTTGCTGCAGTGGCTTTTTCCAGCGACTGTCGGACGATGGTGTCAAGCTGTTTGAGTTCGGTGATGTCATTAATGACAATTCTGTAGGTAGGTTTCCTACACTCGGTATCCTGAACTGCAATGCCATTAATATTCGCCCAGAATTGGCTACCGGAGAGTTTCAGCATGCGCAACTCGCACGTATCGGCCGATCCGCTCTGCAGAAGCCGTTGGCAATAGAGGTGAAAAGCGTCCAGCTCCTCACCGGAAATATAGCGAAAAATACGCTGGTTTATCAGTTCGCCACGTAGAGCTCCCATCATGGTCGCAACAGTAAGGTTCGCTTCCAGAATTTTTCCCTGCTCGTCGATGGTAAGGTAGCCGACCGGGGCCAGGTCATATAAATCGAAATAGCGTGTTTGTGAAATACCCAGTTCACGCTCTGTGACACGCAGCTCTTCGTTCTGCATCTGCAGTTCGATCTGATGTACCTGCAGTTCGTTGAGGGTCTTTTGTAAATTCTCTTCGGGGCTAAGGTGTGAACGGCCGGTGTGAGCTGATATGGTATGGGTCAACGGAGAGGGGAGGGGAGGGAGCTTGGTGGTCATGGCGGTCATGGTGGCTCCTGAGCGGCTCTCCAGCAGCGCTGAATGATCAGAGTCGTGCCGTGGTAAGGTGGTGCTGATTTCATCCACAATGAGCGATAAAACGAAAAAAACAGTATCCTCTCTTTCAGCAGATTACAACGATAAAGGGGCATCATCAAGACTTATGCGTATATTTTCGGAGTATAAAATCATAGTGATGTATATCGTTTCTATACTTTTATGCAGAATCAGAGTTGCATTGAATAGAGCGATCTGCCGCTGCAACGCCTAACATGCTTGACTTGCATACTTTTTTATTATCACTCCAGAAACCTCTTTTTGGCACAATTGATGCTGTTATAAAATCAAGCAGTGAAATAAAAGTGAAAGGAGTAAGTCATGAAAACGTTAGCCGCCCTGATAGGAACAATGGCTCCCGCTACTGCCTTTGCAGCTGCTGATGCCGCCGTGGGAAACGACGGAATTTTCGTCTGGGTTTTCCTTGGCTTCTTTGCACTGATAGTAGTTGGGCAGTTGGTGCCGGCCGTGATGCTGATCATAGGAATGGTCAAGGGAATCACGTCTAAGAGTGAAGTAAAAACTGAAGCGCGGTAGTCGCACGCTGCTTGTGGCGCGGGCCTGGTGGGTGGTTCGCGCCTAAGGGCGTGCGTCTGTGTGGGGTGTCGTCATGCGGATGCCAACTGAAAAGTTTTTTATAAAATCACATGTCGTGGGGTCAGTGGCCACGCTTGTCTGTGCTGTGAGTATTGTCCTCATTGGTCTTATTCCCTCGCTGTTTCCCGGTATCTACAGATTACTTGTTGATGACCGGGTAGGTATTGTTATACCATACCTGCTCCTGATCGCTTTAGGCGGCTCCCTTTTTTCAATCTGGTTTTTCCTTTTTAGAAAAGATGGCAGGTAGCTTTTGATCGGATTATCGAACCCCTGGGAGTAGACGCGTGGAGAACAGCTCAATCGATCCGGTTGTATATGCGGGTATCTTAAAAGCCACAAGACGCCGCCGTAAATATTTCTTCAGCACAGTTCTTATCTATATCCCCGCTTTATTGCTTGTTCATAAGATTTCTCCTACCAACTTGGCGATGGGAACGTTATTTGCGGTGTGGGTTGTTTTTCTGATCATTTTTACGGTTCTGGTCGCACTCTGCAAATGTCCACGATGCGGCAACTATTTCCATATGCATGGCATAACTCTCCTGATTCTACGCAAATGCCTCCACTGTCAGCTTCATATCGCCTCCAATACCATTTCGACGAATTAACCTAAAAACGGTAGTTCAATAACACAGAGACACGGAGAACACAGAGAAATCAAGGCTTAAAACAAAAAAACTGTAATCCTATTGGGTGAGCCATAAAACCTGTTTTGCAGTTTATAACTCTATGATTTAACTCTGTGTTCTCTGTGAACTCTGTGTTTAAATGCTTTTTCTATGATTAAAGTTTGCAGAAGCCCGGTCAGCTGGAACTGATGACGTCCTCTGTATCGATCCGCTTCTCTTTATTGATGAACGAAACATACTCCCGGTCCGCTCCAAGCATGTGTACCATGACCACATCGTGTGCCAGAAACTGGAAAAGAGCGCCTACCGAGAGGGTGGATGCTTCGAAGAGATGCGACAGGTCAAGGCCCTTTGCAAGAAGGGTTGCGTGTTCAGTTTTGTGCAGTTCTATGCCTGGAAAGGCTACTGATTCCAGAATGGCTTCCTCATCACGAAAGTGCTGGCTCACCGCTTCAAGCAGGCTTGAAATAATTGATGATATTTCCGTTGTGGTACTGCCGGAAAGAACCGCTTCGAACAGTTCATTGGCTATCTGGAAAAGTGACTGGTGCTGCGAGTCGATCAGCCGGTTACCGCAACAGTAGGAATCTTTCCACACCAGCTGTACCAGATTTTCATTGCCTTCACCTGCTGTTGTCTCAACTCCGCTGCCTGCCGTAACAAATTCAACCCGGTTACGCCCGGAAGCTTTTGCCCGATAAAGCAACTCATCAACCCTCGAAAGGATGGTCAAAAATGACTTGTCCGCAGCGCAATGCATTGTTGCAACGCCCAGGCTTGCGGTGACGTGCTTTGCAACGTTCGAACCTTTGTGGGGAATAGCCCGGGCTATAATTCCTCGACGAATCTTTTCGGCAATGGCAATTGCGCCGTTAAGGTCTGTTTCCGGCAGAATACAGGCAAATTCTTCACCACCATAGCGGGCGGCCAGGTCAGGGTCGCGAGTTGCGCAGTCCGCTATCACCTGAGCAATTTGTCGCAGACATTCATCACCCTTGACGTGTCCGTAGCTGTCATTAAACGCCTTAAAGTGATCAATATCCAGCAGGATAAGTGACAGTTCAGCCCCGGAACGGGCATGCCGGGCATATTCCTTGGCAAGTACCTCATCAAAACATCTTCTGTTGGCTATTCCAGTCAAACCATCAGTAATACTCAGGGTTTCAAGCTTACGGTTGGATTCTCCCAGCGACTCCTCGGCCTGGAGCATAAGTTTCTGTACAACTTTGTACTCATCGATTTGCTGGTGTAATTCCCAGGTCATAGTTGTGGCCAGTCGCATCGCGTGTGCCCGGCTGTTTGCCAGCGACCATGCGAGTAGTGCCAGTATAAGGCTCAGACTGGAGCCGGCCACGACTATCAATGTCTTGGCGTTACGACCGAAGCGGGCATCGAAGTTACCATTGGTGCTCATGGAGAGCATCCAGGTATGTCCGGCGACAACAAGATATTCATTGGCGGAGATGCCGGAGGAGCGTTTTGGGACTCTTCCGCCGAACGAGCTGTAAAGAAGCGTTGCGGGGGATGGTTCAATGTCATCGTAAATTGCCAGAGCGACCCCCGGCAGTTGTTCGCCGTAAAGACTGGCTATCAGGTTGTGCATATTGAATGCGGCAAAAATCCAGCCGGTGAGGTGGGTACGACGCGTGGCCTGACTATCATGCTGCTGCCCCTTCGCGTAGATCGGCAGATACATCATAAAGCCGGGTTGTGCATCAGTTTCTTTATCTACAGCCAACCGGAGCATGCCGGAAACTGCCGGCATGCCTGTGTCGCGCGCCTTCTCCATGGCTAATCGCTGAACCGGGTCAGGCCATTGGTCGAGACCGGAGAGCGCACGGTTGCTGTCGGTATTGGGCTCAAGCTGAACAATGGGAGTATAGGTATCTCTCTGCCCTGCGGGTGTAATGGCGTAAGTAGCGTGACCGAGTCGGTGCAGGGCGGCAACATGTGCCTTTTTGCGCACCTCCGGTACCCATTCGATGATGCCGATGGCCTGGATGCCGGAAAAATTGGCGTCAAGCTGGAGCGTGTCGATATAGGTGCGGAAGTTGTCTCGATCCATAACGTCGGTAGTCGCAAACAATCCCTGTACGCCGCGGAGCATCTGCTCGTAGCCTGCCATACGTTGTTCAACTCGACTGACGGTTTCGCGCAGTAAGAAATCAAACTGGGAGCGTAATTCCTTGCGGCTGTTTTGACGTTCATGATCCCAGACAAGCCACGTGGCACAGAGCATGACCGCAAGAATAAGCAACGGCAGGATGAACGGTCGTTGTCGGTTCATGGAGGTGTCTGGAAATCTGTCATGGCCGTAGCGATATCGGATGTGAAATATTTCTCGAAAATGCGGCGAACTGTGCCGTCGGAGCGCATGGTGTTTACAATGTCCCGCCATTTTTTCTGTTCGGCAAACGTCAGCGACTTCTTGGACATGATGAGACCGTGAGGCACGGCAGGATCGTTGAACTCGATAAGGTTCGTTATGGCACTGAGCTTCTTTTCTTCCAGCGCCGAAGAATCGAATGGTTCTATGATCATGCCCTGAATGCGGTTGAGGAACAGAGTCTGATACAGAGGAGCAAGACCGTTGGCCTGGCTGACACGGTTGGCGGCCTGCAGCCGGTCGACCAACCGGTTTGCGGATTCGCCGTACCGAAAGCTGCGGATTACCCCGAGCTGGAAGTGATCATTGCGATCCAAATCGGCCAGCTGCTTCACATTGGCGTCCTTGCGTACCAACAGATAGTATTTGTTACTGAAATACCAGGCGAAGGCGGCGAAGCGGTTGCGCTCACTATTGGTGATGCCGGACAGGCTGAAATCAAGCGCGCCGGATTCGATCAACTGCCAAATACGGGCGCGCGGCATCACATTGACATTGACTTTACAGCCGCTGCGGCGGATCAGTTCGTCAGAAAAATCCTTGTCAATTCCGGTATTCGTATCGGCAGAATAGAGCAGGCCATGCTCGTGCAGCGCGAGAGTGAAGGGGCGCGAACAGTCCGGACCATCTGCGGCCTCACTACTGAGGCTGCACAACACGAGCAGTAAACAGCCAAGGCAGAGGTTTGTTATGGATGTAATTACGGGTGTGAACATAACACTCCTTATTCCAGAGGAATTCGGCCACAGATTGTTAAAAAACGCTGTAAGTGATTTTATGTAATGAAACAGGACACTTGCAACGTTATGTGGAGGTGAAACGGCGGGAGAACAGCGATCCGTAATCTATCAGTATTACCGGATTATGTACAGTCGGATTGTGAACGTACGCATGAGAACTGCCAATAAATATAGAGCACAAATGCAAAAAAGGCCACACCTGGTGGCCTTTTACATCTCTTATAAAGAATCGCGTAATATTTTCAGTTCACTCCGAACTGCCTGCAAAACGGCAGTGCAATCTACAGCAGGAGTCGCAAGGCTTAACAGATCGTCAGACCTGATAAGTTTCCCTTTCGTAGTGAGCCGTTTTTTTACACCCTCGATAGTAAATTTTTCATCATATAATAAGTTTCTGACCTGTAACACCAGATCAACTTCACTTTTTGAATACAATCTTTGACCGGAACTGCTTTTCACCGGCTTCAAAAAAGAAAATTCTGACTCCCAAAAACGTAGTACTGATGTCCTGACTCCGGCGACTTCAGCCACTTCACCGATCTTATAAAAAAGCTTCTCAGGTAACGTTGAAGGCATAGGGTGGGTAGCCAGCAGCAGAACTTATTTAGGTTCAGCGTTTATGGCATTCTTTAACACCTGGCTCGGTTTAAATGTCAGAATTCTGCGGGCGTCTATTGTAATAGTTTCACCGGTTTGTGGATTGCGACCACGGCGATCAGCCTTTTGCTTCACAACAAAATTACCAAAACCGGCAATCTTGATTTTTTCACCAGACTCTAATGTTAATTTAAGGAGGCCAAAAACTGTTTCAACCATTTCGGCTGATTCTTTTTTGGAAAAACCTACTTTCTGATGAATACGTTCAACGATGTCTGCTTTTGTCATAATTACTCCACTCGTTACCGGTTAATGCACTGATTCAAAAGGAAAAATTTTATAGCACAGGGGCATCTATTACGCAATAGCTTTTATCTGAGCGTTACCTGTAATTTATCGACCAGATTGGTAACAATTTCTTTGTGGAGCGCCACTATTTCTTCTTCGGCCAGCGTGCGCTCAATAGAGCGGTATCTTATTCGTACAGCGATACTTTTGAAGCCATCCGGAACACCTTTTCCGCGGTAGACATCAAATATTTGTACCTGTTCAACTTCTTTAGATTTTACCGCTTTAATGCAGTCGGTGATTTTTACGGCGGCAAGTTCTTCCGGAACCAACATCGCAATGTCGCGACTACTGTCGGGAAAACGGGAAGGAGCGCCAATGGTTTTCTTGGTTCGTGACAACTTTACAAGCTTTTCAAAGTCAAGTTCGAAGCAAAAAACCGGCTTTTCTAGTGCAAAGTTTTTCTGTACTGATGGGTGCAGTTCACCAACCGAACCGATACAGTCGCGTCCGGCTAAGATCCGGCACGATTTACCAGGATGATAATACGGATCAAGATTGTCAGTTACCCAGCTTATCCCTCCGACATCGAGAAAATCGAGCAGTGACTCAACGATCCCCTTGACATCAAAGAAGTCAACCGGTTCATTGGGGCGACTCCACCCGTCTCCATCGCGGGAGCCGGTTACAGCTCCAACGATACAAAGCGGTTCGCGTGGCATATCTTCTCCCTCTCGTGGAAGATATACACGTCGTATTTCAAAGAGTTTAAGGTCCATAGAGCGGAAATTGATATTACGAGCCGTCGTTTCCAGCAGACCGGGCAGCAGGGTGGTTTTCATGACTGACTGCTCATCAACCAGCGGGTTGGCAAGCTTGATAGCAAACCGTCGCGGGTCGCTGTCACTCAGGAGGAGCTTTCCTGCGGCATCGGGCGCTGTAAAGCTGAAGTTGATTACTTCGGTCATGCCGCAATTAACAAGCAGATTACGCAGCTGTTTTTCAATTTCCTGGTGCCGGGTCGGCCTGTCTGAAACGACGCGCGCAACCGGCATGGTTGCAGGGATCTTGTCATACCCGTTTAACCGGGCGATTTCCTCAATAAGATCTATTTCGCGTTCAATATCAATCCGGTACGATGGTGGCAGTACGCCTGCAGATCCATCGTTGTTCTGAGTTATCTGACATTCCAGTCGAGACAGAATATCAAGAATAACATTCCGATCCAGGTCGATTCCGATTAACTCATTGGCTTTTTCGGGACGGAACGTGATTGGCGTCCGCTCGATTTTGCCCGGGTATTGATCAATTGCTTCCTCCGCAAGAACGCCGCCAGCCAATTCAACAATCAAAGAGGCGGCACGGTCAAGTGCGCGAACGACGCCATCGATGTCAATGCCGCGTTCAAAACGATGGGACGACTCGGTATGTAGACCGTGACGCTTGGCTGTCTTGCGAATAGCTGCCGGCTTAAAGAAAGCGCTTTCAAGAAGAATCGAGGTTGTTGAAGCTTCGATCTCGGAGTTCAATCCCCCCATAACACCCGCTAATGCGACCGGGCGCTCGGCATCGCAAATGACGAGATCTGCTGCAGTTAACGTGCGTTGTTGATTGTCGAGAGTCGTGAACGTTTCGCCCTCTTCGGCTGCCCGAACAACAATACGCTTGCCGGAAAGGCGGAGGCAATCAAAGGCGTGCAGCGGTTGCCCCAACTCCATCATTATCAGGTTGGTTACATCAACCACGTTGTTGATTGAGCGTATGCCGATTGCCGCGAGACGTTTGACAAGCCATTGTGGTGACGGTGAAATGGTGCACCCCGAAATGTAGCGTGCCGCGTAGCGAGGACAAAGTTCAGGATCCTTAATCGTTACCCCGATGACGGCATCGGTTTTTTCAGGACCTTCCACCAGAGAAATGGATGGATAGTTGATTTTGATATCAAGTTTAGCAGCAATATCCCGGGCAATTCCTATCAGGCTTAAACAGTCGGAACGGTTGGGAGTGAGCCCTATTTCAAAAATCGTATCTTTCAATCCGAGTGCCGTAAAAACAGGCGTACCTAACGGTGCGATCCCCGGAGTCAGAACAATTATTCCCGCACTTTCTTCAGCCAGGCCGAGCTCTTTATCCGAGCAGAGCATTCCGCATGACTCTTCACCACGGATTTTTGAGCGTTTTATTTTGAAATCACCAGGAAGTATGGCGCCTGTCTGGGCCAAAACAACGGTGTCACCCTGTTTAAAGTTTTGCGCGCCGCAGACAACGTCAAGAACCTCTGTGCCATTGTTGACCCGGCAGAGCGAAAGTTTATCAGCATTCGGGTGCTGACGCTTTTCCTCAACAAGCGCAACGACGACATCATCCAAGCCATCGCCAAGTTTCTCCATGGACTCAACTTCAAGCCCGAGCATGGTCAACAGTGCCGCAAGTTCATCCGGATTCGCTTCAAAGTCGACAAATTCTTTAAGCCAGTTGTATGTAACGATCATATCAAAGCACCATGAAATATAATTTATTTAGAACTGTCGAAGAAAGCGGACATCGTTTTCAAAAAGGAGACGCATGTCAGAAATGCCGTATTTCAGCATAGCGATGCGTTCGATGCCCATGCCAAAGGCAAAACCGGAGATATTTTCAGCATCATACTGAACGTGACGATACACTTCCGGGTCAACCATTCCGGCTCCGAGGATTTCGAGCCATCCGCTGTTTTTACAAACCCGGCACCCTTTACCGCCACAAATGACGCACGCAATATCGACTTCTGCCGATGGTTCAGTAAATGGGAAGTAGCTTGGGCGAAGGCGGACACCGGTCTTTTGGCCGAAGAGCTGGTTGGTAAAAACCGTCAGGATGCCTTTAAGGTCGCCAAAAGTGACCTTGCTGTCAACCATCAGTCCCTCGATCTGGTGAAACATCGGAGAGTGAGTGGCGTCGGAGTCGCACCGATACACCGTGCCAGGAGCTATGATCCGTACCGGCGGTTTTTGTTTAAGCATCGTACGTATTTGCACAGGGGAGGTATGAGTCCGCAACAGCAGGCTGTTTTCAACAAAAAAAGTATCCTGCATATCACGCGCGGGATGTTCGGGTGGGAAGTTGAGCGCTTCAAAATTATACCAGTCATGCTCAATTTCCGGCCCTTCAGCGACGGAAAAACCGAGTCCGGCAAAAATCGAGCAGATTTCCTCAATAACGAGGGAAACCGGATGCTTCGTGCCCTTTTGAGCTCGTCGACCGGGAAGCGACGTGTCGATTCGTTCAGTCTGAAGTCGGGCCGCAATAACATTTTGCTGGGCTGATTCCAGCGCAGAGACGAGTGCCGACTCAATCTCATCGCGTACCGAATTGACCAGCTGCCCAACGACGGGACGTTCTGCGGCATCCAGAGTACCGAGTCCCTTCATCAGTGCGGTCAGTTCACCTTTTCGGCCGAGCAGATTGATGCGAATATCCTGAAGTGCCTCTACTGAAGAGGATGCAGCTATAGCCTGCAGGGCACCGCTTTTTAATTGTTCCAGTTGTTCCCGCATAGTGATTACCTTCGAGAGAAGTTTTTGTTGCGTTAATGGCAGACGTTACAAAAAAGGGAATGGGAGCATATCCCATTCCCTTTCTGTAAATAAACGTACAAAAAAACTAGATTCCGGCCTTAGCAATTGCCGCAATCTGTGCAAATCCATTCGGGTCGGTAACTGCGATGTCAGCCAGTACTTTGCGATCGATCTGTACATCAGCCTTTTTGAGGCCAAAGATGAACTTGCTGTACGAAAGTCCATTAATACGGGAAGCCGCATTAATTCTGACGATCCACAGGCTACGGAAATCACGTTTTTTAACGCGGCGATCGCGGAAGGCATAATTTAACGCCCGGTCTACCGCTTCTGTCGCGCTACGGAACAGTTTGCTGCGTGCGCCACGGTAACCTTTAGCAAGCTTCAATACCTTGTTGCGTCTGCGTCTCGCTTTAAAACCCCTTTTAACTCTTGCCATACGTAACTACTCCTTCGTTGCTGAATTGGCCAGATCCATAAGGGGAGACAATTTCCTCATGGTTCGTGGCATTATGCATCTACTCACATAAAGTGAGTGAATAACCGGTTACTTGTACGGAATCAAGCGGGCAATGTTCTTCTGGTCAACGGCTGCGACCATGGAACCACCACGAAGATTACGCTTACGCTTGCGACTCATGGGTGTCAAAATGTGACTGGTGAAAGCGCATCCACACTTGATACGGCCGGAAGCTGTTTTTTTGAAGCGCTTTGCGGCGCCGCGGTTGGTTTTAATCTTTGGCATAAGATACTCCTTCTTAGTTATAAGAACTTACCTGTACAGGCATTTCTGTAGTTATTTTTTCGGTTTTGGAGCGACAATCATATACATATTTCGCCCCTCGACACGCGGGTGATTTTCAATGACACATACATCCTGCAGCTCTTTTGCTACTTTTTCGATTACTGCCCGACCAACGTCCATATGGGTTATTTCACGACCCCGGAAGACAAGTGTTATCTTTGCTTTGTTGCCTTCTTCAAGGAAACGCTTGACGTTGTTAATTTTAAATTCGAGGTCATGGCTATCCGTTTTTGGCCGTAACTTTATCTCTTTAAGCAGTACATGAACCTGTTTCTTTTTTGCTTCCTGCAGTTTTTTGCTCTGCTGATATTTGAACTTTCCATAGTCCATTATTCTGCAGACTGGTGGTACTGCCGTTGGTGAAACTTCAACAAGGTCCAACTGCTGCTGTTCGGCCAGTGCAAGAGCTTCTGAAAGAGAAAGAACGCCCAATGCTTCTCCTGTTGCGCCAATTACGCGAACTTCAGGAACTCTGATGGCCTGATTGATATTAACGGTCGGTTTTGCTATGACGACACCTCCTGACAGCTGTTTATTCTCACTGCTATCTGACGAACTTACTTACTTATTTATTTATAGTTTTTACATTCCTCTACAACAAAGGCCACAAATTCTTCCGGCTTCATAGCGGAGAGGTTTTTTCCGTCGCGATAACGAGGTGTTACTGTGCCCTGTTCTACTTCTTTATCGCCGATAACCAACATATACGGTATCTTTTGCAGTTGGGCCTCACGAATCTTGAAGCTCAGCTTTTCATTGCGAACATCACGCTCAACCCGTATCCCGGCATTACGCAACTGGCGATAGACTTCCTGAGCATACGGAATCTGGCTATCCGTAACCGTCACAACTATCGCTTGTACCGGAGAAATCCACAGTGGGAAACTACCAGCAAAATGTTCAATAAGAACACCGATGAACCGCTCGATCGAACCGAGGATCACACGATGCACCATAATGGGGCGTTTACGCTCGCCATCGGATGCAACATACGTCAGATCAAAGCGCTCCGGCAGGGTAAAATCGCACTGGATAGTAGCACACTGCCATCTCCTGTCAAGACAATCGCGCAGCTTTATATCTATTTTAGGCCCGTAAAACGCGCCATCACCTTCATTTATCTCGTAGGGACGACCCGAATCCTTAAGTGCAGACAGCAGTGCTTCCGTTGCCTGCTCCCAATCAGAATCAGAACCGATCGATTTTTCCGGTCTCGTTGAAAGTTCCATTTCATACTCAAAGCCGAAAATTGACATTACATCGTTAACAAATGAGATAACACCTTTTATTTCGGCATCCAGTTGTTCCGGAGTACAGAGTATGTGTGCGTCATCCTGGGTAAAGCAGCGCACCCGCATGAGTCCGTGGAGCACACCGGCCCGCTCGTGGCGATGGACGGTTCCGAGTTCAAAAAAGCGGAGCGGAAGATCGCGATAACTGCGCAGTTGTGACTTGTAAATCATCATGTGAGAAAGACAGTTCATCGGCTTGATGCCGTAGCTCTGTTCATCTACTTCGGTGAAATACATGTTCTCGCGATAATTCTCGTAGTGTCCTGAACGCTGCCAGAGTTCACTTTTAAGTATCTGTGGGCCGACAACAATATCGTAATCCCGCTTCAAATGCTCTTTCCGCTCAAAATCTTCAAGAACGGTGCGGAGCATGGCCCCTTTCGGATGCCAGATCGGGAAACCGGCGCCAACCTCGTCCGAGAAGGAAAACAGGTCCAGCTCTTTACCGATCTTGCGGTGGTCGCGCCGTTTTGCTTCTTCAAGCCGGTTCAGGTAGGCTTCCAGCTCCTTCTTGTCAACGAACGCAGTTCCGTAAATACGCTGAAGCATCCGGTTCTTTTCATTGCCGCGCCAGTAGGCACCGGCAATCGAGAGCAGTTTGAACGCTTTGATTTTGACGGTTGAAGGGAGATGCGGGCCGCGACAGAGGTCGGAGAATGTCCCCTGGCTGTAGACCGAAACCTGTTCAACGCCAAGGTCGGTAATCAGTTCGGTTTTATATGATTCCCCCATGGCTTCAAACATGGCGATTGCATCGGCGCTGGAATATTCATGGCGCTCTATTTTCTGATCGGCAGCAGCCAGTACCAGCATCTTTGCTTCGATACGCTCAAGATCATCGGGCGTAAACGGCTTTTCCACGTCAAAGTCATAATAAAAGCCGGTTTCAATAGCAGGCCCGATGGTAACTTTAGCTTGAGGGAAGAGCTCTTTGACCGCCTGAGCCATCAGGTGAGATGTTGAGTGGCGAATGATTTCAAGCGCTTCAGGACTTTTTTCGGTAACAATCTCAACCCGGTCGCCGTCGGCCAGGCAGGAAGAAAGATCAACCAGCAGGCCGTTAATCTTTCCGGCCAAAGCAGCTTTGGCGAGACCGGCGCCTATTGAGGCGGCGAGATCATAAACGGTGGCACCTTCCTGCAGTTCGCGAGAAGAGTTGTCCGGCAGAGTAATTGAAATTGTTACCATATTATTTTCCTTTAAAAGTCAAACAGAAAAGGCATCGAGACATCGATGCCTGCATTCTGCCCGTATTACTTCGCTTTAAAATGGTAGGCGCGGGCGGTGTCGAACCGCCGACCTCTACCGTGTCAGGGTAGCGCTCTCCCGCTGAGCTACGCGCCTACATCAAAAAGCTGGAGAGTAATAACAAGTTACGCTTCGGATGTCAAGCGGATTTTACTTTGTTAATTCATAGTTTTTTCCAACCTGGCAACGTTCTCCACATGGACCGTCTGGGGAAACATGTCCACCGGTTGAATTTCACGACAGAGATACCCCCGTTTGTTGAGAATATCAAGATCACGAGTCAGGCTTTGCGGCGAGCAGGATACATAGATGATCGACTTTGGACCGAGCGTAGCAACCCGCTCCAGCACGTTTTGATCACATCCTTTGCGGGGTGGGTTCAGCACTGCTACATCAACCGTTAGATGATCGCCTGCCATCTCATCGAGCAGGTCGGCGACGTCTCCGGCTTCAAAGCGGCAATTCTTGATGCTGTTTATCCGGGCATTCATCCGGGCATCGGCCACCGCCTCTTCAACTACTTCAACGCCGATCACATCTTTGGCGGATCCGGCGAGGAATAGAGATATCCCGCCAATACCGCAGTAGAGGTCAAGAACTGTCTCTGCTCCGGTAAGCCCGGCCCAGTCGCGTACTTTACTGTAAATCAGGTTGGCACCGCTATTGTTGACCTGAAAAAACGACCGTGGTGAAATCCTGAATGACACATCGCCAATCTGCTCCGTCAGGAACAGCTTCTTCGTCAGAAAAAAATCTTTCTGTCCCATGATTACATTGCCTTCGGTTGCATTCACATTCTGGACGACTATTTCCACCTCGGGAACCAGGTCCTGTACATACCGCCCCAGATGATGAATTTCATTGAAGGAGCGCTTCGACGTGACAAAAACAACCATCGCCTTTTTCTCATACGTCGAAACACGCACGACCAGATAGCGCAGCAGTCCCATCTTGCTTTGCGGATTATAAACCTGCACCTTTCCTTTTTTTATCCCCTTTCTCACAGCTTCTACCACTTTGTCGATAAGCGGGTGGTGGATCGGGCACTGCTCCAGATCGTACACGTCATGACTTGCCCGGCGGTAGATGCCGATGAATGGTTCCGAAAACTTGCCGGCAACCGTTAATTTTGCTGTTGTACGGTAATGGATCAGATTGTCGGGTGAAAGCAAGGGATGTACGACAATTCCCGATAACGCAGGATACTTGGCAATCTCAGCCAGAATCATGCCCCGTTTCCAGTTTTTCTGTTCTGAGTATTTCATGGCGATCAGCGGGCAGCCGAAGCAATCGGCACTCTCACGGCAGGGTGGGCTGTTGCTCCGCAACAGTGAAGGCTGCTGTAACTTCTTTACGTGACAAAAGGCGGTGCCGCCGGCGACATGATCGACGCCGGCAAAGACGACATCACCCGGTAAGGCGCCGCCGACCTTAAACGTCATCCCCTCTTCATTGCGTACTGTTCCATAGCCGTCTTCATCCAGAGAGGTTATGCGCAACTCCAGAACATTTTTTTTCGTCAACGGCACGAATGGTTTAGCCGTTACCGCCGTTTCTGTCTGCTTATGCGTTGACGCAGCTGAGGGTTTTGCCTTCGTATGATCATACTGATTGTTTTTCTTCACTGGGTATAGTTTCCTTTATTTCAGCGTTTCCAGATATTCACGGAACTTTCTGAATGCCTGAGCTCGATGGCTCAGTGAGTTTTTTTCTGCCAATGTCAACTCCGCCATACTCCGGTCTAAGCCATCCACCAGAAAAAGGGGGTCATAGCCGAAGCCCCCGTCTCCCCTGGCTTCCGAGAGAATTCGTCCCGCAATCCTGCCCGAAAAGAGCTGTTCATCACCCTCTGGAGTCACAAATGCCAGCACACAGACAAAGGCTGCCTGAAGTTGTTCGGCAGGGATCTTCGAGCACTCTTCAAGCAGTCGTGCGTTATTAGCGGCATCCCCGGTCCCTTCACCGGTTCCTTCACCGGCAAAGCGCGCCGAAAAAACACCGGGGCGTCCATCCAGGGCATCAACCACAAGTCCCGAGTCATCAGCCAAGGCTGGAAGGGCTGTGAAACGTGATGCCTCGCGGGCTTTTTTGAGAGCGTTTTCTTCGAAGGTGATTCCATCTTCAATAGTGTCTGGAAAATCAACAAAATCCGCAGCGCTGCAGACCTGATCAACCAAACCGGACAGCAGTGCATTGATTTCAATAATTTTGCCGTTATTACGGGTGGCAACGACCAGACGTTTCATACGGTCAGTGCCCCTCGTTGAAAGGCAAAGAGTTGCTGGGCGCCTGCAAGCGCAAGATCCCGCATGGCGTCCATTTCAGCGCTCGTAAAAGGTTCAGTCTCAGCGGTTCCCTGAACTTCCACAAAACGACCGCTGGAGGTGATAACAAAATTCATATCAACTTCTGCAGAAGAGTCCTCTATATAGTTAAGGTCCAGCAGAGCCTCCCCGCCCACTATGCCGACACTGACTGCGGCAACCGCTTCCTTGAGAGGTATTTCAGCCAGAAGCCCCTTCGTTTTCAACGTGGTTAACGCGTCAACAAGAGCAACATACGCGCCGGTTATTGAGGCGGTACGTGTTCCGCCATCAGCCTGTATGACATCACAATCGATGTATACCGAGCGCTCGCCAAGCATTTTCAGGTCTGTTACCGCCCTCAGAGAGCGACCGATCAGGCGTTGAATTTCCAGAGTACGTCCGGTCTGCTTACCTTTCGCCGCTTCACGGGAAGAACGGGTATGTGTTGCCCTCGGCAGCATGGCATATTCGGCCGTCACCCAGCCGGTTCCCTTACCCCGCAGAAAAGGGGGTACCGACTCCTCAACTGATGCGGTACAGAGTACCTTGGTATCACCAAATTCAATCAGTACGGAACCTTCCGCATGCTTGGTGAAATTACGCGTAATCACTATTGGCCGTAATACTTTGGCAGAGCGTCCATCATTTCTCATATATATGTGACTCCTTTATGTTCAAATAATCAAAACAGAGAGCTGTTCATTAACCTTTCAGCGGAGCAGAGTCAAATAAAAAGGTTGGCCAAACAACGTGCCTTACTGGTAAAAAGGAGAGTATGAAGTCACGTTCATCTATATAGGGAGGGTCTATGAAAACATTACTGTTGTCTACTTCCGTTTGTTTGTTGCTTGCAGTCGCTGTTTCTGCCTTCGGTGCTGAAATACAGAAACCGTATCCACATTACTGGATGAGCATTGCCACCAGCAACCAGAATATTCCCGGCATGCCTGCCGGGATGGGCGGCATAGCATCTCTGTTTGGGGGTAAAAAAATGTTCGGGCCGCAGCGCGAACTGCATATGCAGCTGGAATCCCCATTGGTGCAGGGCGACGCCCCGAAAGCTGACCATGCAATTCCTCCAGAACAGAAAATGGGGGCATCACTGCCGCTTGTGACTCCCGTAGCGGAAAAGTCGGAGCGTGTACCTTCTGAACAGGGAGAGTTGCCTGAAAAATATGAGAAACCGAAGGCGCGGATGTTGATTTATTGGGGGTGCGGCGAAGCTGTCGGAAAAGGGCAGCCAAAAGTAATTGATACCGAAACGATGAGTCCGGCTGCTTTTGGTACGGCGTTTGCCGGTCGTACGCCGACCCGTCAGACACCGCCATCTCCCCGCAAAGGTTGGACCTACGGCGAATGGCCGAACAAAGACGATCGAACAGAAATACCGGCTGAAAGTTCACTGGTCGGCAGCCACATGGTCAAAGGTAACTACACCCCGGATATTTCCTTTGCTCTGGATAAAAAGCGCGATTTTATGGCTCCGGTTGAGTTTTCTCCACTGCAGAAATCAGCTGCCGGAGCAGTGAAGACTGAGTGGCAAGCGATCCCGACCGCAATCGGTTATTTTGCGACGGCAATCGGCCACAATCAGGATACCGGCGAATCGATCTTCTGGTCGTCAAGCGAGGTTTCTGAGCTTGGCTTTGCCCTGCAGGACTATCTCATCCCGGCTGACGTTGCCCGCTTTATCAAAGAGAAAGTAATTTTGGACCCGTCAAAAACATCCTGCACCGTCCCGCCGGTTTTTAAGGGTGGGCAGCCGGCTATGCTCCAGTTTATCGCCTATGGAGAAGAGCTGAATCTGGTTCATCCGCCGAAGCCAAAAGACCCGAAAAAGCGGTGGGATATTGAATGGTCAGCCAAAGTCAGGCTGAAATCGACGGCAATGATGCCGCTGATGGCGCAAGATGACGGTGAGGCTTCACGTACCAGCTCGTCCTCAAAGAAAGCGAAAACAAACCGAGATGTCAAGGATGCTTCACCCGATTCTTCCGATACCGGCACAAATGATCCGGTGAAAGAAATCGGTAATCGTCTGCGCGGTATTTTCGGGTTATAACCTGTCGAGGCTGATAAAACCACATTGACGTTTCAGACGATTGAATGATATCTATAGCGCCCGTTCTATCTGAAGCCTGCTCAACAGGCATCCGGATGAAAAATTTTATTCAGGAGGTTTCACGTGAGAAAGTTTATGAAAGTTGTCGGTCTGCTCTGTTTGATTGGCCTCGTAACGGTTTCATTGGGATTCGCAGCCGAACCGTCCCAAAAAATCGTTATCGGGATATCTAAAATTGTGGCCCATCCGGCTCTCGATGCTGTTGAAAAAGGTATTCAGGATGAGTTGGCAGCCGCTAAAATCAATGCCACGTTTGACCTGCAGAACGCCAATGGCGATATCGGTACAGCCGCCTCGATCGCAAATAAGTTTCAGTCGGAAAAGGTGACCCTGGCAGTAGGCATTGCCACGCCGACCTCGCAGTCACTGGTCAACACTCTGAAAGACATTCCGATTGTGTTCTCGGCGGTAACAGATCCGGTTAAAGCCGGACTGGTACCCTCACTAAAAGGCGCAAAAAAACCGGTGACCGGTGTATCCGACATGACTCCGGTCAAGCAGCAGATTGAATTACTGCTCAAAATCAAGAAGATCAAGCGTCTCGGACACATCTACACCAGTTCCGAGGAGAACGCTGTCGTGTTGGCCGGTGTCGTCAAACAGGTCTGCAAGGAGTTGGGACTTGAATATGTTGAGACAACCGTTTCCAAGTCGGCCGAAGTAAAGCAGGCGGTTCAGGCGATTATCAAACGCATCGATGCGCTCTACATCAGCACCGATAACACCGTCGTTTCGGCCTTAAGTTCCATTGCCGATGTCGCCGCCAAGAATAAAGTTCCGATCATTTCGGCTGATCCCAGCTCTGCAGAAAAATACCCGGTTTTGGCCGCCTGGGGTTTTGATTATTACAAAATGGGTCGGGCCACGGGTAAAATTGTCGTTGAAATCCTGAATGGCAAGAAAGCGGAAGAGATTCCGACCCGCTTCATGACCAAAACATCGGATGTTGATCTGCTGATCAACCTGGATGTTGCCAAAAAACTTGGCGTAACATTCCCGAAAGATGTTCTTAAAAGTGCCAACAAGGTAGTAGAAAACGGTAAGCTGACCAGTAAATAACCGCCAAAGCCCGGTAGCCACCGCAGCTGCCGGGCTTTTTTACGCCCGCCATACCACGTCGGAATTAAAAAGGATGATACGGTTGTGCTATGATTGAAAGTATTCTTGTTGAAGGCTTGATTTACGGAATAATGGTGCTGGGAGTATTCATCACCTTCAGGGTTCTTGATTTTCCCGATCTGACGGTAGACGGCTCTTTCCCGCTCGGGGCTGCGCTTATGGTCCAGGGCATTCTTCTCGGCATGAACGGCTGGCTGGCTCTGCTGATCGCATTTATCGGGGGAGTGTTAGCCGGTGTCGTCACCGCTCTTATTCATAATCACCTCAAGGTACCAAATCTGCTGGCCGGCATCCTGACCATGACGATGCTGTACTCCATCAATATCCGCATTCTCGGTAACCGGGCCAACGTGCCGATTATTGATAAGAAAACCCTTCTTTCAGACGTTTCAAGCCGGATGTCAGGCACAATCCCTGACGAATATATCCTGCTGATCTTCTTCGTTATTGTAGCCGTCGGTATCAAACTGCTGGTCGACCTCTTTTTCCGCACCGATCTCGGAATGACCATCGGCGCAATGGGAAACAACGAGCAGATGGTTGTTTCGCAGGGGATCAACCCGAAAACCCTGAAAACCATCGGCCTCGGCCTGTCAAACGGGCTGGTCGCCGTATCGGGAGCCTTTGCCGCTCAGTACCTCGGTTTTGCCGATGTGGGACTCGGCCAGGGAATAATTATCTCAGGCCTTGCTTCGGTTATGATTGGCGAATTCCTGATCATGAAAAGCAACCGAATCGGCGTGCTGACGTTCTGCGCACTTGCCGGTTCCATACTTTTTCATGCCGTTATGTATGTGGGCCGCTATTATGGATACGTCATCCAGATGACCCCGAATGATCTTAACCTGATCAAAGGTCTCCTGATAATTATCCTGCTGGTCCTGACCCAGTCCAGAAAACTCAATATGGCGGCCATCAAGGCAATGGTGCAAAAATGATAGCGATCAATAATGCTTCTGTTCTTTTCAATCAGGGTACCGTGAATGAGAATCAGGCACTGCGCGATATCAACCTCAACATCAAAGAGGGTGACTTCATCACCATTATCGGCAGCAATGGCGCCGGAAAATCGACGCTCTTCAACCTGATTGCCGGAACGATCACCCCGGCTATCGGTTCCATCCATGCCAATGGCCGCACCATAACCCGCGAACCGGAATACAAACGCGCTCAATACATTGGCAGAATCTTTCAGAATCCGCTGCTCGGCACCGCTTCAAACATGAGCCTGGAAGACAATATGATGATTACCTACCGCAAGGGCTTCAAGTGGCTTAAGCGGAGCCTGAACAACAAAATGAGAGAGTATTTCCGCTCTGAACTGGTTCAGCTGAAAATGGGACTTGAACATCGCATGAAAGAAAATCTGGTCATGTTTTCAGGGGGGCAGCGCCAGGCTCTAACCCTGCTGATGATGGTACTTTCCAAGCCGTCACTTATTTTGCTGGACGAACATACCGCCGCACTTGACCCGAAAAATGCCGGGATTGTTCTCGAGTTGACAGACAAGTTTATCAGGGAATTCAAGCTCACCTCGATGATGATCACCCACAATATGAGTCACGCCATCGAGTACGGTAACCGCCTGCTGATGATGGATCAGGGTGAGATCATTTTCGATGTCTCCGGAGATGCCAAGAAGGAGCTGACCGTTGAAAAACTGATCGAAAAGTTTCACGAGCTTCGTCATCGCGGTTTTGAAAATGACCGGGCACTGCTCTCCGAGTAATACCGGTCATCTGACGGGAGTAATCATGGCTTGACTGGTCCGACCTTTTCTGGAATACTCCACCCGTTTTTAACAACCACTTTTTTGAGGAGATGAACTACATGAAGAAACTGATGTTGCTCGTATCGTGTCTTGTGCTGTCGCTGCTTGCTGTAACCGCCTTTGCCGGAGACGGTTCCTGGGATAAAGTCAAGAAAGATGGCAAGCTTGTTATCGGCCTTGATGACTCTTTCCCGCCGATGGGCTACCGTCAGGCAGACGGTAAACTTGTCGGTTTTGATATTGATGCCGCTGAAGAGGTCGGCAAACGACTCGGCATCAAGATCGAGTGGCAGCCGACTGCGTGGGATGGTGTTATCCACTCCCTGGATGCCAAAAAATTTGACTGCATCTGGAACGGCATGACCATCACCGAGGAGCGTGCCAAGCAGGTCGCTTTCAGCAAGCCCTACATCATGGATGGTCAGATTGCTATCGTAAATTTCAAGGAGAAGCGCTTCAAGGCTCTCAAGGATCTTAAGGATTTTAAAGCCGGCACCCAGAAGGGTTCATCAGGCATTCAGGCCGTCAAGAAGCTGGCAAACGCACCGACAGAACTGAAAGAATATGAAGATTACCCAAAAGCCCTGCTTGACCTTGAAGCTGCTCGTATCGACGTCGTTGTCGTGGACAACGTTACCGGTCGTGACATGATCGCCAAACGTCCCGGAAAATTCAAAATCATCCCCGGTATGATCAGCAAAGAGCCGTTCGGCGTGGCCTTCCGCACCGGCGATACCGATCTGCGTGAAAAAGTGCAACAGACTCTTGACAAGATGGTAAAAGATGGCGCCATGGGCAAAATTTCGCTCAAGTGGTTTACAGTTGACCTGACCAATCCAAAGAAATTTTAGCCGGTGACGTTTTCTATGAAATATACCTTCAGCAGGGTCTTCGTGACCCTGCTTTTTTTGTGTGCTCTGACCGGCAGCTGCCTCGGCGCAGTCGACTATGACCAGTTGTTCCGCCAGTCGAGCGATTTGATGGTGCAGGGAGACCTTGACGGTGCGTTGGCACTGCTCAAACAGGTTCCTGCACCCTCAGCCGGTGAAGATGCCTCTGCCTTTGTTTCCAGTCGTATGCAGGCGGGGCGCATCTACGCCTCACAAAACGCAACCGATAAAGCAATTGCCGTCTGTCAGGACGTCCTGAAGCTCTTTCCCGACAACAGCGAAGCCCGCAACTTTGTTGCCGCATTAAAAGACCAACTCAAGCCCCGCTGGCATACCGTCCTGTCCGACATCCTGCGCTTTCTTCCGGTCCTTGCCAAAGGTGCCGTTATGACACTGCTGCTGGTGTTCTGCACCATGCTGGTGTCACCACTCGGGGGGTTGCTGGTCGCATTGGGTCGCCTCAGCAGGGTGCGGCCTGTTTCAGCAGTGTGCTGGTTCATCATCTGGTTCTTCCGTGGCACCCCTCTGCTGCTGCAACTGTTTTTCATCTATTACGGTCTCCCGTCGCTCGGCATCACGCTGTCGCCATTTATATCCGCAGTTATCGGTCTTGGCCTGAACTACTCGGCCTATCTGGGCGAAATTATTCGCGGCGCAATCCAGAGTATAGAGCATGGTCAGATGGAAGCGGCAAAAGCGATCGGCATGAGCTATGGCCAGGCCATGCGGCGGATAATCATCCCCCAGACCTACAAACGATTGATGCCTCCGGTCGGTAACGAGTTTATCGCCCTGATCAAGGATACCGCCCTGGTTTCGACCATCGCCATGGTTGAACTGATGCGTGCGGCGGATCAGATGTTCAACACCTATTTCAATATCACGGCGCTGGTACTGGCGGCAGCCATTTACCTGATATTGACGACCATCTTTACCTTCATCTTTGAAAAAATTGAATATCGGGCGGGGATCTATGAACATCGCTAACCAACCGCTCCTGAAATTGGAGAATATCACCAAACGTTTCAAAGAGCTGACTGCGGTTAACGGCATCAACCTTGAGGTCGCATCAGGCGAAAAGCTGGTCATCATCGGCCCATCCGGTTCGGGCAAATCGACGCTGCTCCGGTCGATCAACCTGCTGGAGGAAATTGAAGAAGGGACCATTCACTTTGAAGGGCGTGAGGTCGGCTACATACTGCACAACGGTAAACGTCAGCAGGACCGACCCCAGGCGATCAGTGCCCTACGGGCGGAAATCGGCATGGTCTTCCAGCACTTCCATCTCTTTCCGCATATGACGGTACTGGGGAACGTGATGGAAGGGCCGTTGACCGTACAGCGCAAACCGGCCAGTGAAGCCCGCAGCATTGCAACGGAAATACTGGCCAAGGTGGGGTTGTCAGACAAGCGTGATGTGTTTCCGGCCACGTTGTCGGGGGGGCAGAAACAACGGGTTGCGATCGCCCGCGCCCTGGCGATGCGGCCGAAAATGATGCTGTTCGATGAACCGACCTCTGCTCTGGACCCGGAACTGGTCGGTGAGGTATTCGATACTATTCACACCCTGGCTGACGAAGGTATGACGATGATTATTGTCACCCATCATATGGGTTTTGCCCGTGAACTGGCGGATCGGGTGATCTTCATGGAGTCGGGTGATTTTCTGGCAGAGGGTACGCCGGAGGAACTTTTCGGCGCAGCGCAGGATAATGAAAGGATCAGGGGCTTTCTCAACCGGTTATTGTAGCATGGTTGAAAACAGCCCCCCCCCCCGGATCTTCCTCAATAATCAGCGAGAGTATCTACTGCAACGTGTCCGTCAAAAACTGAACACCCATACTGACCGAATCAAATCTGACAATTCTACAGGTTTGCTTAATAGGACATGAATCGACATTTGTACAGAGCATCATCCTGCAGATATCACCTACATCCAGGCTCGCAAGGACGCCATCTCTGATTTGTATCAGAGCGCCACCAAGGGAGATGTCCTGCAATACGGCCCCGTAGGAATTACCGGCCTCATCCGTTACGATACACTCTGAATCACTTTTGTTTCTAATAAACTGTCTCTGGTTAGCCATGTGTGACCTTTCTTGCTGCGCTATTTACCTCAGGTAGTAGACCAGATACCTATTCCCATTTCAAGCGGAATATCCTTTTTGCCTGCAAAGAAATTTTTTAACTGCAGCTTGTCATCACTCAGTTGAATACCGACCTCGACACCATGAAATACATCTGATGAACTGGTTCCGTTAGAGAGCATGAGAATAGATGTCTTCAGCTGCCGTAAGGTTCGATAAAATTCCGCGATATTCTTAATGTTTTCCGGAAAGAACTCTTCAATTGGATCGAGCACGACGAGCTTTACTTTATAGTATTCACAAAACTTCAGCAGGTAGGCGAGGGTTTTTGTATGAGAACCGGCAGGATCAATAAGATGCGACTGGATTCCATAACAGTCATCGCACATTGAAATGCACGTCAGATTATCGCCATTTTGCTGTAGTTTGGCATTGAAGTCAGGGTCTGATTTCTGCCATTCACGACAGAGTCGTTTAAAGCGCCGGCAATTATCATCATCCGTATCCTGAGCGCTCAGATATATCACGTGCCCTTGTTGAGCCGGGTATTTTCCAAGAAACGAGAGTCCCAGTGCGACTGACATTGCAGCTTGCATTGCCAGTGTAGACTTGCCGTAGATGCCGTTTGTCTTGAGACAGACGAGCGATTTGTCCGGAATTATTTCTGCGATAGTGTAATCCTCCGCTTTCGGAGAAAGCACCTCCCGGCTCGTCCACTCCTTTATGCCGATATGCCTGGCAAACGGATTATCTTCCATCATCTTTAACACCATCGGCTTCTCCTTGGTATCATGAGTAAAAAAGTAAGTGTCAAAGGCCGATGCTCTCTGGAGAGGCAGAGACGGTGACTCCGTGGCGGAGGCCGACCTCACCTCCGTCCGTCTGTCCGCTGGCATAGGCGTCACTGTTGACGTAGCTCCTGCGGCTGTGCATTGTCCGTATATTCCCGATTTCGCTCATCGCCTGCCTGATCAGCCCCTCTTTAACCGGAACCAGTGCGCCGGTGGTGACCGGGGTCTGCACTTTCTGATCTCTCAGGCGGGCAGTGATGGTGGTTACCGCTCCCAGGTAATAGGAGTGACGCATCAGCTCGCGTTGGCGGTTGGCGATTGCACCGCTGACATGCTGCTTCATATAGGCGCTGCAGAGCTTCCTGACGGTACGGTCCAGATAGGTAAACGTATAAACGGCGACCTGTACGTCTGCTCCCACGCCGATAAAGGTCATTTTACCGGTGGCGGGATGGTGGATCGCCTGACAGTCGAAGGCGCTGCTGACTCCGGCACTCAGGTGACGCAGCCATTTTGGCAGAATCTTTGACACTGCCGTTTCCACTCTGTCGGCTTTATCAGGTCGGTGGGCCGCCTCAATATCGGCAATGGCCAGATTGTGCTCTGACAGCAACCGCTGGGCGTGACCGGCAGCCAAAGCTGCCTCATGCTCATTGCTTGAGTTTGCCAGGGCCAGCAGTTTTTTGATCTTCTCGATTATCGGTGACTTTTCCATTAATCCTCTTGTTGACCTGTTCAAGCGCAGAAAGAGCTTACAAAATGAATTGCTGGACATCCTCAGTGCAGACAAGTTTTTCAAGCGTGTTCATCAGGTGCGGGGAAAACAACCCCTTCATCTGATTGCGCATTAACTGGGCAGCAATGTGGGAAGGTATGGTTTTGTTGCCGTGAATGTCGGTTGTAAGAGTGCAATATACGTCTGCAATCCCTGTTATCTGAGCGCTCCGTGGAATATCTGTGTTCTTGAGTCCTAGTGGATAGCCGCTGCCGTCGTAGCGTTCATGGTGGTGTCTGACTATCGTCAGTGCCACTGGAGAAAGTACCCCTTTGCTCTTGAGGTACAGATATCCTTCTTCAGGATGACGTTTCAAGATCTCAATCTCTGCGTCGCTCAGCCTTCCGGTCTTGTTCAGGATCTCCTGCGGGACAAAAATTTTGCCAAAGTCGTGGAGAATGGCTCCGGTGCCGACATCCAGCATCTCGTCGCGGGAGAGCGCAAAGGCTTCGGAGTGCATCAGTAATGTCAGTGATGCCACCTGCAATGAATGCACAAATGTATGGTAGTTGTGTGACATGACTGTTTCCAGGGAACTGATAGCACCCGGATTGTCCGAGAGAAAAGACATCAGATTTTCTATGAGACGTTTGGAGCGATTTGTGTCTGTTGTTTTTTCGGGGTTATGGAACAGATCGTTTACGAAGTTTATCGATGTCTGGTAGATCATTTTTGCTTTCGCCCTGGCGTTGAGGATATCGCTTTTCAGCAGACGCCCGGCACTTGCTTCCATATGGCTGGTGATGACATCCATGTCGTCCCTTGAGACAAAAATAAACTCCACACCGCTCTTTGAAAGCCGTTCATGGTCATGCTCGCTGAAATCCCGGCCGCTGTTTTTATAAAGGACGTAGTTGCCGCCGGTTTTTATAAACAGGGCGACATCAGGAAAAATAACCGGTTCAATGCTCTCTAGAGAGATAGGGACGTATATGTTTTTGTCTTCCATCGCATAACTCCTCACACGATTGCGGATCTATGTGTCGATCAATAGTATCAGATTTGTTTTTATAGCACAGAATTATCATGTGTGCAGATTTGACTCGTGGAGACGGCGACTTCGATCAGCCCTTCCGGTTAACATAGAAGTTGATCAATCGGCTCTCCAAACTCAGCCGGAACAATAGCGGCAGGAGCGCCGCCAGAAAAATAATGCCGCAGCCGAGCCATTCCCTGCTGTTCAGGCGCTCCCCCAGAATGGAAAATCCGGCGATCAGGCTCCAGACCGGGTCAAGAGTGTAGATAAGTCCGGCCCGGGTGGGGGTGACGTAGCGTTGATACATATTCTGCAGTGTGAAGCAGAATACGGTCGGGAAGACGGCACAGTAGATAATTGACATGACTGCAGGAGTGGTGACGCTGAAAGCGCGGAGGGGGAGCAGCAGCGTGGCGGCACCGGCAATAAGTGTGACGGTGGCGAACTGTACAAGGGTGATCAGAAAAACGTCATCATCTTTCAATACTTTGGAGACCGAGACGATATGACAGGCGATCATAAAGGCACAGAATGTCGAGAGCAGGTCGCCGCGGTTGAAACCGCTGCCGCCTCCGGTTGCCAGCAGCACGATTCCGGTAACCGCCAAAGCTATACCGGCCATGTTGACCCGTCCGATCCGGTCGCGCCAGACAATTTTTGTGATCACCGGGATGAAGAGTACGAACAGGTTGTTAAGGATTCCGGCCCGCGAGATGCTGGTACCCTGAATGCCGAAGACAAAGCTCAGATTGGTCAAGCCGAGGGCAGCACCGACTGCCATGCCGCGAAACAGCGTGCCGGAATCAAGCCTGCCCAGGCGCCTGGAGCAGACGACCAGCATAATGACCGTTGCGAGAATGAATCTGGTCAGGACGAACAGTTGCGGCGGGATCGTGGCAACACCGATTTTGGTAAAGAGAAAGCTTCCTCCCCAGAAAAAGGTAGTCAGTACCAGAAAAAAATAGACCCGGTTCATCGCAGGCGCTGTCGGGCTTGTCATATCGAGGCGTTCTCTGCGGTAATGATCAGATATTCGCTGATTACCGGCAGATCGGCGGCGGCCCAATCGAGTTCCGGCATCTGCTGAGGTTCTACCCATTTCAGGGCGTGGTGTTCGTGCATGGTAACGGTACCACCAGTCAGGCTGCAGGTGAAGGGGTAGAGAGTGACGGTGAAGTCCTGGTAACTATGGGTTGCCGGTGAGAGGGCGCTGCCGATGAAGACGCTGACGCCAAGTTCCTCTCTCAGTTCGCGGATCAGGCACTCCTCCGCTGTTTCACCGGCTTCGATCTTGCCACCGGGAAATTCCCATTTGAGCGGCAGAGACATGGTCGCGCTCCGCTGGGCTGTAAGCACAGCACCATCCTGCTCGATGATGGCACAGGCCACATGGAGATGGGGCTTCATGGGGAAGCCGTCTTTTGCTGTGCAAGCATCCGGATGCCGACCCAGCGGCAGGCAAACTGGTAGGCGATCCGGCCGCTGTTATCCCCTTTGTCGTACCCCCACTGGATTGCCGCCACTCGCGCTTCTTCGTTCCAGGAGAGCAGTGAACCCTGTTTGGCAAAGAGTTTATTGACCCATTGCCGGGTGACGTTGATGTATTGATCCTGACTGAACGGATGAAAGCCGATCCAAAGCCCGAAGCGGCCGGAGAGGGAGATTTTTTCCTCAATCGCCTCGCCATGGTGCATCTCGTTGTTGATCAGCATGGCGCCCCGGTTGTCGGTCTCAAACTCCGGGAGCAGGTGGCGGCGATTTGAGGTGACATAGATCAGGACATTGTCGGGTGGCGCATAGACCGCGCCGTCAAGGGCGCTTTTGAGCATTTTATAGCTTGATTCGCCGACTTCAAAGGAGACATCGTCGGAGAAGACGATGAAGCGGTACGGCAGTCGTTTGATGCAGTCTACGATATCCGGCAGGTGGATCAGGTCGGTCTTGTCAACCTGGACAATTCGTAGTCCCTGATCCGCATAATTGTTGAGCATCGCCCGAATCAGTGAGGATTTGCCGGTGCCGCGCGTTCCCCACAGCAGCGTGTTGTTGGCAGGATAGCCGGCCAGAAACTGGCGGGTGTTTTCTTCGACGACCCGTTTCTGCTCTTCGATGCCGAGCAGGTCATCAAGTGTGATCTGCTCGATGCTGTCTACCGGTTCCAGATACCCGCTGAAAGAGTGCCGCCGCCAGTTGGCCGCATGGCAGACCGTCCAGTCAACCACCGCGACCGGTTTCGGCAGCAGCATCTGCAGTGAGGTGAGTACCTGTGTAAGTTGTGTTTTCAGCTCGTGGTCCATAAATCAACCTCTCAGCACGGTCTTGCGTCAATTAACGTCAGAGAATGCAATTGACGTTTTAATTGTAATATCATATTGTTTTCGGCGCGTCAGTCAGAATTACCAACTGTTGGCGATAAATACGCGATAGTGCTGGAGAGTCCTTAGATGTTTTTAAAAGTAGCCGAGCTTGCCGATGCTGCCGGCGTGAATGAAAAAACGGTACTATTCTGGATTAGAGATATGGGGCTTCCTGCCCACAAACAGGATGACCGTTATCGTATCAACAGGGTTGATCTGCTGGAATGGGCCACAACAACCGGGATTTCGATTCCGCCGGAGATTTTTGTCGTCCACAATGAGCCGAACCGTCCTACAGCGGTTTCGGATGCGCTTCAGTTGGGCGGTATTTTTTACGATCTGCCGGGTGATACTCCTGAATCTGCGCTCCGGGAGGTTGTGTCGCGGCTTCAGTTGCCCCCTGGGCTTGATCCGGACTTTTTACTGCAGACCCTTCTCGCGCGTGAAGCGCTCGGTTCCACCGCGCTTGGCAATGGCATCGCCATTCCGCATGTGCGCAATCCGATCGTCGGGCCGGCCGGAGAGTCCGCCATCAGTCTCTGTTTCCTCAAAAATCCGATAGATTTTGATGCAGTCGATGGACAACCGGTGACGATTCTCTTTACGCTGGTGACGCCCAATGTCAAGGCGCATCTGCAACTGCTGGCAAAACTTGCGTTTCTGCTGCATGATCAGCCTTTTCAGGAGCTGCTCCATCGTGCCAACAGTGAAGAAGAGATCATGACTACGATTCGCGCGCTGGAGGAGAGTAAAATCAGGAGGTAACCGCACCATGGCGCAGGAGTTGTTCGCCCCGAGTTCCCTGATACTCATTGCCACGCTGCTGGCCGCTCTTTCCGGTGTCCCGATGCTGCTCCCCTGGCTGCTGTCCGCAGCACGGGCGCAGCTGATATCAATTGCTGCGCTGCTTGCCGCCTCCTGCGCCGGATTAACCGGCTCGGTTCTGGTGCTCCTCTCCGGGCGCACTTCGCTGTTTGAGCTGGCCTGGTCGCTCCCGTTCGGACCGGCCCGGTTTGGTATTGATCCTCTTTCCGCCTGGTTTCTCCTCCCCATTTTTCTCATCTCCGGTTGCTCCGCCCTGTATGCGCGTTCCTATTGGCACGCCGATCTCCATGCCGCAAACGTGCGCAAGATGACCTTCTTTTTCGGCTTGATGACCGCCAGCATGAGCTCTGTCGTGCTGGCCAGAGATGGTATCAGCTTTCTCTTCGCCTGGGAGATCATGGCGCTCTCCGCCTACTTTCTCGTCTCGACCGAAGATGAAAAGCCGGAGGTGAACGAAGCCGGCACTCTCTACATGATTACGACTCACACCGGAACACTCGGCCTTTTTGCACTCTTTCCTCTCTTAAACCTGCTGACCGGTTCCTGGTTGTTTCCCGCCCCGGCTTCACTGAATGCCTCTTTCGGCGTGTCTGCTGCAATTTTCCTGGCGGCCCTGTTTGCCTTCGGTTTGAAGGCCGGTATCATGCCGCTTCATATCTGGCTCCCGTCAGCCCACGCCAATGCTCCCAGTCACGTCTCGGCCGCCATGTCGGGCGTGATACTCAAAATTGGTGTATACGGGCTGATACGGACGATCTCATTCTTTCACGATATACCGCTCTGGTGGGGCGGTTCTGTACTGATCCTCGGAGTAATCTCCGGAGTGGTCGGCGTCGCCTTTGCGATCGGACAGCATGATTTGAAACGGCTGCTGGCTTATCACAGTATCGAAAACATCGGCATTATCTTCATGGGATTGGGGGTGGCGCTGGTCGGGCAGAAGGTCGGTTCTGCGGCGATGATGCTGCTCGGCATGAGCGGTGCGCTGCTGCATGTTCTCAATCATGCCACCTTCAAAGCGCTGCTCTTTCTGGGAGCCGGTTCAGTCATTCATGCTACCGGCAGTCGTGAAATTGATCTGATGGGCGGAGTCGCCAGAAAACTCCCCTACACCGCACTGCTCTTCGGGATTGGTGCGGTTGCTATCTGCGGCCTGCCGCCGCTCAATGGATTTGTCAGCGAACTGTTGATCTACCTTGGCCTCTTTCAGGGAATTCAGGGAGAGGGGAGTGCCGTGGCTGTCGCGGCACTGGCTGCACCGGCGCTGGCACTCGTCGGTGGGTTGGCGGTAGCCTGTTTTGTCAAGGTGTACGGCATCGTGTTTTTGGGCGTTCCCCGGACAGAGGCTCATGTGGCACGTCATGAAGCCGGGTGGCAGATGCTGCTTCCGATGCTGTTCCTCGGACTGCTCTGCCTCGCCATCGGTCTTGCGCCCGGAGTTGTGACCAGGTCGCTGCAGATCGTCAGCCTGTCGATTCTTCCGGCAGTGGTCAGCACGACAGCTCTTCCGCTACAGGAGCTGCTGCCAACGATGATGATAACAATGTTGGGAGTGGCGCTGCTCGTTCTCATCTCGCTCATTACTGTCTGGTACCGTCGTCGTCTGGCGGGAAGTGTCTCCAGTGAAACGGTCACCTGGGGGTGTGGCTATCAGCGACCGGCTCCCCGAATGCAGTACAGCGCTTCGTCTTTTGCCGAAATGCTGACCTCTCTTTTTGCTTTTGTTCTCAAACCGCATAGTCACAGACCGGAAGGAATATCGGGACTTTTCCCCCGGAGATCACACTTTTACAGCCATGTCCCGGAAGCGGTACTGGAGTTGGTGTATATACCGGCACTGACCCGCCTCTATGGCCGCTTTTCAGGCTTTCGCAAATTACAGAGCGGTATTCTGCAGCAGTACGTACTCTACTCTCTGGTAACCTTGATCGTGTTGCTGGCAGCCAGCTACTTCTAAATTTTCAAGGAGGCGGAGCCATGAGCCAAACCGGTACAATTAATGAGCAGCCGATAGCCAATCGTATAAACTGGGTGTTTGATCTGGCTCAGAGGTACTCGGCCGACTACTGTTCTCCGGAAGCTTTCCTCGCCCGGGAGCGCTACCTTGCACTGCATCCGACCGCCATTGCCGTCATGAAATGCATGGACGGCAGAATCAATATTCCGGTTGCCACCAATACCCCTCCCGGCATTATCCAGCCATTCCGCAACCTGGGAGGGATGTTTGATATGGGGTGGCCGCATCTTGGCGAGGTGCTGGCCCAGTATGTGCAACGCATGGTGAGAAGCGGCAGACGGGTGCTTATCCTGATTACGTACCACTTTTCACGCGGTGATGTTCATCGTGGCTGTTCCGGTTTCAACTGTGATACCGAAGTGGCATTTGCCCATACCCGCCAGATTCAGAGCCAGATGGAAGCAATATTCGGGGCCGCCCATGGCAGCGTCTATCCCCTTATCTGCGGTTTTGAAACCGATGAGGATGCCCTGCTGCTGCATAGTTCTGATGGTAGGATTCTGGATCTGTCCGGTGACATCTCGGTAGATGAACTAATGGCGGAGCTGGCGATCCGTTTCCATGACATGCCGAGCGACCTGCGGGGCGACCTTCTGCCGCTGCTGGCCGGCAACCTTTCCCACATCAAGGGATTGCGTCAGGAACGCCGGTCACTGGTTGTCGAACACCGTGAATGGATGATCTGTCTCGGACGTGGCTTTGACTTTCTCCATACTCCCAACCTCGCGCTGATCGTCGGGCCGTACAGCCCCGATCTTGCCGATCCGATCCGCAAGGCGGCGGCGATTATCGAAAGAAACATGGCGGACGGCAGAATTCCGGACGACGGGTTTCTGCTGCTCGCGTCGGTGCCGTATGATGAAATCGGCGTTGACCGCGCCCGCGCCGTCATGAAATCTCATTTTCTCTCCAAATTTGCCGCCGAAGTGATCGAGCGTGAGTTTCCGGATCTTGCCGGAAAGATGATCCGTCACACTGCGGTGCTCGACTGGAACACGCGCAGGATTGAGGCGTTGACAGAGTCAAAACAGTAACTCGTGACAGTGAAGTAATCAGCGCTTGACTATAGTAACGCTTAAACGTACCTTTACAAGTACAGATAAGGAGTTTGCCATGCCACAAATTTTGTCAATTATGGATGCAAGAAAACAGCTTACGTCCCTACCGGAAACTCTTTTCCGCAACGGACAGCCTGATGTTCTGGAAATCACTCGCCGTGGCAAGCCGGTGTTAGCTGTGTTGCCGTGGGAATTGTACGAAGCGGTTTCGGAGACGCTGGAAGTTATGGGGGATAAAGAACTTATGGCTCAATTGCGTCAGAGCATTCTGGAGATGGATTCCGACAAACTCATATCCTGGCAGGATGCTAAACAGGAGCTAGACCTGTGAAATGGCAGGTTCTGCTTACACCAACGGCATTGAAGCTGTTGTCGGACATTTCCGACCGACGCATCCGGGAGAAAATCGGAGCGGTAATTGATCGTCTGATTGAAGATCCCGAAAAGCAGGGCAAGGCACTGCTCGGTGAATTAGCAGGGTTTCGCGGTATAAGAGCCGTTGGACAACGCTACCGCATCATTTATCAGATCAGAGGTAACGAAATTATCGTGGTTATTGTTGCCGTTGGTATTCGTCGTGATGGAGCCAAAGATGATATCTACAATCTGGCGAAGAAGCTTTTCAGGTTGAGATTGTTAAGCGAGTGAAAGCGGTGCTGAATTAATGTTCCATTTGGGAGGATGATCGGTTCACGTGCGTGCGCGGGGGGCCGGTCAATAAGACGTTATGCACGAAAGTAAAAAAATGAAAAGACCGATCGTGACATTCATTGTGGGAATTGCCGCTTGGGTGCCTATTCAGGCTCATGGGAGTGAATTGTTGCCGATTATAAATACTGCTGTATACTCAAAACCATCATCACGCAAGGGGAACTACAATGCATAAGGTCCGGACATCACACATGATGAGGCTATTGGTGATTTCAGCTATACTAATGCTCATAACCGGCTGTAGAGGTAGCGGTGCTAGAATTATAGACCTGGACCTGGACGCCAGGGTTTCCTCACAGGGGAACGGATTTATAGCCGTTGCGGACGGGAAAATATACTCTGGTACCGGCAGCATGCATATCGATACCAGCTCAACAACCGGTAATGGCGGTAACGTTATCATTGTTGCCGGAGCTTCAAGTTTCGAGTCGGAACAATCCACTAGCATATCAGGACGTTCCGGTGTTGGTGGAGATGTGGATTTAAGCATCCTGCAGTCGCTCACTATTGACACGCGGTCATCTGCACCGGGTCATTCCGGTGGATCAGTTACGATCATAGCATATGCTCAAAGTCCGGGAAGTTCAGTCGGCGGTCACATAACCCTACCCCGTGGACTTACCATATTGACAGGCGGCACTGGGAGCGGCGCCTCCGGACAAATCACCCTGATTGGCGAGGCTCAATCAAGCCCGGCATGGCCGGTTACGATACAAACAGGAGCACTGAACACAAGCGGTTCTCAGAATGCTGCTATGATTGTCATTGAGACAGCGACTCCTGCATCGGGTGGACCGGTGACAATTTCCGGCAGATATTCAGGCCTGCAGCAGGCTAGTAACGCTGCTGTCGTCAGCGGCATGTTTCAATTCGGTGAGGTACAGGAAGGGGCAGTCAGGACAGATACGCTTACTGCAGCCGGCGCCGGCGGGAGTGTCCTGGTCATGGCCGGATCGAATGCTGCTGCCGGTCCGGCGATCTCAACCCAGAACATTACGACCAGTGCTTCAAGCGGCAGCGGACGTGTGCTGCTTATGGCCGGTGCAACACTGTCTCAAACCAGAACCAATTCCTTTGATATTTCTGCGGGCAGCATAGACGCACATTCCACATCGACCCAGCCCGGATTTCCTGTTACCGTTGTAACGCCGGGGGCCATCACCAGCGGCTCAATCAATACATCATGTACCTCGACAGGTCCTAATACTGGCGGTAGCGGAGAAGTGACGATGGTGGCGGGGAGCTATTATAATCCTGCGTCCGGAATTACCGTCAACGGCAGTATTGACTCATCAGTGCAATCCGCCTCTTCACTCGGTGCGGCGACCATTACACTTGTCGGCATGGGCACCGGGTCGGACATAGCGGTGACCAACCCTGGCGGTCCCGCCATCGACGCTTCGGCAACTGGCATATCAGGCGGCGGTGCCGGCGCTCTTCTGATAGCAACACCCGGCAGGATCAGGCTGGAAAACAACAGCGGCTCAGGAGATGTTGTCGATACGTACGGCTCGTCTACTCTCAGTGGCAGCCAGGTGTTTCTCTCCTCGGGGGGAAGATCCGGCACTGCGATTTCAATCCTTGCGAATGGCTCTCCCGGAATCATCGATAGCAGCGGGGGGCAGCTTGGTTTTGGGAATATCTGGGTACTGACAGCCGGAGGAGGTTACTCCGCCTATACAGCCGTTGGTGACACCACCCCCAACAACTTCACGGATCTGGGGCAAAGCCAGGATGTCATAACCCCTGGTGCTGATGTAACTATTACGTTTACCCCGGGTCAGAGCCCGACGGGGTACTGCCCGGGCGGCTACACTTCGATCAGCGACTCTCCGACCCAACCGACTAAAATCAAAATTGTTTCCACAGGAAACAATGAACCGATCGAAACCCCTGTTCTGGTAACCGGCAGCACAGGGATTGCACTCGGCAACCCAGGAAGCTCCATCGCGACGACCTACGTGAATAATTCAGCCTCAAATCCGGATTATTCCGTAATGAAGCTTTTCAGCGCGGGGAAGATTACTGCGTCGCTCACCAACGGCACGTCCGGGCAGCAATTCGGCATTACGGCACTAGTCAGCACTACCGGTGATGTCGCAATTTCCGCGCTGTCGCCGGTTTCCTTGTTCAATCTCGCAATCACACCAGGCAGGTTGACAGTAACTTCCTCCGCGTCTCAACCGAATGGGTCCCAAACTCCCGCTATTGAAGCTTTTGGCGCCATGGTTGCGGGCAATTCCATCAACCTGAGCAGCACCGGCAGCAGCGGCAATACAGACATTATTCTTTCACCCGCGCCGCCCACGCTGGCCACCCTGTGGGAGTATTGCTGCATTGCGGGCACCGTTAACATTTCAGCGGGTGGAGCCGGGGCTATCAAAAATTATGGGCAGTTGTATTGCGCTAATCTGGCCTTGACTTCAGGTTCCGGACCAATAGTGGTGGATTCACCGTCCGATCTTACCGTGCAGGCTGCCGGAATCCGATTCAGCACCGATGGCGCTGTCAGTGTGAGAGACGCCTGGCCCGCCACCCTGCATACCTCGAATGGAGCTACTATACAGATGATTGAAAACAGTGGATATGTTACCGTGCCGTCGGGGAGCGTGGTTACTGGGATTGGGTCGATTGAATTCAAGTCGGCCATTTCCGGAGGATCGATCAACGTGATAAATAACGGTCTGCTGAAGGCATCAGGAGCCTCGGGCATTGTCGGCTTTAACAGTAGCGGCTCCATATCAATTGCCGGAAGAGGCGCTATCAACGCATGGCAGGTGAACGCCGGCAATCTGGATGCCACCACGCTGGCAATACTGTCGCCATATGTGGCTGTCAGTCCACCCGGAGATTACACATGGGGGAGAATTTCAATTACGGGGCAGGATATAACTGCAGCGTCAATGTATGTCTCCGGAGCATAGACAAGCCCACGAGGAATTCCCCGCAACTTTCATAAAATGCCAAAGAGCTAGAATTTAAAGGCCACCACACTTACTTTCATCCAAGTCCCCCCCGGCTCTGCCGGGGGACTCACCGACAATTACGTTGAAGCTTGTGCCTTTGCCGAGCGACTTGCGATGTTCCTCGGATTTGCACTGGAAGACAGAGTGTCGCCAGACCATACAAATTAAAGCTGTTAAATCAGATAGTTGGCTTAATTGGCACGACGTAGGTACGTGTGAGAGATGACATTTCCAACCATCGGCACGACCGGCCCACCCAGAAAAAGACTGGGCTGGCTGGTCAGCCTCAACCCGGTTACCAGAAAGAAGGAGCTAAAATATGACAAAGAAACCAAAATACGAAGAGGGCAATCCACGACTCAAGGAGGCGTTTCTTGAAGTGGTTGGTAATCAATTGGATGCAAATGATCCACCGGAAACCAGACACACTCTTGATCGCCTGATTGCTCAAGGAATTTCAGAAGAAGAGGCAAAGCTCTATATCGCTCAGGCTGTCTGCTATGAAGTATTCAACGTCCTGAAGCATAAACAGCCTTCAGATCAGGCGAGATATATAAGAAACCTTCAGCATCTTCCCAAGGAACCGAAAGAATGAGATCAGCAATAAAAGGACATTACAGGTCATGTTGAACTATTTTTTACGAAAACCGAAATACCCGGTCATCTGTGATGTTGATGGCTCTGTAATTGCTGCTAAAAGTGAAAAGTCATTTCTGAAGTGTTTGGCCGAAATTAGCATTGATCCGGAAAAAAATTATAATTTGTTGGATGCAAATGCAGAGGGCTGGGTTTTTATGCCACAATATATGGCTGTTTCACCTTTGACTCTTAAAAAACAGTGGTCAAAAAAAGAACTGATTGCAATATTTAACAACAGAAAAAATTTGTTACCTGATGGCGCTCAATATAGCGAAAAATCTCTATCATCCAAACGGTATGACAAGATATTCGGCGATATAGTTGAGTTATTGCTGAAGAGTTTTGCATTGAAACGTACTTAAGCTTTGCAGGATTCACGGGTAATTGTGTCAGTTTTTAATTGACACGTATACGCCTCTAAGTTCACTATTCATCCCCGTTGGAAGCGCGGCAGCCTGTCTCATTGCTGACCTGTCTGGATCAATTTCAAGGAGTTCTTTGCATGTATTCCGCACTGCAGGGCATATATGACCCTGCGCTGGCGGCGTTGATTGCCGCGCTTGTACTCGGTTGTGCCGGAGTTCCCGGGCTGTTCCTGCGAAAGCCGGGCACCGGGCAGATTGTTGCTGCAACGGCTACAATCCTCGCCGCTCTGGCCGGTGTTCCCTCCGCACTGCAGCTGCTCTTCAGTAATACCACAACGACCTATCTGCTCGAGTGGAACCTGCCGTTCGGCCCGTGCGAACTTGTTATTGACCCGCTTTCTGCCTTTTTCCTTCTCCCCGTCTTTCTTGTATCAGCCGCCGGTTCTCTCTTTGCGGTCGGCTATTGGCCCGCTGCCGAACATCGCACCAC
>CAJAFV010000091.1 GCA_903939115.1 uncultured Geobacteraceae bacterium
CAAAAGCTACCGTATGAAAGATCTGATAGAAGCCTGAAGAAAACAAAGCCGCCGGCCTCGGTAAAAACCAAAGTCGGCGGACTGTTGTCACAACATTTTTAAAGTGCCACATTTACTACATTTTCACGGAACCGCTGACAGGTTCTACCTTTTCATTTGGAAACAGCCGCCAGCGCATATCCTGACGTACCCCTTTGTGAGGCTGTGTCGGGGAGAGTGGAATTGGCACTGCATCCTTGCTGCATACATATTCGGCTAATCCTTCAGCCAGTTCACCCTCGCCTATCAACTCAAGAAGATACCCGAGTCGCTGGGACCATGCTACCGGGGATAGTTCAGTGATACTTGCCAGCTTCGCGGCATCAATGAACTCAGCCAACTCGCTTAATACGGTTGCAGCATTATCCAGACCTCCGGCATGGTGCGGGTAGCCGGCTAAATCAAAGGCAGTAACTTCAGGAGTGGAAACCTTTAGGTAACCGCGTGGAGTCTTGAAGTCCTGAGTGGGAATTGCAGCGACATTCTTTCGGGAGATGAAATCAACCCGCACGCCACCACACGTAATGCCTGGACGAGATCTCTTTACCACAACCTGAAACGCTTGAGGGCGATGGTGCGCTGCACCATGATGTTCAGCTGCGGTGAGCAGTCCCGCGTAGTAAGGTTCTTCCAAGTGATCCATCAGCGAAGGTATGAACTGGTTGGCAGGCAGACATCCCAGGTTTCTCAGCTCTGGTGGCACAATTACGTAGAAGCCTCGAAACGGCATGGCAATCTCGCCTTTGTGCCGCAAACGACGCAGTGCCGCACGAGTAGCAATAACGCCTGAACCAAGCGCTTGAGCCGCCTCCACACCGTTGAAGCAGTACTTTCCCTGAGTCAGCAGGTCGTTTATGTAGTGAGAAATTACCATGCTTTTAAGTACACCAAACGAGCATATAAAGCAACACTTACTGTTGTTTTTTTAGCTTATTATATTTATTGAAACAGATAGCCCTCTCAATAGCTCTGTTCATCTTTTGTGAACACATCATTTTTGTGAACAAAGATCAAGACGTTTACCGTATCCATGGGCTTTCGAGTTTAATGCGCTGGCTACTGCAGTACTACAGGGAGACTAAGGCTCTTATGGTATCTAACAGCCATTTAAAGAACCGGAATGGTAACTATTCTCTACGTTACAGAATCCCCTCTGATTTATCCCATCTCCTACCACAAGCGGGAATAGTAAAGTCGCTCAAGACCTCAGACCTTACATCAGCAAAATTTTCAGCCTTGCTATTCTCCTGTTCAGATGTATTATTTAAGAGAGATGATGACGTTTTTTTGGGGGGGGGATATAAATGGAAGAACAGAGAGAATATTCCAGAACAAGTTGTTATTCCATGTGTCTCCTGTTGGGACGTGACGGTGATACCTTTGAGGGGTTACTAGGTGACATATCCAAGAGTGGAGCTTTGGTTAAAACAGTCACTGATACCCACCTGCATGTTGGTGACTTGTGCGACATAATGTTTAGTAACAAATCAACCATATTTCCTGCAAAAAGACCTATCGAAATAGTCAGACTTGACTCTGCTAAAGTTATGGGTGTGAAGTTTCTGACATGAACTCCGCTCTTCCCCCTCTACAGTACCCATGCGGGTAACTGGCACGGAGACTCTAAACGATACCCTTACAGTTTTTTATTTTTTTTACTGTAATCACCAACAGTCATTGAAAATGTGAACGGTAGTTTCATGAGAGGATATACAGTGACAAACAACGTAAGATTTCTAAATTCATGTATTGGCAGGACAAGTCCCCTGCAACGCCTTATAACACAAACATTTTTAATAGTTATGATGATCTTTTGGTCAAACTTCTCCTATGCAGATGCCACAACGATAACATGGTATACCGGGAGTGAAGCCAAGATACGCATGAACCCCATAACAGACGACACTTCAGCAACTATTACCTTTTCGGGCGTAACTTCACAAAAAACGTTGATTGTTAAAGTTGCAAAAAATGGCGGCCTTATGCGTAGTAATCCGATTCCGCTATCGCCAGATGGTTCATTCAACGTCCGTTACCTTTTAAAAGATGGTGTTGGAAAATACGCTATTACTTTCTTTGGTAGCGAACAGAGGGATTCTCGAAGCTATCAGGGATTGGGAAATTTAACAAAAACAGTGAACACACCACTGCCACCTAATTTGGCTGGCCTGGAACTAAACAGCAAAGTAATTGAATTCATTAACAAAGCAATGGGTACGACTGTTGGGCGTGGCGAATGCTGGGATGTTGCCCAAAAAGCACTTGATATGACACTTGCAGACTGGTGTTGATTTTCGGTGTCCACGGCATTCAATCGTCTGATTATTTGAACATTATGCGGAATTTCTACTCTGTTTGAACAAACTTCCATCCGGGGATGATTTTATTCACCCCCGGATCCTCTTTTCAGAATGGATCGTTTCTCG
>CAJAFV010000092.1 GCA_903939115.1 uncultured Geobacteraceae bacterium
CTACAACCGCAAGCGCCTAATCGAGCAGAAAGTCCCTTTTGTGGTGCCCGGCAATCAGATGTATCTTCCGATGCTCGGCATCGATCTTCGGGAACATTTCAGGCAAATTCGGTCAGCCGCTCCCGGCAAGTTGAGCCCTTCTACTCAAGCGGTTGTATTGCATGCGCTACTGCACGGACCAAAGGATTACACGCCATCCCGGCTGGCAAACCAGCTAGGATATACGGTGATGACGTTAACGCGGGCCTTTGATGAATTGGTGTCCCTCGGGCTGGGAGAAGTGGTCACGGAGGGGCGGGAAAGAGTACTTCGCTTTAGCGATGGGAAAAAAGACTTGTGGCAAAAATCACGAGAGTTCATGCGCAGCCCTGTAAAGAAACGGACAATTATTCGTCCCCCTGAACAGAAGTGGTGCGGGATTCCCGCGGGGTTGACGGCATTGGCGCACTTTACCTTGCTGGCATCTCCTTCTATCCCGGTATATGCAGTGGGTCTGGACGATTGGAAATCAATGAAGCTTACTAATGCAATCCTGGAGCTGCCGGCTGCAGAACCGCAGTCGTATGCAATCGAAATATGGAATTATTCTCCGCTCCTGTTTAAGGAAGGAGATGACGTAGTTGATCGCTTTTCTCTTTACCTTAGCTTGCAGGATAACGTTGATGAGCGGGTGCAGTCCGCTCTCGAAAAGATGATGGAGGAAGTCTTATGGTGAGAGGCATTGAACGGTTCAAAGCACATTTTGCGCCATTTGCAGATAGGTATGTGCTGATTGGTGGAACGGCCTGTTCCCTTGTAATGGAAGACGTTGGATTGGAGTTTCGGGCAACCAAGGATCTCGATATCGTCTTGTGCGTGGAAGCGCTCGATGGTGATTTCGTGAAGGCTTTTTGGGCGTTTATTCGCGAAGGCAAGTATAAGGTTCAGGAGAAGAGCACCGGCCAGAAACAATTTTATCGGTTCAAGAACCCCGAAGACGATTCCTATCCTGTGATGCTGGAATTGTTTTCACGCGTGCCAGACGCCTTGACCATTGGTGACGACAGCCATCTGACCCCAATTCCGATGGATGAAGAGGTATCCAGTCTCTCGGCCATCCTGTTGGACAAGGACTATTATGCATTCATCCATGCCGGGAAACAGGAGACAGACGGATTGCCTGTACTTGGACCGGCCTACCTGATTCCACTGAAGGCAAGAGCCTGGCTAGACCTGAAGAAAAGGCGTGAAGCCGGCGATGCAATTGATGAAAAGGACATAAAGAAACATAAGAATGACGTGTTCAGGCTGTATCAGATCGTCGACCCAGGGCAATCAATTGGTCTGCCAGCATCCATCAAGGAATATCTACGGCAGTTTTTTGATGAAATAGAAAGTGATCAGAGTGTGGATTTGAAAAACTTGGGGCTAAGAAGCAGGCGACTTAGCGAGGTTCTCTCAGATCTGCGGTCAATTTATGGCATTGGTGGTTGATCCAAGAATTTGTTGGAGTTGACTGATCCTGGAATATTGCATGCAGACTCAGGTCCCCCGTAACGAAGGCGAAAGAATGGCTAAACAGCATGGGGACATTCTGGAGAGTGGGTTTTAGGCAATAACCATTACCAGATCCGATTGCTTGTAGAACCAGAGAAAGAGCATCAGAAGTTTGCTGTGATGATTATAACCCTAGCTTGACAATGAATTCGTTTCAGGAGGTCAAATGGAAGCGTTACCTGCTACCCGACTCAAAGAATTGTATGCAAAGTTTCGCGAGATTTCACCATGGAAAGATTGGCATCAGAGTTTCCTTGCGGAAGTAAATTACTTCAAAGGGCTTTCCGATGAGGATTTTATTAAACCTGAAAATCAGGAGAAGCTCTGGCGGGCTAAAGGAATTAGCGGAATCGGCCCAGGGGAGTCGGTTAATGTCAAGGGAGCCTACGCCGATACCGAAATAGCAAATCAACTCCTCCAATTGCGTAATAAAGTGTGGCCTGAAGATTCACAAAAGCAGGCTAAAGCAATTAATGAGGCCTATGACTCCATTATGAGTCTGGTTCAGCAAAGGTATTGCCCGAATCAACGCCCTCTCGCCAAACAAAGCCGTCTGTTTACTGCCATAATGACCAATGAATTACATACCTGCTATACATGGGACGCTCGTAAACGACTGCAGGAGTTCGTCCTTGGATCGGTTGAATTTGAAATTACGGAAGGCGATGTACTGGTCAGGGCACGATTGCGTGAAATTCTCGGCAAGGAAGAGTCTGTTGAAGAAAGTATTTGGCGAGCAATGTTCTGCTGGTGGCTGTATGAAAATTATGCCCCTATAAAAAGAGGGGAAGATCCCACACCTAAATCTCCTGACACTCCTGGCGATGAAGATGCTGATGACGCCATCGAAATACTGGATATTTGGCCGGCAATCAAACAAAGAAAAGGGTTGCAAGCCATAGCAAATTACCACGAAGCGTTGCGCATGGTCATTTCCGCTGCAAAAGGTGGAGCGTCACCAGATGACATTGTAGAAACAATGCAGAGTAATCCGGAGTTTTCCTCTATCAAAGCTAATTCGTGTCGAGCTATTTTCAATCTCGTGCGCACATTCGGTTTTTTGGAAAACCGAAATGGCATATGGTATCCCTCTGACGACGGTGAACAGCTCATCGAATATGATCCGGCTGACGTTCTGGTAAAGAAACTTTTGATCCAGGTATTCGGTATGGCTCATTTGCTAAAAGAAATTGGTGATACTCAACCTGTCGAGAAGAAGGCAGTTTACAGCTTTCTGAAAGAATTGTGGCCTGGCTGGACATCAGACTTTATGCCAAGTTCACTTATTGCATGGTTCCGGTGGTTGGGACTTGTGAGCTTTGATGAACGCGGGCGCTGTGTCCTTACCGATTACGGCACTTACTGGTACAAAAAACTTCCGGCAAAGGAAAATATCCCAAGGTCTTTGCAGCCGATTGTGGATGTCGATGTTCTTGCATTGGAAGAGCCCGAGACCGGGGTAGTCGGGGTCTTGGAAAGCGTCCCCTTTGACCTGGTTTGGCAGGAGTTTCAGGCCGACGATGAGCTGAAAAAATTTGTATTCGGCAGAGAACAGGTTGAGGCGCTGCACCTTGCGTGGCACTGCAATCCTCAAAAGCGATTTGTACTTTTGTCAGGACTGTCTGGAACAGGGAAAACTGCCCTTTTATTTCACTATGCCCGCATCTACTGCAAACTCAAAAACATTGAAACAAAAGTTCATCGTGCGATAATTGCCGTTTCACCTGATTGGCGCGACCCTTCCGGGCTTCTGGGCTATTTCAACGCATTGCATGCTGATCCCACCTTCCAGGCCGAGCCTGCCCTACGAACTGTAATTGCGGCATCACGTAATCCGGGCCTTCCGTACTTTTTGATACTCGATGAAATGAATTTGGCCCGGGTTGAGCGATATTTCGCACCTTTCTTGTCATCCATGGAAACCGGTGAACGGCTTTTTCTCCATGCCCATGATGAAACGGTCAATGATGTCCCTCCCAGTATCCCTTGGCCCAAGAATCTTTTCGTGGGTGGTACGGTCAACATGGACGAAACTACCCACCCGTTTAGCGATAAAGTTCTGGATCGTGCTTTCACTCTGGAGTTCTGGGAGGTTCGTCTGGAGGAATTCTTTAATGGCCGGGCAGAATCGAACGGGGGAATTCGCCTGAAACAGATTGAAGATCTTTTACAACTTGTAAATCAACAATTGTACAAAGTTCGCCGCCATTTCGGCTATCGCACTGCTGGGGAAGTTCTCGATTTCCTGAATATGGTCGATGGAATTTCGCTCCAGGATGATCCCAGGATCTGGGGCTTGGCCGATCAAGCCTTTTTCTCGAAAATCCTGCCACGCATACGTGGAGAAGAGTCACCGACTTTGATTGAAGTTCTGAAAGAGATACATGCTCTCTGTAAGCAAAGGGAGATGAAGTATTGCACCAACAAAATTGAAGGTATGCAGGAACGGCTTAAGGCAACTGGGGTAACTCGGTTCTGGTCGTGACTAACCTCAAGCTACGAACATACAATGGCGACTTGATACCAGTTGCCGCCGGACAGCAACTTAGCCTCGAAGAAACCAGAGAATATGAGGTGGTTTTTGACGGGGAAATTGAAGCTTGCCAGGTGTTCTGGGGAAATGTTCTTCTTGAACCCGATTCGATGGGGAGACTGTCCATTCGCCCTGGTTACTGGGTGGGGGATGCAGAGCTCCGAATCGAAGGCTCAGCGGAGCCTTTATCGGTGCCTGTCCGTGTTCAACCACGCGAAGAAAAACTTCCAGATAGTCTTTGGGTTGCCATGCTACAGGATCTTGAAACGTGGTTACCTGGTGTATCCACCGGAATTGAAGGGGGACGAGACGGACAGGTTGGTGAAACAGGAGTATCTGTCCCACTGATTGCAGAAGCTTTGATTCCAGTTATTGCCACGTTTGAAAGAGCTATTCGTGCAATATTGGAATTTCCTCGGCGATTAGATGTCAGTGTTTTGGATGATGTACCTTTGCGAATGGTGCGTCGTGTGGACCGGGAAACATTGAATTGGGTCTCACGTCACCCGGAATTTCATGCACACCTCGATCCTTGGAAGAGTTTGGAGCTTACGGAACAGCAACCAACTCTACCTCAGCGAAAAACAATCGACATTCTCGACCATCCCGCTAATCGGTACATGTCTTGGCTAATCCGTAGAGTGGAAAATGTGCTGAGGAAAACCGCCGAGGGACTGGAATCAGCAAGCAACGCGAACCCGACAGATGACAATGTCTTCTGGTGCCATTCTCGTGCGAAACGCTTACGGGAAGGAGCAGATCGGATTTTCAGAATATGGAAAACCTCTTTCCTTTCGGATATCCCTAACGAACCGCTATCAGAAGCAGCCCTTCTGGTTGTCTTGGACGATCCCGCCTATACACGTGTCCATAAGATCGGAAGACTGTTCATCAATCCTCTATTTCAATTCAATAATGAGGGGACAAAACCACAAGCATCCGTTCGCCCGAGTTTTTCCATATACGAACTTTGGTGTTTCCTTACTATTGGCGAGCAGCTTAAACAACTGCTTCCGGATTGGAATTACGTCTCATCTGGCATGAAAAACCTGCTTGGGTACTCAGCAACAGGCGAAGGAGCTATTCATCGACTGACAGATCAGAAATGCGATAAAATTGAGGTGCTTTTCAATGCAACATTCTCCAGTTATTTTAGCCGCTCAGGTAAATCGCGCTGGTCGATTTCAGCAGAACGCCGCCCGGACATAATTGTGAGCTTCAAATCTGAACAGCACGAGGGGAAATGGGTGTCACTTGATGCAAAGTACCGAGTTGGACGAAATAATCTATCGGATGCTTTTTCTTCAGCGCACATCTATAGGGATGCACTCCGATATACCGGGTACGGCGGCCAGTGTCTGGCTTCCGTATTATTGTCACCGTCGAAATCAGATGACTCGTTAGAATGGTTTGCTGATGAATATCTTGAGACCTATCACGAGGGGATCTGGGAGCTTAAGCCTGGATTGTTCCGCGGTGAGATTGGTCAATGGTTAATCAGGCTCCTATTAAACTGAAAATACCATACTGAAATGTAATAGACAGGGCAGCATGAACAGTCAATTGAATGAAATAGCTTCATGGCGAATTGTATGCGAACTATTCCGTCGATTTCCTGGGAAGTTCCAAGTAATTGAAACACATCCAGGCGGTGGTATGTACGACTGCCTATCAATTTTCTGTAACTCTCGACATGTTGCAGATTTTAACCGTGCTGGGAGCTTCCACGTCTTTGATCCAAAAGGCGGGCAACCTCCGGTTGATTTATGGCGTTCTTTGGCGGAGGAAAACATTCAGGATGTCCTCGATCAGGTGTGCAGAAGTCTTGGCCTTCAAAGCCCGACAAAATTGCCACCGAGCACCCCGGAGGTTATTGTCTACAGATTTATCGCTGCCTTTCTTGGCCATTCAGCGTTCGGTAAAGAAAATTGGGAATGTCGAAACGGCTACTTTGATACTTCCGGAATGGAAGAATGTAGCATTAACAAGGCGTTCAACTCTTTTCCAGAAGCTACAGAACGGAGCAGAATACCTCTCGCCAACGATCTTTTGAATATACCGGCTTATCGTTTCTGGTTTATTAATAAGAATGGAAAACCTGTCGTATGCTTGGAAACTTCCGGAGCAGCTTGGAATAATGAAGGGCAATCATTTGATCTCTCCGCACTCTACAAAAAAGAAAAAAGAATGTGGCCGCTAGTTTGGACAGTGGCGGGCCGTTTATTACCATAAAGATATAATTGTCGGCCACAACCTGAAATCATTAAAATAGTTAGATTGGAGAGATGTTGACTGAAAAAGACTTTCTGGATAAATGTCTGTTACTGGATCTTGAGACCGATGGCAGCAAGCTCTATCACATCGGTGCAGTCTATTCCGGACAGACATTTGAGCGGAAAGGCCGTTTCGACCTCCGAACTGCGTTGAAAGATCTGGACACATTTGCCTCTGCTGCAGAGTATGTACTCGGCCATAATCTCCTGGGTCATGATTTCCCTGTCCTTGAGTCGCTGGCGCCTGATCTCCGACTTCTGCACAAACCGGTTATCGACACTCTCTATCTCTCCCCCCTGGCATTCCCTGAAAACCCTTATCATCGTCTTGTAAAAGACTACAAGCTCGTTCGAGATTCAATAAACGATCCGGTTGCCGATGCACGCCTGGCAGCCTTGGTCTTGGGTGACCAATGGGAAAGCTTCATAGCCCTTGGGAAATTCAACGGAGATATTCTCTCCTTTTATCGCTACTGTTTTGAAGAAAACAGCAATTCCTCTCTTCACAGCAATGGGCTGAAAGATGTCTTCACCGCCTTGGGTGCATCTCATATTACCGAGAACGATGCCTTCGCCATCTTTCAGAAGTTTACGGACGATAGAGCATGTGAAACTGCCGTGTCCATGGTCTCTTTCAAGTATCTACTCCATCCGGACAAACGACCGGCACTTGCGTACTGTCTGGCTTGGTTGACAGTTGCAGGCAACAACTCAGTACTTCCTCCATGGGTTCGGCACCGGTTTAATGATGTCGTGCCTATTCTTCGCGAGTTACGGGATGTGCCCTGTAATGAGCCTTCCTGTAGTTGGTGCCGGAATATTCATAATCCGGCCCAGCAGTTGCAAAAGTTTTTCGGTTACCCTGCCTATCGTGCAACACCGGCAACTGTTGAAGGCACAAGCCTTCAGGAAGCGATTGTTCGCTTTGGCATGAGTGACAAACCCCAGCTCGCTATCCTGCCCACGGGTGGTGGCAAATCCCTCTGTTACCAGATACCGGCTCTGGCTCGTAACTTCCGACGGGGTGTCCTTACCATTGTCATCTCACCCCTGCAAGCGTTGATGAAGGATCAGGTCGATGGTCTAGCGTCAAAGACCGGCACCATGTTTTCCGCTGCCATTTACGGCATGCTTACGCCGCCTGAACGCGGTGAAATACTGGAGCGGGTGAGGCTGGGCGACATAGCTATTCTTTATGTATCTCCTGAGCAGTTGCGCAACAAATCTCTTGCAGATGCCATAAGCCAGCGCGAAATCGGCTGCTGGGTGTTTGACGAGGCCCACTGTTTGTCGAAGTGGGGCCACGATTTCCGCCCTGATTATCTTTACGCCGCCCGGTTTATACGTGAGTTTTCCCAGCTGCAACAGACCCCCATTCCGCCCATTGCCTGTTTTACTGCGACTGCCAAACGTGACGTTATGGAAGAAATCACCGATCATTTCCGACGGGAGTTGGGACAGGAACTGGAGGTTTTCGAAGGTGGCGTAGAGCGACAAAATCTTACATTCGAAATCCAGCTCATACAAGGCGCGGAGAAGTATGAACGTATTCATGAAATTCTGGCCGATCGCCTTCCGCAACCGGAGATGGGCTCAGCGGTAATTTACGCAGCGACGAGGAAGGAAACGGAAAAAACCAGGGACTTCCTGCTCAAGAAAAACTGGTCGGTTGAGGCATATCATGCCGGGCTGGAAACTCCGGAAAAGCGACGGGTGCAAGATGAATTCATCGGCGGTAAGACGCAAGTTATCTGTGCCACCAACGCCTTCGGAATGGGGATCGACAAGGACAATGTCCGACTGGTGATCCATGCGAATATCCCTGGTTCGCTCGAAAACTATATACAGGAGGCTGGGCGGGCCGGGAGGGACACCAAGGATGCCGAGTGTGTTCTTCTGTACAGCGAACAGGATATCGAGACCCAGTTCCAGTTGGGTGCCATGTCGCAACTTAGCCAACACGACATCAGTCAAATCCTTCGGGGATTGCGTCGGGCCAAACGCGGTAAGGACAATGAGATAGTTATAACCGCCGGGGAGTTGCTGCGGGATGAGCACGTTCATACCGGTTTCACCACCGAAGACCAAATGGCCGACACCAAGGTGAAAACGGCAATTGCCTGGCTTGAGCGGGCTGGCTTGGTTGAGCGCAACCAGAATAATACCCGGGTATTCCAGGGGCAGCCGTTAGTCACAAATTTAGAAGAAGCAGAAGCTAAAATATCTTCTCTGAATCTTTCTGCATCAAAAAAGAAACAGTGGCTTGCGGTTCTAAGCGCGTTGTTTAACGCTCGAAAAGATGAAGGGATGAGTGCTGACGAATTGGCTGAGTTGCCTGAATTCAAAGCGCAAGCAGGGGAGACCCCAGAGCAACGAACTGTTGCCGGCGATACAAAAACGGTACTTCGTGTTCTACATGAAATGACCGAAGCGGGGTTGATCAAGCAGGGTGTTCTCTTGAACGCCTTTATTCGCTACAAGGTCGGTGATCATTCCCGTCTGCGCTTTGACAAGGTATGTATTCTGGAACAGGCAATGCTCAAGTTGATGCAGGAATCAGAACCGGATGCCGAGGGATGGCTTGATCTCTCCCTGCGCCGTCTGAATCAGCGGCTTGTAGATTCCGGAAATGAAAGTCTTCCAGAAATTCTAAGAAACCTGTTGAAAAGCCTGTCTCTCGATGGGAAGGGATTGGCGGGGAATCGCGGCAGCCTTGAATTCCGCTATCTGGGACAGGATCACTACCGTATTAAACTGAATCGAGACTGGACAGCTCTCCTCTCCACTGCCGAACGTCGACGTGATGTAGCACGGGTGGCATTGGACGCACTCTATGCAAAAATACCGGATAACACTGCTGCCAGCGCTGAACTCCTGGTCAACTTTTCATTGGATGACATTTCTCTTGCCCTGCGAGGAGATCTGCTTCTCCATGGCCAGATCAAGGACGTTTTAGCTGCCATTGATCGTGCGCTGATGTTTCTCCACGAGCAGCAGGTCATCATTCTTCAGCAGGGACTTGCGGTTTTCCGTCAAGCCATGACAATTCGGATTATGCCGGAAGAGAGCAAGCGTCGATATAGTAAGGGCGATTACAGCCCACTGGAGCAGCATTACAAGGAACGTATCTTTCAGGTTCACGTAATGAACGAGTACGCCCGACTGGGACTGGAAAAGATTCAGCAGGCGATTAACCTGGTGTCAGCATATTTCACTATGGATCGTACCAGCTTTGTTCAGCGCTATTTCTCCGGGCGCAAGGAGGTCATCGACCGGGCCACCAGCCAGGCATCCTATCACCGCATTGTTGATAATCTGGCAAATCCGGTGCAGGTCAGCGTCGTAGCTGCACTGCCAGATGATAATATGCTAGTTCTGGCCGGTCCCGGTTCCGGTAAGACACGGGTAGTTGCGCACCGTTGCGCCTACCTGCTGCGGGTGAAACGAGCCCAGCCGCGTAATGTTCTCATTCTCTGCTTTAACCGCAATGCTGCGAACACATTGAGGCGTCGTCTTCTCGAATTGGCTGGTCCGGAAGCAAAGGGTGTTACCGTGCAGACCTATCATAGCCTGGCGATGCGGCTGACCGGGTCATCCTTCGCTGAGCGAGCAGAACGTAAAAGAATGGATACGGATGATTTCAAAACAATAATTCCCGATGCAGTTCGTCTTCTGAATGGTGAAATCGAGTTTGCAGGTCTGGAGCGGGATGAACTGAGAGAGCGCCTGCTGGCAGGTTATAGGTACATCTTGGTGGATGAATATCAGGACATCGATCAGGACCAGTACCAATTGATCTCGGCCATTGCCGGCAGAACTCTCGGTGATCCTGATAGCAAGCTGGCACTTTTGGCAGTTGGGGACGATGACCAGAATATCTATACATTCCGCGGTGCCAATGTTGAATTTATTCGTCGTTTTCAGTCAGACTACCAAGCCAAGACTTTCTTTCTCGTGGAAAACTATCGGTCCTCTACTCACATCATAGCAGCAGCAAACTGCCTGATTGCCCATAACCGTGACCGAATGAAGACTGAAAATACGATTCGCATCAATAAAGGCAGGGAGAGTCTTCCGGCTGGCGGTCCGTGGAGAGCTCTTGACCCGGTGGCGCAAGGACGTGTTCAACTGCTGCGTGTAAGCAATGCGGCTCATCAGGCAATGGCACTCGTTGATGAATTGTCACGGCTCAAACAACGGAATCCATCCCTGAGTTGGTCTGAGTGTGCCGTGTTGTCCAGAACTAAGGATGAATTGGCTCCGGTTCGGGCACTGTGCGAACAGCGAGGTATTCCGATCATCTGGGGAATAGACCGGGATAAAACACCGCCTCTGTATCGCATCCGTGAGGTCCGCCAACTTTTTGCCGAACTGCAGACTCGTCATGATGAACTGCTGTCAGCGACAAATCTATTGTCGATAATCGACGAGCTGAACGGGAACCAGCAAACCAATATCTGGTGGGAACTCTTGAGCGGGATACTTCAAGATTTACGCGACGAAAGTGGCAATTCTCTGCTTCCTATGAGCTATTATACGGAATACGTTTATGAGGCTCTTGCAGAACAGCGCCGGGAACAGGCAGTCGGAAGCGGAGTTTTTATGAGTACAGTGCATTCCGCCAAAGGAATGGAGTTCCCCCACGTACTTGTTCCCGGAGGAGGCTGGACACAAGGAAATAACCGTCAGGCACAGGAGGAGGAACGTCGTGTCTATTATGTTGCCATGACCCGTGCCAAGGAAACTCTGTGCCTTTTTGAAAGAGTTGATATGCCTAATTCGCATACAGGTCTCATCGAAGGAGATTTCCTGCTAAAGCGTGACCCGTCTTTTGTTGCTCCTCCGGATGATCAGGTATTGCGCCGTCGGTATGACATACTTGCGATGGAAGATATATTCCTCGACTTTGCAGGACGCAAACGGCCAAATGACACCATACATGAACAGCTCTCCGCACTCAGACCGGGTGATTCCCTTATAGCAGTGCCAAAGGGTGATTATATTGAATTGCACACCGAAAAGGGGATTACAGTTGCCCAACTCTCCCAAACAGCATTAAAAACGTGGCGTGGGCGAGTGGACTGCATCGAGCGAATAAAGATTCTTGCCATGGTGCAGCGCCGTGATGAGGATTCGGGAGAGGAGTATCGTGTGCGGTGCCAGTGTGAACAGTGGGAAGTTCCGGTAGCCGAAGTTGTATATTTGGACTCAGAATAGCAATGTCCATTTCTATCAACTTTCTCACTCCAGATTTTTCAATCTGAAAAAGTCAAGTTCAGCAATTTCCTTGAATTTGTCATAAAACGACTCATTGAAATCACGTAGATATTTTGCAACAGCTTCGTTACCGATCAATCTTTTCAAATATGCCTGCATAGATGTCATGTCGATCATTGCTGTACCATACTGTTCCTTCAATGAACCTATTTCCCTGGTCAAAGCAAGACTCTCTTCCTCAAGACGGGCCTGGCGGGCCAGTATTGCCGGCGTCTCCTTTTTCGGCTTGCCTTTATTAATAAGCTGGTTTGCCGGCGTTGCATCGAGAAGGGCCTTGGCATAGTTGCAGTTGAACTTATTCTGATCATTCATCAGCATGGCAGCGATAATCTGCCGAGGCGCTAGCATTTTTCTCAATACCTTGAAAACCGGTTCCGGCACGGCCTTATCCTTCAGCAATTCAACCGCCTCCGGGCAAATGCCTTCAAGCAGATTCTTCTTATTTCTGATAGTGCCGATGTCAAGATTCAAGGCACGGGCGAGCTTTTCTTCAGAGACTCCTGACTGCACGGCTTTCACGATCATATGATGTTCCTGAATTGCAGTAAGCCGATTGATGTATTTGTTGTAGGTATAGGTCTCGTCATCAGTGGAGATCAGGCAGAAAACGCGCTCCACCCCCAATTCCTTTAAAGCCATTATACGCACATGCCCATCGAGCAGAAGATATCCTTTTTCTTTCTTAAACGGAGCGACCACAGGGGCTTCAATCAGTCCCACTTCCCGTATAGAGGAAAGAACCTGAGAATACTTTCTGCATTTTCTTGCAGTAATGGAAATGGTTTTTGTGGGGAACAGTTCCTCCACGGCAAGTTCAATCAGTTTTTCCTGGAATCCCTGCTTAATTTTGTTTGCCATAGCCGCTACCTTTTCAGAAGATCAGTTACATGCTGGGGAATTTCATTCATGCCGACGGCTTTCAGTTGATTTGTAAAATGGACTTCCTTCAATAACTGGCGAAGGGCAGTGGACGTGTAGTCCAAAACCTCCTTGATATAGTTTGATTGTGCCAGTAACCGCTTCTTCTCCTTAGCTTCCTTTTCATAGACCGCAATCAAAACTTCTGCGGAAACCTTGGCATGTTCACGGTGTGGAGCTGAAAGACTTTTGCCGTAATGTTTTCGCCGGGAAATAATCTTTTGTGCATCAACAAGCTTTTTGCCGGTCAATGCTCCTGATTCATACGCTTCTGTCAAAGCCATCTGTACGGCAGTGTCATCTTCCGAAGCTATGTTCAGCGCCTGGTATAAAGGGATTCGTCCTTTTTCTACTGCGTTGACCAAGTATTCCTCCCCCTGCTCAAGCAGACGGATAATACCTCGAATATATTCTTTTCCAAGATTGGTCTTGGCAGCAATAGCATCATCCTCGTAACCCTGGCTTTTCAGATACTTGATACTTTGCAGGAGTTCCAAGGCATTGCCATTACGCCGGGCGATATTCTCCACCAGACTCATAATATGTGCATCTTCTTCACTTACTTTACGAACGACGCAGGGGATTTCCGTTTCTCCAGCAGAAATATATGCCTCAAGCCTTCCCTGTCCACAAACCAGATCATATTTCTTGCCGCTTTTGGCATCATTTCTGGGAGATACCGTTATGGGCCTTTTCAAGCCGACGCTTCGAATGTTTTGCCGTATTTCTTCGGCAATAATTTGATTGCGTACCCGTGGATTCAAGATGTGAATATCTTCAATGGAAATAAGTACTATAGCCCCTTGCACCATCTTCCACCGCCTTGTCGAGAGAGATGTTAACGCTCAAATTCAGCAAATAATCCAACGTATCAGTACGAAAGCTGTCCAGAAACCCTACGTTGTCCTCCGATAGCTTTATCAGCCCAGGCGAAAACTCCAACGCGGGCAGAATATAGTAATCGTGGATCGCTTCATTGCTGGTGTCCATGCGTACCGCTACGGTTATGTCGGGATGAAGGCCGTTATCAAAACGGATTTTCCAGCGCCGGGTTCCGGTTGGTGTGGTAAAGCAACGGCTGATGACAACTGAAAC
>CAJAFV010000093.1 GCA_903939115.1 uncultured Geobacteraceae bacterium
CAAAGACCTGTCCGTAGAAGAGCAGTTGCAGTTGACGCACGAAAAAGCAGCTCGCTTTCTTGCTAGCTTAGCAAAAGGAAAGAAACCCGTTGTGAAAAATAGTACGCCCACAACTCCTCGAAAATCACGGCAACAGGCATAGTTGTTCTGGTATATTTTCTCAATCCATCCCGTCCGGACTTTCTCAATGAGGTTGTTACGAGGGGAAAGGTAATTTACCGGGAAGGGACGTTTTACGTGTATGCCCAAATTTTATTTTACCATCATAAACAGGATGCTCGGCGCTTAGGCCTTTGACCGCAAGATCGCCGAGTGAATTAGAAACTGAGGATTAAAATAGTGCTTTACATGCTTAAACCTGAAATCATACGTGCTGCAATCGACCGTCTTGGTGAATCCCGTTCATCGAGAAGTATGTTGAATTTTCTCATATTCAAACTTGCAAGTTCTCGTGCGAATGAACTGGCTGTCTCGTTTTCATCAGGCAATAAGCACCTATTGGATGCAGTAGATGACCTGGCAGCTTGTGCACCTTACGGGCTAAACATACCAACTACTCTTGCTGGTACGCCATATGTAAATGTTTTTGGTTCAAAAGATTCAGCATGGCAATACCTTGGGAAAAACTGGCGCACTAATGGAACGGGTCCAGCTTTGTCTGGTGCAGTTTGGCGAGGGATTATTGACATTGTCAGCGAACGGCCAAGAATAGGCCAATTGTCAAAAGAATATGCCCGAAAACTTCCGAGTGTCCTCCTAAAAGCAGGCAACAATAAGCCAGTTCTTACCGACGCTGCGATCTGGTTTTTCCGATGCAGTGACCTTGAGTCAATAGTAGATAGGAATAACACAAGTGAATACTTTGAAGACAAATTACGTTTGTCTTTCATGCAACGCCTTGGACTGACGGAAGAAGAGGTTTCATTACTTTTCGATGTGACCTCTCGGCCATTGCAGGGCATGCCGCTGGCCGATATCATCGGTGACACGGTCGCCAATCCTCAGCTCTACCTCCCTGATCTCGGCGGCGGGTCCGGTGAGCTTTCCGAGATGCTTGGCGAGTTTGTAACTCTGGCAAACAGCACCCCTGTAGGCTTGCGGGTGAATCGAGCCCAAGTTCTGCGTTTTGCTGCGTCTCTAGGGGCGAAGCGGTTTCTTATTCTCAGTGGCCTGGCCGGATCGGGTAAGACCAAGATTGCTCAGGCATTCGCTCGCTGGCTTGCCCCTGCGGTGGAGGAAGGGCAGCCTGCCGCCTATGCGCTTATTCCCGTGGGCGCCGACTGGACCGGCAATGACTATATTCTCGGCTATCCCGACGGACTCAACGAAAAATCCTATGTCACCCGTCCCGCCCTTGATCTTATCCAGCGTGCTGCCCTTCCGGAAAACGCCGGTGTTCCGCATTTTTTGATCCTCGATGAAATGAACCTCTCCCACGTTGAGCGGTATTTCGCCGACCTCCTTTCGCTCATCGAATCGGGTGAATCCACTGAGCTGTACAAGCCCGCGCCGGACGAAAACGGTGAACTGCAACTCCGCAGCAACGTGG
>CAJAFV010000094.1 GCA_903939115.1 uncultured Geobacteraceae bacterium
CCTATTTCGACAAACTGGGGTTGGTCTCATTCATGGACCAGCACCACCGACTTCAACACACTTCATGAACCGCCGTGTACGGAACCGTACGCACGGTGGTGTGGGAGGACGGCGGGAGTAATCCCGCCTCCTACCCGATCAAGTAAACCTTATCTATTACAATTATCGATTTTGTATTTTTATACTGATTCAAAAAGCCGCTGTCAAGATATTTTTTAACATTTTTCTCTGTAGAGCAGATTTTATTCCTGGGTCACCTGAGACAACTGCTCCGAATCGCCCTGGAGAGGAGGAGAGATAGCGAGACGAACCATCTGCATGATCATGATTATGAGTAATAAAACCACCGGTGTGAAAAATACCGTCTGCAGCCCGACAGTTTCGCCGACAACACCACCGAAAACCGGGCCACACGTCGTGCCGACGGCAACACTCAGGCTGAAAAGGGCGGCTATTTTACCCTTGTCACCCTCAACCCGGGTGAGTCGTATCAGGCTGCAATATCCGAGCATACCGGTGCCGACTCCATACAGGAATGTACCGACACAGAAGGGAGCGCTGCTCCCTGCCGATGCCATGACGGCATTACCGGTTAGCGTCATCACTGCGGCGACATTGAAACACCAGGAATCGGAACGGTCGGCAAACAGCAGCCCACCCCAGAAAAGGGTCACCATGGCCACACTCCCCTGGGTGATGACCATCCAGGAAACCGTTTGAAGTGGTAGATGCAGCACGTCTGTAGCGACCGGTGCCAGGAAGGTTCGAAACAGCGCAAAAATAGCAGCGTTAAGCAGCTCAATCGCCATGACCGCCAGCAGATTGCGGTCTTTCAGCAGGAACAGTGTCTGTTTCAAATCTTCGTAAGGTGTTGTATGGGTATACTCTGTAACCTCGCGGATACCTTTTCTGCTTCGGTAGAGCACCACGGCTACTCCGCTGAGCAGCAGAGAAATGACGGCGTAAAACGCTGGAAAAAAATTCTCTTTGGAGAGCAGTGCGGCAGCGGTTAGCGGGCCGATGAGGTAAAAGCCAAGCTGGGTGGCGCTCCGTTGCCAACCGGCCCGGGACGCTTCCAGGTATTTCATCCGTTTGAGAAAACCGGCCTGCAGGGTCAGGAAACCGATCGATTGCGCCATCCCCTGGAAAAACATAATCGCCATCAGCGATCCGGTACTCTTGACCCAGGGGATCATGGCGGTGAGGGCAACGCAGGCCAGGGAACTGAGCACAAACAGCTTTCGAGTGCCGTAGCGGTCGGCCCACACTCCTGACGGGATGATGATAAGCATCCGTCCGGCCCCCGCCATGCCGCCGATCAGCCCCATCTCCGTCGCCGACGAATGCAGAGAGATAGTATAAAGCGGCAGTGCCAGCAGCATGATGCCGCTGGCACTGCCGACCAGTATATTAATTACCAGAAGGCTAATAAGCCCACGCGAGTCGATCATGCGACTCGTTTCAGCTTTAAGCTCATGCTCTTGCACCACGAGCGTTGTCAGCGGTTGGCGATCAATACGCTGATCAGGTCGGTGGCAAGGCGCAACCCCCCTCTGAAACCGACGTAAAACTGGTCGGTAACAATACGATTGGTGATCGGGTAGGAGACACCCCAGAAACCCGCCTTGAGACCCGCAGCCAGGGGACGGTCAAGATTGCTGCCGATGACGAATGCCGGGCTGATCGGAGTACCGTAAGGATCATTCTCCTCTTCCAGCGCCTGGTTGAGTCGCTCGGTGATGACATCCGTATCGGTTTCAAAAATCAACTTCGGCCGGAGATCGGCCGGCAGAGTTTCCAGTCGTGCGCGTACCAATTCCTGCTGCTCATCCTGGAGTTGGTCGGTAACGGCGGCAAAATAGGGAATCCATCCCAGATCTTCGGAGATGAATCTGGTGAGAGCATAGGTGTAGTTGGCGTTGCCGATGATAACGCCGAAACGCTGGAAATCCTGGTCATTGATCAGGTCGGTCAGAGGGTTGATGAACCGGTAGTAATGGGCCTTTTCTTCGGCAATGACCCATTCAAGGGTGTCATTGTCCAAATACAGTGCTGCTGCAATGCTGCGCAGAAACGCTTCGGTGGCGGTCGGCCCGATGGGGAGCGCTTCGGAGATATAGGGAGTACCGTGGATTTCCTGGAAAACCGTCGCAGGTTTGATGCCGTGCACATCTGAGAATACGATATTAAGCGCGGCACGGGACGACTCCTTCAGATGATCGAGTTTGTCGTGGGGTGTCAGGAAGGTATTTGCCTGGATTCCGAGCAGCCCGAGCAGGCGCTTCAATTCAAGCAGATTACCGCGCCAGAAGACATCCTGAGCCGGTACGAAGCCGAACAGGTTGACCTGCTTCGGGTCTTTGGGTAAGCCTCTGGTGACGAACTGGGTGATGATTGCTTCCCAGATGAGGTCTGCTCCAATAGTGGATTCACCTTTGAAACCGCCGGTTTCGGCGACGATGACCGGTTTGCCACGCCGTTGAAATTCTGCCACGACAGCACGGACATCGTCACCGATGATGTCCGTCATACAGCCGGTAATGACGGCGTAAAGATCTGCGTCAATGACGTCAAGGGTCGAGGCGATCTGCTCTGCCAGGCGTTCTTCTCCGCCGAATATGACTTCCTGCTCGACGATATTAGTGCTGGGGGTAGCTCGGCCGTCGGTGAGGGTGGTGCCCCAATATCCTCCGCCTACCGTTGCCGCTCCGTCGGCGCTGGCGGCGCAGCCGGGAGAAGCGTGGACGATGGCAACTGCTCGCTCAATGGCGTTTATGGTTACCAGGGCGCCTCCCAGCGCGCATTGGTAGCGGGGCCGCTCGATGTGTGTACTCATGTATGTGGTACTCCTTGTTTAGTTTGGTTTCCTGCTCAAATAGGGGGGAGTAAACAGCTTCATGCTGCCAGGCTCTCCGGCTCTACCGTCGGTTCTGGATTGTCACTCTTGATATAGGCAAAGGGGCTTTTGTCGTACCATTCACTCCGGTATGCTTCCTGAACATTCTGACTCAGCTTTTTGTTGAAGTTGAAATTCTTCAGGTTGCGCGCCGCCTTTTTGGCTACCTCGTAGAAACCGCGATAACCGACATAGTAGTCGAAGATGCGGAAGATGGTAATGCAGGGAAAGCCGAGTCGTGCCGCCCAGGCATTGTCAGATACATGGCCGCAGAACAGGTCCGGCTTGACCTTTTTAAGAAGGTTGACCAGTTCAAAGGGCTGGAAGTTGGCGATGTCAATGGGGAAGTCCTTCCCCTCCTGCGCCTCTACGAGACGGGCATAGAATTCGGTGCCGAAGTCGTCATGGTGGTACGAGCGGAGGCCGACAATCTCCATTCCCAGTTCCTGAAACAGTCCGCCGGTGACGACGGCGCGGAATTCCCCGGCGGAGAGAAACACCCGGATCCCCTTCAGAGCCGGAAGATACCGTTCCACCGCTTTTCTGGCCTGGGCCTCTTCACGCTCGATCAATGCGAGGGTTTCCTGTTCCAGGCCGAAGTTGCCGGCGATATCCAGCAACCAGTTGCGGGTATTTTCCAGGCCGATCGGCATATCCTTGAGAACGAAGGGGATGCCGTACTCTTCATGCAGGTATTCGATCAAGTAGTCATCGTGGGTCGGGCAGACGCTGACGTTCAGGTCGGCCTGGGTCATGAGGCGCACCTTTTCCCGGTCGGCGAAGTTAGGGCCGATGACCACATCAATGCCGATGGCGTTGAGCAGTCGCTCCAGCTCAAGCTCGTCCGGTTTACCCATGGAGGCGAGGTTGATGATGTTGACCAGAGGGCGCTCACCCGCTTTGCGTGGCGCTTTGCGGGGCGGCGGCCCCTCCTTGTCTTTTTCAATGAAGCCGTGGATCATGGCGTGGAACGCCACGTCGTAACCGGTGGCCCAGACTTTGGTCTTGAATCCTTCACAGTGGGAATAGAGCAGTGGTGTATCGATAAGCGGCCGAAGTTTTTCGACCACACCCACAAGGTCATCGCCTATGATTGAAGGGGTGCAGGTCTGCACAACGATGATTGAGGCCGGCTTGTATTTTTCATTGACCGCCAGGATCGTCTCTTCGAGACGCTTTTCGCCGCCATGGACAACGTCTGATTCGTCCAGGTTGGTGGTGAACCAGAGACTGTCCTTGGCATTGGGGTTGCCGCGCAGCAGGTGATGCAGTTTGATGCTGGTGTTCATGCCGAAACCGGCCGAACCGCAGCCGATGGCGCCGTGGACAATTACTGCCGTATCAGGCAGGGTCAGCAGCATGCCGAGGGTCGGTAGCAGCTGGCAGATTCCTGCCTGAGAGAATTCTCGTTCGTTATTCTTGAGGCAGATCTTATCCTGTTTGCCGATGCCGCTGGCACAGCCGCCGTGAGCCATGCATGCCGATACGCGATTCTCGCGTCCCGGTACTACCTTGTCGGTTTTGAGTCCCATCCTCTTCTCCTTGGTCTGTAATCCGGGCACAAAAAAACCGGGGGTTTCATGACGCGACTGCATCGTGAAACCTCCGGTTATCCGGTCGGTTAATGTGTAATGTTATTAATAATATCTACAGTATATATATTTTTTGAAGATAGCCGGTGGACGGCTCATTTGTCAACAGTTTTGTTGCGAAGTAAAAAGTTATCCGATCTGGAAATATTCGTCAGAACGGTAGTCGCCAAAAACCTACGGGACGACCGTGACCGTTGGTATCACGCTCATACCGACCCGCAGTTGATGTGTCGGTCGTCAGTCGTTGTTGGTTCGGGCGGTGCAACTCCAAGCAGAGTGCACAGCTCAATCAGAAAGGATTGGTAATTGGCAAGTTCTTTACCGCCGGAAGGTTGCCAGCGGGCGATGAAGGTGGCGGTGATGTCACAGTTCGAAGCAACATTCATGATCATCGCAACAACCGCTGTTGCAGAAGAGTTTGCATGTCACGCCTGCCGTCCAGCACACAATGTACAATCACTTCATTGTCACGAATGGAATAGACGATTCGGTACGGCTTGAAATGAATTTCCCGAAAATCACGATTACCAATTCTATCCAGTTCCGGTGGGCAATGGCCGCGTTGCGGTATCTGCATCAGAGAAAAGACTGCTTGGACAATGCCGTCAAGCAGTCTGTCTGCCGATTCCAGAGTGTCGTGGAACGCTATATAGTCATGAATATCGAATATATCGAATTCAGCCGTTTCGGAAAGCGTGACAGTGAACTTCATTAAAGGCGCCTTTGTCTGATTCGTTCTCTTATGTCAGCAAAAGCCTTATCTGCAGGCTTTACACGCCCCTCCTCAACATCCTTGCGACTGATCGCAAGAATCTTCAGGAGTGCCAGGCTTCCCTGAATCTCTTCATACGAGGCGATATCCTGCAGAACCGCTGTGGCTTCACCATTCTGGGTAATGATGATGGGAGTGCGGCTTTCGGTTATGCTCAGGATAATATCGGCGGCATGAGCCTTAACGTAACTGATCGGTTTTACGGCTTCTTGTAGCAGCATGAGAACCTCCGTGAATGCAAAACTCAATTCAGTCTATATTAAGTTTTATCGTGGGACAAGGAGAATTATAATCAGGTACTGCTCAAATTGTGTAGTGAATGTATTCTTACGACTTGAGTCTTTACATTTTGTGAGCAAACTTCAAGTGCAATAGAACGCGGATGATGCGGATTTCAGACCGTTTTTTTGTTTTTAAAATCCGCAAAAATCCGCTCAAATCAGATTTGATCCGCGTTCTATTGCCTTTTATTTTCCTGTTTGGTTCCGGCTACGCCGGTTTAGGGCGGTGGAAAATGCTGATTTACCATTTTGTAGGAGCGTTTTCCAAAACGCGATTGCTGTAACATTCAACAGTGCTGCCATCACAGCATTCGCGGCAGGTTGCCGCTCCTACGAAAATTTTGATACTTGGTTATATGAATGTTGGGGTCGCCAAAAACCTACGGGACGACCGACACAGTTGGTATCACGCTCATACCGACCCGCAGTTGATGTGCCGGATCGCTCCCCTTGTCGATGGCAATTTTGACGGGAATCCGCTGTACTACCTTGACAAAATTGCCTGTAGCATTTTCCGGCGGCAGCATTGAGAATGCCGATCCGGCTCCGGCCATAATGCTGTCCACCCGCCCGCGGAATGTTCTTCCCGGATAGGCATCGACCGTGAAGGAAACATTCTGTCCCGGTGTGATGCGGGCCAGCTGCCCTTCCTTGTAGTTGGCGGTAATCCAGGCGTCCTGCAGGGAGACGAGTGCCAGCAGAGACTGTCCGGCCTGAATGTTGGCTCCCGGTGATACCGCCTTGCGCGTGATATAACCGTCGAACGGCGCAGTTATCCGGGTATAGGCAAGCTGCTGGCGGGCTTCATCGAGCAATGCTTTATTGAGCAGAACCTTGGCATTGCTTCCCGTTTGCTTTACCAGGCCGGCTTCTGCCCGGGCTTTTTTGAAATTCTCATCCGCTTCCCGGAGCTGCAGTTCGGCGGTGAGTTTCGCCGTGGTCAGATTGTCAATGAGCTCACGGGCGATGACCCCCAATCTGAACAGCTCGCTGCTGCGCTGCAGATCCCGTTCGGTTTGGCTCAGCCGTGCCCTGGCAATTTCCACAACTGCCTGGGCACTTTCGACCTTGATATATTCACCGTTGGTGGTGTTTTCGGCAATACCGACTCCCGCTTCCGCTTTCCTGACGTTAATGTGGTAATCGTTTTCATCCAGTTCCAACAGCAACTCTCCCTGGCGAACGAACTGATTGTCCTGAACATGTACCCGCGTCACCGTACCTGGCACACGGGAGGAGAGCGGTACACTGGTTGCCTCGATAAAGGCATTATCGGTCTGGACATGGCTTCTGTCCCACTGCACCCAGCGTACACCGAAACCGCCGCCTGCCAGCAGAAGGGCCAGCAGGAACAGTGGCATGCCGAGTTTTCTCATGCGCCGAGGTTGCAGTACCGGCAATCGTTCGCCGTCGATATCCTGTTGATCAACGCGATGCTGTACTGTCATGGGGCATCCCCGGAGGTCGGCAGCGTGGCGCAGGTCATTCCTGATACTCCCTGACCCTGAATTCCGCTCCCAGTTTCAGTGCCAGAGCACGGCAGGCGTCTATGTCTACACCCGGAACCGTTACCGCACTGACGACAACGTGCGGGATCTGCCTGACGGCCTCGGCGATAAAGGTGCAGACTCCGTCAAAGCCTGCTTCTCCGTAGGGGCTGTTGCAGATTCTCTGGTAGGTGGTTGCATCTGCAGCATTGAGACTTACGGAAATGCAGTCGACAAGGCCGACCAGCTCCGTCACAACCGAACGGTCATGTACCAGGTCGGCCTGTCCGTCAGTATTGATGCGGATACGGTAGCCACGCTGTTTCAGCTCCCGTGCTATATGAACTACCGCGTCAACTCTCAGCAGCGGTTCGCCGAAGCCGCAAAAGACGATTTCATCAAGCCCTTCCGGTTCTCCCACCGCCAGCAGGACCTCAGCTGGAGTCGGTTCCGAGGCAAGTCCGAGATTATGCCCCTTCAGGGAAAGGTCGGCAAACTTTGGACAGAATGTGCAACGGTTGGAGCAGCGATTGGTAATGTTGAGGTAGAGGGAATTGCCGATTCTGTAGGCTATCTCGGCCTCTGAAACGGTAGTTTCCGGTGATGCATCACTCATGGCGCTGTTTTCAGAAAAAGTCGTGGTAGCCAATTAAGTCTTCCTTTCAGATCTGCTCTGTTTCGGCAACAGTATAGGGGGGGAGCGGAGCGTCTTTCAGTTCCGGTGCTGCATGGTCTGTTTTCATGAACTGGGCAGCCAGCAGCGATATGGCGCCGAGTCCTGCTCCGACCATAAAGGGGATACGGTAGTTGATCATCCAGAGGTAACCTCCCACTGCGGGAAGAAATACGGCGGCAATATGGTTAATGGTTACTCCGAGGGCCATGGAAGAGGCGATATCTTCGGGCGCGCCGATCTTCTGGAAATAGGTGCGTATTGCCACGGAAAAATTGAACAGGATGTTGTCCAGAATGTACATGAGCGAAGCGATCAGCCGCGAGTCGGTGTATGCATACACCAGAAAGATGGCTATAACTCCGGCGTATTCCACTGATGATATATGCCGCTCACCGAAACGGACGATGGCTTTGCCGATCAGCGGATTGAGGGCCCAGCCGATGCAGTTGTTCAAAATAAACAGCAGGATCATCTCCTGAACCGAAAAGTGAAAGAGCTTCACCAGCAGGAATACGGAAAAAACCATGAAAATCTGCCGCCGCGCTCCTGACAGAAGGGTCAGCAGGTAATAGAGCCAGTAGGCGCGTTTGAGGATCATCCGCTGCTGTTGGGGCGCCACATCTACGTGGGTCGGTTCCTGCACCACCCCCCACATCCCGGCCAGAAACACCACACCTCCCACCACCAGGAAAATACCTTTGTAGTCAAGAAACCGGCTGAGCAGCCAGATCAGTATTCCCGAAACGATGCTGGATGCTGCCGCGAGGCTGCGCAGCTTCCCGAAAACCAGCGGCGAGACCCCCTTGGCAAAATATTGCAGTGTCAGCGACTGGTTGGTCGTTTCGTAGTAGTGAAAGCCGAAGCTCATCACCAGAGTAGTGACGCCCAGCCCGAAATAACTCGGAAACAGTCCGGTGATCCCGGTGCCGATGCCCAACAGTGCTATGGAGAGAGCTGACAGCCGGTGTTCCTTGACGAACAGCATCAGCAACAGCGCCAGTATGGCCAGCAGACCGGGAATTTCGCGGATCGACTGGATTACCCCGACACCGTTGCCTTCTAGGCCGACAACTTCAACGGCATAATTATTGAACAGGATAGTGTAGCCTTGCAGCCCCACCATGGATGCTGCGGTCATCACTGCCAGGAAGCGCAGCATCGGCTGCCGTTCGGCAGGAATTGATGTCACTGGAGATTACTCCTCATGGAACAATAATAATGATGGCTGTTCTTCAGGCGCGGCGCGCCCAGTAGACTGCGCCGCCGATACTGCCGTTTTCTACCGCTTCACGCAGATTTTCATAGGTGGCGGAGGTGTATTTGTACCAATCTTCACCATACCCGGCAGTGATCCGTTCCCTGTTGAAGCGGATCCGCTCGCAGAGGTGACGATACCAGTGGAGGTAGTGGGTGGAAAAGTCAATTGTTTGTTCCAGCTCCCAGCCGGCACGATGCAGTTCCTCCGGGAAATGGTCCGGATGAAGCGGAGTCCAGCTTTGATGGGAAAAGGGGGTGTACTTCCCGTCGGAGCCCGACTCCGGCCAACTTCCGGTGTCATGGGGAGAACCGTCACGGCCGGTGTAATCGAAGATCATCAGGGTGGCGCCCGGTTGTGCTACGGAATGCATCTCTTTGAGCGCCTGCTGCTGGTCGGGAAAAGCGTAAAATGCGTTGAACAGATAGATCAACTCGAAACGGGAGCGCCACAGTTCGCTGATACGTCCGGCATCGGCCACGGCGAACGTCACCTCCGGGTACAGTTCCTGTGCGGAGGCGAGCGTCTCGGCGTCGATATCGATGCCGGTCACCGAACCCCAGCCGTGCCGACGCACGTAATCGGCGGTACCGCCGCGTCCGCAGCCGATATCTAGAACTAGGCGAAGCGGATTGTTCGGGAGGGAGCTGAACGTCAGGTCGATCGCCTCCTCTTCCCCCGGATGGGCATAATTCCCTTCCCGTATCAGAGCGAGAATCTCTTTGCCGGGTGCCGAGTTCATTCTCATGGCGTGGAACTCTTTTTCTCGGCAATGGCGAAGATGGTATAGGTACGGAAATCGATACCGTCTTCCGTACGGCGATTTTCGAATTCAGCCACAATGTCTTCGCGGGCCTGGTCGCGCAATTCCAGCGGGACATGGCTGAGATAGTTCCCGAAGGTGCTCGATTCCAGAAAATCAACGATCTGGGCGCCGGTGCTGAAACGGCGGCGGCGCGAAACAATTTCGATGTTGGCTACGTTCAGTCCGGCTTCCAGAAGCAGTTCCACCAGTTGGGTCGAAGTCACGCCAAGGCGGGCAGTAACATACTCATCCAGTTTCACCACGGAGCTGTATGGCTTACGGCTGAGGACATGGTCAGTTACCACTCGGAAGCAGGCGGTGTGGGCAAGTTCCCGGGCGCCGGTGGTAAGAGCGACTTTCCCACCCGGCTTCAGCACGCGCTGGATCTCCTCGAGCGCTTTTTTCTTGTCCGGAACCCAGTGAAAGACGGCATTCAGATAGACGCTGTCGATGCTGTCAGAGGGAATAAAGCTCAGATCTTCGGCTGAAGCCACTTGAAAATGGGCGTTGGGAAAGCGATTGTTTTTCACAGCGATTGAGATTCGTTCCGGTAACGGATCAATACCGATCAGTCTGCCGCGGGGGCCGATCTGCTCCAGGACATGAAAAGCGAGCCGTCCGGTTCCGGCGCCGATGTCAAGGACGCTCTGGCCGTTGGCAATGCCGAGCCGTTCAATCAGTTTTTTACCGTTATCAAGTTGAGACTCACTCAACTCATCATACTTTTCAGCCAGTTCTTTCGAATCAAGATTATATTTGGGCATATATTTCTCCTTGGATATAGATAACGCAGCATCTGTAGCGGATTAACTCATCGGATCAAACCGCGACAACTGCCGTAACGGAGGGAACCTTCTGTTTGAGGGTCCGTTCGATGCCGAACTTGAGGGTCTGTGCAGACATGGGGCAGTGGCCGCATGCGCCGGTGAGTTTTACTTTGACTATGCCATCGTCGGTAACCTCAACAAATTCAACGTTACCGCCATCGGCTTGGAGGGCAGGGCGGATCTGATCAAGTGCGCTTTCAATTTCTGCTGACATACTGGTGTTCTCCTTTGTCTGTTTTATTGTGAATTTGCTTGGATTTGTACCCCGTGTGTTTCACCGGAAGGCGTGTTTCTTCTTTCGTGATTCACCGTAATAAGTCGCGGCATAAATTGCCGCGCCGAGCGCTCCGGCAAAGCTGCTGTCCAGCGGAGTGGCGCTGAAGCTGACATTAAGCAGATTCGACAGTGCCTGTCTCATGCCGCTGTTGTTTGAAACTCCGCCGGTAAAGACAATGTCCGGTTCCAGACCGATACGTTTCAGGAGGGTGTGAACCCTGACTGCAGCGGCATGATGAATTCCGGCGGCGATATTCTCGCGCCGTTCTCCCCGCACAAGGAGTGATAAGATTTCTGACTCGGAAAAAATCACGCAGTGGTTGCTGATCACGGTTGGATTGTCGGCAAGCAGGGCGGCGTCACCAAGGTCGCGCAGATCAAAATTGAGCAGGTGAGCTGTTTTTTCCAGATAGCGGCCGGTACCTGCAGCACAGGTATCGTTCAAAGCAAGCTCCAGTACGTTACCGGTACGGACATCAATTTTAATCGCTTTTGAATCCTGACTGCCGATATCGATGATTGTACGCGTCAGCGGATTAAGTGCGTGGGCGCCCATGGCAAGGCAGGATGTTTCAGTAAGAACCTGATGTGGAGTTGACCCGAATTCGATTGCTATTCTGCCGGAGCCGGTTCCGACGAGGTACGTCACATCATCAAAAGAAATGTCGGATTCCTCCAGCAGATTTGTCAGTACCGCTTCAACGGATTGACGGATTTTGAATCCGCTCGGCACGATGGTCGTGTACAGTTCTCCTCTCGTGAACAACACGCCTTTGCCGCTGCGTGAACCGATATCTATTCCGACAACGGTTGCATCAGGAAGGCGGTTGAGCAGGTCGTTGTGGATGACTTCATTGAGTCGCAGCGCCATTATTCTCCCCGGTTTATAATCGGGTAGGAGGCGGGATTACTCCCGCCGTCCTCCCACACCACCGTGCGTACGGTTCCGTACACGGCGGTTCATGAAGTGTGTTGAAGTCGGTGGTGCTGGTCCATGAATGAGACCAACCCCAGTTTGTCGAA
>CAJAFV010000095.1 GCA_903939115.1 uncultured Geobacteraceae bacterium
CAGGATGGGTGATCCCCGAAGTGTCGTACGGCGATCCCTCTGACTACCTCGACGACATTCGTGTCTCTGTATACGATATTCCTGAGGGGCGCGGCCCTACCGGCACTGCCATCCGTGAACGCCGCCATTTTATCTGCAACGACATCCCAGCCAACGCCGATATGCGCCCTTGGCGAGACACTGCCCTGAAACATGGCCTCTACTCATCGGCCGGGTTCCCGGTGGAGATGTCCAACGGTGAAATCGCCGGACTAACGGTCTATTCAACGGAGTGTGATTTTTTTTCTACAGCAGAAGAACGCCTTCTCAAAGAAATATGCACCGACATCGGTTATGCCCTGGCATTCTCGGTGACGGAAGCGGCACTGGAGCGGGAACGGAGGCTGCTCAAGACTTTGGTGGGGGCCATTCCCGATCTGATCTGGCACAAAAGCCAGGACGGCAGTTACCTTTCCAGCAATTCGGTGTTCGAACGCTTCCATGGTGTTCCTGAGTCCGAGATTATTGGCCTGATGGATCACGTTATCACCGAACACAAGCTGGCAGAGGCTTACCGCGAAATGGGACGGGAAGTCCTGCAGATCCTGAATGAACCAGACGAACTCTCGATCATGATCCAGAATGTTCTCGAAGCGTTGACGGTACGCACCGGATTCGATGCGGTAGGCATTCGCCTGCAGGACGGGGAGGATTTCCCGTATTTTTACCAGAAAGGTTTGACCACTGATTTTCTGCAGAAGGAAGCTTCCCTGATCGAACGTGCCGCCGATGGCGGAGTGTGCCGGGACAAGTCCGGCAACGTCACCCTGGAATGTATGTGTGGTCTGGTTCTTTCAGACAGGACCGATCCGGCCAACCCGCATTTCACGCCGGGTGGAAGCTTCTGGACCAACGATTCGTTCCCGCTGCTGGTGATCCCCCCGGGCGATGATCCCCGGCTTAACCCCCGCAACCAATGCATCCATCAAGGTTATGCCTCCGTGGCTCTGGTGCCCATTCGCAATAAGGTGAGGATTGTCGGGCTGCTCCAGTTCAACGACCGGCATCAGGGACGATTTACCCCAGCCAGGGTTGAACTCCTGGAAGGAATTGCTGCGCATCTCGGCGGAGCGTTGATGCGCAAGCGGGCCGAGGAAGCACTCCGGGAGAGCGAAAGCAGATATCGGTCACTCGTGGACAACATTCCCCTCGGTATAACCCTGCTTGATCGGGACCAGCGGATTGTCACAGTGAACAGTACCGTGGCAACATGGTTCGGGCATACCCCGGAATGGTTCGCAGGACACTACTGCTTCGAAGTTTTCGAGAAACGGACAGACCCCTGTGCGCACTGTCCCGGTTTGGGTAATCAGGAAACGGGCAAATCCGTCATGGTGGACACAGAGGGAGTCAGGGACGACGGCAGCCGTTTCCCTGTCCGCATCTGCGTGGTTCCGTTAAGCGGCCCGGACGGTGAAATAACAGGATATATCGAGGTAGTAGAAGACATCACTGAACAAACTCGCCTCTTGGAGGAGGCGCAGGCCACCCAGGCCAAACTCATCCAGATTGACAAGATGTCGTCGCTGGGACTCCTGGTATCGGGTATTGCCCACGAAATCAACAATCCAAACAATTTCGTCATGTCCAACTCGGAATCTCTGGCTAAGATATGGCAGTCAGCCATGCCGATCCTGGACGGATTTCACCAGGAATACGGTGATTTCACCCTGGGCGAATTCCAGTTTTCCAGTATTCGGGAGATTGCCCCGCGAATGTTTGCCGGCTTGGTAACCGGCTCACAACGGATCAGGGATATTGTCGAAAAACTGAAAGATTTTGCGCGCCAGGAATCCAGAGGCACCAATGATATGGTAGATGTCAACACCACCATTCTTGATGCCATAAACATCCTGAACCATGAAATAAAGAGATGCTGCGAAAATTTCGAGCTGAACACGGGATATGATCTACCACCAGTGCGAGGGAATGCCCGGCAAATCGAGCAGGTGATCATAAATCTGCTGATGAACTCCCTTCAGGCTCTCTCCAGCAAAGCACAGGCCATCCGAATTACCAGTAGTGTCGCCGAAGACAGAAATAATGTTTGCATTACCATTGAGGATGAAGGAGTCGGTATGGCCCCTGAAATTGTGGTCCGGATCACCGAACCGTTTTTTACTACCAAGGGAGACAGAGGAGGCACCGGTCTCGGCCTATCCATTTCCGCTTCAATTTTGAAAAATAACCATGGATCACTCTTTTTTGCCTCTGAACCGGGAAAGGGAACTACTGCAAATCTCATTTTGGAGGTATTCAGGAATTATGAGTAAGCAGGATGATGGCAGTGTCATGAACAGTACCAAAACTTTTCCGTCTATAGTGCTCGTAGACGATGAACGGGATCTCCTCTTCACCGCCTCTCATTTACTTGCCAGTGTTTTTCCCAATCAGGTAGTTTCATTCAGCGAGAGCAGCAAGTTGCTGCCGTTTCTGGAAAAACAGCCCGCTGCGGTTATCGTCCTTGATTTGCAGATGCCGGGGCTCACCGGTCAGGAGTTGCTGCCGCGGATTGTATATCACTATCCGGAGGTGCCGGTAGTGATCATGACCGGGGCCAACGCTATCGAGACTGCCATCGACTGCATGAAAAAAGGTGCTTTCGATTACCTGGTGAAACCGGTGGAGAACAGTCGGCTGATCACCGGCGTTACCCGAGCGCTGGAAGTGCACCGACTACGCAGCGAGGTCACTTCTCTCAAGAGGCGCCTCCTTGGCGACGAACCGGAACATCATCCGGCATTTGCTCCGATCATCACCGGAAACAGAAAAATGAAGGGACTCTTCCATTATATCGAAGCGGTTGCCGGTTCCGAACAGCCGGTACTCATTTCAGGAGAGACCGGGGTCGGCAAGGAGCTGTTTGCCCGGGCAATTCACACGGTGAGTGGTAGAAACGGTGATTTCGTTGCACTTAACATCGCCGGTCTGGATGACGTGATGTTTTCCGATACCCTTTTCGGCCACTGGAAGGGAGCCTATACCGGTGCGTCCCACCTGCGGGAGGGGCTGATCGCTAAAGCGGCCGGGGGGACCATCTTTCTGGATGAAATAGGCGAATTGAACTCCATCTCGCAAGTAAAACTCCTCCGCCTCTTACAAGAGAACGAATACTACCCTCTCGGGTCGGACGTTACCAAACGGAGCAGTGCGCGGATTATCGTTGCCACCAACAGGGATCTGCAACAGATGATCGCTGCGGGAGAGTTCCGCAATGATCTCTACTACCGGCTCTACACCCACAGTTGTCACATCCCACCCCTGCGGGAGCGGCAGGAGGACATCCCGCTCCTCTTTGATCATTTTCTCCACGCCGCGGCTGCGTCCTTGAAAAAGAAGGCGCCCTCCTATAGCGAGGATCTCACCCGAAATCTTGCGGCCTACTCCTTCCCGGGCAATATCCGGGAACTGCAGGCGATGATCCATGATGCTGTTGCCCGTCATTCAGGGGTTCTTCCCGCGGATTCGTTCAGGGGAAAAGTTGGAAATGATCAGGGTTATGCCGGTCCTTGCCCTCTTACCTCTCAAACTGCGGCGGATCAGATGCCGGCCAACCCCGAAAGCTTCCCCAAGCTCAGGGACGCCGAAATGAACCTGATCCTTCAGGCCCTGGCCGTGGCCAAGGACAACCAGGGGGTGGCAGCCTCTCTCCTTGGTATCAGCAGGAAGGCGCTCAACAACCGCCTGTCGAGGACACGGCAGAAGGCTGAAAGTTGAAGGTTACGGCACGAAACCAGGGTGTGTGCTACGTTCCGTGGTAGATGCCACAATTTGTACTATCCTCATGAATAATCAGTACGCCTCGTGCAACCTGCCGATTTAACAACCTGATCCAATGCTCCCCCGTACCCGTCCCTCTTACTCCCTGCCACACTCTGTGGTAGGCGATATCCCCCATCAGTTGGCTCTGCAACTCAACTATACGTAATAGCTCGTTTTTAATATAATAATGACGCAGGCACAGTTTATGCTTAATGACCTGCATCATGCCACGATATCATACTTCCTCGCCTGACTCACCTGACACGCACCCCTTCGCCCGGAAGCATATTCTGCTGGTCGATGACGATCCCGGTTTGAGGGCAACTGCTGCCTTCCTGCTTGTTCAGGAGGGACATGAGGTGAAACAGGCTAACGATGGCCGCCAAGCCTTACAAATGGTTCTGAGTTCAGATAACGGGAATAATTCGCACTGTACGATTAGAAAAAAGCCTATCCCCCCCTCACTCCCTCGCTGACCACTCCTGAGTCCGCACCCCCTCTAAAAAAAATTTCTCAGTATCAACTTTATTCAATAAATTCTACGACCACATTTAGACCATCACAGATCGCTCAGCTACAGACTTGTAACCATCATTGTACTCATCCAACCAAGGAATAGAGCTAAGTTTAATAAAGTAGGAGACATTTTGTCCAAAGTCAGATACTGTTACCCTCGCACTACGAGTCAGTCGGATATCTATACAAAACTGAGGGGGTAGCATGCGCAATATAAAAATAAACGTCAACGTAACATTCACCGAAACTGACGAAGCAGTGAGTGAGGAAAATTGTGTAACCAGAATCGACGATGGTTCTTTTTCAGTAATCCTTGATTCCAAGCATGAATTCGATATTGATGGTTTAGAATCAGCGATGTTGCGAGCAAATTATCCCGCCATAAGGGGTGCTATTTCCAGACAGCTCGAAAAAACATCAAAAAAAAGCCTTTGAGCAAATCAGATCGACCCATAAAGGCGGCATTATAGAAGAACATCCCAGCCTCTATCAGGTTGACGGCGAAATTGGACGTTTCGAATTCAAGACGTTCGATGTGAAATCCGAAAAGAAGAAGATCCTTTTTAAAGGTATTGACTTTTTCCCGGCACACAAAGGCCGCGAGTGGTATCTGACTCGCGGGCATAAGGAGCTCGCCCTGATGTTAGGGGCAGCAAAAAGCAGTTATCGTCAAACTATCGTGCGATTTAACCGCAGTCGCCATCAGGAGTCCGGTGGTACTCCATTGAATACTCTGTGCGATAACGCACAGAGAGAGGGTCTGAAGGTGTTGGATTTCATAACACATAAAACGAAAAAAACGTTTGAAGAGCATCACTTTACCTCCGAAGGGGAGCCGGATACTGACTGTTGTGTTGTTAAGGAAATTCCAGAAGCTTCCTACCTTGAGGGAAAAGGGCTGCAAACGGCATTAACCTCAGTTTGCTCTGAAATGAGCACAAAAGGATTCTCTTCTGATGACATTGCGACTGTGCGAAAAAGCACTGTCGGGAATGAGGGTTATGAAAACCCTGAGGGCACCGTCTACGTTCACATTGATGACGTTGGTGTAAAAAAACAAAAAGAGCATCGAGATAAAAAGCCTCATGTCGCACTACCTGAAGAATATCAGCCAGAAAAAACAAAAACCACACGTCCCTGTGTACAAAATACCGTGGCCCGCATTGAGCACAAAGGCAAGGGGTTCACGTTAACTGGCAGAAGTGTGTCTGAGGTGTTAAAATATGTCTTAGCGGTTTTACTGTGTAATAATTTAGTTCGCCATAAAATAGTACTCTGCACTGATGGCCAGAAGTCTCTGCAGAACGCTATAGTGTCATTTTTCTCTTGGCACACGAATATATTGCTGATTTTGGACTGGTTTCATATTGTCAAGAAGTTTAAGGAAGATTTGAGTCTCGCCTGTAAAGGGCGAGAAATCCGCAATAATCATTTAAGACAAATATTACCTATGCTGTGGTTTGGTTTAATAGATAATGCCAAGAATTACATAACAGCTATTCCGCTGATTGATATCAAGAGTAAAGAGTCGATAACTCGGTTGGTTGAATATCTTGAACGTAATCGTAAGCGAATACCTTGCTATGCCATGCGCAGCAGATTGAAACTGCCCAATTCAAGCAATCCGGTGGAACGAAGTAACAACATAGTGACCGCTATGCGACAAAAACATAATGGTATGAGTTGGTCTAACAATGGATCATATGCGCTAACAGCATTAAATGCAGTTGTAGTAAATCAAAGCACC
>CAJAFV010000096.1 GCA_903939115.1 uncultured Geobacteraceae bacterium
AGGCCGAACGGCGGCGTGGAGACTCCGGTACGCTGGATCAGGAAGAGGTGGACTCCGATCAGGACGGCAATAAGGGCCGGGAGCACGCCGAGGCGCACATCGATCCAGTTGTAGATATTTCTTAGAAATTCCATTAAGCCGGGCCTTTTATTTTATCAAAAACCATAAATCCAAAAATCTTACCACAGAGGCACAGAGATCACAGAGAATACGAGTTTTGCAGAAAGTGTTATCCTGAAGGGAAAAACGTCAATACAACATAATCTCAAGATTTTCCTCTGTGTTCTCTGTGACTCTGTGGTGGAATTGTAGTATCTACATTATCCGATAGTAACCACGCCGTTTGCCAGAGTGTACGGAATTTTGGCCAGCGCTCGCGGCGGTGGACCTGAGATTACCGCGCCATCTGCGGTAAAATAGCCGGCATGACAGGGACAGAGAAAATCCTGTCGATCTTTTTCCCACTGCACGATGCAGCCAAGATGGGGACACACGGCCGAAAGGGCTGCCAAACTCCCGTCCTGTTTTCTGACCAGCACTGCGGCAACACCATTGAATTCAAAAAACTTTGCGTCGCCAAGCGCAATTTCGTTCAGAGGAACACTAGTCTTCCCGCCACTGTTTTTGTCTGTCGGAGGGACCAGATAGTAACGGAACAGCGGGTATGTCACTGCGGCGAAAGCAGTGGCAGCGAGAGCCGCGACTCCGCCGAGGCAGATGTTGATGAATTTTCTTTTGCTGTCGTCCACGAGATCCTCTCCCACTACATCACACCACTCATCTTAAGGCTGAGTCCGTTTCACCGGTTTGATCGTTGCACTCTGTCGCGATCCGTTGCGCATATATATGAGCTCAAACGTGCGACCGGTTTTCTGAGCTTTGAGCAGGTCATTGAGGCTGGTGATGTTCAGGATTTTCCTTCCGCCAATCCGCAGGAGAATATCGCCCCGCTGCACGCCCGCACTCCCGGCCAATCCACCCGGCATGACACTGGTAACCAGAACCCCTTCCGGATGCAGCATCTGAGCCTGACGACAGATGATGTCATCAACGTCGACTAGTCCGATCCCGAGTAACGGTTCGGTATATGCCATCTGCTGACCTGCGCCGTTGAACCGGGCACCCTGCATCTGCCCCCGTCCGTTGAAGCCGCCGCCCCTGCCGGATCCGGGACCGTACTGCATACCGTTCGGGGCCATAAAGGCTGCGGGGGTGGCGGTTTGTGCCCGTTTTTCAAGGAACGTCAACTGATGGCAGTTTGTACAGAGTCCACGCAGAGTGTGCGGCGGGGTGACGGTCATGCCGTTCGGCAGGAGATAGCTGTTGCCGACAAGACGTCCCTGGCCGCTTAAGGCGACCTGCTGACCGGCTCCCGGTTGTGCCTGCGGCTCGAAGAGTTGTGGATGACAGTCGACGCAGGCGCCAAGCGGCCCGTGCGGCGCTATGACAGTCTGGCCGTTCGGCAGACGGTAGTTGTTGCCGATCTGACGCCCCTGACTGCTCCAGGCAACCAGTTGACCGCCTGCGGCGCCGGGAGATGTGTTGTTGAAGTCAACGACACCGCTGACCAGTTCCGCGGCACGATTAATCGGAATAGCGAAGCCGATACCGTTGAAGACGCCGGTCGGGGCAAAGATGGCGGTGTTGATCCCGATTACTTCACCGCGAACGTTAAGCATCGGCCCGCCGCTGCTGCCGCTGTTGATTGCTGAGTCGGTCTGGATGAGGTTTTCGTAGATGATGTCACCGATCTGCATGGTCCGGTTGCGGCTGCTGATCATGCCGGAGGTGACGGTCTGCTCAAAGCCGAACGGACTACCGATGGTCAGTACCATATCGCCGGTTCTGGCGGCGTCGGAGTTACCGAGTACCGCGTGCGGGAACGAACCGGCACTCTGAATCCGCAGCAGGGCCATATCGCTGCGCAGATCCCCTTTGACCAGTTTGAGCGGATATTCGGTGGCACCACCGGGGCCGTACACGGTGGCTTTCAATGCTTCAGCACCGACAATGACATGGTAGCTGCTCAGCAGATAACCGCGTGGATCGATAATGACCCCGGAACCGATCCTGGTGAAAGCGATGTCATTCGGGAGTGGCTCAACTATCCCCTGATTAGCGACAGTCGGCACATTTTTTATGGCGGCGGCAATGCTGACCACTGCCGGCCTGACTGCATCGATGAGGCTATGATAGGAGGTCTGAACCTCTCCCACAGCACCGGGTGCCACCGCTAACGGGACGATATATCCACCCACGGCAGGTAATGCCCCGGGGGCATTCTGTTTCCCCGCCTTTGCACCTCTTGAGAGGAAGCCGTTGACGTAGCCATCCTGCTGTGATCCCTCATACAGTGCCCAGGCGACGGTTACAAGCGCCATTACAACCAATCCCCACATCCATGGTTTGTAGTTCCAAAGGCGCTTCTGTCGAGGGTGCGGAGTGGCACTTGCGGCACTTGCGGCACTTTCAGTCTTTTTCTCTGATGACATCAGCTGCTCCTATTCATCTTTTTTTCGCAGTGCGGCATCCGATTCTACGGGGACTTTCGTTTTAACTTTGAAAGATGACCGCATGCCGGTATTTTTGATGCCGGCCAGCAGCGCGATAGCGCCGCCAAAAATGAGCAGCAGCGGCAACAGGGCAATCAGCACGTCGACCATGTACCACCAGTATTTCACCATGCCCCAAAACCCGAGACTTAGTGCAATCAGCCCGAATACGATACTTAACATTGCTTTCTCCTCTGTACTTTTATAAATTCGCTGGTGTCGATGTTTAGTGCCATGTTGTCTCCGGTTGTTGTTGGTAGGTGGAATAGTCAGGCATCACACTACAATATGCCCCATAACAGCAGCACCAGCCAGACGACAAAGATCGTTTGCTGGGTGTGAAGAAGCCGCATCTGTTTCCTGGTATCGCGGGAGAAGCGCCTGGAACGCTTCAGGAGTCCGGCAACGGTCAGCCAGACAGTTACCAGGATACTCGCATAAAGGAATATCTTGCTGTCATTGGTAATATAGGCCTGGAGGGCCATGAGCATGAAGGCAATGACGTTCAGCCACATATGAATATCAGAATATCTCTTGAATAATAGCGCAACGTCCATCGACCAGGGGCGATATTGATTGGCAATCAAGCGCGCCGGATAATACGCATTGGCCACGACAAACAGTAGCAACGAGGCTATCCCGATAATTTTTCCCATCCACTCGCTGTTTTCCATCACTGGCGCTCTCCTTGCTGATTAATCACATTACGCTGAGATATTTGGCTGTATGTCACACAGTTCATCGATCTTCCGGCACGCCAGATCTTCTACTTTTTTGATGAACTCCGGGTTGCTCCTGGTGAGCAGTTCATAGATGACTGCACCGATAAAAATTCCTGAGAAAACCCCGATAAATACCTTGCTCATAGCTGCTCCTTTTCTTCGCATGACCACTGCAGCTTCACGCGGGTTTATTTAA
>CAJAFV010000097.1 GCA_903939115.1 uncultured Geobacteraceae bacterium
CTCTGCCGTTCAGCACATTCCGCCTGAAACTGTTCAGCGGCAACTTCGGCGGCGATCCTGGCCTGATCAAGTTTCTCTTCGGTATCTTTGCGCCCGGCACGTTCACTCTGCAGCATCTCGTTAACGGATTCGAGTTGTGTGCGTTCGGCTGCAAGTTCAGCCTGCAACTGTTCAACGACAGATTCAGCTGTCAGCCAATCCTGTTCGAGTTTCTCTTCGGCCTGTTTGTGCTCGGCACGTGCATCCTGCAACAGTCCGTTGACACTCTCCAATTCCTGGGTACGTTCTGCAACGGTCTGTTCCAGGTCGCTTTCCGCCTGTCTGCGTTCGGCAAGCTCCCCCTGAAACCGTTCAGCGGCGGCTTCGGCGGCGATTCTGGTCTGTTCCAGTTGCTCTTCGGTCTCTTTGCGCTCGGCATGTTCACTCTGCAGTTGCTCGGTGAGGCTCTCCAGCTTTTTGGTGAACTCGGTAACGTCCTGTTCCAAGTCGTTTTCCGCCTGCCTGCGCTCGGCAAGCTCCCCCTGAAACCGTTCAGCGGCAGCTTCGGCGGCAATCCTGGCCTGTTCCAGTTTCTCTTCCGCTTGTTTGTGCTCGGCACGTGCATCCTGCAACAGTTCGTTGACGCTCTCCAATTTCTGGGTGCGTTCTGCAACGGTCTGTTCAAGAGTCTTTTCCGCCTGCTTATGCTCGGCGAGTTCGGCTTTCAGCTGTTCAACGACTGTCTCAAATTCCAGCGTGCGATCTGTGGCTGTCTTCTCCAGCCTGAATTCTACCTGATTCCGCTCGTCACGCTCGCTCTGCAGCTGCTCGGTGGCGCTCTCCAGCTTATTGGTGAAGTCGGCAACGGCCTGTTCCAGGTCGCTTTCTGCCTGCCTGTGCCCGGCAAGCTCAGTCTGAAACCGTTCAGCCGCAGATTCGGCGGCCATACGGGCCTGTTCCAGCTGCTCTTCGGAATCCTTGCGCCCTGCACGTTCACTCTGCAGCAGCTCGTTAACGGATTCAAGCTGTGTGCGATCGGCTGCAAGTTCAGCCTGCAACTGTTCAACAACAGATTCAGCTCCCAGCCAATCCTGTTCCAGTTTTTCTTCGATGTTTTTGCGCTCTGCAATTTCACTCTGCATCTGCTCAACGACAGTTGCAGATGCTATCCTGGCCTGTTCCAGTTTCTCTGCGGCATCTGCACGCTCGGCTTGCATCTGCTCAGTGACACTCTCCAATTCCCGTGTGCGCTCTGCAACAGTCCGCTCCAGACGTTCATTGTTACGGAGATACTCCTCCAACAGTTTGCGCTCAGTGATGTCCCGTAGAAACGCCACGATATGCCCATCTTCGTCTGCGTGACGCTGGACCCGGATTTCGACAGCAAAAAGGCTGCCGTCTTTGCGGCGATGCCGGGCTTCGAAATGTTCATCGTCACCCGCTATCAGCTTCTGTAAGTGGTCAGCGGTATCTGCAGCCGTATCGGAAGCTTCAAAATCATTAGCGTGCATAGCGAGCAGTTCCTGCTCACTGTAGCCGCTCATCTCACAGTAGGCGTTATTTACTTCCAGCAGGTGACCAGCCCGCCCCAACAGCCAGAATCCGTCCATGTCGGTCTGAATGATGCCGCGATGCTTATATTCAGATTCGCTGAGCGCCGACTCTGCGTGCATATGTTCGGCATGTTCAGCCTGTAGTTGTTCATTGAGCGCTTCGGCCCCAACCCGGGCCTCTTCCAGTTTCTCTTCGGCTTCTTTACGCTCGGCAGCGCGTTCCGCCTGCAGCCGTTCATTGACCGCTGCTGAGGCTGCCCTGGCCTGCTCCAGTAGCTCTTCAGCTGCTTTGTGCTCAGTAGTCAGTTCCGTCTGCAGCTCTTCGTTGGCCGCTTCGGCAGCCATCCTGGCCTGCTCCAGCTGCTCTTCAGCAGCTATGCTCTCGGCAAGTTCAGCCCGCAACTGATCAACGACACTCTGCATTTCCAGCGTCTGCTGTGTAGCTGTCTGTTGCAGGCTGCTTTCAAGCTTCTGTCGTTCGGCAAGTTCGGCCTGCAACTGTTCGATGATGGTTTCTGCAGCCATCCTTGACTGCTTCAGTTGCTCTTCAGCAGCTTTGTGCTCAGTAGTCAGTTCCGTCTGCAGCTCTTCGTTGGCCGCTTCGGCAGCCATCCTGGCCTGCTCCAGCTGCTCTTCAGCAGCTATACGCCCGGCAAGCTCAGCCCGCAACTGATCAACGACACTCTGCAATTCCAGCGTCTGCTCTGTCGCTGTCTGTTGCAGGATGCTTTCAAATTCCTGCCGTTCGGCACGTTCATCCTGCAGCTGTTTGTTGGCCGCTTCGGCAGCCATCCTGGCCTGCTCAAGCTGCTCTTCAGCAGCTATACTCTCGGCAAGTTCGGCCTGCAACTGCTCAACGATACTCTGCAATTCCAGCGTCTGCTCTGTCGCCGTCTGTTGCAGGCTGCTTTCAAACTTCTGCCGTTCGGCACGTTCATCCTCCAGCTGCTTAGTGGCGGTTTCGGCATCCAGTCTGGCCTGCTCAAGTTGCTCTTCGGCTTCTTTGCGCTCGGCAGTCAGTTCCGTCTGCAGCTCTTCGTTGGCGGCTTCGGCAGCCATTCTGGCCAACTCCAGCTGTTCCTCAGTGCTCTTGCGCTCGGCAAGTTCCGCCCGCAACTGATCAACAACAGCCCGCAATTCCAGAGTCTGCTCTGTAGCTGTCTGCTGCAGGCTGCTTTCAAGTTGCAGTCGCTCGTCAAGTTCATCCTGCAGCTGTTTATTGGCCGCCTCTGTGGCGGTCCTGGCCTGTTCCAGTTTCTCTTCGGCTTCTTTGCGCTCGGCAGCTAGTTCAGCCAGCAACTGCTCCTTGGTCGCTTCTGAGGCTAAACAGGCCTGCTCCAGTTGCTCTTCAGCAGCTTTGCGCTCAGCAGTCAGTTCCGTCTGCAGCTCTTCATTGGCCGCTTCGGCAGCCATTCTGGCCTGCTCCAGCTGCTCTTCGGTACTCTTGCGCTCGGCAAGTTCCGCCCGCAACTGATCAACGACAGCCTGCAATTCCAGCGTCTGCTCTGTAGCTGTCTGCTGTAGGCTGCTTTCAAGTTGCAGTCGCTCGGCGAGTTCACTCCTCAGCTGTTCGTTGACAGCTTCAGCGGCTTTCCAGGCCTGCTCCAGCTGCTCTTCGGCATTTTTTTGCCCGGCAAGCTCGACCCGTAACTGTTCAGCGACACTCTGCAATTCCAGCGTCCGCTCTGTGACCGTCTGCTCCAGCTCTGTTGGGTAATTTTTCTCCTGGCGCTGCAGCCTGGAGTAATGGATTGCACGTTCAACTAATTTTTCCAGATGGATGAAATCGAGGGGTTTTTGGACAGAATCGAATGCGCCATGTTTAATGGCAGCGATCGCCAACGGCGCGTCATTAGAGTCGGCCATCAGGATGACCGGAGTGTCCGGATAGGCTTTGCGAACACGGACGAGAAGCGAAATACCATCCTCACCCGGCATTTTTATATCGCTAATGATGGTTTCATACGGTTCTTTTTCAATCATGCCGTAGGCGTCAGCCGCACTACAGGCCATGCTCACGGTATAACCAATTTTCTTTAAATAGTTCGCCATCATACAACACATATCGACGTCGTCATCAACAACCAGTATGCGCGGATGAACCTGATCTATGTCCAGATGTGATTTTTCCATGAGGATTGTCCCCTGAGTCAATTTAAAGTCATTTAATTTACAAGGTTTTGAATTCATTCGTGTAAATTCGTGGCTAAAACCGGTTTTTTATATTTTTACACCATAAATATCTGCTGCGATATCCTGCTCCAGGGCGATCTGGGTATTTTCGATCTGAATGACATACGCAGGAAACTTTTGGCGGATTTTTATTATTTTCCCCGGTGATACGCCGAAGGAAACCAGCCTGCCGATCAACACCGGGTCCTCTTTCCGGATGAACGAGATGCGGACCGAATCGCCTATCTCGAAGGCAGTCAGAGGCTTTACAAATGATTCTATGGAGCGTTCAGAGCGTCTGCAACAATCGCCCTCAGGTATCGGTGAGCCGTGGGGGCACTCCCGTGGGTGTCCGAGCAGGGTGCAGATCGCCTCGGTAAGTCCGGGCGCCAATGTATGCTCATATTCGCAGGCCGACTCTTCTATGGCGTCAAAAGGCATGCCCAGAACATCGACAAGGAGTCTTTCCGCTATGCGGTGCCTGCGGATAACCGGCAGGGCATGCGCTTTGCCATCGACGGTGAGAGCTATCGCCGTACCGCTTATTGTTACCAGGCCGGTTTTTTCCAACTCCGATAAAACCTCGTCATCGACAACATATTCGGATGCCTCTTCATGTTCCTTTTTTACATCTTCTACCGTGCAGCTCCCTCTCTCCTCAAATCTCCAGATGGTCTCAAGAACCTCATCGGTTACATGTACAATTTTCACAGTTTACCCCCTCGTTAAAAAGCTATATTGGCCCAGCGGAACAGATAGTTCAGGAGGCCGCCGGTCATAATGGCACAGGTGGTCACTGAGACGATGATTGCGAGCGCCTTTTGCGACCCCTGCTCTTTGATTATCAGCATAAAATTCGTAACACACGGGATAAAGAGTATTGTTACGACCATTGCCACAACCAGCTGCGCATGGTTCATCATCCCGGAATCCACCATCTTTTTCAATACGGCAACCCCCGCTTCGCCCCGTATGAAACCCATGATAAGCGATTCTGCGAACTGAGGCGGCAAGCCCAAAAAACCGCTGATAATGGGTGACGAAAGGGTCTCAATAATAGTCAGCAGTCCGATTTTATCGGCAAAAAACAGTCCCAGAGCGCTGATGATAAAAAGCGGCACCGCCTCCTGGAGAAATAACAATGACCGGTAAGACGTCTTCGAAAGAACATTTTTCAGGCTCGGAATGCGTATTGGCGGGATTTCCATGATAAAATTCGACTGTTCCAGCGGCATCATTTTATTCAGTACGATGCCGGTGGCTACGGTTAAAAAGAAGATTACCCCGAATACGACCAAAAAACCTCCAAATGAAACCTGTGCCAGAATAGCCAGAATAATACTTAATTTTGCGGAGCAGGGAATTCCGAGCGAAAGCAGAAAGATGGCAATGAAGCGCTCTCTTTTGTTGTCCAGCACCCTGGTGGATATTGTTGCCATGGTGACACAGGAAAAGCCGAGCACCATGGGGAGCACCGCTTTGCCGTTCAGTCCTATTTTCCTGAAAGTCCTGTCCAGCAGGATGGAGAGACGGGGAATATATCCTGAATCCTCAATAAAGCCAAAGACAAAGAAAAAAACCGTCAGAATCGGCAACAGCAGACCTAAAACAGGAACAACCGCCATGGTATATAGGCCATACTCGCCTACGATAAGATCCCGCACAAAGGCATAAGGGATAATTTCAAGCGCATTTTTCAGTCGCGGAGCCACCAGGGCGCCAAAAAAATCGTTCAGCAGAAAATCAACGACGAATCCTGCGGCAAATTTACCGACGATGAAATAGAGCATGGCAATCAGCGCGATAAGAATTATCGATCCCGTAATCGGGGTTAATGCCATATCACCGATCCTGTTTAATAACGGCGTTGATGATACGGGAGTTACATAGACCGATTCCGCGTACAGTGCCTCTGCCCAGAGATCGTTTGCCCGGGAAACAACCAGGCCGAGGGGGCGGTGGAACGTTTGCGTGGTATTTTTTATGATGTGGCCGGCGTTCTCATTGTCGGCTAACCCGATTTTTTGCTGCGCCCAGAGGGAGGTGGCATGGTCACCGGCGAGCGAAAAAACGGCTAAAGCCGATTTTTCCTGTTCCTTCAAAGCCCCAGCCCCGATCAGTCCTGTCAAATCGTTAACGGCAGCAACAAGAGTCGCTGGTAATTTGGAGGGGTAACTGGGCCTTTGCCCCTTGCTCAAAGCAGAAATCAGTGTCGCGACGCCTACGCCCTCGGATGCGATCGTCTCGACAACAGGGATTCCCAGCATCTCTTCCAGTTTGTGCCGTTTAACCTTGATCCCCTTTTGTGCCGCCTCATCCACCATATTTATGGCAAGCACCAAGGGAAGGTTAAGTTCCGCCAGTAGTGCGGTAAGCAGTAACGAGCGATTTAGATTCTTTGTGTCACAGACTTGCACAACCAGATCAGGTTTTTCATCAAAAAGAATATTTCTCGCAACCCGTTCATTGTCCTCGTTGAAAAAAAGGTTGCAGACGCCGGGCATGTCAATTATTTCAACATCATTCCCGTCCACTTTTATATCGCCCCTTCTCACTTCAACAGATGATCCGGGGTATGAGCCTGTGCTGACTTTGTCGGTAATTAATCGATCGAAAAGGGTGCTTTTGCCAACGTTCGGTAACCCAATCAGTAGTATCTTCCTCAATGACTATTCCTTTTCGTGATGATGTACGTGAATATATTTGTCTGCAAGAACCTATACATCAGTGCGAAGAGTGCTCTTCCCGCGTTGACCGGATATTCCAATGAATTTGACGGCCACTTAATGAGAACGGAGTTGTAGAAAGTTGCACATTCTCACATTGTTTCGGTTGCGTCAATATTTGAACTTTGTTACCCGGATTCTTATTTCCGCTTGCCGCTTGGCAAAATAAGTTGACAGCCAACCATTTACAGATATATTGTCACGCAAAATTAACTGATTCGCAGGGGGCTATTCCATTGATTATATCAATTATTAACCATAAAGGTGGAGTTGGTAAATCCTGCATTGCCACTAACCTTGCTCATGCACTGGCTGCTCGTGGCAAGAAGATACTGGTTATTGATTGCGACCCCCAATGTAATACGTCCTCCATTTTTTCTCCTGCCGGTGACATAGCTGAGCCGAAATCCTTGTATGATCTTTATGCGCACGGTACTTCCATTGCCAAATGTATCTATAAAACTTCGTATGAGAATATCGATACTGTAATAAACTCTCCACAGATAGCCCACCTCGAAGTAGACCTTTATCAAGACGTAAAAAAATCGTATCAGTTGTTACGAAAGAATATGCGGAAATACGCCAATGAACATTATGATGTCACTATAATTGACAACAATCCGTCGCTTGGTCTGTATACAATCAACAGCCTGATTGCCAGTGATTGTGCCATTATACCGATAGAAGCCGGCTGCCGCTATTCCCTGGACGGTTTTGTTGCCGCTCTTGATGCTATTAGTTCGATTGCTTCACGGGTAAATCCGGAATTACGCTTCCTCAAGGCTGTTATCAATAAGGCTGACGGCCGCACAAGCATCAGCCGTGCTTCAGTTGATCATATTCAACGAAGATTTGCGTCCAAAGTGTTTGCAACCGTGATTCACACAGACACGAAAATCAAAGAAGCCGTCGCTCAAAAGATGACGGTTTTGCGGCATTCTCCTTCATGTACTGCCAGCCATAAATTCCGATCACTTGCTAATGAAGTATTAGGGCTCTTATGATGACAAAAGTTCGCGGTGGTAAAGGTTTTGACGCCCTGTTTTCCCGGTTTTTCGACGAACCCGGCCTCAAATCTGCTGTTGATAGCTTGCATGACAACTTTTCTGCGTCGGAATCCGACCACCCCTCTGATACCCCGGCTCACCATTCTTCCGCCAAGCGCGCTCCTGCTGCCGCTAAAAAGCCGGTTGCCGCTCCGGTCGCTGCTGTGAAACCTCCCGTCAAGAAGAAGATCGCTGCTCCAAAATTGGCGACGGTGCCGGAAGCCATACACCAGGAACACCCACAGGATTTTACTCCAGCTAAATCGGGGAGTTTATTAAGCGAGATAACGGGTGGATGGAGTATTGAATTATTAGAAGAGCTGACTGAAGAGCTAGAGACCGAACAGCTAGAGACCGAACAGATGGACGACCTGTCGCAGCAGCAAACGATTGATCAACTGCCGGTTATTGATGTTGATGAACCGGTCCTCAAGGATGCTGTTGAAGTTGTGCACGATGGTGTTGACATCGATGATCGTCAGTTTGAGGACTTTTTTGCGCGGAAAAGCGGGCTGTCTCATGCTCCTGTTGCCCCTTCTATCGTAGTTCATGAGACTGTTGTTGTTCCTGTTGCCTCTGCTGTCGAAGTACATGAGACGGTTGTTGTTCCGGTTGCACCCGCTGTCGAAGTACATGAGACGGTTGTTGTTCCGGTTGCACCCGCTGTCGAAGTACATGAAACGGTCGTTGCTCCGGTTGTTCCTGCTGTCGAAGTGCATGAGATTGTTGTTGCTCCGGTTGCCCCTGCTGTCGAAGTACATGAGACTGTTGTTGTTCCTGTTGCCTCTGCTGTCGAAGTACATGAGACGGTTGTTGTTCCGGTTGCACCCGCTGTCGAAGTACATGAAACGGTCGTCGCTCCGGTTGCTCCAGCTGTCGAAGTGCGTGAGACTGTTGTTGCTCCGGTTGCTCCTGCTGTTGAAGTACATGAGACTGTTGATACTCCTCCGGTTGCCCCTGCTGTCGAAGTACATGAGGTCGTTGTCGCTCCGGTTGCTCTTGAACTGCCAACTCCTGCTGCTCCTGTGACCCCTGTTGAATCTGATGATCGTCTGATTGAGGAATTCTTTTCGCGAAAAGTCAAACCGGTCTCTCATACTCCTGTTGTCGCTGATGTCGCCGTGCGTGCCCCCGTTGTCGACCCGGTTACACATGAATACGCTACCCCTGCTGCTCTTGTGTCCCCAGCAGTTACAGAGGATATCGCTGTGCCCCAAAAAACAGCCGTACCAGTTGAAAAGTCACTGTCTGAAATACTGGTTCATCCACAGGTTCAATTGCAGGATCTGTCGTCTCAAGCACGGAGGAGGCCTCTGACAGAAAACCAGGGCAGGATACTGGTCTATTTGTATGAGATTGCCCGAGGCTGTGCGAACGTAGATACCATTAGCAGAGAGCTGGATATCGATTGCCATACAGTGCGCGAATCATTGCTTGTTCTGGTTACGGATGGGTATTTGTACCTCCTTGACAAAATAAGGGCGAGTAGAGTCCACCCTGCCGGTTTCAGTTATAGAATGAATAATTACCTCTGTTCTCGATATGCAGCGAAAGTAAGAGAGGGTGGGGATCTATCGCAGGATCAACCGTTAGATGAGACTATCTGGCAGACGGAGAGACCGGCAGCCGGCGTTTCGACCCCGCCGCTCGTTATCTTTGGCAGCAGCGTAGCAAAAGAGAAAGAGACCGCTGCTGATCTGAAAGGAAAAAAACCAGCTACGGTTCAACCGGTCTTGAGTGGCGTGGGGAGTGTTTTTTGGGAAAAGGAGGGGCTTGAAGAGCCGCTCGTCCAGAAGTGGTGTTCCCTTTTCGGAATAGAAGCGGAACAGATGCACCAGCAGCTCGAATGGGCTCGGTTCGACCTTGAAACAAACAAGCGCCGTGAAACGGTAAAAAAGGATGTGATCAGCTGGTTTTACGACCGCCTTATGATAACCGGTGGAATCTATCCCCGACCTTCTAATTACCGGAGTGCCGAGGAGCTTCGCGTTGAGGCGATGCAGCACCAGCACGAAAGTGATCTGTCCGCACAGGCGAAGATCGTTGAAATTGAATTTGAAAATTCATTACAATCGTTTCTGGCTGACACGGAGGCACCGCTTTACCAGGAACTGCTCGGGCGGGTGAATTCTTTTGCCTTGGAACAGTTGAGAACAGGTGAAGGTAAAGCCGAAGAAATCGGGCTGGATGCTTTGTTTAAATTGCACTGGGGCGCCCCGGGTAGCGACCCTGCTAATCCCACAGTATCTTTTGCCTTGAGCGGATTGGGAGCGGGACAATCGAATAAGCCTATATCGCTTGCGGCTGGCTGGAATCTGGTGGGATACGACGCTGTTTATTCACAGCCGGTCGTTCATGCCATTAGCTCCATAGCCACTTTAATAGTGAGCATCTGGGGATGGAACAACGGCCAGTGGCTCTCCTACGCCCCGACCCGGTCGGTAAACAGCCTGACCACGCTCGAGCCGGGTACGGGATACTGGATCAAAATGAAACAACCCGCGGTCTGGACGCTGCCGTAACACGAGCTTGTTGAGAACTTTGTCAATCCCGCTGGATACCATGTTGCCTTGATAATTAATGACAAAAACGACTCAAAGGGTCGACATGCTCAGCCTCCTTATCATATCAAATAATCCCAAAGCAAAACTGATTCAAGATTCCATTCAACCGCTGGTCGAAACCGAGATCGGCCTTGTTGCCGATTTCGAACAGGGCCTGAATGAACTCTTCGATAAGAATCCCGCCACAGTAATCATTCATGAACGGATCGAGGGCGTTTCCTGCGATGCCGTTGTCCGTTATGTCCGGCAGATGCTCGGCAGCGATGCGCCGACGTTTATCATGACACACGAAGGCAATGCCGGAATCAGGCCGGAAAAAGGTCTCTGCGAGGTTGTTGTCGATCTGAACCAGTCCAATGAGATGCTGGTTGCAGAGGTCAGCTCTCTGCTGGATAGGATTGCCGGCGGCGAGCAGCTTACGGATGCCGGCTTACAACCCCACTCTCAGCCGATCTCAGTTGAACCTGCTCATGGTGCCGCGGAAGCACGTATCGAGCCCGGTACCCTGGCCGAAGAGCCTCTCCCCGATCCGAATGCCCCGTCAGCCGGTAGTGAAGCTGGTAACTCCCGGCAGCCACGTATCCTTCTGGTAGAAGACAACCTTATCAGCCAGCAGTTGACTCTCGCGAGGCTGATCAATCTTGGTTACAAGGTCGATATTGCTCCCAATGGCCAGAAAGCGATCACTGCGCTTGAATCTATAAACTACGACCTGGTGATTATGGATTGGCTGATGCCGCTGATGGATGGCTTGGAGGCAACCGCCAGAATTCGTGACAAACAGTCCAAAGTTCTCAATCATGACGTGCCGGTCATCGCCTTGACCTCCAACAAAGAACCTGGCGACCGCGAAAAATGCCTTGAAGCCGGGATGAGTGACTATTTGGTAAAGCCGGTGAAGAAGGACTATCTGGCTGAAGTCCTTGAGAAGTGGCTGAAGAATCCGCGTGCGGACGGTTCTGAGCAGCCCCCTGCGACAGAGGCGGAGGAGCAGGCTGGAAGCGAAAAACGGCCACCGAAAAAAAAGCCGGCAAAAGCAGCAAAGGCTGCGACTCCTTCAGAGTCAGAAGCTCTGGCCAGCGACCAGGCAGTGGCCTCTCCCGAGAACCAGGCTTTGGTGTCCGATATTTTTGCACGCAAACCGCCGGAAGAGTCTCTCAGTACGGGTGAAAACCTGGAACAGGTGATTGCAGAGCTCACGCTGAAATTGCAGAATGCCGTTGAGCAGCTGCAGGATGAACGTGCAGAGCGCGAAGAGGCCGAAGAACAGCTGAATCAGGCCAGGATGGCTGCAGAAGCTGCCAATGAGCAGCTGCAGGTTGAGCTTGCCAAGCGCAAAGAAGCCGAAGAGCGGCTGGAACAGGCCCGGTTGGCTGCAGAAGCTGCCGACGAGCAGTTACAGATTGAATTTGCCGTGCATAAAGATGCTGAAGAGAAATCGAGTCAGGCCAGGATAGCCGCTGAATCTGCCAACGAACAGTTGCAGGCAGAACTTGCCGAGCATAAAAATGCTGAAGAAAAATTGAATCAGGCCAGGTTAGCCGCAGAAGCCGTCAATGAACAGCTGCAGATAGAACGTGCCGAGCATGAAGATGCTGAAGAGAAATTGAATCAAGCCAGGTTAGCCACAGAAGCCGTCAATGAACAGCTGCAGGCAGAGCATGCAGAACGCGAAGCTGCCGAAGAGCTGCTGAAACAGGCGAGGATGGCCGCAGAAGCTGCCGACGAGCAGTTACAGGTTGAGTTTGGCGCGCACAAAGATGCCGAAGAAAAATTAAATGATGCCAGGATTGCTACCGAAGCTGTCGTTGAACAGCTGAGGGCTGAACTCGCCGAGCGTATAGCTGCTGAAGAACAACTGAATCAGGCCAGGATAGCCGCCGAAGCTGCCAACGAGCTGTTAAAGGCTGAAAATGCCGAGCGGCAGCAGTTGGAAAGCAGCCTGCAGCAGAGCGCTACTGAGCTCAATCTGGAATTACAAACGGTCGTTGAGCAGTTGCAGGTTGAGCTTGCCGAGCGCGAAGATGCCGAAGAGAAATTGAAGCAGGCCAAAATAGCCGCAGAAGCTGAAAATGAACAGCTGCAGGCTGAACTTGCTGAACGCGAAGAGGCTGAAGAGCAGTTGAAACGGGCTAAAACGGCCGCCGAAGCAGCAAACGAACAGCTGCAGGTTGAACTTGTCGAGCGAAAAAATGCAGCAGAGAAGCTTAACCTGGCCTTGATAGCCGCCGAATCTGCCAGGGAGCAGTTACAGATTGAACTCGCCGACGCACTTCGCGCACCTGCCGCTGTGACCGGAACGATTAACGCTGCGCCATCACCGACTGATTTTTACATCAGCACCTCTACTGCGGAAGAAAAAGAGCTGTTTCCCGAAGAGAAACCGTTGGCATTTGCTGAAAAGTCTCCCTCCGGCTCGCGGAATTGGATTGTCCTGCTCACCGCCCTCGTTCTGCTGAGTTCAGTCGCTGGTGGGTTGTATCTGTTCAAAAAGAAGCCCCAGACGCCGCCGGTATCCGATGGAGCAAAAACAGCCGCACCGGTTGCTACGCCGACTCCGGGTGCCAAAACACCACTTGCGGTGAAGCAGCCTGCTGTACCTTCTCCGCCTTCTCCACCGGATAAGAAAGCGATAACAAGCCAGGCAAAGCCGGTTCCCGCTCTGAATTCACCACTGCCATCATTTGTCACGGTTAGTGGTCGCGACAAAGAGTATTCAGTCAAGAACCCGGGTTGGGAACGGTATGTGGACTCAAAGCATGACGTCCGCATCTATCGCTTAGCCGGGAAGATTAAGGCGGTTCAGGTTCTGGCCGCTAAAAGCCAGGTGATAGCGTCCTCTTTTATGCGCACGGCGCTGCGCGAGGTGTCGGGCCGCAGCGAGTACAAGGAAATTTCCCGCGAGGTGAAAGAGGGCTTTTTGATCCAGCGCAACAGCGTAGGCCCCAAGTCCAAGCTGACCGTGTACCGCATGCAACCGTCGGAAAAAATAAGTGCTTTTGTTGTGAAGCTGGAATAAACAATCTAAACGCTCAATACCCTTTTCATCTCCCCTGTCAGATCCTTTATATACAGCGGCTTTGACACGTAACCATCAAATCCTGCTTTCAGGAGCCGTTCCTTGTCGCCGCGCATCGAGTGAGCGGTAAGGGCTATCACCAGCTGGTGAGCTGTTGTTCCCTGTTCTTGTGCGCGGATTTCGCGCAACGCTTCCTCGCCATTCATGGCCGGCATCTGGATATCCATCAGCACAATGTCGAACTCGTTTTTTTGCAAGGCTGCCAGGCATTGCCTACCGTCTTCCGCAGTCGTAACGCTGTGCCCCAGCTTCCTCAGCAGCGCTGCTCCGAAGGTGATGTTGATCTGGTCATCCTCCACAAGCAGTACCCGCAGCGGCGGGCCTTCCCAGGCAGAGTCTGTTGCGGTGGGCGCCTTGGGAAGAAGAACGGTTGTACCGATAGTGAGGGGAAGGGTTATCAAGAAACAGCTGCCGACACCCGGCGTGCTTTCGACGGTTATAGTGCCGCCCAAAAGTTCCGCCAGACAGCGACTGATGGTCAGGCCGAGCCCGGTGCCGCCGTACTTGCGGGATATGGAACCATCACCCTGGGTAAACGACATAAAGATTTTATCAGTTGCTTCAGGTGTGATGCCGATGCCGGTGTCGCGTACCGCGATCTGGACAAGTACAGAGTCGCCGTGCTGTTCCAATAGCTGTGCCGAGACCGCGATAGTCCCCTCTGCGGTGAATTTGACGGCATTTCCTATCAGGTTGAGAAGTATCTGCTTGATGCGCAGTTGATCGCCCGTCAGCAGATGGGGGATGGCGTCAGATACATCAACCTCAAGTTTGAGCCCCTTTTCGTTCGCGGCGAATCTCTGCATCAGGATACTGTCTTTGATGCACTGCAGTAGGCTGAATTCGGCGGCCTCGATCGTTATCCTTCCCGCCTCGATTTTGGAGAGGTCAAGGATGTCGCTGATCAGGGACATAAGGTTTTTGCCGGACAGCTTGAGGGCTGCCACATACTCCTGCTGTTCCTGCGTCAGGTTCGTCATCCCCAGAAGCTGGGTCATGCCGAGTACGCCGTTCATCGGGGTGCGGATCTCATGGCTCATGTTGGCCAGGAACTGGCTCTTGGCGATGTTGGCGGATTCGGCGATTATTTTGGCCTCCTGCAGTTGCTGCTGGACAACTTCATACTCTTCAATCTGCTCCCGCAACGTCTCTTCGGTCACTCGCAACTGGCTATTCTGCTCGCGGAGCTCTTCCCTGCTCTCCTCCAGCGTATTTTCCACCTGCTTGCGCTCGGTGATATCCCTGTTGCTGGCACGTTGACCCAGATATTCTCCGCTGCGGCCATAGACCGGCTGACAAATGTGCGAAAACCAACGTTCTTCGCCACTTTTTGTAGTAATTCTGAAATCCGTGTGGTGCTGGTGTGCTATTGATGCCGCATCAGGAGTATCAGGAACGTGACTGTTAAACGCATTCCGGTCATCGGGATGAGTTATCTTCTTAATAAGTTCTATGTCTTGCTGGAATTCTTCTCTTGAGTAGCCGGTATGGAGCTCGCATGAAGGGGAGTGATAAAGCATCCTGCCGTCCGGGGCCACCCAATATTCCCAGTCGTAGGTGTAATCTGCCACGGTACGATATGCCTCTTCGCTTTTTTTAAGATTTTCGTCGTCAAGTGAACGCCTGCGTGAACTTGCGGTTATGCCGGCAGTACCGAGCAGCCAGAGGACAAAATAGCCGCCGATAATTTTCATGTCAGTTTTATGCTGCAGCTCAAATCGCTTGGTGAGTGGTACAGAGATAGTTATTCCCCCCCGCACATCACCTGTACGATAGCCCTGGTGAGAATGGCATTTCAGGCATGATTCTTCGGTTATAAACATCGAGATCAGTCTTAAATAGGGTTTCCCCGAAATTTCAGTGACCTCGGAACGCTCCTTGTATTCCTTGCGTTCAATCGCTTCAAGGCTCTGCTGCTCCCACAGATCAGGGGCGTTGATCGGGTTGAGCGGTTTGATGCTGGTAATTTTATTGATGACGGGATCGGGTGAGGACTCTATGATTGACTCGAACACCATTCTGGTCATGTAGGCCGGGTTCACCAGGGTGAGTTTGCGATTATCGCTGGTGGTGATATCCCGGTTGGGGGTCTGCAGGTACGGGTTTGGCACCACTTTGTCAGTCGGGGCATAGACTCCGCCCATTTTGGATGCCCACGCTCTGTAATACTTATTGAGCCTGAAGTAATCCCTGGCCTCGTTCTCAGCATCTTTAAGAGTGTCAGCATGATGAAAGTGGATAGTCACCGTAATCAGCAGTCCGATGATAACGGACCAGAAAACGATAAGGTTGATGCCATACTTTTTCCACATTGCTGCCAATTAAGACCCCTTATGGACGGTATTGATTTAAAACTATACCGTAGTTTTGCCGGAGTACAACTTTAAATCCCCTTGATTTCGAGCTGTACTGATTTTTGCCATTCACACAATCGATTTTTTCATGTACTTTTCACCTGCATTCAAACGCTGCAATATGAAAGGAGAAACACAATGAGCAATATCTATGCAGACAACTCTCAGTCGATTGGAAACACGCCACTGGTGAAGTTAAACCACGTAGTCGGTGACTCGAAGGCGATCATTCTGGTAAAAGTAGAAGGACGTAACCCCGCCTATTCGGTAAAATGCCGCATCGGCGCCAACATGATCTGGGATGCCGAGAAGCGTGGTGTATTGAAGCCGGGTATCGAAATCATTGAGCCGACTTCCGGCAATACCGGCATTGCACTGGCCTACGTTGCGGCGGCTCGCGGCTACAAGCTGACGCTGACAATGCCGGAAACTATGAGTATTGAACGTCGCCGGGTCCTTGCCGCGCTCGGTGCCAACCTGATTTTGACCCCTGGAGCAGAGGGTATGAAAGGTGCCATCAGTCGTGCCGAAGAGATGGCAGCCGCCGAGCCGGAGAAATATTTCCTGCCGCAGCAGTTTAAAAACCCGGCTAACCCCGAGATCCATGAGAAGACCACCGGTCCGGAAATCTGGAATGACACTGATGGGGCCATTGACGTACTGGTTTCAGGTGTCGGAACCGGCGGAACCATCACCGGGATTTCGCGATACATAAAAAATACCAAAGGCAAGAATATTATCTCCGTTGCTGTAGAGCCGAAAGAAAGTCCAGTCATTTCCCAACATCTCGCCGGCCAGCCGATTCAGGCCGCACCTCACAAAATACAGGGGATTGGCGCAGGATTTATACCGGACACTCTCGACCTTTCTGTTGTAGACCGGGTTGAGCAGGTGGATAGTGCCGAAGCTATTGAATTTGCCAAACGTCTGGCAAGAGAAGAGGGACTGCTGGTCGGCATATCGTGCGGTGCCGCCGTGGCTGCGGCTGTAAGACTAGGCCAACTGGATGAATTTGCCGGCAAAACAATTGTAGTAATTCTGCCGGATGGAGCAGAGCGCTATCTTTCCACAGCTCTTTTTGAAGGAATCTAACGATGAGTGCAGTCGGAGCAGATTACCGCCTTGACGGAATCTATAAACAGAGGCAGGACGGCTACTTCATGCAGCGGGTCAAGCTGCCGGCGGGTGTCATCTCCGCCGATCAGGCCCGGACAGTCGCAGCTGTTTCAACGCGTTTCGGCCAGGGGACAATTCACCTGACCACCCGCGGCAGTATAGAGATTCACTGGCTGAAAGAAGAAGACCTGCCCCGGATAAAACGCGAACTGGCCACGACCGGCCTGACCTCGCGCGGAGCCTGTGGCGGAGCGGTGCGCGGCATAACCAGCGGCAGTCAGGGCGCTCAGGGGTTTCCTCTGCTTGAAAATCTTGCCCGACGCCTGCATCGCCACTTTACCGGCAATCCTCGTTTTGAGCGATTGCCCAAGAAGTTCAAAATCGGTATTGAGGCAGATGAGGCCGGCGGCAGGCACCTGATTCAGGATGTGGGACTGGTGCTGGCCGGGAACGAAGATGGGTGCGCTGTTTTCGATATCTGGATCGCCGGCGGTCTCGGACGGGAGCCGTATCCCGGCTTTCTGTTCCTGGAACGGGTTCCGGAAGAGCGGATCATTCCGCTTATTGAGGCGATTGTCAGGGTTTACGCCGCTCATGCTCCACCACCAAAACGCCTCAAATTTTTGGCCACAGAGTTTGGTGAGGCAAAACTGCGCGAGCTGATTGAAGCCGAGCCTTCATATAGCGAAAAGCTCCCGGCTGTCAGCGGTCTGCCGGAGCACCTTGTCGTCATGACGGATGGCCATCAACGTCTTGAACTGCCGGTGTTCGCCGGTACACTGACGTCAGAACAGCTTGTTGCCATTGCCGACTGTGCCGACAGCCACGCCGACGGCATGTTGATAGTGACCGCCAATCAGGATATCGCCCTGCTGTTTACGCCTGCTGCCGATGCCGCCGCTGAACTGCAAAGGCTGCAGCACACTATCGGCATGGAGAGTGAAAGTCCCGCGATCACGTTTCGAATCTGTCCCGGCAGCCATGAGTGCAGGATGGGACTGGCCGCAACGAGAGATGTGGCGGGAGAGCTGGTGGAGCATATCACCGTTGCGGGTCAAAAGCTGAGTTGGGCACTGTCCGGTTGCGCCAACTCCTGCAGCCAGCCACAGCTGGCCGACGTAGGCATAATTGCTTCACGCCTGACGGCTGATGCCGAAGGACAAAAAACGCCTCGCTTTGACCTTTATCGGCGGCAGGATTCCGGGCTGGGACATAAAGTCCAGGAAGGTTTGACAACGGTAGAGCTTATCGAAACGCTGCGTCATATCGAATAAAAAGGTTTGGTTAGCCAAGCACTGGCATTTGTCTGGTGATTTATGCTATGCAGTAATACCAATTAGTGTATGTCGTGCCGGTGAGTTACTGATAGAACGGGATGTAAAGGAACAGCCATGAATCAACATATACCGAGAATCCTTTGTGTAGATGACATACCTCTGAACCTGCAGATCTTGAAAAAACTGCTTTCCCGCCGTGACTATGAGGTGGTGACGGCGTTGAGTGGCCCTGATGCGTTGGAGAAGATAAAGACAGAGAAGATCGACATCTGTCTTCTGGATGTGATGATGCCCGGAATGGACGGCTTTGAGGTCTGCCGCCGAATCAGGGCGGATGATACGTACGGCACTCTTCCGGTTATCATGGTCACTGCCCTCACCGACAAGAAGGACCGAATTCGGGGGATCGAGGCCGGGGCAGATGATTTTATCTCCAAGCCATACGACATCGCCGAGATACTTGCCAGAATAAAGATGCTTTTGCATATCAGAATGATTATGGAAGAGCTGCGTCTCGCCAAAACCGCCGCCGAAGCCGCTAACGTCGCCAAGAGCGAATTCCTTGCGACCATGAGCCACGAGATACGTACTCCGATGAACTGCGTGATCGGTTTTACCGGGGTGCTGCTGGATACCGAACTGACCGACGATCAGCGGAAGTACGCTGAGCTTGTCCGCAAAAGCGGCGAGAACCTGCTCGAGTTGATCAACAATATCCTGGATTTCTCTAAAATCGGGGCTGGTAAACTGGATATCGAAATACTCGACTTCGATTTGAGAACAACAGTTGAAGACGCCGCCGAGATGCTGACTATGCTTACTGCAAAAGCAGGACTGGAACTGATCTGCCACATTAATCCCGCCGTGCCGTCACTGTTGAGAGGCGATCCCGGAAGAGTCCGCCAGATCATCACCAACCTGGTCAGTAACGCCATCAAATTCACCCAGAAGGGAAAAATAGTAATCAGCGCAGAGGTTGAATCTGATTTAGGCGCATCTGTCATGATTCGTTTCTCTGTCAGCGATACCGGCATCGGTATTCCGGAAAACAAGCGTGCCGCAATCTTTGATCCGTTTACCCAGGCGGATGGGTCCACCTCCCGCATTTACGGCGGCACCGGTCTGGGGCTGGCTATCTGCAGGCAGTTGACGGAGCTGATGGGGGGGGAGATCGGTGTGGAGAGCATTGTGGGCACGGGCTCGACCTTCTGGTTCACCGTGCGACTCGATAAGCAAACCTCCTCACATCAAACCCCCGAGGTTTCAAGGGGTACCGTCAACCACGATAGCATGGCAAAACCGGCAAAACCAGCCAAACAGGGCGTCCGTATCCTGTTGGCCGAAGACCACGTGACCAACCAGCAGATAGCTATGATCATGTTGAACAAACTCGGCTACAAGGCTGATGTGGTCGCGGACGGGCTGGAGGCGGTGCGTGCGCTTGAACTGATAAACTACGATCTGGTGCTGATGGACAGCCTGATGCCGGAAATGAACGGTTTTGAAGCAACCGCCATGATCCGGAGCGCACAGTCGAAGGTCCTCAATCGTTCCGTGCCGATCATCGCCATGACCGCCAATACCATGTCGGGATATCGGGAGAAGTGTCTTGAAGCAGGGATGAATGACTATCTGTCGAAACCGGTAAAGAGGGATGAACTGTCTCTCTTGCTGGAGAAATGGCTGAATTCAGAGCATGAAAGCAAATAGAGAAATTTTAATGTCGGACATGGCCTTATTTAAGGCACAATAAACGGGCACAATCGCGTTGAAGCGAAAGGAGATTTACCATGACGGAAGGTCTGGAAAAAAAATGCACCATACTGATCGTTGACGATGTTGAGGATAATATTACCCTGCTTGATGCACTTCTTCGCTCGGAATACACCATTCTGACAGCCTCGAGTGGCGTTGAGGCGCTCGAAACAGCCCGTACAGAGATGCCTGATCTGATTCTGCTCGACATCATGATGCCGGAAATGGATGGCTATGAAGTCTGCAGGGCGCTTAAAGCGGATCCCGCTACGCAGAAGATTCCTGTCATTTTTGTGACAGCACGGCTCAATCAGGGCGATGAAACAAAAGGGTTCGAGGCTGGTGGGGTGGACTACATCACCAAACCGTTCTTCGGCGCCATCGTCACTGCCCGTATCAAGGTACATCTGGCTCCGAAATGTATGACTATTTGACTCTTTAACTGCCATTCGGGATATTGGCGATCCCTTTTTCCTGTAATGGCAATTCAACTGGAATAAGCTCCTGAGCGGAGATTTATCTTGAAACGTTTGGTTACACATACGGACGGGCAGCCGGTTGCAGTGGCTGCCCGGGTTGTTTCCTGGCTCCTGGTGGCACTGCTGACGGCAGCCCTTTTCAGTTTTGCCTTTAGTCAGCTGCAGTATGGCTGGAACTGGGACGCCATCTGGCAGTACCGGCAAAAGTTTCTCCAGGGATGGCTGATGACGGTGATAATTTCTGCCGCCGCCCTGGTGGTTAGTCTCGTCATTGGCCTGCTGACGGCGCTGGCGCGGCGATCATCATTTCTGCCGCTGCGCTATTTGGCCGTGCTCTATGTTGAAACAATCCGCGGTACGCCGCTGCTTGTGCAGATACTTATTCTGTTTTATGTCGTGGCTAACGCCATTGGTATTGAAAACCGGTATGTGGTTGGAGTAATAACGCTTTCTCTGTTTGCCGGCGCCTATCTGGCCGAAATGATCCGCTCCGGCATTGAAAGCATTCGTGATTCACAGCTGGAATCTGCCCGTGCCATCGGGTTGACCCGGTCGCAAACGTACCGTTATGTCATTTTTCCCCAGGTGGTGCGGCAGCTTATTCCACCGCTCACCGGCCAGTTTGCCTCGATTATCAAAGATTCATCGCTGTTGTCGATTATTGCCGTCAGCGAATTTACCCTGAACGCTCAGGAAGTAAACGCGTTCACCTACAGCACCCTGGAAAGCTACCTGCCGCTTGCGGTCGGGTACCTGCTGCTGACGCTGCCGGTTTCTCTGATGAGCCGCGCTCTGGAGCGAAAATTTCACTATGCGACTTGAATTCTGCGGTCTCGGCAAACAGTTCGGGGAACAGCAGGCGCTGCGTGATGTCACGCTGACGATTCCCGAGTTTCAGTCACTTGCGATCATCGGTCCTTCCGGGGGCGGCAAGACCACTTTGCTGAGAATCATCGCCGGTCTGGAAATTCAGGAAAAGGGGTACCTCTGTATCAACGGCCAGCGGCTTGAAGTCGATGAAGAGGCGCTTTTGGCGCATCGCCGCACTATCGGGACGGTGTTCCAGGCGTACAATCTTTTCCCGCACCTGACCGCGCTGGAAAATGTGGTGCTGCCGCTGGTGAAGGTGCACGGGTTCTCGGAGCGAGAGGCGCGCGACACTGCCGGAGCGCTGTTTGCGCGTTTCCAGTTGGCCGGACACGCGCATCGGCGTCCGGCCGAGCTCTCCGGGGGACAGCAGCAGCGGGTTGCCATCGTGCGGGCCATTGCCATCAAACCGCGCTTTCTCCTTTTCGATGAACCGACCTCCGCGCTTGATCCGGAGATGACGGCAGAGGTGCTTGATTTCATCGCTGAGCTGCGCGGGGAAGGGCGTGATCTGATCATCGTTACGCACAATATGGGCTTTGCACGCGAAGTCTCCGATCACTGCCTGTTTATTGCCGCTGGTGAGGTGCAGGAGGCTGGGCAGTCAAGCGATCTGTTCAGAAAACCGCACAATCCGTTGCTGGTTAATTTTCTCGCCAAGGTCCTCCGTTACTGATTCCTTCCGCAAGCGCCGTTACTTTCTCCACAATATAACCACCGATCGGAATTGCGGATGTCGCCGCAGGGGAGGGGGCATTGCAGACCGCCAGGGCTCGTCTGGTGTTGACGAACAGGAAATCGCTGACCAGCGTACCCTCTCTGGTGACCGCCTGCGCGCGGATGCCGGCCGGGTAGTCGTGCAGATCCTCACGGGTAAGAGATGGGCAGTATTTGCGCACCAGTTCAAGATAGCCCGCCTTGTGCAGGGCGTTTTTCAACTCCACCATGCTTACGGAAAAATTCCTGTACAGGACTTTGAGCAGTCCCGGGTAGGTGAGCATCTCGATGGTGTCACTCAGGCTGAACGCGAATCTGCCGTACCCTTCCCGCTTGAAGGCGAGGACGGCATTCGGCCCGACAGTGACCGTGCCGTCAATCATGCGGGTCAGATGAACCCCGAGAAAGGGGAGTTCCGGATCGGGGATCGGATAGATCAAGTGGTTGACAATCCGGTTATGTTCTGCCGCCAGCAGAAAGTAATCGCCACGGAAAGGGATGATTTTGAACTCCGGCTGAGTTCCCAGCATTGTGACGATCCGGTCAGCCATCACCCCGGCGCAGGCCACTAAAAAACGTCCGGTGAAACTGCCGGTGAAGGTCACGACGGTAATCTGGTCGGATTGTTCGTGTATGGCCACAACCCTGCTGTTATAGCGAACCTCGCCGCCGCCCTCCACCACCAGTTCAGCCATTTTTTTCGTTATTTCGCTGTAGCTGACAATGCCGGTCGACGGCACCAGAAGCGCCCCGACTCCTGAAATATTCGGCTCGCACTCTTTCAGCTGTTGAGCCGTCAGCTGTTCGATCGGGATTTCGTTTTCGGCACAGCGGGTCACTAACGCCGCCATCCTCCCGAACTCCTGCTCGTTGGTCGCTACCAGCAGTTTGCCGCATTGGTCGTATCTGATACCATAATCGGCACAGAATTTTTTGGTAGCGATGTTTCCTTCCTTACAGAAACGTGCTTTCAGACTTCCGGGGGTGTAATAAACACCGGCATGAATAACACCGGAATTCCTGCCGGTCTGGTGACACGCCGGGCGAGCTTCTTTCTCCAGCACCAGTACCGAGCAGCCGGGGAAAGCCCGTTGCAGCTGCCATGCCGTCGATACGCCGATTATTCCGGCGCCGATTACGATGTAGTCATATGTCATAGGTTCTCCTTTCGTAATATGAGAGAAAATGCCGCCGCTGCGGGAGAAAGGGTTCTTCCCTTGCGGCGCACCAGGGAAAAGGTGCGGGTTATGGTGAGTCCCGCCAGGTTAATCGGCACCAGTTCACCGTGCAGCAACTCTTCGCGAACAGCCATTTCAGAAATAAACGCCACCCCGCAACCTGCCAGCACCGCCTGCTTGATCGCTTCGCTGCTCGAGATCGTAGCGCAGACCGCCAACTCTTCCGTTTTGATGCCGTGCTGCCTGAGCGCGGCATTAACGACATCGTTAGTACCCGAGCCCTTTTCACGCATGATTATCGGTGCTTTGAGGAACTCTTCCGGCTGAACATCAGAACGCCCGCACCACTGGTGCCCTTTTCGTGCGACCAGAAGAATCACATCGTGGCCGAGTGCTTCCGATGTGAACTGTTTCTCGTCAGCCGTCGTCCCGACGATCCCGATCTCGATATGTTCTTCAAGCAGTTTTGCAAGAATCTCACTGCTGTCTCCTATCTCGGCTTTCACGGTGATACCGGGATCAGTGGCGCGGAGAGCGGCAATCGCTTTTGGCAGCAGGTATGTGCCGGGGATTGTGCTGCCGCCGACACAAAGCTCAACACCGTCGCACTGGCGGAACTGCAGCATGGCCTGCTCCGTCTCTTTCAGGGATTTAAGAACCTGCTGCGCGTGTGCGAGCATGATTTTTCCCGCTTCGGTCGGTATGGCTCCCCGTCCGGTGCGGTCGAGCAGCCGGACTCCGCAGAGGTCCTCCAGTGTTGCAATATGCTGGCTGGCGGTCGATTGCGTAATAAAAGCCGCGTCTGCGCCCTTCGAAAAACTGCCGGTAGTAGCTATGGTCACAAAGATTTCAAGTTGTTTGATATTCATGCCGGCAACATATCGTAAAAACCAATTTGTGTCATCGTAATTATCGGAGATATCAATTTGACATACGCATTTATTCGTATACTATTGCTATCTTGATTTTTCCCAGAGGAGACAATAATGACACGAATTTCAGTACTGGTACTGCTGCTGCTTTGTTGGGCTGCCACAGCGATGGCAGATGGTTACAACTATGTTGAACAGGACCAGTTCAAGCTATGGCTCGAGCTGGGGAAGGATTTGGCCATTGTTGACATTCAGGTTCCGGAAGAATTTCAGCAGCACCACTTCAAAGGCTCATTAGAGACCAACAGCTATCCGGTCAAATCAGCAGCCGACAGGCAGAAACTTGATGCCGTTCTGCCCAAGCTCTCTGCAACCCAGAAGGACGTGGTTGTCATCTGCCCGCGCGGTGGAGGTGGTGCAAAAAACACCTATGACTACCTGAAAGAAAAAGGTATCGATGAGAAGCGGATTTTCATCCTTAAGGAAGGTATGCAGGGTTGGCCGTATAAGGAATTAATGGTAGGCGGTAAATAATATTCCGGGTCGCGGATGGAGCGGTCCGCTAACTCAAAACTCCGCCCCCCTTTGACAAACTCAGGGCGAATGTATTTCATCGGCAATTCAGTGATCTTCCGTTCATGATGATCTTGCAGAACCATGAACGGAAGATTAGAACAAATCAGTAAGAGTAAAGCAGTTCCCAGCTATTTCCCCGCCACGAACTCACGTGCCGCCTGAATCCTCCTGATTGTCTCCTCAACTCCGAGTGTGACCACAATTTCCCCGATTCCCGGAGCTTGTGTGCCACCTGAAAGCGCTATTCTGACAGGCTGCCCGACCTGACCCATCTTCCAGCTGTTTTCGGTGCAGACCTCTTTGAAGAGAGCATCAATTCCGGCAGCATCAACGGCTGATGACGATGAAAGTTTCTCTATTACTGCGGTGAAAACCGCCAGCAGCAGTTCCTTGTCAAACTTTGCCAGAGCTGCGTCGTCATACACGATCGGAGCGTTGTAGTAGAAGAGTGCCCGCTCTGCCATCTCCTCGAGGGTCTGGGCGCGCTCCTGCAAGGTTTTGACAACCGCTGTCAGATTCGGTCCGTTGGCTGTTGTTACCTCCCGGAGTGAGAGATGCGGCAGCAGGAGAGTGGCCAGGCGATCCGGGTCACTGTTCTTGATATAATGGGCATTGAGCCAGTTGAGCTTTTCCGTATTGAAGACTGAAGCTGACCGCCCAACGTTGCTGATATCAAATTTCTGAATCATCTCCTCACGGCCGAAAATCTCGTCATCACCGTGGCTCCACCCCAAACGAACCAGGTAGTTAAGCAGTGCTTCCGGCAGATATCCCATATCGCGATACGAAATAACGCTGGTTGCGCCATGCCGCTTGGAGAGGCGCGCTTTATCAGCACCGAGAATCATCGGAACGTGGGCGAATTTCGGCACCGGAAAACCGAGAGCTTCATAGAGCTGAATTTGACGCGGTGTGTTATTTACGTGGTCGTCACCCCTAATGACCGTTGTTATGTGCATAGTGGCATCGTCGATTACCACGCAGAAATTGTAGGTCGGAGTGCCGTCGGTGCGCTGGATTATCAGGTCGTCAAGCTCTTCATTCGGGAAGGTAATGGTGCCCTTTATCAGGTCATCAAAGCTGGTCACACCGCCGTGTGGCGCCCGGAAGCGGATAACGTGCGGCTGGTCGCCAGGCTGAACGGCACGATCACGGCAGGTGCCGTCATACTTCGGTTTACGTCCCTCCACCATCGCAAGGTTCCTCTTGGCGTCAAGTTCTTCAGCCGTGCAGTAGCATTTATACGCTTTTCCGGCAGCAACAAGCTTTTGAACATATTCCTTATAGAGCGGAAAGTAATCAGATTGATAGAATGGTCCCTCGTCCCACTCAAGCCCGAGCCACTTCATCCCTTCCAGGATAGCGTCTACAGACTCTTTCGTGGAGCGTTCCACATCAGTGTCTTCGATGCGTAAAATGAACGTAGCACCTTGATTCCTGGCCAACAGCCAGTTAAAAAGTGCGGTGCGGGCTCCACCGACGTGAAGATAACCGGTAGGACTGGGGGCAAAACGGACTCTAAGCTCAGACATGGTAGTAACTCCTCTTGCTGGGTACAATCTGCTGTGATTTTTGTGAACCGCGACTATACCATTCCCGGCTTCTCCAAAAAAGCATTTTCTGACCGGCAGCCATTGCTTTTGCTTTGACAAAACAGTGTTCCGCTATGCTACTATGCACCCAAAATGGCGTCATGGAGGTTTCGCGTGCAGACAATTGATTCCCTGATCAGAGAAAGTTGCCAGAAGCATAGCGATCAGCCGGCGCTCAGCACCAAAATTGCCGGTGCATGGCAGAACATGACCTACGGCACATTATGGGAGCTGTCAAGTCGCGTTGCGGCCGGCATGATCAAAAGCGGCTTCAAAATTGGCGACCATGCTGCCCTGCTGGCGCCTTCATCACCGCAATGGGTTGCGGCCTATCTTGGTATTCTCAAAGCGGGTGGAGTCGTTGTTCCTATCGACAAAGAGCTGAAAGCAGCTGAACTGCGGCATATTCTGGCTGATTGCGATGCCCGCTTCGTGTTTACCGCCTCACCCTGTCTCGAGCTGGTTCTTGAAATTTTTACGGATATACCGACTCTGGAAACCATTGTTACACTTACTCCGACCGCAGCAGACGATAACTCCCAGATTGTGCAGGTGCTGGATGTACTGATTGATGAGTGGCGTGAGCTCGTTACGGTAGTGGAGTTGCCGCCGGAGCGACGTGCCACGATGGAGGCGCTGGCTCGTAAGGCATACCGCCTGGTCTCGCCACCCGGTTCTGAAAGCGGTGCAAAAACAGATGTGACAGATCCATTTGATCCGGCCAAGAGACTCCGCAACAAGCTGAGACGCAGAGGCAAGCTCCTCCCGTTGGGCACCCTCTGCCATAATGCACCGCTTCCGGAAAAACCGCGCAACCCTGACGACACCGCTGTCATTCTGTATACTTCAGGCACAACCGGACGCTCCAAGGGCGCCATGCTCAGTCACGCCAATATTGTTTCCAACATCAAGGGTGCAGCCGCCCACTTCCGGCTTGACAACAGCATCCACACCCTGTCCTTTCTGCCGATTAATCATGTTTTTGAGCAGGTCTGTGGAGTTCTGCTGCCGCTCTCGCTCGGAGGAAAGGTTTCTTTCTGTGAGTCACTGAAAAAACTCGGGGAAAATCTGGCGGAAGTCAAGCCAACCTTTTTTCTGGCTGTGCCGGTTGTATACCGGATGATACTCGACCGGGTCATGAAGAATATAAATTCCAAAAAGGTATCGCAACTGCTGTTCTCTCTGCCGCTCACCCGATCGATCGTAACGGCGAAAGTCCGCCAGGCGTTCGGGTCCGGCACCATCTTCATCAGTGGCGGAGCAGCGCTTGATCCTGCCATAGCAAAGGGGATGACGGAGTTCGGGTTGTCGATTTATCAGGGATACGGGATTACCGAGACCTCCCCGATTATCAGCGCAGAGCAGCCGGGCGCGAAACGACTCGGCACTATCGGACGTACGCTTGAGCACGTTGAAGTCCGGATTGATGCGCCAAACGATGAGGGGGTGGGGGAGATCGTCGTTAAGGGGCCAAATGTTATGCAGGGGTACTATAAGAACCCGCAGGCCACAGCAGAGGTTCTTATTGATGGCTGGTATCGTACCGGCGATCTCGGTTTTCTCAGTAAAGACGGTTTTTTGACTATTAGCGGCCGGGTAAAAAATCTGATCGTCACTCCCAACGGCAAGAATGTCTACCCGGAGGAGGTCGAAAACGAGCTTCTCAAAAGTCCTTTCATCGCGGAAGTCATGGTCTACGGCCACCGCGTCGGCACATCTGAGGAAATTCACGCTATTATCTACCCTGAGCAGGAAGCGATTGATGCGCAATGTCGTATTGATGGCAATTGCCCAATGAGTGAGGCCGATGTAGAGGCGCTGTTACGGGTGGAAGTTCAGAAAGCATGTAATGGCCTGGCCGATTACAAGCGGGTTCGGAAGTTTACTATCAGAGAAGATGAGTTTCCTAAAACAACAACCCGCAAGATCAAACGCTTCGCCGTGGAGGCAAGTATTTCTACGGGGCATTGAGTCAAGGGATTAAGGGTGTCCGACGAAAGAGTGAGTGGCTAATTCCTCACCGCTCGACTCCCCTGCCAACTGCCGCGTCGTGTCAATTCATTGACAATAGTGTACCACATCTGATTATTCTTCAACCCCCACTGCGGGGCAACGCAGATGTCGAGAGGAGCCGAACCATAGAGTCGCTGGATGGCGATATGAGGCGGCAGTAACTCAAGAAAGTTCGCAATCGTCGTTACGTACTGCTCCAGCGTTAATGGGACAAACTCGCCGCGTCGATACAACTCCGCAAGCTCTGTTCCCTCAACGGCATGCAGTTGATGCAGTTTCAGCGAATCGATCGGCAGATCGGCCATCAGATCGGCCGTTTTAAGGAACTCCTCCGCACTCTCTCCCGGAAAACCATGGATCAGATGAGCACAGATGTCAAAATTACGACCGGCAGCCCGGTTCACCGCCCCGACAAAATCCTCCAGCGTGTGTCCGCGGTTGATTTGTGTCAAAATCGCGTCATCCATAGACTGTAATCCCAGCTCCAGGCAGACATATTTTGTCCGGGCGATCTCCGTCAACAGGTCGAGCGCTTCTTCACTCAGGGAGTCAGGGCGGGTTCCGACCGAAAGGCCGATGACATCGGGGTGATCAAGAGCGCGATGATACAGCTCTGCCAGCAATTCCACAGAGCCATACGTGTTCGTGTATTTCTGGAAATAGATGATGAATTTATCGGAGCCGAGTCGAATGCGGTGATAGGCCATCCCCTCCGCCATCTGCTCTTCTATAGGTACGATGGCTTGGGTGCCTTTCGGCGAAAACGAAACGTTATTACAATAAATGCAGCCGCCGGTCCCCTTGCTGCCATCACGATTCGGGCAGGTAAAGCCGGCATCCACGTTGACCTTGCTGACCCGGAAACCGAAACGGCGACGCAGATAGTTCCCGTAGGAGTTGATATGAAGTTGTGGGTGGAGTCGTTTGTCAGGAGTGTCAGGCATTCTCTTCAATCTTTTTCAGCAGGGATGCGGTGGCAGCACGTGGGTCAGCTGCTGCCGTTATGGCGGATATAACGGCAATGCCCCGTACTTTTGCGGTCAGCACTTCCGGTACCCGTTCCTCAGAGATACCACCCAGGGCTAAGAGCGGTATATCCAAAGCCGAAGCGGCCTCTGCCAGTTTTTTGACACCGCACGGATCACCATACCCTGCCTTGGAAGGGGTAAAGTACACAGGGCCGAACGTAACGAAATCGGCTCCGTCACTCTGGGCGGAGAGAGCTTCGTCGATGGCATGGGCGGAGTAGCCAATAATCTTATCTTTTCCGAGCAACCGGCGGACCATGGCTACAGGCAGGCTGTTAACACCGACATGAACACCATCAGCCCCCACAGCCAGAGCGATATCCAGGCGATCGTTGATAATAAGTCTGGCGTCAAATTCCGTGGTGAGAAGCCTCAGTTCGGCGGCAAGACAATACAGTTCAGCGCTGGAGAGCTCTTTTTCGCGCAGCTGAACGGCTCTGGCGCCCCCCTCAAGAGATTGGCGCACAACCTCAGTCAGCGATCTGCCGCCGGTCTGGTGTCGATCGGTAATCAGATACAACCTGAAATCGGTCATCTGCTTCAAAATGCGGTAATTAACCGCTCATGCCGTCCAGCGGGCTGGAGGCGTTGGCGTAGAGCTTGCGGGGTATCCGCCCGGCTTTGAACGACAATCTTCCGGCAATCACAGCCAGCTTCATCGCTTCCGCCATGGCGATCGGATCCTGTGCACCGGCAATGGCTGTATTCATAAGGACTCCGGCACAACCGAGTTCCATCGCGATTGCGGCATCGGACGCAGAGCCTACTCCGGCATCGACAATAACCGGTACGGTGACATTTTCGAGGATAATTCGGATATTGTATGGATTGCGAATGCCGAGACCGCTGCCGATCGGAGCGCCAAGCGGCATGACCGCCGCACAGCCGAGATCCTCAAGCTTTTTGCAGACGATCACATCGTCACTGCAGTATGGAAGCACTGTAAAACCCTCTGCCACCAGAATTTTTGCGGCCTTCAGCAGCTCTTCATTGTCCGGGAACAGGGTTTTCTCGTCTCCGAGGACCTCCAGCTTGACAAAATCGGACATGCCTGCCTCACGGGCCAGGCGGCAGGTGCGCACCGCATCATCAGCAGTGTAACAACCGGCGGTGTTCGGAAGCAGGGTGTATTTTTTCAGGTCGATGTAATCGAGCAACGATTCCTTGCTGCGATCAAGGTTTACCCGCCGCACAGCAACGGTAATGATTTGAGCACCGGATATTTCCAAAGCCCGGGCGGTCTGTTCAAAGCTGGCATACTTGCCGGTGCCCACCATCAGGCGTGAAGTGAACTCCCGTCCACCAATGATTAACGTATCTGCATTTTGAGTCATACCGGCTATCCTCCACCAACAAAATGAACTATTTCTATTCTATCGCCATCGCAAAGAAGCTGTTTTTCATAGTCAGCCTTCGGAATAATGTCGGCATTTAATTCGACCGCCACCCGCTCACGGCTAATGTCAAGCTGCAGCAGAAGCAACTCGACCGTAGACCCTTCTGCCGTCTCTACAAAATCGCCGTTTAACATAATTTTCATGTCACCCTCCACACACAAAAAAAACCGCAGCAGCGGCTTGTTGAGGACATCAGTCGGTCGCGCTTCCCTACGCCGGCATTACCCGGATCAGGTACGAAGGGTCGCGGTTATACCGCTCTCAGTCGAAACTCCCCTAGCTTTGCGTCAAAGTAGATGATTGCTGTTGCTCTGTCAATTCAATTTTAGGTTGATACGCGACCGGCAAATGGACTTATTGGCGCCTGTCAGAACAAATGATCGCATTTATTTCACCTGCAACCTGCTATCTATTGATATAGTGAAACATTTCTGGCATTGTCGCTTTCATAACAACATCCAAAAGACAATGTACGCTCCCTGATGGCTCAATTACAGAACGTAAGGTGTGCGTCAGGTCTTTCTTCGAGAGCATAGCAGCACCACGTTGATAACGAGAGGAGAAGCGCGTGTGTAAAAAAATATTCGTAGGCGCTACCGGCCAGCATTGCGGCAAAACGACCATCAGCCTTTCGCTGATGCACCTGGCACAGAAAAAGTATAAGCGCGTCGGTTTCATGAAGCCGCTCGGCCCTAAATGGATAGAGTTTAACGGCACGATTGTTGATAAGGATGCCGCTATGTTCTCCACTGTTTTTGGTGTTGAAGAGGATGTTACTCTGATGTCTCCGGTTACGTTGACTCCGGGGACAACGCGTCGTTTTCTTGACGGAGAGATAGATTCTGTGGGACCTATCAAATCAATCCGGGCCGCGTGCGCAGAGCTTGAGAAAAAATATGATTACCTGATCATCGAGGGAGCCGGCCATGGCGGAGTCGGTTCAGTCGTTGGTATGAATAATGCTCAAGTGGCAGCTGAACTGAACGCGCCGGTCCTTCTGGTGACCGGAGGAGGGATCGGTAATGTCATCGATGCTGTAGAGCTTAACCTCGCACTGTATCAGCGAGAAGGGGCCGACGTCCGCATCATAATGGCCAATAAACTGGTGAAAGAAAAAAGGGCTGATACCCTCGCGTATTTACAGAAAGCCTTTGCCGGCAGCGGTATGATGGTCACAAGCGCCTTTGATTATCTCCCCACCCTCGCAGACCCGACTCTGCAGCATGTTTCCGAGCTTCTCGGCTTGCCGCTTCATGGAGGTACCACTGAGCGGAGCCGCCTCTGCCACACCATTCAGCTCGGTGCCGCCTCTTCACAGATTGTTATTGATCATCTGGAAACATCTACCTTGCTGATTGTGACCAGTTCACGTGATGAGCTTCTCGTTACGGCTTCTGCACTCCATCACATCCCTGAGTACAAAGCTCGACTGGCCGGACTGATTATTGCCGGTCACGTCCCGGTGTCCAGCATAACCCAGAGAATTCTCGACGACAGCAATATTCCGTACATACGCATCAAGGAGACATCCTCAGAAATATTTTACCAGCTGCGTGAGCACGTTTCAAAAATCGGCCCTGAGGATATCGAAAAGATCAATCTTATAAATTCAATTGCAGAACGTTACATTGACTTTGATGCAATCGACGCCATGATCTAATCCGACAGCCGCGTCAGTAAGGCCAAAAAAACAGAAAGTGCTTGACCTTATACGGCTTTTGATATTTATAGGAAATTGCTCGCACATCGATCGGGGTTTACATGGTAGCAGTAACGCGCTTGGATAAACAGCTGATGTATCTTAACCCGGATCACATTATCTGTATTGAGGAGACTCCGGATACCGTTATTACTCTTTTTAACGGCAATCGATATATTGTTATAGACAGAGCCAGAACGATCATAAGCCGGATAGTTGCCTTTCGGGCAAAGATTTCGCGGCGGGCTGCAAGCCGGTCAGCAAAAAAATATCTGGGCCGCGTGAGTTCCAGCCAGTTTTATCGGGACAGAAGCCCGGCAGGCGACATACATATAGGCAGCACCCAAGGTCTACACGATCACACTCCATTCCACAGTCGGGATTATTAGCGTATGGATTTAGCTACCATTATCGGCATAGCGATTGCCTTCGGATCCATTATTGGCGGAGCGATAATCGAAGGTGTCCACTTCTCCGCACTGGTTCAGCCTACTGCGGCATTAATTGTTTTAGGGGGAACTTTTGGCGCGACATTCGTCTGTTTCCCGCTCGCCTCTATTATTGGTGCATTGAAGAATATCAAAATTGCGTTTTTGCCGACAAAAGTTGATCACGAACAGGTCGTAAAAGACATCATAAACTATGCAACCAAAGCCAGACGTAACGGCTTGATATCGCTGGAACAGGAAGCGCAGTCGGTTCGCGACCCCTTCATAAAAAAGGGGATCTCACTGGTGGTTGACGGAATTGATCCTCAAAAGCTGCGTGAGACCCTTGAAGCTGACATCATGGCGTACGAAGACCATTTCAAACATTCAATCGAATTTTATGAGGCGGCGGGAGGATTTGCGCCGACTATCGGTATTATTGGTGCTGTTCTTGGTCTGATCCACGTTATGGGCAACCTCTCGGATACATCCAAGCTCGGGGGTGGTATTGCCGTCGCGTTTGTTGCGACCATTTATGGCCTGCTTGTCGCCAATGTTATCTGTCTGCCGATAGGGTCAAAACTGAAGATACGGATGAAAGAGGAAGTGTTACGGAGGGTGATGATCCTTGAAGGACTTATTGCCATCCAGAACGGCGAAAACCCTCATTTTATCGAACAGAAATTGATGGCCTACGTAGGCGGTCACTAACCAGCCATGGCACTTAAAAAAGAACCTGAAAAGCATGTTAACCACGAACGCTGGCTTGTTTCCTATGCCGACTTCATTACATTGCTGTTTGCTGTCTTCGTTGTTTTATATGCGATGGGACAGAGCGATAAGAAGAAGGTTGAAGAGGTCATGCAGTCGATTCAAGCATCATTCGGCATGGCAAATGCCGGTGCAACTGCCCCCAAAATCAATGTAATCCCCTCTCAGTCAATGACGGTAATTCCGTCGCTTAAGCCGGATGTTAAAATTTCACCGATGGGGAGTACCCGCAGCGGGCAGGCAAAGTCGCGGGCGGAGGAGAAGGATTTCAGGCAGATTAAAGTAGCAATTGAGGCATATCTCGTTAAGCAGGGCGCCCAGAGTAAGGTGACGTTGGAAATCTCACGGCGGGGATTAATCGTCAGTCTCAAGGAGGCCGGTTTTTTTGCCTCAGGCCAGGCTGACATAAAGCCTGATGCATATGAACTGATTAATACCATTGCAGAAGTGGTAACCCAGTACAATAACCCGTTGCGACTTGAAGGGCACACCGATAATATTCCGATCAGCACGGCTCAGTTTCCCTCCAACTGGGAACTATCAACAGCCCGCGCAACACGAGGCCTGAAGTATCTGCTGAAAAACTTTGACATCGAAGCGGACAAAATATCGGCCACCGGATATGCCGAATTCCGCCCCTTGGCTGATAATGCGACTCCGGAAGGGCGCGCCAAGAATCGACGGGTTGATCTCGTTATGCTGTCGGGAGAAGCAGAGCGCGGCGAACCCTGAGGTATAAACGCTCATACCACTTTTCTTCGAAAAACATACACCGCCGGATCCAGTTCCGGTGGCAGGACGAGGCGGCTCAACCGGGTATCTTCTGTGAACTCAAAGGTTGACTGCGCATTGTAGTCATCCCAGTTTCCGACGGCAAACCGGTGCCGACTGCTGATGACGATATACATTTGCACACTTTTACTCCTGAACACCTGCTGTTCAAATGTATTACCGGCCGGTGGCCAGGAGCAGATAACCACTTCGGGAGCGTACTCACGAAGCGCCTCCTGAGCATCCCGCTTCAGAACGAAGTCCGGATAGCTGACCTCATGCGTCCAGCTATGGTCATCAGTAGCGGTGACAGCAACACCACGGCCAGATAGAAACCGAGTCAACGTACCATCTCCCGCAGCTATTTCCAGGCAGCTCCGACTTCCTATAAGCGCAGTAAGCTCCCCGATTAACTGGCGTGAATAGAAACAGTAAATCCCTTTCGGCTGAACCAGCGGCATAAGGAATTTCCTCTGCCATAGCAGCGGCCATAGCAGGCGGAACAAGAACAGCGGCACCGGTTTGCGCTCCAGCCCATCTGTAAAAAGCAGTTTCTGGGCAAGGTACCCATTTATATGGTTAAAACGTACCTTCCCCTTGTCAACGCCGGTCGCTTCCGAAATAAGATGCTGCTTTATTGACAGATGCGCCATTCGGGTGCGTGCAATCTGCTCTACCAGCGCAGCGGCTAACTTCGTATCCCCGCGACTGCTGCCAAGCTTCTTCTCCAATAGCCGCTCTGCCTGCAGCATTCGCTTGAGGTACGCCGGCAGACCGGCGGGAGAACCTGTCGCTACTATTTCAGCAAGTTCCCGCCGCACGGACTCCCGCAACCCGGGAAATTTTTCACCAAGTTCATTCAGAGACGGTTGCGACTGCAGCCATTTCAGCAGCTGTTCAGGACGTTCTTTCTTCATCAGGACGCTGCTTTATCGGCCCTCTTTCCGAATATTCGCGACACCAGTACAAAGAAAAATGGAATAAATATCAAGTCAATGAAGGTCGCCGTGAGCAGTCCCCCGGTGACGGCGGTGCCGATGGCGTTCTGGGCTGCTGCGCCGGCTCCTTTGGTAAGCGCCAGCGGCAGGGTGCCGAAGAAGAATGCCAGCGAGGTCATGATTACCGGGCGGAGTCGAATCTTCACAGCTGTCAGAGTCGCTTCAACCAGTTCATGCCCATCTTTCATCTGTTCCTTGATGAACTGAATGATCAGGATGGCGTTCTTGGTGGAAAGGCCGATGGTTGTCAGGAGGCCGATCTGGAGATAGACATCGTTCGGAAGTACCCGCAGGTTGACCGCAGTAATGGCTCCCACCAGCCCGAGCGGTATCATCAGCAGGTTGACAAAGGGTATGGTCCAACTCTCGTACAGTGCCGCCACCGAGAGAAATACCACCAGTAGCGATATGGCATAGAGCAGCGGCGCTTGTGCTCCGGCGTTCTTCTCCTCGTAGGAGAGACCGGTCCATTCATAGCCGATACCTGGCGGCAGTTGTGCGGCCATCTTTTCCATCTCAGCCATAGCCTCGCCGGTACTTATGCCGGTCGCCGCCTGCCCCATGATCTCAACGGACGGAATGCCGTTGTAGCGCTCCAGGCGCGGAGAACCGTACTGCCAACGGGGTGTGGCAAAAGCCGAGAACGGCACCATTTCGCCCTTGTTGTTACGCACATACCATTTTCCGATATCTTCCGGGAGCATACGGTACTTCGCATCAGACTGAAGATAGACCTTTTTAACCCGGCCATTTTCGATAAAATCGTTAACGTAGGAACTCCCCCAGGCGGTGGCAAGAACGTCATTGATGCTGGCCAGCGGAACCCCCAGCGCCCCCGCCCGAACGTCATCTATCTCAAGTTTGAACTGCGGTGAGTCATCCTGGCCGTTGGGGCGGACCGCTTTTAGTTTCGGATTTTTCATTGCCATCCCGAGCAGCATATTGCGGGCTTCCATCAGTTTTTCATGGCCGAGCCCGCCCCGATCCTGCATCATGAAGTCAAAGCCGTTGGCCTGCCCCAGTTCCACCACTGCCGGAGGCGAAAAAGCAAACGCCAGACCATCTCTGAATTGGGAGAACGCCCCCATGGCACGGCCGGCAACAGCCGGAGCTTTCAGGTCGGGACTCTGGCGGTATTGCCAATCCTTCAGCCTGACAAAGGCAAGCCCCATGTTCTGCCCACGACCGGCAAAGCTGAAGCCGGCAACCGTGATGACCGCTTCTACCGTTTTTTGCTCCTTTTCCAGAAAGTGTTTCTCCAGCTGTTCGACCACCTTCATGGTGCGTTCCTGAGTTGCCCCGGCCGGAAGCTGAATCTGACAAATGATGAAACCCTGGTCTTCATCCGGCAGGAATGAGGTGGGAAGGCGCTGGAAGAGGAATACCATCCCCGCCACAATTGCACCGTAGACCACCAGATAGCGTGCCGGCTTGTTAAAGGAGCGCCCGACGATGCCTTCGTACTGATTCCTGCAGAGGTCAAACAGTTTGTTGAACCAGCGGAAGAACCCCTTGAACCAGCCGGACTCACCAGCGCTATGCCCTTTTGCCACCGGTTTGAGCAGGGTGGCGCAGAGTGCCGGTGTCAAGGTCATGGCCAGCAGCACCGAGAGGATCATGGCGGATATGATGGTGATTGAAAACTGCCGGTAGATGACGCCGGTAGAACCGCCGAAAAAGGCCATCGGCAGAAAGACCGCCGTCAGTACGGTGGCGATGCCCCAGAGGGCGCTAGTGATCTGCCCCATCGATTTGATGGTCGCCTCCTTGGGAGGCAGTCCCTCTTCACTCATGATGCGTTCCACGTTCTCGACAACGACGATTGCGTCGTCAACCAGCAGGCCGATGACAATGACCAGGGCGAACATGGTAAGCGTGTTGATCGAAAAGCCGCAGGCTGAGAGCACCCCGAAGGTGCCGAGCAGTACGACCGGCACCGCGATGGTCGGTATCAGCGTGGCACGGATGTTCTGCAGGAAGAGGAACATAATGACGAAAACCAGGAACACTGCCTCGAACAGGGTCTTGACGACCTCTTCAATGGATATCTTGACGAATGGCGTGGTGTCGTAGGGATAGACCACCTTCATGCCGTGCGGGAAAAAACGAGACAGCTCCGTCATCTTGGCCTTGACCCTGTTGGCGGTATCGAGGGCGTTGGCCCCGGCAGCGAGGCGGATTGCCATACCACCGAGCGGTTTCCCCTTGTAGCGGGCCTCAACGTCGTAGTTTTCAGTGCCGATCTTGCATTCGGCCACATCCCTGAGCCTGACAGTGGAGCCATCCTCGCCCGTCTTCAGGATAACGGCATCGAATTGCTCAACCGTCTGCAGCAATGTTCGCGCTGTAACGGTCGCGTTCAGCTGCTGCCCCGCAGCCGCAGGGGTGCCGCCGAACTGGCCGGCGGAAACCTGGGCGTTTTGTGTCTGCAGTGCGGCAATCACATCATTGGTTGTTAAATGGTAGTTATTCAGTTTGGTCGGGTTCAGCCAGATCCGCATGGCGTTCTGAGTGCCGAACATCTGCAGTTCGCCTACCCCCTCAACCCGGCTGACGATCTCCTGGACATTGGATACCGCATAATCGGTCAGTTGATAGCGGGTCATGGAGTTGTCTTCCGAGATAAGGCCGATGATCAGCAAGAAGTTCTTGGTGGACTTGACCACCTGAATTCCTGAGCGCTGAACAATCTGCGGAAGAAGCGGCGTGGCAAGCTGCAGTTTATTCTGCACCTGCACCTGGGCGATGTTCGGGTCGGTGCCCGCCTTGAAGGTCAGGTTGATGGCAATCGCCCCGGCTGAATCACTGGTGGAGGACATGTAAATGAGATTGTCGATGCCGTTCAGCTTCTGTTCCACGACCTGCGTCACCGTGTCCTGCACGGTCTGGGCAGAGGCCCCCGGATACATGGCATTAATAGTGATTTGCGGCGGTGCGATCGGCGGATACTGAGAAACCGGCAGGGTCTTGATGGCAAGAAGGCCGATCAGCATAACCATGATGGCGATCACCCAGGCAAAAATAGGGCGATTTATGAAAAATTTAGGCATGGATCTGCTCCTTTATTTTTTTGCTGGTGGTGGTTGTGGTGCGCCGCCAGATGGAGCCGCTGCCGCCGCACTTCCAAATGGCACCGCCTTTACCGGCGTTCCCGGTCGGGCCTTCTGCAGACCTTCCAGAATAACACGATCTCCCGCTTTCAGTCCGTCGCTGACCAGCCAGCTGTCGCCTACCGTGCGAATAACCTTGATCGGGCGCGGCTCTACCTTCTCTTCGGTCCCTACCGTCATAACGACGGCATCCCCTGCCGGGGTACGGGTCACGCCGCGCTGCGGGATAAGAATGGCATTCTCATTAACCCCTTCCACCAGAATGGCCCGGACAAACATCCCGGGAAGCAGCTCTTGCTTGGGGTTCGGAAATACGGCACGCAGGGTAACAGAACCGGTGCTCTGATCAACGGTGACCTCTGAAAATTTGAGAGTTCCCGTTAACGGGTACGAGGTGCCGTCTTCCAGCAGCAGCTTGACCGGCGCAGAACCGCTCTTTTTCAAGATGCCGTTGGCAAGGCTCTGCTTCAGCCTGAGCATATCGGCGGTTGATTGGGTTACATCAACATACATTGGATCAAGCTGCTGAATCGTCGCCAGCGCAGTCGACTGGCTTGCGGTTACCAGCGCCCCGTTAGTAACGGAAGATCTGCCTATTCGCCCGGAGATCGGTGCTTTCACGCCGGTGTAGGCCAGGTTGATCCTGACAGTTTCAGCCGTGGCTTTTGCAAATGCCAACTCAGCTTCAGCCTGTTTTAAGGCCGCTGAAGCGGTATCATAATCCTGCTGGCTGACCACCTTGACCTTCACCAGATCTCGGTAGCGTTCCTCGGTGAGTCGCAGCGACACAAGGGAAGCTTCCACCCGTGCCTGGGAGGCCTTTGCACTGGCGTATGCGGCCTCAAAGGCTGCGGGATCGATCTGGTAGAGCACCTGCCCCACCTTCACGTCGCTCCCTTCGGTGAATAACCGCTTCAGGATAATGCCGCTCACCTGAGGACGTACTTCCGCAATCTGCTGGGGAACCGTGCGGCCGGAAAGTTCGGTGGTCAGGGAAACCTTCTCCTGCTTGACCACAATAATGCCTACTTCCGGAGGGCCGCTTGGTGCAGGGGCGGCGGATTTAGTCTTGCTGCAGCCGGTGAAAGCCAGGCCGGCTACGAGGGCTCCTGTGATGAGAAGTGAAAATCTGCTGGACATCTGATGCATGTAGTACCTCGACACGTTAGAGTAATGATAACTTTTAAAATTTAATACATATAAGTACCGAATGACTTATTCTGTCGTATTGCAATGCTATGCTCCATTTATTCTTTCACATGGGGGTGGTTATGGAAGCAATAATGATAGCAGGCGTTGCGGCAGTGGCAGTAAGCGGCTGGTATTCAGCGGTTGATATGCTCGCAGACATTGGAATCCGGGCCAGAAAGCAGAAAAGTGCCGATGTGAAGAGCCGGGAGTTTTCCCGTTCATGTCGTATCCCGGCGCAGCGAAGGGTCAAGGAGATGGCGGGGGTGAACATTTGACAGGGCTTTCAGCATACTGTGCTTGATGTGCGGAATATCTACCTGTAACTCGGTGAGCAATCGTTTCATCCGTTTCCGTTGCATGTCGGCTGTTCCACAGACCGGGCAGCAGCAGCAGACCACGGGAAGTTCGGCCAGACGGGAAAAAGCGATTATATCTTCTTCTGCAAGATACACCAGAGGCCTGATTACCGTAATAATGCCATTGTCAGCCAGCATAGACGCAGACATCGACTTGAGTGAACCGACAAAAAACTGGTTCAGCAGCAGCGTCTCAATAAAATCATCCTGATGATGGCCGAGCGCCAGTTTGTTGCATCCGAGAGTCTTGGCGGCTTCATAGAGCGCTCCCCGCTTCAGGCGCGAGCAGATTGAGCAGTATGAGGAGCCGGGGCGCCGTTTTTCCTTAATGATGGCGTAATGCTCACTCGGCACCATCTGATAGGCAAAGTTATTCTTCCTGAAAAAATCTTCTATGACATCGGTGCGGTAGCCCGGGTAACCGGAATCTATATTGACCGCTACCAGTTCAAAGGGAACCGGAGCTCTCCTGCGCAGCTCTTCCAGCACAAGAAGCAGCGTGTACGAATCCTTGCCGCCGGAAACGGCCACCGCGATACGGTCCCCTTTTTCGATCAGCGTGAAGTCGCCGATCGCCTTGCCGACCGCATGCCGCAACTTTTTGAACAGTTGATTGTCCTTGAACTCAGCAGCTGGTTTATTAATGTCACACGTAGTCACAGTAGCCACGAATCAAGCCCGCTCAAGAAAATCGCGCACAAGCGGAGCAAAGGTCTCATGCTCAAGGAGAAAGGCGTCGTGTCCGTATGCCGAAGTAATCAGGTGATATTCGGCTGCTTTCCCGAGCTCTTTAAGGCAGGTGACCATCTCTTCCGTCTGATACGCCGGATAGAGCCAGTCCGAGCTGAAGGCATAGAATTGAATAGGCACCTGAACCTGACTGAAGGCCTCCGCCATTGATTCATATCCCCAGGCGACATCATACAGATCCAGCGACTTGGCAAGATATAAAAAGGAATTGGCGTCGAAGCGATCAACAAAGTTGTAGCCGTTGTAATTCAGATAGCGCTCAACCTCAAACTGGCCGAAAAAGTCGAACTGACCGTCCCGGGCAGAAAACCGCCGCCCGAATTTGGAGTTCATCGATTCGTCTGAAAGAAAGGTGATATGGCCGATACCGCGGGCCAGCGCCAAACCATCTTTGGGATTCTGTTTGTACTCGCCCTTGCGCCAGGTGGGATCGTTAAAGATCGCCCAGCGGGCAACGGCGTTGAGGGAAATAGCCTGCGGTGACGGCCGCGGAGTCGTGGCCAGGACAATCGCGGAAGCAATGCTGTCGGGGTACTGCGTGGCCCACTCAAGTGCCTGCATGCCACCCATGCTACCCCCCATGACCGTCAGCAGACGCTCAATTCCGAGAGCCTCAATTAACAGCTTCTGGGCGCGGACCATGTCGCGAATGGTAACTACTGGAAACGTGAGATTATAGCGTTTTCCGGTTTTGGGATTGATCGAAGCGGGACCGGTAGAGCCAAAGCAGGAGCCGATGACATTCGAGCAGATAACAAAATAGCGATCCGTATCGAGCAGGCGGCCAGGACCTACTATGGCATCCCACCAGCCTGTTTTTGTGTCAGAAGCGTTCCGCTTTCCGGCGAGATGCGCATCACCTGTCCAGGCATGCTCAACCAGAATGGCATTGGTTCTGCCCTCGTTAAGTGTGCCGTAGGTCTCATACGTCAGTGCGATCGGCGCAAGTATCCGCCCGCTGTCGAGACGAAGACCGGATTCAAAGGCTATGGATTGTTCCCTGATGTACTCTTCAGACATAAAAAAGCCCTTCACATAAATATGAGAAGGGGCTGGTTAAATGCACAGCACACCTCTCATCTTTGCCTTGCGGCAGGATTTAGCACCTGACGTCTTCCCCATTTCAAATCAAAGCGCCCTCTTCGTTGGCTCGTCTTCTGCTCCTCAACATACTGAAGTATGCCTTCGTCGCCTCAATCCTCGCCGCCTTGATGTCATCTCTGATTTAAAATGGGTATGGTGACCGGTTGCTGTGGCTTCGCAGGGCCTTTTCCCTCCACCACTCTCGATAAGCAGGTTTTGTTGCCAGACGATACGAAATATCGTCATATTTTGTCAATAAAATTGAGCGCACACGAGGTTACTGCGTAGTTCTCTCGGAACAGGCCGGTATTACGAAAGCGTTGCAGACGATTCAAAAAATTTATAGGTATTTCGACCGGCGCGCTTGGCGGAATACATGGCCTTATCAGCTGCTTCCACAAGAGACTTTGAATCGGAACCGTCATCTGGGAAAATGCTGATACCAATGCTGGTGGTTATATGTATATCAGCATCACGATACCGGATCGGCTTCGAAAATACCTGTAGAATTGTTTTTGCAAGTTCTTCCAATTCCGTGCGTTCACCGCAGTCCGTAAAAATAATGCAAAATTCATCACCTCCGTGGCGACTGATAGTGTCCAAATCTCGCTGACAGCAGGACTTTAATCTTTCGGCGGTTTCCTGCAAAACAAAATCTCCCGATTCGTGCCCCAATTCGTCATTGATGGTTTTGAAATCATCAAGATCCAGGTTCAATAAACCGAATTTCATGCCATAGCGATGGCATTTTGCGATGGACTGTTCGAGGCGGTCTTCAAAAAGTCTTCTGTTAGCGAGAGCCGTCAGAGGATCATGGAACGCCATGTCCCGGATCATCTGTTCGTTTTTGATGCGGTCGCTGACATCACGGATAATAGTGACTACCCCGGTAACAGTGCCACGCGAATCCCTCAAAAGAGAGGAGGTGCTTTCAACGTGCAGGATTGAGCCGGCGCTCAATTTGCTCTTGCAGGATGAATGAATCTCACCGTCCTGCAGGGTCAGAGCCGTCGGACAGCCCTCGCAGGGAGCGCTGTTGTCGAACATCTCATAACAGGCTGACCCGGTAAAATCGCCGAACATCTCGGTCAGCGCTCTGTTTTGATATAAAATCCGGTAATCGAGGTCTTTAATAGCTATTCCCTCGCCCAGACAATCAACAACAGTCCGGAATTTTTCCCGTTCACTTGCCAGTTGCTGCCTGACCACCATGATGTCGCGACACCGCTTTACAGATAAAATCAGCTTCTCAATTTCAAGCGGTTTCAGAACATAATCACTGAAGCCGAGTTCAATTGCCGAAATGAGGCAGTCGGTTTCCCGGTTGGCAGAGGTAGCTATTACCTGGGCGTCCGGATCAAGCTCTTTGATTCGGCGCACCAGTTCAAGCCCGTTCATAACCGGCATATTGATGTCGGTTATAATAATCGGGTAACGATGTTCCTGGTATTTCAGGAGTCCATCGCTTCCGTTGACCGCAATTTCTACGTGTGCCCCGTGCAGGGTAAGTATCCGCGAAATAAGTAAAGCCGAAGTAGCATCGTCTTCAACTACGAGAAGTTCAAGTCCTTCCAAATGTTTGTTGAGCGCAGGAATTGTCATTTTAATCAGAATCCCTCTTCATATTCCTGATTATTTTAATCTGTTGTACGGCTCTGCCGATTGGTCTTTGGAACATACTAGCACAGACCTGGTAGATTCTACTCAATATATTAAGCAAAACTACTCCGCCTGTCGCAACAGATCAATATAATATTGAGTGGCAAACAACCCTGTTTTCTGATATACCGTTTGCTGCCCAAAATTGTATGAACAAGGAGTTTTCTCATGAAACGACTCGTCATCAGCGTGCTGTTTGTTGCCGGAACATTGCTCGGCTGTGCCCAGAATCACTTTAATGTCCCGACAGAAAATTTCGCCGAAAAAGTAAAGGTACTCGGAGTGGCACCGATTCTTGTGGATACTGATTCTGATATTATCCATCCGCAAAAGGATCTTCTAATACCGCTTATCTCCGATCTTAACAGAAAAAATGAGCCGCTGCTTGTGCGCAAGCTCCAGGCCACGGGGAACTTCTATGCAGTGACACTGCTTGCAGATGAACCGCGGCAGCTTTTCAGTTCGTTGACGGCACGACGGGAAAAACGGAATGATGCAAATATTGAGTACAACAAGTACTTCTGGAAAAACGATGAAATTGCGGCCTATATAAAGAAAAACCGCCTCGATGCCCTTATGATTGTCACGGTGAGCGGCCTGACCAAAAAAAGTAAAATTTACTCCAGTAACCTGTTGGTATCGCTTGATACCGACTACAATTTTTTGATAATAACCGCTCAGATTGTCGGCCCCGACGGTACCGTGCTGTGGGAATATCCAAATTTCCGGGGACCGATTTTACCCTACTACCCGCTTGTCAATCTTCAGTATCCTGACTTCAGCGAATCTGAGGCGAATCAGTCCCGTACAACTGAGGTCCGCTTTAAGTCCATTGACGGAATTCGCCGCACACTGGAACAGAAAAAAAATGACATACTGTTCCGTGAGACAGAGGTGCCGAAAATCTACGGAACTCTGTTTGATGAGATGATCTCGTTAATCAAGTATTCTGTCGACAAGCCGGCTAAAGGCAATCAACCGCCGCCTGCTGACGAATCATTAAAACCGGCAGTGACCAGCGGGGCTGCGCCGTTACCGCAGTCAATTCCGGCACCGGCTCCGCCGGTCGAAGCGCCGGTTAATGCCCCGTTACCAAAGAGTCCTGTGGAGATTCCTGTTGCTCCGGCCTCTCCTGCAAACGAAATAGTTCCGGCTACTACGAGCACTCTATAGCCTTTTGTTTTGACATGGCATCCGGATTTTGCGACAATCCCGCTTTCGCTGTTTACTCTATCCGGTTTCGAATCCAGGAAGCATGGCACTTTCATCCAACGACATAGCGCTCCCACGGGGCATAAGCGATTTTCTCCCGGAAGCGGCTGCAAAGATCGGCACAATTGAAAACAGACTCTTGCGTGTATTTGAATTATGGGGCTTCCGGCGCGTAATTACGCCGAGGCTTGAATATGAAGACGTGCTCTCTGCCGGCATAGGGGATGAGCTCAAGGGTAAAACATATCGTTTTGATGATCGGCAGTCAGGCCGGTTGCTGGCATTGCCGCCTGACATTACCCCGCAGATAGCACGTATTGCCGCAACCCGTATGGCTGCGATGCCTCTGCCGCACCGCCTCAGCTATAGCGAACGTGTCTTGCGCCAGACAGAAATCCAGGCAGGACGGAGTCGGGAGTTGTTCCAGACCGGGGTTGAGCTGATCGGGTTGGATTCGCCTGAGGCGGATGCCGAGATGATCGTCATGGCGATTGAAGCCATGCAGGTACTCGGGTTAGACGACTTCACTATTGATCTCGGTCAGGTGGAGTTCTGTCTGGGAGTCTTCCAGGCTTCAGGTCTGTGCGGTGAGCCACTGCAGAAGCTGCGTGAAGCTGTGTCACGCAAAGACAGCTCGGCGGTGGCGTCCCTGCTGAAGGAGCATCCGGTCTCGCCTGAATCTGCTCGTGAAATAACGGCCCTGACACGTCTGTTCGGTGGACGGGATGTACTGGAAACTGCCCAGGAAATTGTGACCAACAGCCGTTCGCGGGCTGCTCTTGAAAATTTGCAACAGGTACTGGCTATCCTCGATATTCACGGGGTCACCGACCTTCTTTCAATCGACCTTGGGGAAACACGGGGGCTTGATTATCACTCCGGAATTACCTTTGAAGGCTTTGTCGCCGGTTTTGGCGAACCGGTCTGCAGTGGCGGCCGTTATGACAATCTTATCAGTGGGTACGGCTTTGATGCGCCGGCGACCGGCTTCACCTTTAATCTACTCAATCTCCTGCAAACGGTAGAGCGTCGTCCGGACCTGCAAGGATTCGCCGCCACCGATTTTTTATTGTTCAATACCTGCGGTGACCGGCGCAACGTACTGCAGATTGCCCGTAGGCTCCGTTCTCTCGGGTATACAACCGCTCGCGACATCATTCGGCGCGACTATGCCCAGTCACTTGAATACGCACAAAAAATGAACATCCGCTGTATGCTTGTTATCGGAAACGACATGGATACGTTCCAGGCTGTTCGCAGCTTTGACGGCTGTACGATCTCGATTGCGAGCGATATGATTGACCGACCGGGATTAATGACCCATATCGAAGAAAGCCAGGGAGAAAACTGAATATGGCAAACGTAGTTATCGTAGGTGCCCAATGGGGCGATGAGGGAAAAGGTAAGGTTGTCGATATTTACACGGAATATGCTGACGATGTTGTTCGTTATCAGGGGGGTAACAACGCCGGACACACTCTGGTGGTTGGCGCCGAAAAAATTGTCCTGCACCTGATTCCTTCCGGCATTCTGCACGAAGGAAAACGCTGCATAATCGGCAATGGTGTTGTCCTCGATCCGGAAGTGTTCATCAAGGAGATAACCAAGCTCAAGGAATCCGGTCGCATCAAGGACGACGCCTGCCTGCTGTTGTCCGAATCGATGCATATTATCATGCCGTATCACAAACGGATTGATATCGCCCGTGAAGCAAAAAGCGGCGATAAGAAGATCGGCACGACCGGTCGAGGCATCGGTCCCTGCTACGAAGATAAAATCGGCCGCCGAGGCATCCGGTTGATGGACTTGATCGATGCCGATACATTCGCCCGTAAATTGAAAGAGTTTCTGGTGGAGAAGAATTTCCTTCTGGAGAACTTTCTCGGAGAAGCGCCGTGCAGTTATGACGAAATTTTCGCAGAGTACCAGGGATACGCCGACGTTCTACGCCGCTACGTTGCCGATACCTCACTGATTCTCAATAATGACCTCAGGGCCGGCAAAAAAGCGCTTTTTGAAGGTGCTCAAGGGACACTGCTTGATATTGACCACGGTACCTACCCGTTTGTCACCTCGTCATCAACCTGTTCAGGTGGCGCCTGTACCGGTTCCGGTGTCAGTCCTCGTGAAATTCATGAAATCATTGGCATATCAAAAGCATATGTGACCCGTGTCGGCAGTGGCCCATTCCCTACCGAACTGACGGATGATGTTGGCGAAGAGATCCGCAGGATCGGTGCAGAGTTTGGTGCTACAACCGGGCGCCCCCGTCGCTGCGGCTGGTTTGATGCCATGGTGATACGCTATTCAGTCCGGGTGAATGGCCTGACCGGCATCGCCCTGACCAAGCTTGATGTTCTGTCGGAATTCGACACTATTAAAGTCTGTACCGGGTATATCTGTGACGGTAAAGCGCTCGAAACCCTCCCGGCCCAGTTGGAACTGTTTGAAAAGTGTCAGCCGGTCTACGAAGAGCTCCCCGGCTGGAAGCAGGATATTACCGCTGCTACAGCCTTTGCGGAACTGCCGGCAAACGCGCAGTCCTACGTAAAGCGACTGGAAGAGCTTGCCGGCTGCCCGATTGTGCTGGTATCGGTCGGTCCGCGACGTGATCAGACGATTACAATCAGGAACCCGTTCGCCTGATAGTTTAAACGGTGTCTCTGTAGAACGTAGAAAGGCCGGCAACAATTGCCGGCCTTTCTACGTTCTGCGGTCCTCACCATCAATTATGTAGCAGCACGTTTGCAGGTATTCCCAGCCCCTCATACAACTTGCGGATCATGGTGATACTCAGGGGGCGTTGGTGTGACAGAACTTCTGAAACCTTGCTACGGCTGCCAATATATGGAATCAGATCTTTCTGTTTCAGTCCCGCCTGCTCCATGCGGAACTTAATTGCCTCAATCGGATCAGGCAGATCTATCGGATGGACAACTTTTTCGTACAGTTCAACCAGGGTAACCAATAATTCCAGTTCGTCTCCCTCAGAGGTGCCTGGCTCGGAATCCATCAATGCGTCAATTCTTTCGAGTGCCCTGTCGTACTCTGCTTCAGTTTTTATTATTTTGGGGATCAACACACTACCTCGACGTCAATTGCGTCATATTCCTTGTGGGTACCAATAAAGCGGATGAGTACCACTCCGTTCTTGTAGCTGATTTTAACCACCAGCCGATACTTGTTGCCGCAAATATTGAAAACTACCCGGCTGTCCTTAATGAAGCTGGCGTTTCGATGCTGGGTCTTTATTGCCGCCGGAGTCTGCCAGCAAGCAACCGCAGCCTCTGCATACCAGAATTTTAGGGCGTCCTCGGAATCTGGAAATCTTGTCCAGAATTCACGTAATGTTCGTTTTGCGACAACCCTCATCTACGTATACCAGTTCCCTGATTTATTTCAATAACAAAAATTCCCATTTTGGGAAATGTTGAGTTTGCGATGATCGTAGGGTTAATGGCCAGCAACTTCTACTGCCGCTTCGAATTTAACAAGAGTGCTTTAAAAGGGAATACTTGTAACAGTAGAAAGGCCAGCAAACTGCCAGCCTCTCTGTGTACAAAATATCCGATCCTGTTGATTATTTTACCAGTTTGGTGTTTTTTGGAACCGGCTGTATGGCACCTTTCTCAGGCACTCCAACAAAAAGTCTGCTGCGATACCCGACATCCTTGGCAAGCTTCACGCCTAAATTAATAGTGCGTTCTGCTTCACCCATCTTAGTCGTTATGGTTCTGGCGGTAGCGGATGCAGCACAACCCTCCAGCAGCAGAAGCAGCGACAGCCACTCAAAAAGTTCCTCAAAGCGCTCTTTGTTAAACCACGCAACCCCATCGCTCTCATGATGCAGCATAAAGGCCCGGCACGCTTCAAGTCCAAACAGCTCCTGCATCTGCTTCAGGCTGCTGGTTGAAGTATCCCGTTTGCCCGTACGCCACCACGCCAGCAGTGCGGAGAGCAGATCTGTCGCTCGGCTGCTGAAATCAGGCTCTCCATCTTGCTGCAAGAATTTTCGCAGCGTGTAGTCAACTCCGCGGCTGATTGGATCAAGCGCGGTCTCGCGGAGTATCAGCCAGGCAAACAGCAGGGATGCCGCTGATCTGCCAGAGAAACCAGCCGAAAGCCTGAGCTGAAATGAACGGGCATCACTCGCCGTTGTCTTGTGGGCAGTGAGTTCAGAGAAGCGGACATACTGTTCGATAGCGGTATTCTTCTTCCGGGGAGCTTTCCGTTTGGTTTTGCCGACTGCGGCACGTGCATCGTCGTCTGCGGCTGCCTGCAAAAACAGGTCAACCCTCTGCTGCAGCTCTAAAGCGCTTGCGGCGGTTATCTCCTCGGTAGCCTGCAGCTCAAAAACCGCCCGGAACGCTGCATTCAACTCGCAGTACTGCAGCTGTTTTCGTGCTTCATCAAGTGAATCAACACCCGAGCCGTTCAAGCTTCTATAAAGCTGCTGCCAAGAGCCCTCCACATCGTCACGTATTTCCCTAAAATCCAGGAATACGTGGAATTGGTACTCTTTGAGTTCGACATACAGACCCTGCTCACGTAACTCACGGGTTGAACGGAGATACTCAAGCCCCTCGGTCTGATCGCGGAAGGCAAGATAACAGCCGTCTTCATCAGGAGCAATCAGTGCATCTGCAAGCAATGTGCGGTCGAGCCGCCCCCCTTCTCCTTCGCCAACGCCCAGAAAAGCAACCGATTCCTTGATCCAGCCGGAAGTTGTCGAATGACTGTTGTGATACAGCACCAGCGCCCGATGTTCGTCCACCCGGTTGGAATAGGCAAAGACATTTTCATCAACATGATTACCGGCATAAAAATCGTATAAGACAAAGTTCTGCGATCCGGAAAAGAGCCAGCGGCGGCGCAGCAACGGGAAAATCCACATTTCATGGCCACGTACCAGGCCGGCATCGACCTGCTCGTCCCAATAGGCGCGTTTATACTCCATGCCGTATTTTTCGTGGAATCCTTCGATCTGACCATGGCCGAACATCGGTAAGCCGGGCATGGTAGACAACAGCACGCAGGCGCCGAAATATTTACTCTGTGAACCAAACTGGGCAACGGCGGTCTTCTCATCCGGGTTGTTCATGAAATTAACAAAACGCTTGAGAATCTCGTGGTTGAATTCGAGAACATTTTTTATGGTCGTGCGGTATTTAGCGTTTTCCTCAGTCATGAGCATATTCATAAAGGCGCTGTTGTACACCCGGTGCATGCCGAGCGTCCTGACAAAATACCCCTCCATCATCCAGAACGCCTCCGCCAGCAGCAGCGTGCCGGGCGCTTCGACCGCCACGCGGTCTACGACATCGCGCCAGAATTCGACCGGGAATACGGCATCAAACTCTTCTTTACTCATGCCATGTTCGGCGCGTGAAGGGACGCCGCCGCCCAGGCCGCGCAGTGGAAACCAGAGACGCTGATAATGTTTTTTGGCCAACGTCATGGCGGCGTCAAAACGAATTATCGGAAAATTACGGGCAACATGCAGAATCGTCTGGATGACCGATTCCCGTAGTTCGGGGATCAGATAGTTGAGTTGGGCGGTATCGTTCCAGGGGATGCTGGTGCCGTCGTTGCCGTGGTAGATATAGCGCGCGCGCCCGCTGTTCTTGTCATAATGCTTGAATACTACGGCGGCGTCGCTCTTGTTCCAGTAGCCATCCTCGATCTGTAAGCAGACACTGCTGTCGGAGGAAAGATCCTCTCCGGTGAATTGATAGGTAGGGTAGGGGGGATAGTCAGTCTGGACGAACCAGTCCGGATGCTGGATCACCCAGCGGGAATAGATGCCGGTGTGGTTCGGCACCATGTCGCTGGCCAGACGGATACCGCGTCGACCGGCACGTTCCCGCAGGTTTTTCAGCGCTTCCCAACCGCCAAGATCAGCAGCCACTTCGTAGTCGTAAAGCGAATAGGCCGAGGCGATCGCATCCGGGTTGCCGCAGATCTGTTTTATCTTTTGCGACGCAGGAGATCGTTCCCAGAGCCCGATAAGCCAGAGTCCGGAAAAGCCTCGAGTAGCAAGCTGATCAAGTTCGGCATCAGGTACCTGGTCAAGCCTGGTAATCGGATAGCCGTAGGTGCGACTGAGTTGGTCAAGCCAGACATAGACCATCTTGGCCATTAAGACAACGTGAGACATCCAGCCGGCATCGGACGAAAAGGCCTCATACGCGGGATAATCGAAGCCGTGAAAAACAGCATTTGTTCCCGGTTGAGAAGAAGGATCACCTGAAGAGTCTCCAACGCGACGGAATTCCAGCACAGGAGCTTCCCCTGGGTCACCGCCACCACCACCACGCTCACGCTGCTCCTCCTGCTGAATGTCGAGAGCCATTTCAATCTCTTTAAGCAGGTCCGGCGGCAAAATACCCTGCCACTGTTCGCGGAGGTAGGAAACCTGTCCGGCCAACGAATAGGGGGAGAAATTAATCGCCGCCATAAGAGCTTCAATCAGGGTGCACCCTTTCTCGGCAATAATCGGTCCATCTTTCAGGGATTCGTCAAATATCCGAATAATGGTCGAGTAATGAGATGACGCGGCCAGAGTACGGTCGTCAACAAGTTCCCGAAAGCTGTCGATAGCCGGATTGGCCGCTGCCAGTCTGAGCAGCAGCATTTCCTGCAACAGCTGATGAGTGCGCGCGGGACTGCTCAGGCTGTCAGTCAGCCAGTCAGCAGGTTCGGTGGTTCCCTGGAGGATCGGGGTAGGCGGAAACAGCTCGACAAAACGCTCAGCGGTACTCTGTAAACGCTTGCTGGAAGGGTCAATGCCGCCCGTTTTCAGCGCATTGATCAGGAGACGCGATTCCGGAGCATGGGCAACGTCGGCGATAAGATAGCGCAATGCCTTCTGGAGGGATGCGTACAGGTTTAATTCAGCGGCATGAACAACTGAGGAGCCGGTCGCATGACTGTGGTTAAGCTTGAGAGCCAGTTGCCGAAAAAACTGTATCTGAGGGATACCACGCTCTTTAATAGCGTTGGAAAGCGAGCCGAGGTCAAGAGACCGCCAATGGAAAGAGGAAATCTGGATGTCGTAGGGAAAGTAGGAATCTGTGCCGCTCTGAGCTGTCATGTTATTTCCAGTCGCGGAATGCCGGGATGTGGGGATGTCGGAAAAAGTACGAAATCAGTAACTGATTACGGCTTTGCCTTGCTCACAGGTGCTGCTTTGGCGGCCGCGGGTGTTGTCTTTGCAGTGCCTGTGCTCTTGGTACTTTTTTTACTTTTTTTACTGTTCTTACTTTTCTTCGCTTTGACTTTCTTGCCCTTCGTTATTTTGCGTGGTTCCGGATTGAACTCGTCGCGAATGTTATTAAGCAATACGGTCGTTTCTTCCATCGTGGGATCAGCTTTTTTTGCCGCTTCGAGAGTCTCTTTCGCCTCACTCAACCGACCGGTTTTCATATACAGGCGGCCAAGTGCATTAAGCGCCCTGGCATTGTCAGGTTTCAGCTCAACGGCCTTTTTATAGGAACTTACAGCATTTTCATACTCTTTTTTAAAGTCATAGATCAGGCCAAGCTTGTAGTGATTGACCGGGTCCTCAGGGTTCAGTTCGACCGTCTCTTTAAGAAGAATCATTATTTCGTCATACTGCTTGTTTTTTACATAGATAGAAATAAGAGAGGTGCGCGCTTCGCTGTCGTTTTTTTGAATGGTGAGCGCTTTTTTGTAGTGCAGAAGGGCCTTGTCGTTGTCCCCTTTTTGGGCGTACAGGGCTGCGATTTCCCGATTGGCATCACCGTCGTTCGGGCTGAAGGTTAACACGGAATTGTACGATGCAATCGCCAAATCGACTTCTTTGCTTTTTGCAAAAATTCGCCCTAACTTGAGGTGGATATCCGGGCTTTCGGGACGCAATTTGAGAAACGCCGTATACTCCTCCATCGCTTCCTGAAACAGCCCGCGGGAGAAACGGATATCGCCCAGTCGCAAATGAGCTTCGGAGCTGGCCGGATTTACATTGATCGCCCGTTTGTAAGCAACCACAGCTTCATCGGTCTGTGCCTTTTTCTCATACAGGATCCCCAGGCTGAGATACACATCACTGTTTGTGCTGTTACGGTGTGCCGCCTCACGATAGGCGTCAATCGCCTCCGCATCCTTGCCGGCGGCCTGGTAGATATGACCGAGCTTCTCGTATGAAAGAGTCTCTTCGGGGCGCTCTTTGATAGAGGCCTTGAGGCTTCCGATCTCCTTCTCCGCTTCGCTCACGCCATCCTGAATGACAGGCTTTTGAGTGGCCTGGACGAGTTTACTTTTGCCGCCCAGCAACAAATGGTATTCGGCCTGCTTGGCATCTCCCTTGTTCTTATAAATATCAGCCAGCATCAGCTGAATCTCGCGATTTTGTGGTGTAGCAACTTCACCGCGTTTCAATTGTTCAAGAGCCTTATCTGTCTCACCGCGCTGCAGATAGACCGAAGCAATACCGATATGGGCAAGCGCCGAACCGGGATCAGCGCTGAGCGCCCTCCGATATTCTTCCTGCGCCTTATCTGTTTGGCTCAAGGCAGTGAAAACCTCCGCAAGGCCGATAAAAATAGAGGCGTCAGTCGTCAGTACCCGACCGGCCTCGTTATAATGGTAGGCGGCCAGTGGATATACTTTTTGGGCAGCAAAGATCCTGGCCAATGCCTTGTGATAGTATGGGTTTTGAATAGAAGAGAGACCGCGAGCCAGTTCGACCGACGCTTCATCATTCATCCCTTTCTGCGCATAGAGCAGACCAAGGTTGCCACTGGCACGCGCGAAAGAGGGGGCCTGCTGCAGGGTGCGGCGATATTCTTCAATTGCGACGTCAAAGTTACTGATCCGCTCCTGTTGCAATGCGTTGACGAAATGGGCAGCAGCGCCATCCGGGCACTGGCTGGTAATTTTTGCTTCCGCCTGGCGCATCAAAGTTTCATCGCGGATGGTGTTCAGCGTCCCCGCAATTTCAAGCGCTTCTTTACACGCATCTGATCCAAATCCCCAGGTGAATCCGGTCAATAGAAGCGTGGCACTTACGAGCAACAAGTATGTTTGCAGGATCTTCATAGTGGGTGTTCCCTTAACGGATATCTGTAGTGGGGCGGGATTATACACATCAACTGACAATATTTCAACTATTTAGGCGATAATCGGGCTAAGCGCTTGATTTTTAGCACCGTATATGGATAATGGTACCACTCTGATTAACCACTATTGGCGGCATCAGAACTTGTGGCAGTCCGAGGTTTCAATGAACAGAGAACTGGAAATAATGATCATGACCGCCTGCGACCTGCCGACAATTCCGGTGGTTGCCACTAAAGTCATGCAGCTTATCGAGAGTGAAAGAGCTACTGCGGAAGAGCTGGCAAAGATCGTTGCCTCAGATCCGGCGGTCGCCGCCCGCGTGCTGAAAATATCTAATTCCTCCTTTTACGGTTGTCAACGCCAGGTTGAAACGCTTTCCCGTGCGATTGTCGTGCTTGGGTTCGGAACATTAAGGAGCCTGGTAATAGCGGCATCCGTCAAACAGGTCTATCAGCCGTACGGTCTTACTGAAAAAATGCTATGGGAACACTCTTTTGGAGCCGGTCTGGCAGCCCGTATTATCGCAAAAGAAACCCGTTTGGCGAATGAGGAGTCGGCCTTCCTCGGCGGACTGTTTCACGATATTGGCAAAACTATCATGAACACCATGAACAGCGCACAGTTTCAGAATGTCATGCAGAGATGTTACAATGACGGGCTCTCCTTTGAAGATGCTGAACGGCAGGTGTATTCATACACGCATTCTGAAGTTGGCGGACTCGTTATTAAAAAATGGAACTTTCCTGACATGCTGATGAATGCGGTATTGAAGCATCATTCTTTTGATTTTGCGGAAGACGAGGATGCTGTTCAGGTGAATCTCGCCTGTATAGTCGGCCTGGCCGACATGTTCTGTCATAAAGTGGGCATCGGGATACGCGAACCGGAAGATGAATTGGACCTTCTGCAGACAGTACCTGCAGAGAGACTCGGCCTTGATGAACAGCGCCTGGAAACTCTTTTGGAACGCTTCACAGAGGCACACGAGAAGGATAAGAACTTTTTTAGCTGATTATATCGCCACTCTGAATTAGTATCACTGCGATCTCAGAATTTCAATTAAGGACACACTACCCCATGATCCGCACCATTCTTACCTACCCAAGCCCTGAGCTCAAGAAAAAATCTGCCCCGGTAACAATTATCACTGATTCGGTACGGGAACTCGTCCGGGATATGGCCGAATCCATGTATGCCGCTCCCGGGGTCGGGCTTGCCGCTCCGCAGCTCGGCGTCCATCAACGCGTTATTATTATCGATATCTCCGGTAAAAACGAGCCGCCCGACCTGATTGTCGCAATCAATCCGACGATTATTCATGCTGACGGAGAGGCCTACGAAGAGGAGGGTTGTCTCTCGGTGCCGGACTATGCCGCCAACGTCAAACGCCACGCCCGGGTAATCGTCAAGGCGCTTGATCTTGAAGGGGCTGAACGCACCTGGAAAGCCGAAGATCTCCTGGCAATAGCGTTTCAGCATGAGATTGATCACCTGGACGGAGTCCTGTTTGTTGACCACCTCTCGATGCTCAAGCGCGAACTGTTTCAGCGCAAAGTCCGCAAAGCGGCAGAGGAGAAACGATGACCGGCTGGCGCACCATTTTTATGGGGACTCCTGATTTTGCCTGTCCGACTCTACAGAAGCTGATTGATCGTGGTGAACAGATCGTGGCGGTTGTTACCCAACCGGATCGTCCAAAGGGGCGAGGGCAGAAGCTGATGCCACCACCGGTCAAAGAGTTGGCCGAAAAATACGGCATCCCGGTGTACCAGCCGCTTAAAGTTCGTAATCCGGAGTTCGTTGACGTCATCCGTGAGTTGAAACCGGATGTTATTGTTGTCGTTGCCTTTGGCCAGATACTGCCGAAAGCTCTGCTGGAAATTCCGCCGCAAGGGTGTATTAACGTCCATGCCTCCCTGCTCCCCCGCTACCGGGGCGCCGCACCGCTCAACTGGTGCATTATCAACGGCGAAACCGAGACCGGCGTCACCACCATGCTGATGGATGTTGGCCTCGACACCGGCGATATGCTGCTGGCTCAAAAGTCCGCTCTGGATGAAAACGAAGACATCGGCTCTTTGCACGATCGCATGGCAACATCAGGGGCCGAACTGCTTGCTGAAACGCTTGACAGGCTCGCGGTGGGCGACCTTGTTCCACAGCCGCAGAATAGCAGCGACAGTTGTTATGCGGCGATGCTCAAAAAAGAGGACGGCATCATCAACTGGCAGACCGACGCTCGTTCGATACACAATCTGGTGCGTGGTCTGGCGGTCTGGCCGGGGGCGTGTACGACAATCGGTGATCAGGTGCTGAAAATTTTCCGCACCCACGTCGGCACCGGTTCCGGAGAACCGGGAGTTGTTCTGCAGGCTGCAAAGGGGCTTTTTGAAGTTGCCTGCCAGTCGGGCAGTCTCTTCTTGCAGGAGCTGCAGCTGTCCGGAAAAAAACGCCTTGACTCAGCGAGCTTTCTATCCGGCTGTCCCGTTGCCGTCGGAACCCAACTTGGCAACGGCCATCCTGAGGACCCGCAGTTGTGACACTCCCCCCCCCGATAGTTGCGACTCCCCCCCGCAAGCGACTCTTTGTCACCCTTATGGGTATTACCTGTCTGATCGTGGTGGCCGCTATTTTTCTTGCCTGGTGGATCCCCAACCGTGGCCTGGCCAACATACATCCAAATCTGCCGAATATCGTCGGCTTAATCATGGTGGTCCTTTCCGGAAGTGCAATAATAGGCACCGGTCTGTTGGTACTGACGACTGCGCTGGGTAAGGATATCCTGTTTACCCGCTTCATGCGTCTTGTGGTGATAAAGTTTTTATTGCCGGTTATAGAGTTTGTGGGGAGAGTGATCGGACTCGACAAGGACGATATCCGCCAGTCGTTCATTGCCATGAACAACAGCCTGGTGCTCTCGCAGCGGATAAAGGTCCGTCCGGACCGGATTCTGGTGCTTCTGCCGCACTGCATCCAGTTGTCTGACTGTGAAATAAAAGTGACCGGAGATATTCATAAATGCGTGCAATGCGGGCGTTGCAGCATCAAGGGACTGGTTGGTATCGGTCTTAAATACAACATCGACATCTCGGTGGCCACCGGCGGCACGCTGGCCCGCAGAGTTATTGTGGAAAAACGCCCGAAGCTCGTACTGGCAGTCGCCTGCGAGCGTGACCTGACCTCCGGGATCAAAGACTGCTACCCTCTGCCGGTTATCGGCATCCTCAACGAACGCCCTTTTGGTCCCTGCTTCAATACCGTTGTCGATGTGTCTAAAATTGATGCGGCGCTCACTCTTATGCTGGAGAGAGCTCTACGCGAAAATCTGCCGACCTGAACCGCGAAAAGGATGTCGGCAAGAAAAATCTGCACACCGCGACAGTTACTCCTCTCCCTCAAACAACCGATCAAACACATCCCGTATTTTTCCGGTGATCTCCTCGTAATCACAGATCAGGGCAGCGCCGGGGCTCTTCAGCCTGGGATCATACCCCATACGGCGCGCCAGTTTGTTCAGGTAAACCCTCGTTCCTGAGAGGTCATTGGCCGAATAGTCATGAATGATCCGCAGGCGGTTTTCGAGTTTGCGGAGAAATTTGTATCCAGCCAGAAGGGTTTGGGCGCTCCCATCCGGCAGCAGTCCAAGCGTGCTGATTTCCTTAAGAGCAACGACGGTGCTTGTGGTACGCAACTCAGGAGAGCGGCGTCCTTCTTTCAGCTGAATATATTGAACGGTAAATTCTACATCCACCATGCCGCCGCGACCGGTTTTTATGTTGTAGTTGCCATCAGACTCCCGCGCCAATTCGTTTTCCATGCGCATCCGCAGACGGCGGATCTCCTGCCTCCCCTCATCGTCTATTGTCGTGCCGTAAATAGTCTGGCGGATAATATCGTAAAGCTGATCGGCCAACGCCTCATCACCCAGCACCACACGTGCTTTGGTAAGCGCCTGCCGTTCCCAAATCTGGGCTTCCTTGCGGTGATATTCCAGAAAGGAATCGAGCGAGGTCACGAGTGGGCCGGAATTTCCTGATGGCCGCAGGCGGGTATCTATCTTGTATACGAACCCTTCGCGGGTCTGCATGGTCAGAATTGAAATTATCTTTTGGGCAAGCTTGGCAAAATATTCGTGATTAGAGATCTGTTTTTCGCCGTCGGTTACCCCCTGATGGTCGTAGACAAAGATGATGTCCAGGTCTGAGTGGTAGTTAAGTTCACCGCCACCAAGTTTCCCCAGGGCTATAATCGCCAAATGTGCCTCGGCGGCACACCCGTCCCGTTGCCAGGTGGGGCGGCCAAAGCGCTGCAGTTCCACGACCGCCAGCCGGAATGCTGTAGCCAGGCAGACTTCGCCGAGCAGACTGAGCTGCGACGTAACTTCACCCTGCATTAAACGCCCATGAATATCGTTCAGGCCGATGCGCAGAAATTCTTCATTGCGGTACCGCCGCAGTATGTTCAGATGGTCCTCAAAATAGTCGCTCTGTTCCAGCAGCGCGTCCAGCTCCTCCTGCATCGTCTCCTTCTCTTTGACGACGGATGACCCACCGCGCGAAACCAAGCTGTCGAGCAGCTCCGGATGGCTGATTAATATTTTCGAGAGAAATTCAGACATACCGAACAGTGATACCAGCAGTTTGATCGTGGCGCTGTTTTCCGCCAGCAGGGCATAATAGGATGAGCGCGTAGCGATGACTGTCATGAACCGTTCCAGATTGGTAAGCGCCAGGTCCGGATCGTATGAATCAAAAAGTTCCTGAATCAGCACCGGAGCGATTTTTTCAAGGATGCGACGGCTCCGCTCGGTCAGATTCCCTTTTGCCGGACCTCTCCGGAGTGATATCAGGTTTTCGTAAGCCCGATCCACATCTTCAAAGTGTCGCTCAGCGAGCATATCCTTGACCAGATCCGAATCCGCTTTGGGATCGAGCAGAAAGAGAACCTGCGGGTGAACATCCTGCTCAAGCTTGGCATCGCGGGAATGGAAGAGGGTGCCGTAGATAAATGATACGTGACTGCGATGCTCTTCCAATGCCGCTCGAAAACGCTCCAGGCCGTTGCCGCGCAGAAAGCCGCTTCGCCGCGACAACGCGAGCATTTCCTCTTCCTTTGGCGGAAGGTTATGGGTCTGGCGTTCCTGCACCACTTGAATCCGGTGTTCGACTGAACGGAGAAAGCGGTAGGCATTCCGCAGCTTGAGGTGATCATCCTCATCAAGCAGATTGGCCGCCAGAAGCGTATCCAGAGCGCGGAGGGAATTACGCTCCCGCAATTTCGGGTTTTTACCGGCATATACCAGTTGCAGGGCCTGAATGAAAAATTCGATTTCGCGAATCCCTCCGCGCCCGAGTTTGAGATTTATTTCGCCCTCCCGGGAACGGGCCAGCGAAGCGTCAATTTTCTGCTTCATCTGTTTCATATCCTCGATCAGGTTATAATCGAGATATTTGCGATAGATAAACGGCTGCAGAGTTTTGAGCAGTTGCTCGCCAAGCGCCAGCGATCCGGCAACCGGTCGTGCTTTCAGCATGGCGGTACGTTCCCACGATTGCCCCCAGGACTCATAGTAGATCTCGGCAGAGCGGAGTGACACCGCCATGTCGCCCGATTTCCCCTCCGGGCGGAGACCGACATCAACGCGAAAGACGAAACCGTCCTCCGTTACCTGCGACAACGCCTTGCTGATCATCTCCCCCAGTTTGTTGAAAAAGGCATGGAGCGAGATAACCCCTTTTCTGCCACCGGAACCGCTTTCAACCCCGGACGTTTCCCCTTTGTCAGATTCATAGAAGTAGATGATGTCGATATCGGAAGAAAAGTTCAGTTCCCGGCCACCCAGCTTTCCCATGCCGATTACGGTCATCTCCGCCTCAAAGAGCGACGCGTTCTCCCCCGTCATCACCGGAGCGCCATGGTCGCGTATCAGACAGCGCCGGCATACCTGGTACGCGACCTGCAATGTTGATGACGCCAGGTCGGCAAGCTCCCTCATGACCTCTTCAAGCGGTGCCAGCCCATTCAGATCCCGCGCGGCGATGCGCACAATATCCTGACGCTTGAAACAGCGTAGCGCTTTCTGCAGTGCGGCAAAATCGGTTGATTCGTCTACTGTGGCCGCCACTGAAGTATACATTTCTTCGGCAGAGCGGGAATGGTCGATGCCGTTTTCCAAAAACAGCCAGCGCACGATATCGGGGGTTTTGTACATCAGGTTAACTAGAAACGGTGAGGAGCCGCAGAGCAGAATACATTGGGCAAGGCGTTTTTTGCGATCTGACAGTTCACGCAGATTTTCAAGAGAGATAACACCGGCTAAACGCTCGAAAGAGTTGAGAGCATGGTCAGGGGAGGGGCTTTTTAATGCACAGATAACAATACGGTGAAGCGTTTCCACAGTGAACAGATTTCTGAGCAGCTGAATGTTTGCAGCCGCCTTGGTGCCGTACTGATAGCCATGTGACTCCAGAAAAGTGGCCAACTCATGCAGTCGCTCGGCTGAATCAGGGATGGCAATAATGCGACTGAAATCCTGGGAAAAACGTTCAATATGCATGTCAGATTCCCGATACTTTACGCAGTCCGCTGCAGTAGTCACCTGAGACGATACCGTTTTCGGTGATGATTGCCGTGATATATCGAGCCGGGGTAACGTCGAACGAAGGGTTGCGGACCCGGACACCCTCCGGCGCGATGGCAACTCCCTTGATATGCGTCACCTCGCTGAAAGGGCGCTCCTCGATCGGGATCTTGCTCCCATCTGAAAGGGTAAGATCAAGAGTCGAAACAGGAGCGGCAACATAGAACGGAATGTTGTTCTCTTTGGCAAGAACCGCAACGGAATAGGTGCCGATCTTGTTCGCGGTATCGCCATTGGCGGCGATCCGGTCGGCTCCAACGACGCAGCAGGTAATCTCGCCACGGTTCATGAAAAATCCGGCCATGTTGTCGGAAATCAGCGTCGTTGGGATTCCGGATTTCATAAGCTCCCAGGCGGTCAGACGCGCCCCCTGCAGCCAGGGGCGGGTTTCATCGGCGAAGACCTGAATCTTTTTGCCCGCTTCGTGAGCGGCGCGGATAACACCAAGCGCGGTACCGTAACCGGCCGTTGCCAGGCCCCCGGCATTGCAGTGCGTCAGAACCGTAGCGCCCTCCGGAATAAGCGTGGCACCCCACTTGCCGATGTTTTTGCAAATGGTCAGATCCTCCTGTTCAATCCGGATCGCCTCCTTTTTGAGAGCCTCGCGGATCTTATCAAGTTTTTTATCGCGATTCGCTTCCGCGACCCGCTTCATCCGCTCCAGTCCCCAGAAAAGGTTGACCGCCGTCGGCCTTGTTCGCCCCAGTACGTCACAGACGTTATCCAGTTGGCGAAAAAAGGATTCGTGGGTGTCGGCGATGATCGACCGCGCTCCCAGTGCAACCCCCATGGCGGCAGCCACACCGATGGCAGGCGCCCCGCGGATGACCATGCCTTTGATCGCCTCTGCAACCGATTGAAAATCGCTGTATGTGTTATAGACCTCCTCCCCCGGGAGGCGGGTCTGGTCGATCATAACTACGGTATCGTCAAGCCATTCGATGGTGCGAAAGGACATGGTGGTTCTCCTTTAAATAACTGGTATCAATCTCCTGGTGGCTGGATAAATGGAGAGTGTCAAGGATTTATGTCTGGTAATTGTTTGGTATTAGCCGACGGAGCGCAGTCTTTCTTCCGTCTGTTTGGGAAGAACGGCTGGAATGAACAGAGAAGTTGGATAACAGTAACCCTCTCCCGACTCATCGACTATACGGTACAAGCCGCGGGCAGAGGAGACCGGATCCGGAAGCAACTCATACAGTTTGCGGGGAACCAGAGAGACATTATATCCGGCGCTATCAAGACAGATGACAAAATGAGGATCGGTGGTTTTTTTCATGAGAAATTACTCCAGAATCTGTTTGATTTTGAACTCTTTACGACCAATTCCAGTGGCTTCATACCAGTGTATCTCCGCAGCTAAAACTGCCCCGTCGGGTAGTCTGATCTCAGCAACGCCTTTGCGTTTGCGCCAGTGCCCAAAGCCGTACACTTTTTTCAAACGAGCAAGCTCGCGAATAGAATTTGCAGTTGCAAAGGTTTCGATATCAGTAATTGGGCCGACTATCTCAAGCATTTTGCACCCTTGTTGATACGGTGTTATTGCATTACTCTCCGTTCTTGCCTGTTTATATACCATATCTGGGTTGAATGCGTCAAAAAGTAATGGGCAAAATCCAACGAAGAGAATGGAAGTCCACCATAAAAATAGAGCCATCAAAGGCGAGTCTGACTGTAATATTCCTGGCTTTTCCATCATCGGCCTGATGTTAGTCGGCGGCAGGGGGTGTTGGTCTTTTACTCAACTGAAGAGCGGAGGTTTTGCAAAAGGCTTCGGGTTTCCCGGTGCCTTTTTTTATGCACTATGCTATGGTGCTGCACCTTATGGAAACCCATTTCACCTCTGATTGTCGCGCTCTGATGCGGCACGAAATTACCGCAGCCGGCGGTAACGAAGTCTTCTTCATCGGCCACACCGACGTTGATGGTATTGTCTGTGAAGTCGAGACCATCGCGCGCGGTACCAAGGTCGCCGTACCGGCCATCATTACCCGGGCAGCGGGTGGCGACGTCGTTATCCACAACCACCCCACCGGCAATCTGGAGCCGTCACCGGCAGATATGGACATTGCGTCGGTCTGCGGCAATCAGGGCATCGGCTTTGCCATCATCACCAATGACTGCAGCCGCTGCTATCAGGTGGTCGCGCCCCATACCGAGAAAAAAGGGGAGTTGCTTTCTCTGGAAGAGATCGGGAGGGTCTTTGCCAATGACGGCATGATGGCTCACCTGAAAGGATACGAACAGCGCGAGGAGCAGGTGAGGATGGCTTTTGCCGTTGCCGGGGCTTTTAATGACGACCGGGTGGTGCTTGTGGAAGCCGGCACCGGAACCGGAAAATCACTGGCGTACCTGGTTCCGGCGATCCTCTGGGCGGTGCGCAATAACGAACGGGTCGTCATCTCAACCAACACCATCAATCTCCAGGAACAGCTGATCCGCAAAGACCTCCCGTTCCTGGCGCGCAACTCTGCCGTGGAGTTCAAGGCGGCACTCGTTAAGGGACGCAGCAACTACGCCTGCCGGCGCAAACTGGAACATGCCGAGGCGGAGCCGGCGCTTTTCCCGGATGAATCTTCCGCAGAGCTGACAACCATCATTGAGTGGAGTCACAGCAGCCAGGACGGCTGCCGTAGTGACCTCGCCTTCACGCCGCATCATACCACCTGGGAGGAGGTATGCTGCGAAGCCGACCAGTGCGGGCGGTCACGCTGCAAACATTTCAACCGCTGCTTCTTTTACCGGGCCCGGCGCGAATCCTCCGCAGCGCGGGTACTGGTAGTCAATCACGCCCTGTTGCTGTCAGATATTGTCCTGCGCAAGGAGACCGGCTACGACGCCACAGCCATCCTCCCCCCGTTTACCCGCCTTATTTTCGATGAAGGGCATCATCTGGAAGACGTCGCAACCAGCCATCTGTCACTGACGATAGCTCGAAGCGGTATCTTAAAACAGCTGCAGCGACTGGTGCCGCACAAGGCCAACCGGGCCGGTCTGCTGACAATCATCTCATCCCGTATTACCCGCGATCTGCCGGAATCACAGGAAGGTCTCTACGCCGAGCTGTCGGGGCTGCTGGAAAGCCATCTGCTCCCTAAAGCGCACGATCTGTCCGGGAAAACGGAACAGACCATGGATTGGCTTGCATACAGCGTTGAGCATGGGGCGGGAGCGGCGACCGACCGGGAGCAGAAGCTGCGGATCACCCCGGAGGTTGAGCGGACTCCGTTCTGGGGGGAATGCCGTCAGCAGCTGCACGCTCTGGCCGATGCCGTCAATGATTATACGTCATCACTACGCACCCTGGTGCGGCGCTGTAAGGATCTGCCGGAAAAGCTGCAGGAAAAGCTGGCCGATCAACTGCTCGACGCGAGCGGCATTGAGGGGCGACTGCAGAGCATGGCCGATGCGCTGCTGTTCTTCACGACGGAAGCCGAAGGGTACTGCCGCTGGATCGAAACAAGACGCAGCAATCGCGGCATTCAGGCCCGGCTCTCTGCAGCGCCGCTCGACATTTCAGCCCAGCTCAAGGAGACCGTCCTCGACCGGCTGAAGACTATTATCGTCACCTCAGCCACCCTGACAGTGGGGGGGCAATTCAACTACCTCAAAAAAAGGACCGGCTTCAGCCTGCTTCCGGCAGCGCGGTTGACGGAACTGCAGTTGGCATCGCCATTTAACTACGCCCGCCAGGTCTTTGTCGCCGTACCTGAGGAGATGCCGGAACCAGCGGCGCCCGGATATCGGGAAGCGCTGGAGAGCCACATCATGTCTGCGGTGACAATTTCACGAGGCGGCGCCTTTATTCTTTTTACCTCGTACGACCTGCTGAATCGCGTCTACCAATCGTTGTCACCCAAACTGGCAAAACTGGGGCTGACATCGCTCAAGCAGGGGGAAACCGGACGCCACGCGCTGCTGACGCAATTCCGCAAAGAGGGGAACGCCGTGTTGTTCGGGACCGACTCGTTCTGGGAGGGGGTCGATGTTAAAGGTGAAGCGCTGCGCCTCGTCATCATCGCCCGCCTCCCGTTTCAAGTGCCGACTGAGCCGGTGCAGCAGGCCCGCGCCGAAAAAATCAAGGCCGACGGCGGCGACCCGTTCCGCGATTTTTCTGTGCCGCAGGCGGTCATAAAGTTCCGCCAGGGGTTCGGACGGCTGATCCGCAGTCGCGATGACCGCGGAGCGGTATTGATCCTTGACCGCCGCGTGCTGAATAAGAGTTACGGCAGAACGTTTCTTCGCTCACTGCCGGACACGGAAATTGTCAGAGGCGATTCATCTGGTATATTTGAGAGGATGGCAGCGTTTTTCGGAGGGAAATCATGAACATTTTTCGCCGTATCTTCCACCCGATCATGGCCCTGATCGCCATTCAGCTGGTCTGGATAACCGCCGTCGTGTTCTGGATCTACTGGTTTATCGGCCAGCACCGGGAGTTTCGTGGTCTGGCCGAAAAGTATCGTCCCGAACTGCTTGGCCAGGGCGCTAACTGGCCGGTCATGGTAGAGGGGCTGGTTATGCTGGTGCTGATACTGATCGGCGTCTACGTGATCTTTGTCTACTGGAACCGCCAGTCAAACCTGTATCTGCAGCAGCGTAATATCATTTCACAGGTGGCCCATGAGCTGAAATCTCCGCTCGCTTCCATTCAGCTCCACCTTGAAACAATCCGCCTCCGCAAGCCCTCTGAAGAGCGCCTCGATTCTTTTGTCGGCACCATGCTTGCGGACACCGACCGTCTCCATTATCTGATCAACAATCTGCTGATGGCCGCACGGCTGGAGCAGCGCCGCACGCAGTCCGAACGGCGGATGACCGACCTGACGTTACTCGTCACAGATCATGTTGAACGCGAACGGGCGACGCTCCCGCAGGGGGGAAGCATCCTGTGCGATGCGCCACCCGGCCTGATGGCACAGGTCGACCCTGAAGAGATGAGTATGGTGCTGCGCAACCTGTTTGAAAATGCGGTGCTCTATTCCCCGCAGAGTCCCGAAATTTCTGTAAAGCTGGCCAAGGTCGGCACAATGCTCCAGCTCACCGTGCAGGACCAGGGTCGGGGCCTTGACAAAAAGGAGCGTAAAAATGTCTTCGAACGTTTTTACCGCGTACAGCCTCCAGGCGACAATGTCCGTGGCACCGGGCTTGGCCTCTATATCGTGGAAACCGTAATCAAGGGGTATGGCGGTACCGTCGGGGTTACCAGCGAAGGACTTGGCAAAGGCTGTACGTTTACCGTAAAACTTCCTGCTGCATAAGGAAATCATATGACTGATGACAAACCACATATCATGCTCGTTGAAGACGAAATTCACATCGCCCGCGGCATCTGTTTCAATCTCGAAGAGGAGGGGCTCAGGGTCAGCCATTTTGAAACCGCTGAGAGTGCTCTGGTGACTCTCGAGATCGAGCACTTCGATCTGGTTATTCTTGATGTCATGCTTCCGGGTATGGACGGTTTTCAGGCGTGCCGGGCCATCAGGGAGCTTGATCCGCGTGTCCCGATCCTGATGCTGACCTCGCGCTCTGAGGACGCCGACCGGGTCGAGGGGTTGGAAAACGGGGCTGACGATTACCTCACCAAGCCGTTCAATCTGGTAGAATTTCTGCTGCGGGTTAAAGGGATGCTGCGACGTTCGTCATGGTACCGGCCGGAGCCGGTTGAGGAGGGGTACCGCTTTGGTGACAACGAGGTGTTTCTGCTTTCGTACCGGGCACGGACGGCTCAGGGAGAGATTGACCTTACCGAGATGGAGGTGCGGGTACTGGCGCTTTTCTTCCAGAAAGAGGGGCGTCCCATTCATCGCACCGAACTGCTCCGCTCCGTCTGGGGGTACAGCAGCGATACAGAAACACGCACTCTGGATAACTTTATCGTTCGGCTGCGTAAATATTTTGAACCGGACCCCTCCCATCCGAAACATTTCCAGACGGTGCGCGCGGTCGGATACCGGTTCAGCCGCAGCGGGGATTAGGCCTATAAAAAGCAATTAAACACAGAGGCACGGAGTTCACAGAGGATAACCCTTAGATTCAGCAACAGGTTAGAGAGTTAAAGACAGAAATTAATGTTAACCCTTATGGTGATGACCTTTTTATTTTAAAACGTAATGATTTCTACGTGTTCTCTGTGTCTCTGTGTTTCCAACTGCCGGTTTGATGACTAAAGATACCGCTTCAGCACATATGGTAAAATGCCGCCAGCCCAGTAATACGCAACTTCATCAACGGTGTCAATGCGGCAGCGGAGTGATATCTGCACCGTTTGACCATCCTGTTGATGAATATCCGCAGTGAAGATTTGCCCCGTCTGCAACCCGCCTTCCAGAGGTTTCAGTTCAATCGTCTCGCTGCCATCCAGCGCAAGAGTCCGGCGCGTCACGCCGGCAGAAAACTGTAGTGGCAGAATTCCCATACCGATCAGGTTTGAGCGGTGAATACGTTCAAAACTCTCCGCAATCACGGCCGCAACGCCGAGCAGCAGCGGCCCCTTGGCTGCCCAGTCGCGGCTGGAGCCGGAGCCGTACTCCTTTCCGGCGATGATCACGAGCGGCACCCCCTCCTGCTGATAGCGCATGGCCGCGTCATAGATAGAGAGCACTTCACCATCCGGAAGATGCCGTGTATAGCCCCCTTCCTTCTGCGGCACCATTTCGTTGCGCAGACGGGTATTGGCAAAGGTGCCACGCATCATGACTTCATGATTGCCGCGCCGCGAGCCGTAGGAATTGAAATCGCTGACGGCAACGCCCTGCTGCTGCAGATACCGCCCCGCCGGGCTTTCGGTACGGATGGAGCCGGCTGGCGAGATATGGTCGGTCGTGATGGAATCACTGAGGAGCGCGAGAATACGCATCTTTTCCGGCAGTTTTTTCGCCTCACCGGATCGGGAACCCTCGAAAAACGGTGGTTCTTTGACATAGGTTGAACCCGGTTCCCAGGGATAGGTGGCGGTTGTGCCGATCGGCAGCAGCTTCCATTCGTCTGTGCCGCTATACACATCAGCGTACCCCTCGCGGAATATTGCCGGCGCAATGCGGCTCTGCAGGGCGGTAATCTCCTCCGCTGACGGCCAGATGTCGCGCAGATAGACCGGTTGACCGCTCCGGCTGACTCCGAGCGACTGGCTGGTCAGGTCAATCCTAGTAGTGCCGGCCAAGGCGAATGCCACAACGAGGGGCGGCGATGCCAGCCAACTCTGTTTGACCTGCGGATGAATGCGCCCTTCAAAATTTCGATTCCCCGACAGTACCGCCGAAGTCATCAGATTGCCCTTCTGGATCGCCTCATCAACAGCATCAGGGAGTGGCCCGGAATTGCCGATGCAGGTCGTGCAGCCGTAGCCGACCAGATCAAAGCCAAGGTGAACCAGTGACTCGTACAGTCCCGCCTGCTGCAGGTACTCCATCACCACCGTCGAACCTGGCGCCAGAGATGTTTTGACCCACGGCTTGACGGTCAATCCCGCTGCCACCGCTTTTTGGGCCAGCAGCCCCGCCGCCAGCATCACTCCCGGGTTTGATGTGTTAGTGCAGGAGGTGATTGCGGCGATAACAACCGCACCATGCGCCAGGCCTGCGCCGAACTCTGCGATCGGTATCTGCAGCTCTTCCTCTCCGGCCGGAAGCGTCGCGGCGGAAACCTGAAGCAGATCAGTCAGCGGCACCCGGTCCTGAGGGCGCCGGGGGCCTGCAACGCAGGGGACGACGGTGCCGAGGTCAAGTGAGACAACCTGACTGAAGAGCGGTTCCTGCGTGGTGGAATCACGCCAAATTCCCTGCGCACGACAGTAGGCTTCGCCCAGAGCGGTCGTTTCCTCATCCCGGCCGGTAAAGCGCAAATAGGCGACAGTTTCGGCATCTACCGGGAAAAAGCCGCAGGTTGCGCCATATTCAGGGGCCATGTTGGCTATCGTCGCACGGTCTGCAAGCGCAAGGCAGTCAAGCCCCTGCCCGAAAAATTCAACAAATTTGCCGACCACCCCTGTTTTCCGCAGCAGCTCCGTAATCGACAGCACCAGATCAGTGGCGGTAACCCCCGGTTTGAGATCCCCCCCCAGACGCACGCCGACGACTTCCGGTATCAGCATTGACACCGCCTGACCAAGCATTGCGGCTTCGGCTTCGATACCGCCGACTCCCCAGCCGAGTACGCCGAGCCCGTTGATCATCGTGGTATGACTATCGGTCCCGAGCAGGGTATCGGGGTAAGCGAGCGGCTCTGTTGAGCCGGACTGTTCCTGCCAGACAACCTTTGCCAGATACTCGAGGTTCACCTGGTGGCAGATGCCGGTTCCAGGCGGAACGACGCGAAAGTTGCGCAGCGCGTTCTGCCCCCAGCGAAGAAAGGCATACCGCTCGCGGTTGCGTTCCATTTCGGAGGCGACGTTGATCTCAAACGCATCAGGAGTGCCGTAACTGTCCACCTGTACCGAGTGATCGATGATAAGGTCGACCGGAATTAATGGATTGATCGACGCCGGATCGCCACCCGCCCGAGCGACCGCATCCCTCAGTGCCGCTAGATCAGCAACGGCGGGGACTCCGGTAAAATCCTGCATCAGCACCCGGCCCGGACTGAAGGCGATTTCACGGACAGAGGAGCGTGTGTCGAGCCATGCTCCGAAAGCCTTGATATCATCGATCGTAACGGTCGTACCATCTTCATGGCGCAGCAGATTTTCCAACAGGATTTTCAGGGAAAACGGTAAACGGGAGAGGTCGCCAAGCGCCGCATGCTCAACGGCAGCGATTGAAAATATCCGGTAGGAGCGGTTATGTACAGCAAGCGTCCGGGCAGATTTAAATGAGTCGAGTGACATGATCGGTCTCCTTTAATAGCTCACAGAAATGTACTAATGGTGAAAGCGCCCTTTAAGATCCTTATGCGACTTTGTGGGAGCTTTGTGGCAGTCAAAGCATGCTTTTTCCTCAACTTTTTTTGCCTCCAGAGGAGAAGTCTGTCCGCCAAGTTCAGGCTGGTTATATTCCGGTGTCTGGAAGGGGAGGCGACCGCGCTCATCCGCCACCTGTGCCGGTTTGTAAACCGCCTGCCAGTTGGCGGAAATAGGCAGCGTATGGCACTGGTCACAGCCACCGGGTGGTGGAATACTTTTCCAGGCAGTGAACATGGCGCAACCGCTAACCGTAACAACTGTGATGGCAAGAAACAGAAGGGTGTACTTCATGGAGGCGCTCCTATGCTGAAGAGTAGTAGGCGCAGAGATACTAGCACAGACATTTGTGAAAAGACAGGATCATGCCACGGGAACCCAATGTTTTCAGCCCCAATAAGGCGGCATGACCGTAGGGGCGCTGCGTGCCGCGCCCATCCAGGAAGGTCGGGCGCACCCGGGAGTGGCCAGACATTCGCTACAGTTGCTCTGGCCCGCTTCCCAAATGCAGGATTTTCCGGGCATTATCCGTTGTAATTTGTGCCACCTCTTCAAAAGATGCCCCTCTGATTTCCGCCACCCGAAGCGCTGTTTCCGTTATCCAGGCAGGGCGGTTGAATGCTCCTCGATACCGTTCCGGAGTCATATCGGGTGCGTCGGTTTCCAGCACCAGATGCTCCAGCGGCAGCTCCCGGGCCAGTCGAAGTGGTTTGACGGCATTATGCCGGGTAACAGTGGCGGAGAGGGCAATGGCAAAGCCGAGCCGGATGAACTCACGCGCCATCTCTGCAGAACCGGAGAAGGCGTGCATGATGCCCCCCACCTGGTGGGCACCCTCCTCGCGCATAACGTTTAAGAGCCTTTGGAAAGCGTGCCGGCAATGAATCAGTACCGGCAGGCCATGATGTACCGCTACCCGAAGCTGCTCGCGAAAAACCCGTTCCTGCAGAGCCAGCGGCACCGGATACGCGGGGTCAAGTCCGGTTTCACCGACGGCAGTTCCCTTGCTTGAGAAGAGTGACAGTCTTTCTAAAGCCTGATCGGCGGCTGATGCCGCATGCATCGGATGAATGCCGTATGCAGGGAAAATCTGCCGGTTTTCTGCAGCCAGCAGCGCTATTCCGGCCCACCCATCCGGATGCACACCCGGAACGACAAAGCCGAGGACTCCGGCAGCATTGGCTTCCTGAATGATATGCGGGAGTTCTGAAGTGAGCGGTTCCAGGTCGAGATGACAATGGCTGTCAAACAGAACCGGGTTCACAGAAACCAGCCGAACAGGTTGACGACCCGTTCCATGATCCGGATCAGTACGCCTCTGCGCTCGTGGACATCGAGCTCTACCAGTCTGGCAGCGTCGATCTCCTCCAGCAGGAGATCACGGATCTGCCCGCCGAACTGTACGTTATCCACCATGCAGTTTATCTCGAAATTACGATGGAAGCTGCGCTGATCGAGGTTAGCCGAGCCGATGACCGCCCGCTCCGTATCGATCAACATCACTTTGGCGTGCAGAATTTCCCGTTCCAGTTCGAAGATCTCAACGCCTCCGCGCAGCAGCGCAGAGTACGAACTTCTACCGAGCAGTAACATCAGAGGCACGTCACTTCGAGCCGGTAACAGCAGCCGCACCCGCACCCCGCGGCGGACAGCCCGTAACAGAGCCCGGATAATACGGGGGCCCGGCACGAAGTAGGGCGTTGCGATCAGGATATCTTCTGCTGCGGAGGCGATATTGACCAGAAACGCTTCGCGGATATAAGAACGTCTCTGACGCGGGCCGCCGCTGATGATATTGACCGCAGCATCCCCGGCTTTTCCGGCGCTGTGACGCGGGTGCTGTTCCGTCGTATCCCGGACTCTCTTTTCATCACTCTCATTGTGCCAGGTGTCGTGGAAAATCGCCCTTAATTCGGAGACCGCTTCGCCTCGAATACTGAATCCCAAATCGCGAAAGCTCTGTTTATTCTCCATGCAGCCCGCATACTCATCACCGATGTTAAATCCCCCCAGAAAGGCCAGCGAATCATCGACAATCATCATCTTGCGGTGATCCCGTTTATCAAACCAGTAAAAACCACGCCTGAAAGAGGGGACATTGAAGGGAAGCAGCAGAACCCCTTGTTTGGTAAGTTTTTTAAAGTAGGATGCAGGCGTATCGAGGCAGCCGATATAATCATAGATCAACTTGACCGAAACACCGCGCCCAACGGCTGCCGCAAGCTCATGCGTCAGTCCGTTGCCGAGGCGGTCGTTGTGGATGAGGTAGTATTCGAGAAGGATAGTATGTTCTGCAGAACGAATAGCGGAAAAAAACGCTTCAAAAAACTGTCTCCCGCCGTGGAAGAGCTCAACGCTGTTATGGCGGTGGGTAACCGGTAACCCCAACGGACGCAGCCGCCCCATCAGCCGGATAAACCGGGGAATCCGCTTCCTGCTCATGAATTTATTGCTGCGCGCTCTGGTCATACCAGACTATGCAACCGGTATCGTCAAGCACCCTATTGTGGCGATCTCCGCCGTCATGACTTCACCGGCCCGCACCGGTCCGACGCCGGCCGGGGTTCCGGTGAGGATGACATCCCCCGGTTCCAGAGTGAAAATTGCCGAAATGTGGGCGATGATCTGCGGGATGCGGTTAATCATATCAGCGGTGGTACCGTTCTGGCGAATCTCACCGCTCACTGCGAGTTTCAGGTTTAACGCATGCGGATCGGCCACAGCCGAGAACGGGACAAAATCCGATAACGGGCAGCCGGTGTCGAATCCTTTGGCGATCTCCCACGGCAGCCCCTTTGCTTTGAGCTGATTCTGGACATCCCGCAGGGTCATATCAATGGCAACACCGTAACCGGCAACATGCTCCAGCGCCTCGCCTGCTGAGATGGAGCGAGCTTGAGTGCCGATCAGCACCGCCAGTTCGATTTCATAATGGCACTCCTGCGAGTAAGCCGGAATCTGCACTGTATCGCCATCGCCAATTACCGACGAAGCCGGTTTCATGAACAGCACCGGCGCTGCCGGAGTCTCATTGCCCAACTCCCGGGCATGCTCGGCATAGTTGCGCGCCAGACAGATGATCTTGCCGATGGTGAATTGCTGATTGGTTCCGATAAGGCGGCGTGTTGTCATAACAGGCTTTCCCCCTTCATTTCGATTGGCTGCGGGAGTCCCAGCATCTTCAGCATGGTCGGTGCAACATCAGCCAGGCGTCCGCCTTCTCGGAGGGTTACCTCTTTACGGCTGTCATCCACCAGCACCAGCCAGACCGGATTAGTGGTATGCGCTGTAAATGGCGCGCCGTTTTCATCCTGCATCTGCTCGGCGTTACCGTGGTCTGCGGTGATCAAAACTGCCCCGCCCAGCTCTAGTACCTTGGCGACTATACGCCCCGCACAGGCGTCAACTGTTTCGACAGCCTTTATGGCGGCCGACTCGATGCCGGTATGACCGACCATGTCACAATTGGCAAAGTTGAGAATGATGACGTCGTACTGATCCTGATTGAGGAGTGCAAGGAGTTTGTCCGTTACCTGGCCGGCGCTCATCTCCGGTTTAAGGTCGTACGTGGCAACCTCTTTTGGTGACGGAATGAGTGCGCGGTCCTCTCCCGAAAAGGGAGTTTCTACCCCCCCGTTGAAGAAGAAGGTGACATGTGCATATTTTTCCGTTTCGGCGATGCGCAGCTGTGTCAGTCCGGCGTTGGCAAGGACGCCACCCAGAATGTTTGACAACTCTGTCGAACCGAACGCAATTGGCAGGCCGAAGGTTGCGTCGTATTCAGTCAGACAGACATACCCTGCCAACTGTGGGCATTTCCTTCGCTCGAAGCCGTCAAATTGCTCCAGTGCCAGGGCCCTGGTAATCTCGCGGGCCCGATCGGAACGGAAATTAAAGAAGATGAAACCGTCACCATCATTCAGTGTCGCGTTTTTGGCAACGACGACCGGTACCACAAATTCATCATGAACAGCCGCAGCATAACTCTGCTCAATTGCGTCTTTCGCGGAGGTGCGAGACTCGCCTTCACCAGAGACGATGGCATTGTACGCTTTCTCCACCCTGTCCCACCGGTTGTCACGGTCCATGGCATAGTAGCGTCCCATGACGGTGGCAATCGTACCGATGCCGATCCGTGCGATCTCCGATTCCAGCCTAGCCAGATATCCGGCACCGCTCTTTGGAGGCGTATCACGTCCATCGAGCAGGCAGTGTACGAAGACCTCCGTCAACCCCTCGCGTTTAGCCAGATCCAACAGCGCGTAGAGGTGGGTGTTGTGTGAATGCACACCGCCGTCCGAGAGGAGGCCGGAGAGGTGCAGTCTGCCGCCGGATGCTTTCACTTTGGCGATACACTCAAGCAGGGTAGGGTTGGTGAAGAAGTCACCATCGAGGATTGATTTGGTGACGCGGGTCAGTTCCTGGTACACAACCCGGCCAGCCCCCAGATTCAGGTGCCCGACTTCAGAGTTGCCCATCTGCCCTTCCGGGAGACCGACCGCCATACCTGACGTGAGGATCGGGACATGCGGGTAGTCGTTAATGTATCTGGTAAGATGGGGAGTTTTCGCCAGGACAACGGCATTGTGAGCCGGGTTGGGGTTGATGCCCCAACCGTCGAGAATCATAAGTACAAGTGGTTTCTTCATAAGATAACGCCCCTTTCGAATCAATGGTGATACGGCTCGCCATTCAGTATTGTAAACGCCCGGTAAATCTGCTCCAGCAGGAATGCCCGCACCATCTGGTGGGTGAAGGTCATTTTCGACAACGCCAACAATTTGCCGCGCCGGCGGAACTCTTCAGAGAAACCGTAGGCGCCGCCGATGGCAAAAATCAGCTCGCCTGTTCCGCAGTCGCGCTGCTTACCGATAAAAGCGGCCAGTCCTGGGGAGTCCAGTTGTTCGCCCGTCTCGTCCAGCAGGATCAGGGTTGCACCGGGGGGAATATGCTTCTCCAGTCGTTCGCACTCACGGTGGCGCATCTCTTCCGCTTTCGCACCCTTTTCATCGCGGATGTCTACGAGCTCCAGCGGCATGTAACGCCGGATGCGGCCGGCATATTCATCGATCGCATCCTTGATCCACGGGTCACGGCTCTTGCCGACCCACAAAACTTTTATTTTCAATAATCGGATTCCTTGCGGGACGCCTTGATCTCCGGCGGCAGCTCAAGTTCCGGAGCCATGCCCCAGAGGCCGTCCAGGTCGTAATAGCGACGAATCTGGTCGTGGAAGATGTGGACCAGTACATCACCATAGTCCATAACGATCCACTTTCCGTCTGTAGCTCCCTCAATGTCGTTGACCTTGCCGAATTTCTTCAGGCCGGTACGGATATTGTCGGAAATGGCCTGGTTCTGCTTGTCCGACGAACCGGAGATGATCACCATATAGTCGGCAATCGACGAGACGCGGGAGATGTCACGAACACAGATGTCATACCCCTTTTTGTCATACGCCAGTTCAGCGCACATCAGGGCGCGTTCGGTGGGGGTCAGGGTCGTTTTTTCAACTGCTGCTGTTTTTTTTACTGGCATTTGCGGTAGATCCTTTGCTGCGAGATATATGCTGCTACGTCTGGTGGTACATAGGTGGAGATATCGGCGTCTGCGGCAGCAAGCCGCCGGATTTCAGTCGATGAGATATCGAGCGGCGCACCGGTGATGAAACTGACCGTGGTGCCTGAGTGGTGCGTCAAGTGCCCATTGTCGCGGTCACTGACGAACTCGGTCCTGAGAGCTTTCGGCAACGCTTCAATGCGGCTGTTGATGGGGCGGCCGGGGCGCTCCACAACGATCAGATTGCATGAGTGGAATATTTCACCATAGCGGTGCCACGTGCCAATCTCCAGAAACGAATCGGCTCCGATGATGAAAAACAGCTCGTCAGCCGGAAACTGCTCTCGAAATATCTTGATCGTGTCGATTGAGTATGACTTGCCGCTTCTCTCTGCTTCAATCGCAGACATTTCAAAACCGGCTCTGCCGGCGATGGCCATACGAACCATCAGTGAGCGGCACGTAAAAGAAACGTCTCCTGCCACCGGTTTGTGCGGTGGATCTGCTGCCGGAATAAAGATAACCCTGTCGAGCCGGCAGAAACTCCGTGCCTCCCCGGCAATGCGCAGATGGGCGTTGTGAACCGGATTGAAGCTGCCGCCGAGCAGGCCGATTTTCATGTCTGCAGAATCTTGTTTTTAAGGATCAGTATTTCAAACGCCAGCGATGCTTTGCGTGCCAGATTTTGCAGTTCCTGCAGACGTGTCTCGATGGCGGATCTGTCGCCGGAGACCAGCAGTACGGCCACAGCTTTTTTTTGCATGGTAATCGGCAGCGCCAAAAAAGTTGCATCGAAGCCAACCGCGAGAGTTTTGAGCAGGCGGCTATGAACAGAAAACGGTTCCAACGTCCCGATAAAAAACTGGCCGGTTTCGTTTACCTCTTTCATTACAGATGGCGTGTCAAGCGGTATCGTAAGGGCTTCCAACCCCGCAACGCGCTTTTCCGCAGTGGCACCGCACCAACCGACCGCCATGTGGTTTCGTAGGATAAACAGGGCGCTGGCCGCAAAATCTCGGCCGAGGTATCTGATAAAGGCTGATCCGATCTGGTCTCTCTCTCCAGCTGCGATAAAATCCTGCAAAAGCTGGTCAGCGGAGTATTGCTGCACCCCTGCTGTCGCAAGGATATGGTCGTCTTCATAACCGGGGATGGCGGCAAATCCTTCAAATTCAGTTGGAAATTCGATGTGTTGCAGCTCTCCATCAGTGTTGGTTATCGGAATAACAATTTTCTCAGCTTTTTGGGCAGGAACGATTCTCTGTTTTTTGGCAAGCTCACCTTCGGCCATCAGGTAGCGGACATCGCCCCGCACATGGTAGTACTCTGAAAGTGCGGATGTAATCCTGACGTCCGGCGCCACGTGCGGAATGATGATAAAACCGGTTACGAAGGCCACTTCGTCTGCCGCTTTGAAATCGGTCGGGTCTGCCATTGCCAGTGCCAGTTTTTTCCCGTCAAGCCTGATCGGCACAACGCGATATTTACTTGCCAATTGTGCCGGAACCTGTGAAATAACCTCCTGAGACAGTGCAGACATGGCGCGCGATGAGGCCGCAGGCACTCCCAGTTTGCTGCTCAGTAACCGGCACAACTGCTCGTCGGTGATAAAGCCCAGTTCTATCAGGCTGCTGCCCAGTTTGATACCGAAGATCGTCTGGCATTTGAGCGCTTCATCAAGCTGATCCGGGGTAATTAAATGTTCCAGCAGCAGCAGTTCGCCAAGTTTGATGGTCATGCCGGTCTCCCCCTTTTATATGAGACTCTAAATGATGAGCGGCTTGAGCAAAGTGCCCCTGATCGGTACTGTGTAGACTCCCGGAGAGGTCATAAACTTTGCCAGCAGCATAAACACCAATTTCTGCTTTTCCAGAAAATCCGGTTTCGGCATTATTTCAAGGATCATGTTGAGCGGCGTAACTGCCGCTGCTGCTCCAGACGGGATTTCCCCTGAAAGTCGCATATACACGCCATCGCCTGCAAGCGTAAAGCTTTCGAGTCGAGCCTTGCCATCAGTGACTTTTAGCATCCCCTCTGTTTTCAGGTTGGTCGCGTCAGGAAGTGGGAATACGCCCAGCTTGACGCCTGAAAATTCAAGCTGCCGTATCTCCAGCTTCAGCTCGCCGCTCAAGCCTTTGGCACCCCGCTGCAAGCGACCCTGGCTCCAGAGGCTGCCGGCAATTTTTGCACCCAGAACGCTCTTGAAAAATGGTATGTCGGCAAGAGCGATTCCATCTGCAGTAAGATCCAGGGCAGCTTTGCCATTCAAGGCATATCGGCTCTTCAGATGCCCCGTGCCAATGGTAGCCTCCGCGGCAATCACCGCCCTCCCGGTAAGGAGCGGAAGCAACAGTGCCCTGATCTGCAACCTCTGGAAGCTCAAAAGCGGCCCTTGCTCCGATGACAGCAGTGCATTATCCCATGCCAGGCCGGGAAGAAACGTTTTGTGAACCTCCGGGGTAAGGGTCAACCCCTGTCGCGACAAAACCTGGGCAACTGCGGCATCGATTTTAGCTGCGGGAAACAGCAGGTAGCTGAACAATAAAAACAGCGCGACAACTGCCGCCGTAATAGCCGCTCCTCGTACGAGCTGTGCCGCTTTCAAGGTTTTGTCTGACCGGGTGCCGGCTTAAGCAGCGCCAGAATAAGTGTCAGGTCGCTGCGGGACGGATCATCAAAGCGAACCCGTAGATTACTTTTTTTTATAACCAGCGGACGGCCCCCTTTTTCGAGTCGATAGAGCATATTGATCGCTTCGTTAAGCGTTAACCCCTCAATACGTATATCGGCGGTATCCTCGCTTACGCCGTTCTTCTCTTCACCTTTGAGCGGAACAATCTTAACTGATTTTCCCTTGATACCGGTCTCTTCAATTATTTTTGCCGGTGAATCGTCTGGCCGGAGAGAAGCCATACGGCCCCTCAATTGATCTGATGACTGACGGGCGGAAAGATACGCCACCTTGAGCGGCAGCATCTCTTTTAACACCGCTTCACGGGCAGTGCGTTTTTTTTCAAGTGCCTGTACTCTGGCGCTCAGCATCGACCATCCAACTGCTGACGCTAGCAGTACAATCAAGGCATACCCGGCCCAGAGACGTGTCCGGGCGTCAAGAGCCTGCCATCTGTCACTGATAATCTCCAGGAGTCTCATTTTATTCCCTCCTTGAGTGTGCCGCTTAGAGTGAAGGTTACGGTGCCATCCGGACGACTCTTGACCTCACCCAGTTGGGCGGTGGCAAGGAGCGGGGCAAGCGCGGCTTTAAATTCATTGACCGCCTGGGAGGACCGGGCGTCCCCCTTTATCCGCAGGTTGCGACCTTCCATTTCGGCCTCATACAGGCCGTTGATGCTGTTCACTTTGGCTTCGGCCAGCTTTTTCAACAGATCAAGGAATCCGCTTGAACTTTCGACGCCAGCCAGCTTCTTGATTTCCCCTTTGATCTCAGAGATTTCATCAACAGCCTTGGCCCGAGCCGGAAAAACATCACGATACATCGTCGCAATTGATTTATTCAGAGAGGCTATATCAGCTGTAGCAGCCCGGTACTGGAGCCCCTTGTTAATGAATAACAGTACGATTACTGTCGCCGCCAGTATGCCGGTCAGCAGCAGCTTCTTGCGCAGCTTGGCATCTCCGGCGGTCCAGGCCAGTTCACCCTGGCGGAAATCGGGGAGCGTGCCGGCATGGCTGGCGCGCGCAACTGCGTAGAGCCCCGATAACTGCCGAAATGTTTCATCGTTTTTAAACAGATGCCCGAGTTCCGTCGGGACTTCAACGGTTTCTACCGGCACCGGCAACGAATCAGCATCAGTAAATATGTGTGTTCCTGTACCTGTTACGCAGAGTCGCGGCGGAAGTCCCTCCCCGGAAAGCTCCAAAGCCGATAACGTTGCTGCTATCATTGACGAGGTAACATCAGAGATAAACGCCCGGAAATAGGTCAGTCGGCCACCCTTCAGTATCGACAGCGAGCTGCCGTCAAATACGGCACAGTCGGCCGGTAAACCAGGCTGTTCAGATAGTGAGAACGGCTGAGAAGTGATGATCTGAGGCTCCAGGCCGAGTTCTCGGAACAGTTCGATGATCGAGCTGATGTCTCCCTTGCGAGCCCATAGTGCAAGGAAACGACCTTCGCCGGAGGGTAAAACCCCAAGCGCAAGATCGTCCACCGTCTGTGCAATATCTCCCTGCAACTGAGTCGGCAACACCTCACGAACCTTGCGCAGATCGGTGAGCGGAAGTGTGATGGAGCGCTGCGCAAAAAGCGCCGGCGGCACACAGAGGATAATTCGTGGTGAACCGGTCATTTTTTCGACTATGTTGTGGACGGCGTCTGCAAGGGAATGCTCATCATTAAGCTCAAGAGAGGCGGCCCCGATCAGTTCCGTGGAGCGACGAGAAACCCCGAAATGGGCAACTGTGAGCAGATTTTCTTCCGTCTTTAGAATCAGATAATCCATGGTATGCCAAACCTCTACGTGCTGGTGCCCTCATGTATTGGGTCGTGTCAGTATTCCTGCCACGATAAAAACTCAGGTGCGCCCCCTGACAACCGCACAACCGTTTCAACTGTCCGACCGGTATCTTTTACCTTTGCTACTGAAACGATCCTAAAAAGATTGCCTTTGACGCTTATTTTGCCGATGAGACCGGTCGCAACAGTATCCATACCGGGTATCCGTGAAAGCTCACCCGTCGATTTAAACGGGAGCAAGCGCCGCTCTTCAACTATTCGCTCTGCCATACGGTTGTCAATGCGGTCATCAAGTGCCGCCAGTACCTCTCTGGAGGCGGTGTTTATGTTGATCGTTGACTGCGGCGAGCCGGCCAGATCGGAAAAAACCGTCAGGTACGGCTGCACGGCGCCTGAAATTTCCGGACTAAATCCTTTCACCAGCGACAGTTCAGTCAGCGTCATCAGCTTGCCGTTACGGGGGCCGTATGGTGGCTTAAGGGCCCGGTAATAGGATGCTTCAGCACCGCCGGAGCGCGGCATGTCGTCGCTGTCAATCCAATCAGCTACCGCACCCCAGAGATCTCCCGGCAGCTTCAGACGTGTTCCGAGTCGCTGCAGTGCCGCAAGCGTAAACGGTTCGAACTCGCCATTCGGCTGCACCAGTCCGTTAATGTTGATTTTACCGCTTTCTTCGCTGACCGTAATCAGCAGCGAACCGGCCTCATCTTCAAGTTTCAGCGGTGTTGCCCAGCGGTCGGAAAGCGCCGTATATACACGGCCCGAAAGCATCATCTGCAGCAGCTTTGCCCCTCCCGTTGCACCTGATTCAGCGAGAATCGACGCCTGCTGGCCATCCCGGAAACCACGGCTGAGGGAGGTGTCTACATACACCTGGTGAATCATTTCGACTACGACAGCAACCATTAATGCCGTTACGACCAGAGTCAGAATCAGGGCGAAACCGGATTCGTTTTTCAGCCTCCCGCTCATATGCCGCCCACGCGCGGGGCGGAGAGCATTGAGAATTCTGCCGTTTTCCCTTCGTCTTCGATCTGAACGGTTACCCGCACGCCTTTTGGAAGAGTGCCGTTTATGGCGGAATCCCAACTTTTGACCCACTTTGATCCGTCGTAGCACTCCACCAGAAAGGCGGTAATCTGCTCCATCTGCGGGTACGCGAATACGGTCGTATCTTCGGAAAACAGATCACGTTCCTGGCGTGTCAAAATCCGCTTCTTGTCTTTTTCGGCAATACGGTACGCAACGGTAACAATGCCGGACTCTTTGCGGCTCTGGCCTGCTGTCGGTACCAGAGTTGTCAACTCCAGGGTCGATGACTGAGTGCCAAAACTGTCGCGATCCTCAACGACAAACCGCAGCCGTTTGTCGCTGCGATTAAACCGGACTGAGGATACTTCGCGGCGAATCAGGTCGAGGGTCGCACCCAATTCACGCCGTGACTCCATCCCGGATGCGGCACGATCCCGTGCCCGTAACACTCCGAAATAGCTGCCATACAGCGCCGCTGAGAGGATGCCGAGCAGCACGACGGCGATAAGAACTTCGAGCAGCGTGAAACCGCTATTTCTGGAGGTATCGGACAAGCGCCACCTCCCTGCCGTCACTGCCGCGCCGCACCTTGACGACCAGCTTCTGAAGCCCCGGCAGATCGGCCGGCAGCAGTTCCGCTTTCCAACTCAGTTCCGGGTGGGAAGGAGCAAACGTGCCTTCCCCTTTTGCGGGGGTCTGTTCCAGTTCTGTCATGCGACTTCTGGCCAGTAGCGTCAGAGTCGTACTGTCGCGCTCGTTTGCGATGATGCCGATATGGTAGTTAACCGAGCCAAGCAGGGTCAGGATTACGCCGGCCATTATAGCAAGCGACACCATTACCTCGAGTAGCGTGAAACCTGAAGATGCGCCTCTCATGGCAGCTCCTCGTGGTATCCCTCGAAAGCCTTGACCTTCCCGCCTGAAGGGAATGCCATTACTGTCCAGAACTGCCCCTCTGCCGAGCGGAGATGAATCGTGATAAAGTCGCGCACCCCTGCCACTCCGACATCCACCCGAAGTTGACCGTCGTTGATTTTGCCGAGCCGCGGTATCCGGACATCTGCGACGACAATACCCTCTTTCACCGGTGATTTCTGCAGCAACGGGTCTGCAGGCTCTTTAGCGCTGCCGTCAGCTCCGTTTTCATACATTTTTATGACTTCTGTTCCCGGAGTCACTATCAGATGATAACCGGTTTGGGATGTGGTGGCTCGTTCCTGGATATACCGCAGCGTTGAAGCCAGCGTCCGGGCCGATATTTTCAGATTTTCCTGATCTGATGAGGGGAGTCGTGGAATAACCAGCAACATGACCATACTGATAATTACCATCACCACCGCAATTTCGATCAGGGTAAAGCCTGCCTTGCGGAGGGTGTTGCGACCCGGCAGGAGCGCATCTGAATCAATCGCAGGGCGAAGTTTCATGTCTATGCCATTGCAAGTATGCGTGCCATCTCTCCACTGTAGAGCTGCTTTTGCCAGTCCCGCATACCGGGTATGGTCTCAAGTTCCTCTTGTGCTGCACTCTCGGTATCTGCGACCGCTTCCAGCAGCCAATTGGGCGCAAGTACACCCGGATCGAGACCGAGTTCGCGACTGCAGCGCTCCCGCCAGGCTTTGAGGTTTTTCAGGCGTTCCTTGACACGCTCTAAAACCTCTTTTTTCAGCGTGCGCGGGAAGCGGGGTAAACTGCTTTCAGGTGTTGCCATGCCTCTTTCAATAGCCGCCAAAATACCGTCGCCATGGCGCTGGAGCTGTCCCGGCGTCATGCCTTTGAATAACGACAGTTCATAGAGTGTTTGAGGCCTGTTTTCGGCAATATCAATCAAAGTATCAGCTGATAACACTTTGAATGGCGGCCGATCAAGGAGTTCCGCCTGGTGATCGCGCATCTGGAGCAACTCTTCCAGAACGGCGAGAGTGTGTCCTCGTAATTTTCCGGCTCCTTTACAATAGAGAAACAGCGGGCCGTCTTTTTCCGTTACCCGCGCCTGACATACTGCCCGCCCTTCCTCTAAGAGCCATACCAGCCGGCCTCTTTGCTCAAGCTCAGCGCGGAACTGGTCATACAGCGGCAGCAGGTCAGAAGTGTCAGCGGCGGCGTAGGCGCACATCTCACGGCTTAAGGGACGTTTGCTCCAATCAGCCTTCTGGTATTTTTTATCCAGCTCAATCCCGAAACGCGCCTTTAATAACGCGGCCAGTCCAAACTCAGTTATGCCGAGAAAACGAGCGGCGATCATGGTATCGAACAGATTCGTTACTTCAATGCCGTAGTCCCGATGCAGTGAGCGGATGTCGTAATCAGAACCATGCATGACGACAATAATTTCCGGATTGGCTAATGGAGCAGCCAACGGTTCAAGAGTGGAAAGGGACAGCGGGTCGATCAGCCAGCTTTGCTGACGGGTTGACACCTGGACAAGGCAGACTTTTTCGCGATAGTGATGGAGAGAATCCATCTCCATATCAACGGCAATTTCAGTCTGTCGGGAGAGGAGCGCGGCAACTTCGGCCAGGCGCGGTGCGGAGGTAATTATTTCGCAGGTTCCAGCCTGCCTATGGAAAGGACTCAAACCGTAAACTCCTTAATAATGGAATAGGTTGTGGTACGCTGGGCCGCCCGGAAGCCGGCTCCACGTATCAGGGTGATCATCTCTTGCTGCGACATGCAGAAACTGCAGCCGGCAGCGGCTACTACATTTTCCTCAAGCATGGTGCCGCCAAGATCGTTAGCTCCGAAAAAGAGAGCTACCGCTGCCATTTTTGCGCCTTGTGTAACCCAGCTGGCCTGAATGTTCGGGATGTTATCCAGTACGATCCGTGACAATGCCAGCACTTTCAGATAATCGACACCGGTGGCGGTCGTTCCGCCCAGTTCGGTATTGCCCGGTTGATACGTCCAAGGGATAAAGGCGGTGAACGAGCCTCCCTGATCCTGCATCTCGCGCACCCGGAAAAGGTGTTCGACAATATCTTCCGGTTTTTCGCAGCTGCCGAACATCATCGTGGCGGTTGTCGGCATGCCGAGATGGGCCGCTTTCAGCATGACCTCACCCCACTGTTGCCAGCCGATTTTTTTGGGAGAAATGCTGCTGCGCACTTCATCTACCAGTATCTCGGCCCCGCCGCCCGGGATGGAATCAAGCCCGGCGGTTTTGAGGCGGAGCAATGTTTCGTCGACTGTTAGAGCTGAATTGGCAGCTATACAGATAACTTCTGCAGGCGACAGCGAATGATTCCGGATGGTCGGAAAGCGCTTCTTTATCTCCCGGAAAAGTTCCTCAAAAAAATTTATTTTCAGGTCGGGGTTAAGCCCGCCCTGCATCAGCAGCTGGGTCCCCCCCTGCTCAACAAGCTCGGCGATCTTTTCGTAAATCTGCTCATTCGTGAGAATATAGGCATCCGCAGCATCTTTGTTCCGGTAAAAGGCGCAAAAAGAGCAGTGCGATTCACATATATTGGTATAGTTCACATTGCGATCAACAACAAAAGTAACCACGCCATCGGGGTGAAGTCTGCGCCGGATTGCATCGGCTCTCTTCCCGAGAGTCAACAAATCTCCGTGTAGTAACAGCTCAAGGGCCGCAGCACGCTCAATTCTGGCCTCACTGATGGCGGTCATGGCATTGCCCGAAAACGCTTCATGCAACGTTCTTCATTTCGGCTTCAAGCATCTGGCGTATCTCCAGCGGTATCCGCCTCGCCTTCAGGGCCGGACTGACACATGCAAGCGTAACCAGCCCATCTGAGAGCAGTCTGCCGTCACTTGAGCGAACTATTTTCTGATTGAACGTAACAGATGAACCGCCGATACGAGTCGGACAGGTTGTAACCGAAAGGAGATCATCATGAAGAGCCGGTGATTTGAAATCAATTTCCAGCCGTACTACGGGAAAGACAAAGCCATTTTCAGCAAGTTCCGCGACAAGAAAACCGCGATTGCGGAAGTATTCAGTGCGGGCCCGTTCCATATATTTGATGTAATTTGCATGATACACAACGCCGCCGGCATCAGTATCTTCATAATAAATTCGAACGTCCATTGCCTGGCTAGTGTCCAATCTTCACGATATTGTCCTACCTTAGTGTACGGTTTACGACCGCGCATTATTACTCAGTATGACTCCATTGTAAAGGTTGATTATCGGTGGCAATTCAGCGACACACCTGATGCAAAAAATCCAGACTTTTCAACTTTCTGGCGGCATGGGTGGCAATTGACTCATCCAGCAGGAATGCTGCCTGTTCGAGTGCTTCTGCATCAAGTTCCAGCTGGCCGAAACGGCTGGTAGCCAGGCAGGCGCTCAGGCTTTGCAGGGAAGCCGACGAAATTTTACGGCCGGTTGCGGCACAGAAGCGACAGACCAGTTCCCCCCCCTGCTGCATAAGCGCCCCAAGCACGCCAAAATCTGCGCCGCAGCGGCAGCATCCCTCAAGTGAAGGACGGTAGCCAAGGATATTCAGTACATTTATTTCAAACATCCGGCGGTCGGATGCCACGCTTTGTCCGGAGTCCAGACGTTCAAGATATGTCGCGAACAGACGATACAATCGTGGCAGCGGCTCTCCTTCCGGGGTGAGGCATTCCAGCAGTTCGCAGGCATACAACCCATGGGCAATCGCACAGAGTTCGCCCCGAATCCCTGAATAGAGTGTGATGACATCGGCGCTACGCAGAGAGGAGAGGCCGTCTTTGTAGTTCAGTTCGAGGTTAATCCGGGCAAACGGTTCCAGAGCAGGGCCGAAGCGTTTGCGACTATTGCGGGCGCCACGGGCAAACCCTTTCAGGCGGCCATGTTCGAGCGTAAACAGCGACACAATACGGTCACTCTCGCCATAGTCCGAATTTGAAAGCACGAAGGCTTGCAGCTTTTCTAGGTGCATGGTTGTCTTTCCTGCTCCTGCGGGTGCAAACGCAATGATTACTCCGTGTTCTCTGTGCAGCTATCCGCCTGTATCTCTGCGAGCATGTCCAGAGCAAAGTTCTTTGCCCGCCCACCCGGAGCGATCATGCCGTATGCGATTGCTTCCCGCAGTTCCGACTCGGTGGCCCCTTCCGACTTCGCGACCGCGAAGTGTTTTTTCAGTCAGGTCGGACATCCGACTGCAATGGCGCACCCCACTCTGATCAACTCTCGAACCCTGCCGTCAAGCACCTCTTCATACTCATAATCAAGGAATTTTTTTCGAATGTTCATGGTGGTTCTCCCGGAATAAGTGTTTGTTCCTCTTTCGCTCCGATGAGCCGTCAGCGTTAGTGCTCGTATAATCCGGCGACAATATACCATGCGCCTTTGTCGGCACCAATTTAAAAAACCTCTGTTTTTGTTGTTTACTCTTCTGCCGTTGAAATGTTTTACTCGAATTAATGGATATTTTTCTATAGCATGCACATCGGTATGAGGCCGGCAATGCCGCGCCGGGGTTTAGGGCCGTCCACAAATAATCGCCTGACTCATAAAGGTTATCCATATGATCGCTTCAGAAACACTCGTCTGTCTCGAATTCGACAAAATTCTTGCCGAAATTTCCCGGCATGCCCACAGCTCCTGCACAACTGATCGTATCGGAAGAATCCGGCCGCTCACTGACCTTCAGGAAATCAGAACAATATCAGGGCGTATCGGCGAAATCCGCGCCCTTGATCTTGCAGGCATCACCCTTGCTCTGGGACATTTTGAGGATATCCGGCCATCACTTGAACGGTTGCAGCCGCTCGGGGCCGTTCTGTCGCCGCACGAACTGCTGCTGTTTATTCCGGTATTTCGTCTCTATGCCGCTCTGGCCCGCCAATGTGCACACCGTGACGACATACCCCTGCTCCGTTCGATTGATCCCCCTCTGCAGGGCCTTCCCGATATTCTTGAGCCCCTCGTGGCCTCAATTGATGCCGATGGCAGCATCATGGACTCTGCTTCAACGCTGCTCAAAGATATCCGCCGTGCCAAACGTGGTCTGGCGGGGCGCATCCGCAAAAAAATTGAGGAAATTATCCGGGACAACGGCATTGAAAAATTTCTTCAGGATGATTTCATAACACAGCGTTCCGGGCGTTGGGTCATCCCGGTGCGCATGGACTCCAAGGGGATGGTCAAGGGCGTGGTGCATGATGTCTCCTCATCTGGTGAAACCGCGTTCATGGAGCCGCTGGAGATCATACCCTTTGTTAATGAGCTCGAAAACCTGACTGCCGAGGAAAAGGCCGAGGAGATCCGCGTCTTGCGCCAGCTTTCAGGCTGGTTACGCGAGGACGCGGATCAAATTGCCGCTAGCTTTGAAACTCTGCTGGAGCTTGACCTGCTTGGCAGTATGGCGCGCTTTGCCATCGAGTTCGACCTGGAGCCGGCCCTGATAAATGAACAGGGTGAGTTACGTCTGGTGGAAGCTCGGCATCCGTTACTGTTAATGATGATGAAGCGGGGAATCCTGAAACAGGTGGAGCCGCTTGGACTGGAGTTGGGCGGGGGCAGGGGAGAATCTGATCCCGCCTCGGTCATGGTTATCACCGGTCCCAACGCGGGCGGCAAAACCATTGCCCTTAAGACGGCGGGAATGCTGGTGCTGATGGCGCTCTCCGGCCTGCCGGTGCCGGCGGGAGCACGCTCGACCTTTCCGCTTATTGATGCGCTTCTGGTTGATATCGGAGATGAACAGTCAATAGAACGGAGCCATTCCACCTTTTCTGCCCATGCTGCACGGATAACGGCCATTATTGAGCAGGGGGGCGTTGCCACTCTGGTGCTGCTGGACGAGCTTGGAGCAGGTACCGAGCCGCTGCAGGGGGCGGCCATTGCCTGCGGAGTGCTGCATGAACTGCAGCAGCAGGGCTGCATGGTGATTGCAACGACGCACTTGAGCGATATTATCGGTTTTGTCCACCGCTCTCCCGGCATGATCAACGCCGGCATGGAGTTTGATGATGCCAGTTTTACTCCGCTCTATCGTCTTATCGTCGGCGAGCCGGGGCAGTCTCATGCCATAGAGATCGCCCGTCGCTTCGGCATGCCGGAACGTGTGATAGCCTTTGCCCGCCAGATGCTTGGCAATGCCGGTAGTGAGTTTGCCGGGCTGTTGACCGAACTCCGCCAGAAGCGGAAAGAGTTTGAAGATCTCCGCGCCGCTCTCAACGCGCGCGAACGCTCACTGGATCTAAGGAGTACCGATCTTGATGCCCGGGCGGATGAAGTGCTCCAGATTCGCAAAGAGGCTGCCGAAAAGGGGTGGAACGATGCCAAAGAGCTTATTTCCGCCACAAGAAGGCGTACCAACGCCCTTTTGGATGAGTTGAAGCGTGAGAAACGAAGCGACATCGTCGACGAGTTGCGGCAGGTCGAGACGGAGTTGACGGCACAGCTTAAGCCGGGCAACGACCAACCGGAGCTGCTGCCGCTAAAGTCAGTAAAGGTAGGTGATCACGTTCATATCCGTTTGTTGCGTTGTGACGGTATCGTGTTGGCCGTTGATGAGCGGAGTGGCAAAACACGGGTCAGGGCGGGGCGGATGGAGTTGGAGGTGCCGCTTGCAGAGTTGGCTAAGCCGCTGTCAAAAGGTGACGGCAGGAAGAATAAGCCGTCAGCCGGAACCTGGCGCACCACTATTGAGGAAAGTGAACAGCGGGAGTTAAAGCTGATCGGGATGCGAGTGGAAGAGGCGTTGGCCGAGCTGGAGCCATTTATCAGTCATGCCGCCGCTGCGGGCCTGCAGGAGGTGCGGGTTATTCACGGCATGGGTACCGGTCGGCTGCGGGATGCCGTGCGGGAAGAGTTGGGCCGGCATCCGCTGGTTGAGGGATTCAGGCCGGGTGAACCGCATGAAGGACGTGATGGTGCTACGGTGGTGACGCTGAGGACATAATCGAATACTCTTATTTTGACCAATTCACCCCTCTGCTGTTACTGTTTTTAGGTGGTTATTTTGCCCAAATAAAGAGTGAAGGTGATGGAGTTCCTGTTGGATCTTGCGTTACAGTTCCTATCATAAGATTCTTGTTCAGCGCCATGACTCCGCTAAACAATGAGCTCCAATCACCTGAAGCACTGAATACGCCTCCGGTAGACATTGCTGAAAATCTTCCTGAAAAATCGGACACCACAGTGCTACTTTGAGTAATATTGCTAAAGAGAGCATTCCCTAATGTATCAAGAGTCGTAGTTGCTCTCCCCCATTCTGTTTGTCCTTGCAGCATCAGGTAGTTGGTTCTCCATGATCCCTGCATATCGGCAAGCGAGAATGATGTGCCACCCGTCTTTACAAAAAAGCTGATAGCGTCAGAACCATCGCTGTTTGTCATAACCATAACGATCAAGCTCTTATCTACTGTTAGGGTGCCATGCAAAGACGGAAAGCCAGGAGCAGTGACTACGCCCTGATTGTTGATGCTTAAATTTAATGATCTGCCAGATGTTGATACGGTTCCTGTACCTGAACTTTTAAGTTGATTGGAAATTACGGCTTCGCCAAGGCTGCTAATATTGACATCTCCGCGCTCCCAGACATTGTATGAAGTAGAACTGCTCGTGCCATTCAGTATCAGATTGTTTGCTTTCCACACCCCTTGCAGGTCGCTCTGCTGAAAACCGCTTCCTGTCTTCACCATAATATAGAGACTCTTATCAATTGGCGTACCGCCAGTACCAATAATAAGTTGTTTATTGCGTGCCATGTACATTTTAGTAGATGCGTCTGGGTCGGGACTGGTGACAGTTACAGTTCCGTCGGAAGTTATAGCAAGCCTCGGTAGGACGGTTGGTGAAGTCCTGCCATGAGAATTTGTACCATCTGAAAACACAGTTTGAGCATTAGCATCAATTGTCACCAAGTCTCGAGCCCAGTATGAATTATTGCTATCAATAATCATTTGATAGAATTGCCACGTTCCCTGCAAATCACTTCTAGCATAATCTGGGGTAGAAGCATTCCCTTCGTCTGTAATGCCGCCAGTGTTAGGGAAAATAACTGTTGATGCGCTTGCAATATTTGCCGGGTTGTTGTTGACGGTCACTATCCCGTTTGATGTAATTACCGAGACGATAGTTTGGCCATTGAGATAAACATAGAAGACTCCAGCTTCGGCAATTATGGAAATCCTAGTAAACACCAAATCAACTCCCTTATCAATTACCAGAGAGCCATTCATAAAGTCTCTTTGACTGGCAGGCACTAAAGAGGGGTAAAGACCATCAAGGCCTGATCTCAGGCTATTTGCAATATACGTAATATTTGCCATTATCGCAGGCAATGCGGCTGGGTTATTATAGGTTGCGTCAGCAGAAGAGCCCACTGCGGCCTTCTTTACACAGAGGTCAGTGAGTGGATTGATGTTTGTGACAGATGTAGACTCCGTTGCTGAATAATAACTGCCCGCTTTGAGGATAAAAGGAGCCCTCATGCCATCGACAATGAATGTGAATCGTCCATTAGAATCAATTGATGATCTGATTTCTGTTCCCTGTACATCCTTTAAATACGCCGTTCCGGTAAGCGCAGCTCCTTGAGAAGCCGTTCCAGAAATTGTCTTCGAAACTACACCGGCAAAAGGAACCGTATCACTTGCAGTACCGCCGCTGCAGCCTTGAAGGGAAAGCATCGGTAAAGACATCAATAAACACAAAATTATATATTGCATAATCCCTCTGGCAATCTATCGCTCACTGGACGTGTTTCATAGGAAACTAATGAATATAATACTTTAATCCAAACAGTATGTTGTGACTGCTCAAATTGGATGAGACCCGATCTATGTCAAAATCACTCGTACCGAAATATCGATAGCCTAGATCAAATGCCATCCTACTGTTAATCATGACATTGCCGCCAAAACCAACCTGATATGCAAATGCGGTTGCACTGTCACTGTTCCACATTCTGAGGCCATTAACATCAGCGCTCGACATGTTTATATTGGCGAAGCCAAGCCCTGCTCCTACATACGGAGTAAAAGCCATGGAAGGCTGGAAGTCGTAATACGCATTAACCATCATACCGATACTCCGAAAGTCGGAGTTCAGATTCCTGGTCACCCATGGCGATTTGAACTTATCAGTGTCTGCTTTTTTGTAGTTTACTTCCCCCTCTAATCTGAATCCCATCCCGAACTCGTGACCAATCAAACCGCTGAGAGATAGACCCGGGTCATAACTTACATCTGCCGCTGTGCCGTTTAAATCGGTTACGGAACTGTCGTCAGACAGAACAACGCCTGCCGATGCCCCTACATAGCTTCTGATGGGGCCGGCATATACATTTGATACAGCCAATAATAACACACATGTTACGTAACAAGTTAATTTTCGCACGGTGCTCTCCCTGAAATATATGGATTATTTTACGGTATACCCATCAACAGAACGGCCTGAGCAGGAATAGTTGACTTCTCGAGTAATCATGCGCGATATAGTGCCGGTTTCCATGTTGAGTTTTCTGGCAAAAATAACGACCTTATTATTGTTCTGGAAGCTGTATGTTCCTACAATGGCGTCAGTGTGGGAATATTCGTCTTTTTTAATTTCACTGACTTTTCTGGTCAGCACTACCAGGCCGTTTTCAGACAGTTTGAAATATTTTGCAAACTCCGCCTGAATTATCTTATAGCAGCAGACGCTGTTTAAGCTTCCCCGCATCAATTCTCCCATTAGAAGGCCTGACTGGTTTGGGAGGAACGTCTGTAAATCCGCAAAGTCCGTTACTAATACCGTTGAGCGGCTTAACTCATCGCTGCCTGCACATGCTGGAGGTGTCTCCGCTTTGGCATCAGCAGACTTTTGGACGTTGCACGTGCAGTTGTCAGTACAGAGTTCGGTGGCAATCCCCTGAAATAGCTCTTTAAGGTCAGTTGAATCGAGAAGAATGGGAAGCGTTTTGTTTGAGCACGAACCGCCCCCGAATTGGGGCTTCATCGAGGCACAGCCTGCCAAGAGTGTAGCCGCAATCAATACAGTTACCAGGCGGGATATCAACGAAGAGCTCCTTGTTTAGGCAGGTCGCCACCCCAGCAAACGGGGTTATCTTTACAACTGACAGGCGTGTCACCAACAATTTTCATGGACTTTAAACTGTCAGTGTTAAACAGCAATGTATCAGTGAACCAATTAATTGGCATATGAATCTGCCCGGAAGAAGCGACAAGGCCGGTGTTTATATCAACAACCCGAGCGTTGACAATTATATGATTTCCGGCAACGGAATATGTTCCTGTCACAATACCGCCGACCTTATATGAATCGCGGATCTTCTGTATATCCCTACTCAAAGTAAATTCGCCGGTTTCATTAATCACAACATCTTTGGTCAGTCTGACCTCAAAAACCTTCCATTTACGAACTTGCAACTCATGTATCATATTTTCAGCCACGAGCCGGCCAAAAGCGGTTGTCTCGGAAAGTTTGTTCAAATTGGAAAAGCTGGTAACAATAAATGTATTATCGAGGCTTTTACGATCGGCATTCCGTTCAATCTGGTCAGCCATGAAAATCATCTGCGAGTTGAAGCGGCCAACCGAGGTCTGGCTTTGCTGAATGTTCAGCGGTTCATCAACGATATAGCGCTGGTTGGAATTGAGTTGGGCCACTTGCAATGGCTCATTCGGGGGATATTTTGCCGAATTGGTACACCCGATAGTAACTAAAGCTATGATGGCTAACAATAAAAACGAAAATGATTTAAAACTCATCTTCCACCTCCGCATGTGGTTTGATTAGTTACAGTGTTTTGTGGGAGCAGGATGTATTCAACCCGATTTGATTCATATTCACTCTGTTTTGAGCGGTATGATACCGGATAGTCTTGACCGTAAAATGAACATCCGTTGTCCCAGGTAACATGGTAGGTGTCGCGGAAGCAGAGATTGTTGTTGGTACAAGGGGTAAAAACCCTACTTTGTGTGCCATTGTCTATTACCAACGGGGTCGCATAACAGCCAAACAAAAAACAGGGTAAAGCCAATAACAGCACTAATCGCTTCATGAATTGTCTCCTCATTAAATAAAATATGCAGCACTTATGCTTTTCCAGGTTGCTGGCACGTATTGTTTCATATCGGCACAAACGTTCCGCTCTTGAGAACTTAATGAGTGCGTTTGTAATTCTACAAATTTTACTAACAACCCGCTCATGGTTATATTTTTACCTCTCAAGCTGTAAGTTGTGTCCCCTATGCCGAAAGTCCCGATTTGTCGCACGTATTACGAACGGCATATCATGCGGATATGAAACCAATAACCGTTTCGTACACCCTATGATTTATTTCAACATTGACAACTCTGTTGCGCTTGGGATAGATAGACAAATTATTGAAAATTATTACAAATAAAATAACTATTTGAATGGTGATCTATGCTGAATTCATGTCTTCTGGCTAAACGCGCCATTCCGGGTATCAATTTTTGTTTGTTACTACTCTTTGTGCTGCTATCATGTGGAACTGCCTTCTCGCTTGAGAAAAAAATTGTCACCGATGCAAAATTTCATGGCACCCCTCCTCCTCTAATAACCAGGCAGAATCAAGTTGTGCCTGTGAAGGAAGAAAATGCCCCCCTCTATACTATAAAGGCAGGCGATACCTTGTTTAAGATCCTTATGCGCGAGTATGGGTTGACAAGCAGGCAGGCAGAAAAAGTTATTGGAAAAATCAGGCGTGAAAACAACATCAGTGATTTCAGGCGACTTAGAATAGGTCAGAAAATATCCATATCAACTATCAACCGAAAGAACTCAACAGGATCATTGGGCCTTGCGCGTAAGTCAGAACTTGTCACTGCTGGCATAGTGAAGCCAACAGATTCTATTCCCGATCCGACTCAGTCGTTCACGCTCGAAAAACCTGTAATTCCAGTGCTGTGTGACTCCGATATTACTGCTAACGTTAAACAGATGTGGGGGGAAATAATCCCGCAGCAGCGGGTCCAACAAAAACCGCCGGCAACGAACTCCGGCAGGGTTTCAATCACTTTTGATCCGGCGAGGTACCCGACCCTGACCGCGATGGATGGCAGCCGAATTCTTGTTGATGTAGAGGGTCAAATATCTCCGTCAATGAAATCAATCAACTCTGAAGCCGATCCTGATTTGAACATAATCCAGGAATCTACTGCGAATCCACAGAGGTTTCTGGCGTCATTGGTTAAAGCAGGTAAATTTTATTCCGTTGAAGAAAATGTCGTTATGCAGTTTGGCGTCGATCCCAGGCTGACCATCCACTCAGACTTTAAAGTAGAACGAACCGCTGATAGCATGGCCAATCAGGATATTATTCTTCTGAATGCCGGGAAAACAGCATCCTCCCCCAAGCTGACGGAGTTTCTCAAAAAGGAAGGATTTGCGGTTTACGAACCATTTGCCTTGATGCAGCCACACATATACACGCCCCGAAATCGTCTTATACAGGTTACGCCGGATGCGCCGCTTGATATAGCAAGCTCTATACTGAAAGCGCTTTCAATCACTGCCGTAGAAAATGCTCAAATACATATTGCCGGCGTTGATAACAATGGCGTTTCAATTTCCATCACGCCTGACCGTTATTTTAGCTACAAAGGAAAAACCTATTGCATCTCATCTCCCGACAGAGACAGTGCGGTGTATAACTCTCTGACTCCTATCCTGAAAGCCAATGGTATTAACTCGATTGTTCTCAATCAGGAAGATACTTTTCGTGAAATCTCCGAGAGGATTCTGACGAGCGTAGGGCTTTCCGGGTCGTATGGTTTTCACTCGTTGTGGCCACAGGAAGATGCGGGGTACTCACTGCAGATGTCCGGCATAATGGTCGAAAATGCCGGGGCGTTCGGTGAGTCGCTGTTTCTCACCGATCGGGACATTAACAGGATCATTAGAGATATCAGCGTTGAGAATGGCTTCATTGTTCAACAGTAGTCGGCTTTAATTGCAACTTGGTATTAGTCCGTTACTGCTTTAGCTCCCAGGCGGTAAGCTGTGCCACCGTATGCTGAAATTTTCGCTTCGTTTCACGGATCACGAACGGCACATCACGTGGTTCTCCCAATAGCGTGAAGTGTTCTGCCAGCGCTTCTTTCAAGCCATCCAGCGACCAGACAGGCTCCCCTGCAGCGCGGTACCCACCAAGCCACTCCCCTTTTTTAGTGTACTCCTCCAGCCAGGTATAGGGTGATGTTAACACCAGGATCCCCCCAGGGTTCATTCGCTCGTGGATGGTGGAGAGGAAGCGGCGCGGCGAGTAGAGCCGGTCTATCAGGTTGGCTGCCAGGATCAGGTCGTAGCCGCTGAATTTATCCGGCAGGTTGCAGGCGTCTCCCTGAAAAAACTGCACCCGGTCGCGAGTCCCTTCCAAGCCCAACTCCGCAATAGCAATCTCATGGTATGAAACAATCTCCCCCTCTTCCGGAAGTGCATAACGCAGATACCCTTCCTCCTGCATCCGGGCGGCGAGGCGGAAAAAACGGGTCGAAAAATCCACTCCTGTCACCCGTTCAAAGCCTCCGCGTGCCAACTCAAATGTCGACCTTCCGAGGGCGCACCCTAGATCAAGTGCGTGCCCATTGGCCCGTCCCTGCGTCAACTCCAGACAGATCAGCGCACAGGTCGCCGGAAAGTTGGCCACTCCAAAGTGTCCCGAACCATAATGGGCGTCGCAATACTGGGCCGCCAGGGCATCGCTTTCATACTGGTCATCATGGATGACCACCGGCGCGGCGCACTCCACATAGCGGAATCCGGCATGCTGGTAAAAATGCCGCCGGAAAGCGTAGCGGGCGTCCCGTGTCGCCTCGTTGCCGGTAGAAATCCAGGATCCCCCCTTGATCAGGTTGTGGCGAGTGTCAAACGTTGGGGTTGAAAAATCGTCATACCATGGGTGGATATTGAAACCATGGAACGGATAAATAGGCGTTTCGGTCCATTGCCAGGCGTTGCCGATCACGTCGAAAAAGTCGCCGGTTTTAAAACGGTCAACGGGGCAGGAGGAAGCCCACCACTCCAGGTTGATGTTGCCCGGCGCCGTGTCCCACTGCGGCTGGTCAGGGATGGCACAGATGTCCCGAAGTCTGTGCCATTCATCTTCGCTCGGCAGGCGGATCGGTGTGCCGGTCTGGGCCGCCTTCCAGCGGCAGAACGCTTTCGCTTCCAGGCAGTTGACCTCTGTCGGCCAGTTCCACGGCATGTCGATCAGGCTGGCCATTGTTCGCAGCTGCCAGGCTTCGCCGTTCCTGGTCCAGAACAGCGGGCAGTCAGCCTGCTTGAACTCGCGCCAACTCCATCCCTCCTCATCCCACCACTGCCGATCCCGGTATCCTCCCGCCTCGATGAAGCCGAGGAACTCCCGATTTGAAGTCAGCTGCTGAGCGGCCTTGAAGTTGGCTACTTCAGCTATGTGAGCGCCGTACTCGTTGTCCCAGCCGTAGAGCGGATGCTCTATTGTCTTGCCAAGGGTGACGGTGCCACCAGTTACATCCAGCAGTCGGTTGGCAGGCGGCTCGCCGCTCTCAGGGCAGATATCCCAGAGCGGCAGCTGCTGCAACTGATCGATCGGGAGCTGACGGATCAGCACCGAGGAGGTTTCCAGGTGGATGCGCTGGTGTTCGATCCCCATCATGATGCCCCAGAATGGGTCTTCCCAGGCAACCGGAAGGGTCAGCGGCAACCGCCGGATCAGGCCGTCTATCAGAGAGCGGGCCTGGTCGCGGTACTCCTTGACTTCACTCCGGGCCGGCCAATCGTAATGGGCCTCATTCAGGTCATCCCAGGACATTTCATCCACACCGACGGCAAATATCGATTCAAAACGCGGATTGATGCGGGTGTTGATAATCTTGGCGATGGTCAGTTTGTTGATATAAAAGGTGGCGGTGTGGCCAAAATAAAAGATCAGCGGGTGGCGTAGGCGGTCGGCGCGCAGATAAAATGTATCGTCGTAGCGGAGCGTGTCGTAGAGCGCTGCGTCGCTATCGAACGTTGCGTGGAAATAGTCCAGAATTTCGGCGCGTTTCTCTTCCGGGTCGCCGTGGCTGAGGACGATGGTGTGTGTTCTAGGCAGATTCATGAGGTATCTCCTGACTGCAAGTCACTTTGGATGTTTGTATGTCAGTAAAAGTATATCAAATATCATACTGCAGGCAATTATAGTGCACTTTATTCTCTCTTTGCAGATGACATGCGCATCATGAGAATGTAATATCAGCGGCAACTGAAAAAACGTGAGGAGATACCCGTATGACACAGAACATTCTTGAGGCCCTTGCCAAACGCATACTGGTTATAGACGGAGCCATGGGGACCCAGTTGCAGGCGTGCAATCTGACCGCTGACGATTTTGGCGGTGCTGAATATGAAGGGTGTAACGAATATCTGACGTTGACCCGTCCTGATGTGATTGAGGGTGTCCACCGCGCGTATCTTGCCGCCGGGGCCGATATCATCGAGTCCAATACCTTCGGCTCTACCGATATTGTTCTTGCCGAGTATGGACTGCAGGATCAGGTGTTCGAACTGAACCGGCAGGCCGTCCTGATCGCCCGCCGCGCCTGCGATGCCTTTGCAACTCCGGAGAAACCCCGCTGGGTGGCCGCTTCCATGGGGCCGACGACCCGTACCATTTCCGTCACCGGTGGTGTTACCTTTGCCCAGTTGGTTGAGGCTTTCCGGGGACAGACGCTGGGACTGCTGGCGGGCGGCGTCGATCTGCTGCTGCTGGAAACCGCCCAGGATACGCTGAACCTGAAGGCCGCCGCCGAGGGGATCCGGCTGGCGTTTGCCGAGAGCGGTCAGCGGGTGCCGCTGATGATTTCCGGCACGATTGAACCGACCGGGACCATGCTGGCCGGGCAGGGTGTTGAGGCGCTCTACACCAGTCTGGCTCACCTGGAGGACAGTCTCGGACTGATCAGTATCGGCCTGAACTGTGCCACCGGACCGGAGTTCATGACCGACCATCTTCGGACGTTGTCGGAGCTGGCAAGTTGTCACGTCTCGGTTTACCCCAACGCCGGCCTGCCTGATGAAAATGGTAACTACGCCGAATCACCCGATTCCCTTGCTGCTAAACTGTCCCGTTTTGTCGATGAAGGATGGCTTAATATCGTCGGTGGGTGCTGCGGCACGACTCCGTCCCACATCGCCGCCATCGCGCTCATGGTGGCCGGCAAGCCGCCCCGTCGCCCCGCAACGCTGCGCCGCAGGGTCGTCTCCGGGATTGAGGCGCTGGTGATAGAAAATGACACCCGTCCGGTGCTGGTGGGTGAACGCACCAACGTCATCGGCTCACGTAAATTCAAGAATATGGTCGTGGCGGAGCGCTTCGAGGAGGGTGCCGAAATTGCCCGGGATCAGGTTAAGGGAGGTGCCCAGGTGATCGACATCTGCGTGGCCAATCCAGATCGGGATGAGGCGTCAGATATGACACGCATCCTTGAGTTCCTGCCGCGCAAGGTGCGGGCGCCGATCATGATCGACTCCACCGACTCGCAGGTGCTTGAACTGGCCCTGCAGCGATTACAGGGGAAATGTCTCTTTAATTCAATCAATCTTGAGGATGGTGAAGGACGCTTTGCCGAGGTCTCGGATCTCATCCATCGCTATGGCGGTTCGGTCGTGGTCGGTTGCATCGACGAGGATCCGCAGCATGGCATGGCGGTCACCAGAGAGCGTAAGCTGGCGGTGGCCAAACGGTCATACGACCTGCTGGTAAACAAATACGGCCTGCGCCCGGAAGATCTGATCTTTGATCCGCTGGTGTTCCCTGTCGGGAGCGGTGATGCCGCTTATATCGGATCGGCTGTGGAAACTATTGAAGGGGTGCGGCTGATTGTGGAAGAATTCCCGCAATGCTGCACTATTCTGGGGATATCAAATGTCTCTTTTGGTCTGCCGCTGCCGGGCCGGGAGGTGCTGAACGCTGTTTTTATCCACCACTGTGTCAAGGCTGGCCTGACCTACGCCATTGTCAACACTGAAAACCTTGAGCGGTACGCTTCTATTCATCCTGAGGAGCTCCGCCTTGCAGAGGATCTGATCTTCTGGCGCGGTGAAGATCCGGTAGCTGCTTTTGCCGCCGCTTTCCGCGACAAAAAACCGGTTTCCCACGCTCCTGCTGCGGAGCTGCCGCTGGATGAGCGCCTGTCTCTCTATATTATTGAGGGTGTCAAGAACGGTCTGACCGCCGATCTTGACGCCGTGCTGGCCCGGGGTGACAAGCCGCTAGCGATCATCAACGGACCGCTGATGGCCGGTATGGCGGAGGTGGGGCGGCTCTTTAACGATAATCAGCTGATTGTCGCTGAAGTACTGCAGTCGGCCGAAGCTATGAAGGCCGCCGTGGCTCATCTGGAACCGTATCTTGAAAAAGGTGAAAGTTCCAGCAAGGGGAAAATGCTGTTGGCGACTGTTAAAGGGGATGTTCACGATATCGGCAAGAATCTGGTGGAGATCATTCTCTCCAACAATGGTTTTCAGGTAGTCAATCTGGGTATCAAGGTCGGTCCGGAAGCGCTAATAGAGGCAGCCAGGCGTGAACAGCCGGACTTCATCGGGCTTTCGGGGCTGTTAGTGAAAAGTGCTCTGCAGATGGTGACCACAGCGACTGATCTGAAGGCGGCCGGTATCACTGTGCCGCTGATGGTTGGCGGTGCGGCGCTTTCCCGAAACTTTGCCGACAGCCGCATTGCTCCTGCATACGGCGCGCCGGTTCTCTACGCCAAGGATGCCATGGCCGGTCTGGAGCTTGCCAATAATCTGTTCGATCCGGTCGCGCGCTGTCCTCTGTTGGAGGAACTGGCACTGCGTCAGCAGGCGGCTGTGGTAAGTCGTCCTGTCAGTCAGGCTTGTTCGACCGGTCAGAATGATCAGACCAGCCAGCTGCCGGAAGCACCGATACTGACACCGCCGGATTTTGAACGCCATATCCTGCGTGATATCCCGCTGAAGCAGATACTCCCCTTCCTGAACCGGCAGATGCTCTACACCAAGCACCTCGGTTTGATCGGTTCGGTCGAAAAACTGCTGGCGGCTGGAGATGAAAAGGCCCTCAAACTGCACAGTGCGGTCGAAGAGATGCTGGCGCGGGTCGAACGGGAGGGCTTGATACGACCACAGGCGCTCTACCGTTTCTATCCGGCCAATAGCGAAGGGAATGAGCTGATTCTGTTCAATCCATCTGATGCGGAGAACGAAACCATGCGCATCAGTTTTCCCCGGCAGGCCGCGGGTGAACGTCTCTGCGTTGCGGATTTTGTCCGTCCACGAGCCGGGTCTCTGCGTGACAATATGGCGCTGTTTGTGGTCAGTTGCGGCCGGGGAGTCAGGGAGAGCAGTGAGGCGATGAAGGAAGCGGGTGATTATCTGAATTCGCACCTGCTGCAGGCGCTGGCGCTGGAACTGGCGGAAGCCACCGCTGAATTCCTGCACAAGAGGATCCGTACGTCCTGGGGTATCATTGACGATCCCGCACTCGGTTTAAAGCAGATTTTCAATGCTGAATATCACGGTATCCGCGTCTCTTTCGGCTATCCGGCCTGCCCGGAACTGAGTGATCAGCAGAAGCTGTTCCGGTTGCTGGAGCCGGAAGCGATCGGCGTGCAGTTGACAGATGGCGACATGATGGATCCGGAGGCGAGTGTTTCGGCGTTGGTATTTCATCATCCAGAAGGGCGGTATTTTGATGTGTTAAGGTAAGTGTAACATGGTTCATTTAAGCCGTTCATGCTCCGACAAACTCAGCAAGAACGACTTAACTGAATTAAATAGGGTGCTAATCAGCTTACGGGATCGTATGCCGGATATCCTTCCCCTTGACCATAAAGATGACCATCTCAGCGACGTTGGTTGCGTGGTCGGAAACGCGCGTTTGACAATAAATTAAATGATTTACGGCAGAGCATCCTGATCATGGGCGGTAAGGTGGAGTTGATGATCGCCAACTCCGTCAAGTCCCTTGTCGAGAGGGATACCGCGCTGGCCGAGCTTTGCTGATATGTTCGAGAATCATTATTTCTCCCAGCCGAATCCTCCGATGATGTTACAGGGAGGAAAAAGGTTGGTTAACTCTTTATTCGTTCACGCCTTTTTGAGTGTAAATGAAAAAACGGAGCCTTTGCCTGAGTCGCTTGTAACAGAAACGTTTCCCCCGTGAAGCTGAACAATATGTTTGACTATAGCCAGGCCAAGCCCCGTTCCGCCCTGTTCCCTGGTTCTGGCCTCGTCCACCCGGTAAAAACGCTCAAAAATTCTCGGCAGATCTTTGAAAGGGATGCCAATGCCGGTATCTGACACCGAAACCTTGACGCATTCACCGTCATTCTCAGCATGCAGGCGCACAGTGCCACCATCGGGAGTGTACTTTATGGCATTCTCGAGCAGATTAATCACTACCTGTTCGAGGCGACCCTGGTCTGCTATCACTCGCGGCACGGCAGCGCTAACGGTTTCATTGATTATTGAAATACTCTTTTGCTCGGCACGATCCTGTAACAACATACATGCCTTGGCAATAGTGCCGGAAACATCAAGTGGATTGAGCTCAAGCTGGGCCTCTTTTGATTCGAGGCTTGACAGGGTGAGAATATCGTTGATCAGGTTGGTCAGACGATCCGAATGACTGGAAATTATTTCCACAAAGCGAACCGCCCGAATCGGGTCTGATTTCAAAGTGTCATCCAGCAACGTTTCGGCATAGCCTTTGATGATAGTTACCGGCGTCCGGAGTTCGTGAGAAACATTGGCAACAAAATCCCGCCGCGTATGTTCCGCATTTTTCAAATCGCTGATATCGTGGAATACCGCGACAATCCCCTGCCGGGCGCCGTCAACATACAGCGGGACCCAATGCGTAAGGAGTGTCGTGTCGCTTGACTGGATGTAAATTTCCCTTACCAGTTCGTGAATGTCACGCTTGCCAAGATCGTTGAAAGCTTCCAGCAGATCCGGGTGGCGAGAGATTTCAACCAGCAGTTTTCCTTCGACGACGCCGGAAATCGAAAAGAGAGTGCGGAAGGCGGGGTTGACAAGGGTGATAACCCCATCGGGCGCCGTCACCATAACACCTTCGCCCATGCTGCGCAGAATTGTGTCAAGACGCTGCTTTTCGGTTGATAAACGGTGAACCTGAGATTCTATACGTTCCGACATGTCATTAAGCACCGTTGCCAGCATGCCGATTTCGTCACTGGATTCCACCGGTATTCTGGCTTTGCTGTCACCATGGCCGATTCGGGATGCAGCATCGGCCATGTCACGCAACGGTTTTGATGTCACGTTTGAGAGGACGTAACTGAGCAGGAGGGCTATCACGAATGTTAACAGTGCCGCCCCGCCAACCAGGTTGTACAGGGTATGCCGGGTCGAAGCGAGATACTCCAGAGGCATGGCAAGACGAATAATGCCATCCACCGAACTGCCACCGTATGTAGCGGCAGAGTAGAGCGTTGAGGTCCGCACTGTTTCAGAATAGCGGATGGCGCTGCCGCTCCCGTTCCTGAGAGCCTCCTGAACTTCGGGGCGTTGCAGATGGTTCTCAAGCTGTGCCAGGCGCGCCTGACCCACATCAGAATCACCGATAACGGTGCCGCCTGGTGCGATTATCGTTACCCTGGCCTTGATGGTTGAACCAATAGACGCGGCAAGCTGCTGCGGAGATATTATCCGTTTGTCACTCATCACAAGCAGCCTTGCCAGTTGTGTCTGACTGGCAAGGTTGGCCCGACTCTCCTCAATCATCTCTTGTTGCAGCGAATAGTTGAAATAGAGATAGAAGCCGCCCGTGATCAGGGCAATCAGAAAAATATATGACAGTACCAGCTTTGTTCTGAATCCCATCTCCTACTCCTCGATCTTATAGCCGAAACCTCGGACGGTCTTGATAATGTCGCCGGGGGGACCCAGCTTTCCGCGCAGGCGCGTCACATGGGTATCTACCGTTCTAGTGTCGCCGGCATTGTTGTAGCTCCAGACCCTCTGGAGCAGCTGTTCGCGACTGTATACGCACCCCTTTTTCTCCACCAGGTAGAGTAGTAGTTTGAATTCGGTGCTGGTAAGTTCAATCTCGCTGCCGGCACTGATAACAGTATGACGCTCCTTGTCGATAACAATTTCTCCGATAGTGAGAAGAGCTGAAGGCGGTATCTGGATCTCGTGTTCAAAGCGTCTCGTGACGGCTTTGACCCGCAGGATCATCTCGCGCGTCGAAAACGGCTTAATTATGTAGTCGTCGGCTCCAACTTCAAAGCCGACCACACGGTCAATTTCGTCACCTTTTGCCGTTATCATGATAATCGGGATATGGGCGGTATGCGGATTCTTCCGAAGAGCTTTGCAGACCTCGGTTCCGAGCATCCCCGGCAGCATCAGATCGAGCAGGATCAGATCAGGCAGGTCTGCTGTGGCCCGTTCAAGCCCCAGCTTGCCGTCATGAACGCAGGTAGCGGCATATCCTTCCTTTTCAAGGTTGAACGCCAGTAATTCAGCCAGATCTTTTTCGTCCTCGATAATCAGCACTCTCTTCATGTCATGCTCCCGCTCATGAAATCCCTCACTTCGATACCGGTGAAGCTATCACACACATTTTTAACATAGAATTGTTACAAATGTGTTGCAGACTTATTAAGATTTTGTAGAAATTTGGTACGACGCCATATCAGTGGGGGTGCCGGTAACACAGGCTTAGGCGGGTTGTTGCGGAAAGGCTTTTTTAAAGGATGTGACTCTTCTTTTGTCAGAAGAGAGGTACCAGAGAAAGCTGGCCGCCTTGGCATTTGCGTTATATTTCAGGGTTACGCAGGCACCCTTTTTCAGGGTTACGCTGCTGTCACTGCAACCGAGCAGCGCTGCAACCAGTAAGCCAAGCTGTGGTTCATGGCCAACCACCATGATCCGTTTGGAATCCCTGCACGACTTGATGTACCCGACTAATTCATTGATGTCTGCTCCCGGCAGGAGCAGAGCCGAAGCGATTACCACATTTTTCCGGCACGCCTTTTCAGCCGCGATCTCGGCAGTTTGTACGGCACGGGTCAGCGGGCTGGTGATGGTCAGCCGTGGCTTGGAGCCGAACCTGGCGATAGCTCCGCTCATTTTCTTTGCCGTCAGCCGTCCCTTTTCAGTCAGATAGCGCCACTCATCCGGCAACGTATTGTTCTCCTCAACCGCTTCTGCGTGCCGCATAACATATATAATCATACGATCCTCCCCGGCGAAGATGCCGTAAAATACGTGATGTATTATTAAAAATAAAGGTTGTCATACTATTCAGCACCGATGCTGCTCATACTCTGGCAAGAATCTTCAGCAGGTGAGGCACCATCTGCTTCTTGCGCGACATTACATCTTTAAACTCATATAGATGCGGCTCCAGCTGCGGATATTCCATGACGTGGGCGATGAGGGTATGTCCCTCAACCAGAAAGAGCGTTGTTTCCGTGGTGATGTCAGTTACCATCAGCCCCGCAATAAAGAGGGTGTCTCGCCGTTTGACCTCCGCTAGAGCTTCCAGTAACTCCTCTTTCATACGGTAAAATTCTTCAAAACCGATCACCTCGACCTGTCCGAGGCCGATGCTGTATTTCTCATGGGTAAAGAGCTTGAAGTCGGCGGCGACGACCCTGTCAGCAGAACCGTAATTTTTCAGGGAACTGCTCGCGGCAAAGATGTCACTGCCGAAATCGACAGCAACCAGACCTGAGCGCTCTTCAAGCCAGGCGGCCATCTGCTGGTCGGCATCAGTCGTGGTGGGCGATTTGAGGATAACGGTATCGGAAAGGATTCCGGCCAGCAGCAGCGCGGCAATCTGTCTGCCCGGTTCAATGGAGCATTCACGGTAGCGCCGGGCTACCAGAGTGCACGTGCTGCCTACCGGTGAAGTTATAAAAGAGATCGGACTGTTTGAGTGGCTGTTGCCTAGTTTGTGATGGTCGATGACTTCGGCGATTTCGACCTGTTCAGCGCCCGGTACCGCCTGCCCCAGTTCGTTGTGATCCATGAGGATCAACCGGTACGGAAGTGGTGCGAGGAGCGACGACCTGGTTGCGACGCCGGCCAACGTGCCATCACCTTTCAATGCCATCACGGCCGCCACGTTGACTCCCATCAGCTTTTGGCGCAAAGCTGCCAGTGACTTGTCAATCTCGATGGTGGCAAATTCCTGTTCAGCGAGGCAGGTGACCGGTGTGGAAAGCCTCGCCAGCCAGGCGGCAGTTGCTGTGTCGTGGGGAGTCAGAAGGACGGTAACCCCCTGTGCTTTGGCTAGTTCAAGCAAGCCTTCATCCAATTGATGGCCGCCGGTTACCACGAGGACTCTCACGCCTCGTTCAATTGCTGCGTGCTGAATAGTACGGCGATTTCCGGTCATAATCAGGAGCTCATCGGGGTTATAGCCATCAATCCTGCTGCTGAAAGATTCCTCCAGCATCGCACCGATAAACAGGTTAAGGGTAATCGGGATGTCGTGGTTGTCGCCTGACTCAACAGAGGCGGAGAGGGTTCTGGCAAGACTCGCCAGGCTTGTTGTCACCCGGCGGAGTTTGTCATGGCTGGGGAGCAGATAGCTTTCCGACAGGTGCAGCAGCGAAAGCAGGCCGCATGGTTTGTTGTCGCCGTCGACGACCGGTAGCACCCGCACACCGCTTTTATTGAACAGTTCCAGCGCCTCGTACGCCGATGTCTGCCGATCAACTGTAACCGGTTGCCGCTTGATGGTGTCGCGAACCTTGGGATGAACATCGGCTAGAAACAGCGGGTCCGGAATTTGAAGGCGGTCAAGGATATAGCGTGTCTGGGGATTCGGAGCACCGGCCATGGCGGCAATAACGGTGCTGTCCCCCTGCTGCTGCTTCAGCGCGGCATAGCCGATTGCGGATGCGATAGAATCGGTATCGGGGTTGCGGTGGCCAATAACGTAGGTAGTTTCGATCATGATGGTCTCGCTGTTTGTATGGAGTGTGTGCCTCAGTTCTTCCAATCCCTGCTGCGTGCCGCTGCCTGCAGGGTTTCCACCTCTTTCAGAATTTCCATGTAGGTGTTGTACCGCTCCGCGGGAATGCGACCCTGTTCGACCAGCGTGAGTACGGCGCACCCCGGCTCGGTGCGATGTCGGCAGTTGCGGAATTTACAGGCGACATCGCGATGGTCTTCAAAGCCAGGGAAGTATTCAGCCAACTCCTCCACCGTGATATCAACCAGGCCGAAATCACGAAAACCGGGAGTGTCCACCAGTTCACCGCCACCAGCGAGCGCATGCAGCGTGGAAACGGTTGTGGTGTGTCGTCCCATGCTGTTATAGGAGCTGAGGGCACCCACTTTCAGATCAATTTCCGGACAGAGCGCGTTGAGCAGAGAGCTCTTGCCGACCCCGGTCGTTCCGACAAAAGCGCCGCGATGCCCTTCACTCAGAAATTTTTCCAGCGGGGCAAGACCGCTCTGCTCGGAGGCACTGAGCGGAAATATCGGTACAGACCCGCCATACAGTCCGCTCAGTTCGACCAGCAGTTCCGCAGTACCATCAAGATCACATTTATTGATCACCAGAAAAGGTTGTAACTCCGCTGACCGTGCGGCAACAATCGCCCGGTCGATAAAGCCGCCCGGAGATTGCGGCGCAACCACGATGCCAAGGACATCCAGATTCGCACCGACCAGGTGGATTCCGCCACGGGCATCACGCCTCTGGAGTTCTGTCCGGCGCGGCAGGCGCTTCAAAACCTCGCCGGTAACGACAACGTTGTCCCCGACCACATGACCGGAGTTGCGCTTGACCCGCACCATTCTGCGTGTATCATTCTCAAACAATACCTCAACCGAGATACCGTGATGGGCTACAATCAGGCCGTTAGGTGTAAAACTGCTCATGGGACATGGTTCCGTTTTTTCGTATGAATGTAACCCGACAAATAAGTGCCGGGGGGCGGCAGATAATAAATTTTACCATATAAACGCGTAATAACCTAGCACAGCCGGGAGAATGGGGCCATAATATCCGTGCTATATACGCTACTGAATTTACAGGAGGCATTGGATGACCGAGAACAGCCACCCCTTTCAGCGCCTTACCCCCACTTTTGTCATGGATGCCGTGGAAAGTCAGGGGTTTCTCTGTGACCGCCGCATATTTGCCCTCAACAGCTATGAAAACCGGGTCTATCAGGTCGGCATCGATGAAGGACAACCGCTGATCGCCAAGTTTTACCGTCCGGATCGCTGGAGCGAAGCACAAATTCTGGAGGAACACGACTTCTGCTTTGAGCTTGTTGAACATGAGCTCCCGATTGTTGCCCCACTCAAAAATTCTGACGGGAAAAGCCTGTTGCATTACGATGGTTTTTTCTTTGCCCTGTACCCACGGCAGGGTGGACATGCGCCGGAGTTTGACAATCTCGGCAACCTGAAAATACTTGGGCGCCTGCTGGGGCGAATTCATGGTTCCGGTGCCGTTAAGCCTTTTCTCCATCGTCCGACACTCGACCGACAGAGCTTCGGCACTAACAGTGTGCGCCTGATTGAAGAACGTTTCATTCCTGAGGAGTATCGTGCCAGTTACAGCGCTGTAACCGGCCAGCTGCTGGAGGTGATTGACCGTATTCTCATCGAAGTCGGACCGGTCCGCATCATCAGGACACACGGAGATTGTCATGCCGGCAATATTCTCTGGCGTGACAATGCTCCTCATTTTGTTGACTTTGATGACGCCCGTATGGCTCCCGCTGTACAGGATCTCTGGATGATGTTTTCCGGAGAACGACCCCGGCAGTTGGCTCAACTGGATTCGTTACTGGAGGGGTACCGCGAATTCAATGATTTTGATCATCGGGAATTGCGCCTGATTGAGCCGCTGCGGACGCTGCGCATGCTGCATTACAGCGCCTGGCTGGCCAGGCGTTGGGGGGATCCGCTCTTTCCGCACACTTTTTTCTGGTTCAACACCACCCGCTACTGGGGTGAACATATTCTGGAATTGCGGGAACAGCTGGCGGCGCTCTCTGAACCGGCACTTGAGATACAGTGAGCGTCCATTGCAGTGATGTTACAAAAAAGATCAGCCCTTCGACTTTCCGAAGGGCTGATCTTTTAACAGCGCCTCACTCTTCTGCCGTTATGGGGCAACCACGTACCATACATTGTTGACCCCTTGGCCATAAACATCTTCGCCATCTTTATCCTTAAAGAAGTAGTAAAGCGGCTGCCCTTTGAATGTGGTTTGTTTAAGGCCGTCATCGCGGGTTATTGTACCAACATCAGTCAAAGCGATTCCGGCATTCGGATCAACGGACTCTGCAAAAAATACCGGCCATTTTTCCAGACAGCTATTTGCCGCACCGCACACACTCTTGTTTGGCGCATCTTTTTTGAAAAGGTACAGAGCCATTCCCTTGTCGTCAGCAAGATAGTTGCCAATCCCGTCTTTACTCTTAACCGTTAATGTTGCTGCAGCTGAAATAGACGCAAACAGCAGAGTACTTGCCGCTATTGTCAAAAGTAGATTGAAAAAGCTATTAAAATTTCTCATTGTCGTATCCCCCTTAAACCTTTTTGACTTGATCAAATCATATTCCCCTTCAAGCAGTGATGTCAAAATAAAAAAGATTAAAAAGGTCCTGTTCGTGTTGATGCGACGGTCGCATGTTAAGAGTCCGGGCATTTGAGTATATTATCGATGCTGCCTGAACTTCATGGCGAGAGACGCAAGATTGACGTATTGACTAAAAGCGATATTAGTGTCAAATAAGGACACAAGAGTAATCCGCAGGTAATAATCCTGCAGACCACATAACAAAGGAGTTTAGAATGGCCAGAGCAGCAGCCCGCCACATTCTGGTGGCAACAAAAGAAGCGTGTGAAGCATTGAAAGTAAAGATCGAAGCGGGTGCAGATTTTGCGGCAGTCGCCAAGGAACATTCCACATGCCCTTCCGGCAGAGATGGTGGAAGCCTCGGCGAATTCAGCCCGGGGCAGATGGTAAAGGAGTTTGATACCGTCGTATTCTCCGGCGATGTCGGCACGGTTCTAGGACCGGTCCAGACCCAATTCGGCTACCATTTGATTGAAGTCACCAAGCGTACGGCATAGATAAGGGATATCGGACCATGAAGTTACTGGATGGGAAAGTATGCGCAGAAAGTCTTGTCGCTGAAATATCGAAACGGGTTGCCGGGTATGTTGATTCCGGATTGCGCAAGCCGCATATGACGGTGATTCTGGTCGGAGAACATGCCCCCAGCGAGTCATACGTAAAATCAAAGATAAAATCGTGTGATAGAGCCGGATTTGAAAGTGCGCTGCTCCGCTTCCCGGAGAGCATCAGCGAGCCTGATCTATTGGCAAAAATTGCTGAAATCAATGCTGATCCTGCTACTGACGGCCTGATAGTGCAGCTGCCGGTTCCGAAACATATCAACCCGCAGAACATTATCAATGCGATTGACCCGCTTAAGGATATCGACGGTTTTCATCCGACCAATTTTGGCCGTATGACTCTGGGGCAAAAAGCGTTCAGGCCGGCAACGGCCTACGGAATCTGTAAGCTGCTTCAGTTTTACGAAATTCCGGTCAAAGGGAAGCATTGTGTTGTTATCGGCCGGTCCAACATTGTTGGTAAGCCGATATCAATCATGCTTTCCAATGATTTTGAAATCGGCAACGCCACAGTCACTCTTGCGCATATTGAAACTCCCCGTGAGCTGTTATTGGATGAAACACGGCGGGCAGATATCATTGTCGTGGCCGTTGGTATTCCCGGATTTGTCACCGAGGATATGGTTAAAGAAGGAGTTGTTATTATCGATGTCGGCATCAATCGGCTCGAAAACGGCAAGTTGGTGGGTGATGTAGATTTTGAGCATGTCAGCGCTAAATGCTCATGGATTACGCCGGTACCTGGTGGCGTCGGGCGAATGACGGTGGCCGCGTTGATGATTAATACATTGATGGCGTACAAGGATAATTTCGATCTAGTTTAGCATCATGTTTTTACAAAGATGCTAAGTGTATAACATCATTGGTTTTTTAAAAGATCTCCCACGGCAAAAATATCTTGATTTTTGAATTGTGACCAAAAGTGTACCAGAGGGTGTACTAACCTAGTTAACCAGATCCGCGCACAGCGGCTTTCCTTAAATTTAACTACGATGGTCTGAGTCTATAGTATTTAATCGACTTTGTACAAGAATCCGATTCGCTAACAAAGAAAAGCCGTCCTCAGATTAAGAGGACGGCTTTTCTTCATCGTACGCGCCAGCTCGAGCGTCTTACTCCACGTCCACATTCTTGATTCCATCCGGTCTCCAGCTTGGTGGAATTACGTGAGACCCCGACTTCTCTTTCCCAGGCAACAGACTCCCAAATGTTACTGACATTCTGCCGAATCGGTCATTCAGGTTATCCATAGCTTGAGTCGCGAAAAGTTTCTTCCGTTCATCCTCGAATAATGGAAGCTGCTCGGCCTGATGTTTCAGATTACTCAAGCTGATTCCCAAGAGCCGTACAGGCTGCTCCAGTTCGACCGTATCGAGAATACTTAGCGCAGCGCGATGGATCTCGTCGCTAAGGTTGATATAATGCTTTAGCGTTGTCTGCTTACCCCATGAGGAGAAGAAATCCGCATACCGTACGTACAGGTGGATCGTTTTGCCACTGACGTTGTAACGCCTCGCTCGGCTACCGACCATCTCACTAAGCTGCAGCAGAAAACGTCGTATCTCTGCTGGATCTGAAATGTCACGTTCGAGTGTACTGGAATGTCCAACACTTTTAACGTCGCCATCCTCAGCGAATTGAACGACCGGCGAATGGTCTACACCTTGACCCATTTGCTTCAGCCGTTTTCCGATGATCCCAAACTTACGCGTTAATCGAGCCTCGTCGGTACGACCCAATTCACCGCATGTGTAGATCGACAGCATATTGAGGTGCCGTTGCATTTTCTTGCCGACACCGCAGAGTTCTTGAATCGGCATACGCTCCAGTGTACGTGCAACGTTCTCTGGAGTAATGACGGTCAAGCCGTCAGGCTTCATCATATCGGAGGCGAGTTTTGCCAGCAGTTTATTAGGCGCGATACCGATAGAAACTGTGATATCGAACTGATGTTTAAGCCGAGCTTTGATTAGATACGCGATGTTCTCAGCAGTACCAAAGATTGATAGCGAATGCGTGACGTCCAACCAGCTTTCGTCGATGCTGAAAGCTTCGACCTCGGGTGTGTAATCACGGAAGATCTCGTTCATTTTTGTGGAAGTGTACGTGTATTTTCGATTATCACCGACGACGATGATCAGTTCCGGACAGCTTCGCTTACCTTCCCAAATCGCCATACCGGTTTTGACGCCTTTAGCTCTGGCCTCGTATGAACTAGTCGTGATTACGGTCCTACCGTGACCACCTACCACGGCTATCGGTTTACCACGCAGCTCCGGATTCGCCGCTTGTTCGACTGAAGCGAAAAAAGCATTGGCGTCTATATGCAGGATAGTCCGATGTTCCATGATCAATAACCTTCGATTCGACTCAGCTCCCAGGTCTGTTCAGCGGTATTGTACGTTAATTCGTACAGCCCACCTTCATCGCGCACGGAGAAATGCAGACGCTTGGCACTTCCTTTTAGATCAGTCCAGGTATATGTCGTTTCGAGTATTGCATGTTTGCGGTTATTCGCTCGACGCAAAAAGGTGCACGTCAAGAGCGGAGAGTCCTATACCGGACTGTCGAAGAAATGGCGATGCTGATGGAATCTGCCAATAACCCGAGCGCAGAGCTTCAGAAGATGCACCCTCCAAAACCAGGTACTACGCCTTTCACTCCAGTTACCGGTTACTACCGGACAAAGCAGTACCACAGGAAATTGTCGACAAATGTCCGAAATCTCTATGACGGCTATTCGGAATCGGCGAAAGCCCTGGAAGTGAAGTCAATACGCGACTCAGTTTCGAGGATTGACAAACAGTTGAGCAATCCGGCTCTTTCCGCAACGCAGCGAACTAATCTCGAATTCACCCGTGACTTCGAAATTAAGAGTCTGAAGTACTTGAAAGCACAGTTACCAGATGCACCGAAAACGGAAGCCAGGGTTGCTGCTCCGGTCAAAGTCAGCGTGCCAACCGAAGCTGTGAAAGAGCGAACGCCAGAAACAGGCCGAGTAATACCTAAACTGTAACAAGGAGGCATCACTATGTTTCAACCGACGATGATTAGCCCAGTAAGCCCAGTTCGAGAGCAGGTAATCGCTCGAAACAATGAATCAGGCGGCATTCCGCCGCTTGATATTCCGAAATACCTATCTCGGCAGGAGCTTGCCAAAATCGGGTATATGTTCGACAACGCGCCGATGGACGATCAGCCTGAGATTTTGATCAAATCGGCAACAATGGTGATCAACGCAGCTCTGGTAATGGAGTATCAACTAGATGCCGCGCATGTCGAAGAAATTGTGTCGATGGTTCTCGCAAGAGAGGATGCCCATCCGTCAATGGCTTTCGACGAAAATACCGTTGACCACGTTCGAGATTATCTGCAATTTGCCTATACGAAAGTCCGAACCGAGATATTCACGGCGTCTATGGAGCGATACCAGGCAATGCACAAACTGTATGTTCCGCTCGATAAGCTGGATTATTTCCCGCTTGCTGACCTAATCCGACACATGAAGAATCCGGAGCAAGAAGTCACGATTGAGGAAGCGGAGCTTACGTTCCAGAGCAACCCGATGATGAGCTTTGCGATCATGTACGCAATGTCCTCGCATCAGGTGTATGCAACAGTCCCGCTGCCGGAGTTCAGATCGATGATGTTACCGATGAGCTATCAATTGTGGAAAAACGTTATCTTAGTCGATGATGAGAAGCTGCAGAAAGGCGACGACATCGCGGAAATCGGCGGAGTTGGTAAAACCGTGAAACTCGGACTGAGGAATCAAGTGCTTGGCATGTAACAGAGAATTCCAGGATGCTCCCAGGAGTCCTCAGATGGTTCGGTTTAATAGATCCTTTTGATGATGATACCTGAGATCTTCTGGGACGATTCTGGAGATTTCAGTTTAGGAAGAGAGACGAGTCATTGACGCTCGTCTCTTTTTTCGTCTCATTTTCACGAGAATTGAAGCTGTCGGAGCATCTCGATAACTGCTGAGAACCTTATCAGTTATCAGGTAATGAAATGCTGCTGATTACATTTTATTACATAATATGTAATCCGGTAACACTATCTGGAAACGGGTGCTATCGGATTATAACTTATGTAATTTCATTACATAAAATTACATCAAATGTAATGACGTAACATCTTATGTAATCAGGTGTAATACGATTACACCTTATGTAACGACGTATAATTTCATAACAACTTATGTAATCTCATTACATAAAATTACATCTAATGTAACGACGTAACATCTCATGTAATCAGGTGTAATCTGATTACATCTTATGTAACAACGTATAATTTCATAACAACTTATGTAATACGATTACATAAAATTACACCTTATGTAACGACGTAACACCTCGTATTCTCATATAATCTTATGTCACAAAATGTAATAGCATTACATATTATGTAATTTTATTACATCTTCTCGCGACTCCTCATTCTACCTTTCTTCAGATGGCAAATCTATTTTGAAAAAGCAGCAGAAGAGGAGCATGTCATGATTACTTCGATACTTTCCACCAAAGGTGGAGCCGGTAAATCAATGTTGTCGTTGAATTTAGCGGTAGCAGCAGCGGAATCCGGAGCCAAGGTACTGTTGATCGACTCCGATCCACAAGGTTCAATCGCGAACGCTTTCGCATCTCGTCCAGCCACAGCAAACTCACTGAAACTTTATGATGTCGATTTTAAGCACATCACTGATGACACGATTTTTGATGCACTCGCGCATTCTCTCGCAGATTACGACGAGGTGTACATTGATACAGTCGGTTTTGATTGTGCATTTATTTGGCGAATCGCGGCTGAATCCCAACTCGTAGTTGTTCCAGTTGCTGCTGGAATGGCCGACGTGAATGTGACCGCCGAAGTTGCTACCAAGCTGATGTATCTGCAAAGCAACGGCTGTAATCTTCAAGCTCGCTGCATCAGAACTAATTATCAGGCACGCACACGGATGGCCGCAACGATCGCGGCAAACTTAGCGTTTTTTAGTGACTCGCTTCCAGAGCTGAAATGCGTAGTTTCAAACCGTACTGTTTATGCGGATGCCTTTTCATACGGAGCCGGAGTTCTTGAATATGACCCGAAATCTGCGGCTGCGAAAGAGATGAAGGAATTGTATTCCGAATTACTGACCGATTTTAGCTTCTAAATACATCTACAGAGGATATCACCATGCCACCGAAAACTCTTGCACCACCGACTGTTTCAGTTAATTCGAATGTTTCGCGTGCGATCACGGATTCGCTCGTAAATCCTAAAGCACAGCAGTTTGTTGCAGCACCAGTGCCTCAAAAAGCGGAGAAGCCGAAAGCGACTAAGGACGACCCAATGACGTGTGTCACTTTCACAATCAGAACGAGCATGCTGGCAAAGTTGCAAGAAATTGCAAATGACGACCAAGCAGACAGCGGTGAACTGAATTTGTCACGATATATACGCGGCATATTCAAGCGACACATCGACAAACTTGAGGCGTCGCAGCAAAAAGACGCAATCGAGCAGTAATAATTATGGGCGCGCAGCCGCGTGCCCGTACGAGCGCTCCAGCCAATGAACTTACACGAGTGACGGCTTCTCGCACTACTTTTGTATGAGCCTACTATTCGAGTACAAGGAGTCAACGATGCTGCTACCGAAGAATTCAAAGAATCCGCTGAACGTGCTGCCGATCTTCAGCGATCCTGAAGACCCGTACCCGTTTCAAACATACATGTTTCAGGTTTTCAGGAATCTAGCGATTTCGCAAGCCAAGAACGCCACTAGTCTCAGTACGCAATTTATTACTTGGATTGCGCTGGAGCTATTCAACGCTCTCGGTAACGCGAATATCAAGTCGAAGCCGTCTGGAACAGAAGCCGGTGCGTGTGTTGTTACGATCTCTAAGGAACTTCGAGATTTCATGATTCAGAGTCTGAGAAATTATCCAGGTAATCATATCGCTTCATCATCGACTCAGAATGCTCTTCCGATATTAAACGGTTGTGCAACTGAGAGCCAAGCGGCGACGGAACCACAGCCGTCAAGTACGTTGAACATACTGCAAAATTTCGCTCGAACCCAGGTAACTCAGGCGGAATGTCTGGCACAGGAGATACTGGACTATATCTGCCGAGAGTGGTTACACGCTATGCTGTCAGCTCAAGTCCGCGTCGTAAAGGGTGTCGAGATCTGCGATGTCAAGATTTCGAAAGAGCTCTACAATCTGACAACCCAAGTTCTCGCAGAGCTTAAAAGCTCAAAACGCCAAAAATGCGAACTCGTTCCGGAAAGTCGTGAGTTGTTCAGTGAACTGCTCGCAAACGGAATAACTCCTTACTCATCGAAACCAAAGGAGGATCTGAACCTTCTTACCGAGCGCGAGATCTTCAATACGCAAATATCAGCTCAAGAGCGCCGCACGGAGATGAAACCCAAAGAAAGCACTGCGCAAAATCATATCTCGAGACCAGTAGCGCCAAAGGAACCAGCCGTCAAACCTGAAATCGCGGCAAAACTCGACACCGCGCCAAAGTTGGATACTCCAAAAGCTGGGTCAAACAGCGATCAGCCGACGCCACCGAGAGAGAAACGGAAAAAGATCGTTTTGTGACGTCGTTGTGTAGGTATCACAGGACAACCACCAAAAAGAGCGAGCGGGTCTTCCAGTGATGGAGGATTCGCTTTTTTATGACTCGGTATACCCACAGCGAAGTCGGAGTCGAAGGAGCATCACCGTCTAGCTTCCGCTATGGAATATCGAAAACACGGAAAGAAGCGACGGCGGTCTCAAAGTGAGGAGAATGACAATGTGTAAGACAATTCTCAAACTCTACGAACTATCCGATTGGCGAGTACCGAGGTTTAAATCGAGAGTATTTATCCGAGAAGATTCGGCTCTAGATTTTGCATACATCGACATGAAGTGCCGCGAAATGGATGACTGGTCACAAGTGTGCGAGGAGCACTGGTGCCGCACCTTTGATGATGTCGAACAAGCGCTGAGCGGACAGGTTGTACCAAATGGAAAGTTTGTCACAATCCCGACGAGGGAATCGGAGTTTGTGAGGACTCTGCTTCATGCTTTCCAGCGGCAAATCGCAGCAGATACGGAAGACGAAATTGACCGAGTGTTTTCGGTATTTGCGGAAATGGTTGCAAGCGCATTTCTCCAAATACTCTCGAAAGAAGGTCTTGAACTGCTGGTAGCTGTCACGGTAGGAAAAACACGGGGAATTTGACCTGCAAAACCTGCTACGTACACGGTTAGTGGCACAGTTTCGATTACCGGTACAAGAGCCGCAATCAAAGGCTTTTACGTTGAAGTGGCGGCACCAGCAGCATTCGTGACTAGTTTAACCATAATCTGTAACTCTTAAACCCGAAGGAGACCGTTATGTCCGAAAAAATCGAAATCGCCGCGATGAAAAGTGAGTTTCAGTATCGTTTGGCGAAACCGGTGGTGATTGTGCATGACATTCAAATGCGCATTAACTATTGCATCGAAAACACACGAGTTCTGTATAGCGTCGGGATGACTGAAGCGGCAGAGCAAGAATACGAACGTATGCGTGCAGCCGTCGAAATTTTTGACCCGTCAATTGTTTTTCCAGCGTTCCCGTCAGATGTGGAAGTTGATTGGCGCGGAATCAAGCAACCATAAGACAGATTTGTGCTTCAGCCCGTAGAACAGATTAGAAGTAGACTCGGCTTCAGGGGAATTTCTATGCAAGTAGATGCATACGCTCGTCCAACGCTGAATATGAAATCTGATAATTTTCTTCAGGTTCTTCGCTATGTTCAAGACACTCAAGCAGCACAAGTGACTCGCACATCGAAAGAAGTACAGAGTCAAGTGCTTACAAATTTGTCGAAGTATATGTCGTATATAAAATCTACCTTAGAACATCAAGGATACGGAGTTGTAGTACGCTGCAAACATGATGCGGTTGTTCAAATCGATGTAGATTGGAAAGGATTAAAGCTTTTAAGCTCAGTACGCTCGTTTACAGATCATCGAGTTATATTGTCGATGTCGACCGGATTAGAGAAAGGTACACGAATCGGAGAAGACGGTCAGATAATCGAAACACAGGTTTCGCATAATTCGTTTACTGATTTTATGCGCGCGGAATTGGAAGTTTTAGCGTCATTAGAAGTGGCAATTCAAGGTGATGTTCAAGGGCATGGCTCTGCGAAATGGCTCCAGAGACATATCCCAGACGCAAAAGATCTTTGTCAAGGACAGTTACTGAACTTATGCCTTATAGGAAAAAGAGAGGACCTCCAGTTAGTGTACGGTCTGGAAGACATATTAGAAGAAGCGAAACAGAATGCAATAAGCTGGAATCCAGTAATACCAAGCTATATTCAAGTCGAGTTATCTGAAGAAACGGATCGTGTCGCGTATGCGGATCTCATTCGCTCGGACGTTCGAATGTTAACCGAAACTCGGAATTTAGACGCACCGGAAGCTTCTGTTGCGTATTTAGATAATATCATTGCACAGAAAGAGATGAATCGTGCGGCTGAACTGCAAAAAGAAAAAGATACTCGAGACAGTATTCAGGAGATGCTCGACGGCTGGGACGATCTCGATTTCGGAAGTCCGGTACCGAGCTGCGTGGTAGCGAATAGCGTCGTATCGCCGCGAGAATTGGCACAGGCAATACAAACTCTGGAAGATACCACCGAGCGCATCGATCCATTCGCAGACATGACACCGACAACACGACTCAAGATCTGAGTTACTAGAGCTGGAGGCTGAAAAGTGGAACTAACACGCAGAACTTTTTCAAGGTTATGCAGAATGCATACTCCTGGCTTCGACGCGTACGTCGAGTATGCCGATACCGAGACACAGAAATTTCCCCCGGAAATTGTGGCTGTATCGAATACACTACGGAACCCAATCCAGAAACTCGAGAGTCAGTTTGGGTTATGGGTATACGTCGCGACTGAGGGGTACGCTTTGTCATCGTCACATTCTCTAGTTTTCGAAGTCGTAACAAGTTCTGACGAACGCGGGACACTCGAGATGACTGGCACATTCCGAGCCACGCAGGAAGTGGATGTGTATCAAGTAGTGTTGACTAAAGCCTCGGCACGAGTTGATGGTACTCAAGAGCTACTGCCAGCACTCAACGAGATGAATAACTTGACGTTAATGTACCACGAGCAAGGCTTATCGCTGGAGGACATTGCCGCTTTTTGTGAGTTAGCCACGCCTGCAACAAAAGTGAAACGACGGATTTAACATACTATCACGATAAGGATACACGACAATGATAGTTGTAAGAGATTGGAAGGCAAAAATAGCCGAGTACCTTGTTGAAGTGGAATCATTCTTCAACGCCGAATTATTCGACGACGCGTTGTATGTCTATGAGCACGCGGTGAAGGCAGCAGACCATTATGATCCGAACTTTGAGCTTTCTCCATTCCCAACTGCAATATCTCATGAGATGGAACGGCAGTATGAGGTTATTTACGCGAGCCGGACGGCGGCTATTAAGCGTGTTTTGCAGAACTCAATCCCTGAAACGGACGTAGTTGTCTTTCAAATAGTCGAGAAAGATAATGAAGTTTACGCGGAGCGAGTAGGAATTCACGAATGAGCAAAAGGAGCCCAACGATGTTTTCACGAGCCGTTAAAGCCATAGCAGACGCAGAAGTGTTCATTATTACCGCAGGTGCCGGTATGGGAGTTGATTCCGGTCAACCCGACTTTCGCGGACATGAAGGTTTCTGGAACGCATACCCGGCATATGCGAAGCTCGGTGTTTGCTTCGAGAATCTGTCGACGCCGTATCACTTCATCGACGACCCGCATTTTGCGTGGGGCTTTTACGGGCATTGCGTCAACATGTATCGCGAGACAATTCCGCACGAAGGCTTCCACATCATTCAAAAGTGGATCGAACAGAAGAACGCTCCGTATTTCGTCGTCACTTCCAACGTTGACGGACAGTTTCAGAAAGCTGGATACGATGAAGACCGAATTTACGAAGTGCACGGATCATTACACTGGCTTCAGTGTCAGACGCTTTGCACAAAGTCCGTTTGGACAAATACTCACACGGTTCAAGTTGATTTCGAGACAATGCGAGCCGCTGATCCATTACCGGTCTGTGAATACTGCGGAAAAAGCTGCAGACCGAATGTTCTTATGTTCGGTGATTGGACGTGGTTATCCCAACGAGCTGAAGCGCAAAAGCGGGCGATGGACGCATTCTTGGCCGAAAACGCTGAGCGACGCGTTGTAGTCATCGAGATGGGAGCCGGAGCCGCGATCCCGACAATTCGTGCAAAGTCGGAACGTTTCGGCAATGAGCTGAAGCATGCTACCGTGATTCGTATAAATCCACGTGAGCCAGAGATTTATGAACCGAACATTTCGATTGCTTGCCGTGCGCTGGAAGGGTTGAAGCAGATTGACTCAGCGTTGACAGAGTTAGTTGGAAGCGCGGCAGGTTTGGATTAACCGAACAACCACCAAAAAGAGTGAATGACAGAGCGAAGACGCTACATGCGTCGCTTTTTCAGCTTTGGCATAGACGTTACCGCGCTCGTAAGATCTTCATCGGATACGTTTATACCTGGAACGGCTTGTTTCATCTTTCGGAGCATCTTTGATCGTTCTACACAACCGGTAACCCAAGGCTTTACCGGCGATATAACATTTACGCCTAGATGACTAAAATTCAAAACTTCGACAGCTTTTTGAAGAATGGAGAGAGAAAGAGGAGCGGCGAGGTGTGCCGTCGTAAGATTTGTTGTGAGAAACCCAAAAATCTCGCGCGTAATAGTTTCGTTATAATCAACATGTTTGTGTACATTAAAAGCGGTTGCACGGAAGCTAGAGCCAGATAAACCAATATCCATGACACCAACCTCCTCAAGGAGGATTTTGAACCGTTTACTAGCAATAGCTGGATTTAGTTCGGAACGCCTCCATAATTCATAGAATAAAACCTTTTCGTCGGCTTTTTTCAGTTCATCAATGAAAACGAGAAAACCCAAATCAATTAGCGCTGAATGGATCGGCACACATCTTAACGAGTACCGCGACATTAACTTACGCGGTGGTGTGTCGTTCGCGTCGAAATACCAGATATCGCCGCAATGCCTAATATCTTCAAGATGCAACTGTGCAACTTCCGAAGGTCGAAGGCCAGAGTACAGACTTATCAGCGGAATCCAGAATTGGTACGAGAATTGAAAAATATGCGACGTGAAAATATCGTGGCTAAAAATAGCGGCTAATTGCTGCGAAGAGAATGAAACGGCAGGTGCTGAAGGCATTTGATCTCCTAATGAGTTCAGGAATAACTACGGATCTCCCTGATTGCTTCTGAGAGACCCGTTTTAGTTTTAAATAGTTGCCTATGAACTGAAAGTGCGTTAGTCGCTAGACGTGATTCTGAAATCGAGTGAGAAGTTGGGATCACAAAGTCAATTTTGATTACTTTTGCGCTGAGCCGGTTTTGAAGTAATGAAGTAGTGTTGCTTAAACCAAGTTTATTTTCCCGTCAGCGATCTTCTTCCGCAGTGCAGCAGCCGGAGCATGTGCCGCTTTTCCGCGCTCGGCGAAATTAGCTATATGCTTAATCGGCACGATACCAGGATGCCAAGGGACAACGTTCTCAAGTATATCGTCAAAGTTGAGCTCACATATCGTGCGATGGAGCGTGTTCGCGTTGAAGCGCATTTTGCCGTACACATCAAATGTGACGTCGGTTTTAAGCACTTCTTTTGAGAGACCTTCAGCATGCCCAACAACCGCTTTGATGAGTCTTTCATCAACTTCTTTGTCGATAAGCATCGAAATCACATTATGACGGAAGCTATGAAAATCCTTACCACGCTGTCTTAGATCTATAGATTTCCGAAACCGTCCGTACCATGCAGATGCATTAGCAGACCATCGACCAGTTTCCGGGTCTAGTCGTAATCCGTCAAAGAGCATATGATGCCCTTTTCGTGATTTGATATATTCACCGAAGCCAAGTTTCAGCAGAAATGGGTGAACAGGCACGCGACGTATACCGGCTTTGGTCTTCGTTTTAGTTTCCTCATCATCCGTAATATTGAGTATTGTAATTCCGTTTTCTTCAGTAATATCGGAGAGTCGTAATTGACACAATTCATTGAGTCGTGCGCCGCTTAACAATGATACAATCGGGCAAAAGTAATGGTACGGAAAGTTAAACTCATGATCAGTGAAGACTGGGTGGCTGAAAATAAGAATCAATTCATCATCATTATACCGACTACGCCCCGCGGACGTGCTACTTGACCGCAATTTAGTAAAGTAGTCAGCGTTAACAAGTTTTTGGAGGACTAGCCATTCAAATAACCCGGAGATGTTAGCCATTGCAGCATTCACAGTCCGTCCAGACCGTGCCGGAATGTCAGAAGCTACTAGCTCGTCAATTGTCATGTCAGGGAAGCTGCGCTTAAATAGTGACGGCAGCTTTTGGAGCTTTACATAAGCATCGACAGCCGTATCACGGTCTATTAAATTTATCGGAATATCACCTATTAGTTCGACGAAAACGCTCAGATCGTTTGAAACATTCTTTTTGTACGCAACCGTCACATCAGGTGACAGAATAAACTTTTCTTTAACATACTTCTCGATCGCTTCAGAGAAAAGCATACTTGAACTTGATACCTTAGCTGATTTAGCTGTAGAATGAGTCGGAGTTACGGCTACGGATTCAGGTACGGCAATAGTCGAAGCCGGTGGAGGTATATTGAGGGGCGGAGTTGATGGCGATACTTCATTTGATCCCAAGGTAGATTGATTCTTAGCCGACTGGGTCTGCATCTCTTGGACGATAAATCTGAACATTTCTTTTTCCGCTTCCAACTGTAGCGGGTCCGTTTTCAGACTAGTGAACTTAAGCGTACCGTCCGGTCTAATTTCAGGGTCGCTAAATTCGATAGTTGAGAAGAGTGGTTTCGACACAGTCGATCCTCGAAGCTGTCTAAAGTATTCATGGCATTGGGCGATGAGTGTAACAGACATTCGTTGTGCGTGCAATCGACTCGAAGTGTGTAGTGGTTTTTTAATCTCGCGTTTACCAGACTTCTCGCGAAGGTCCTTCGGCACGCGCATTCGAAAGTAATAGCCTCCGGGGGTGTTAAGTAAGTATAGCATCGCCAGCCTCCATAACTCGCTGACGCCGATGCTAGAAAACTAGGGTGTACTAACTCTGGACTAACGGTGTACCAAACTAGGACCAAAAACCAAGAAATCAAGATATTTTTCAAATTCTCGTGCTGTAAAATTGCTAGATATAACGGCTACTTGAGATTACACAGCGCAATATAGGTTGATGGCTTATGAGAATAAGTTGCTGGCATACAAAGATAATTTCAGTCTCGAATAACTCATAACGGGTTGAAACTGTTACTGTTTTATGAGTACATTTTTTAACTGCAAATCGTCGGTGTACCAAGCGATATGCAAAAGATCAGTTGATAATTTTGCCAATGTCGTAACTGATCGATATTGTAAGCCTTTTTCCGGATAAAATATTGATGGCGTATCAGAATAATTTTGATCTGGTTTGATCAATCTCGTCGCTTCCTGCAGCAGGCAACAAAAAAAACGGCCAATCGGCCGTTTTTTTTGTAGCTATAGACGCGTTCACAGAATCTACTGAATGCTTACCAGTTCGATTTCGAAGGTAACATCTTCACCAGCCAGGGGATGGTTGGCATCGAAAGTAACCTGCTCATCCGTAGTTTCAAGGACGACAACTTCAAGCTCCTCGTCATCTTCGTTAGAAAGGCTCAGTTCGTCACCAACTTCAGGGATGAGGTCTTCAGGAAGATCGCTGCGGGGTACGGTAAAGATCTTTTCCTTGTCAAACTCGCCAAAAGCGTTAGCTGCCGCGATTTTGACCGTCTTTTTCTCTCCGGGCGACATACCGACGATAGCGGCATCAATTTCAGGGAAAAGAATCTCTTCCCCAAGGACAAATGTCATCGGTCCGCTTTCGTGTCCGCCGCAACCGCAGCCTTCGTCATCACAACCGCCATCATCGCAGCCGTCATCACAGCACTCATCCTCATTACATTCTGCATCTTCAAAAGTTGAGTCGAATACGGTTCCGTCTTCAAGTGTTCCGGTAAAGTTGATTGTTACGGTATTGCCTTTTTCTGCTTGTGCCATTTTGATTGCCTCTCATTGCTTTATAAAGTTGTGTGGTGCGACGGGACAAAATACTGGAGAGTTTGCCGTTCGTCCAGACAAAAATTACCAAGCTATGTGAAAAAAATTATAACTATATGAAATATTTTGATTATTTTATTGGCAGAAAACCTGCTTTCCACAACCAGGCAGTCACGGCAGCAATAACTGCCAGCAGAATAAACAGCCAGCGTTTCCACGAACTCTTTTTCTCTTCAAAAGGGTCATGGAGAGAAAGGATTGACCCTTGTGGAAGGCGGGCCATACCGGTCAACGAAGCGCCGAAAGGGATGTTGATTTTTGCGCGCGTGTTGACCGCCCAGCCATTTGCGTCGAGCAGTCTCCCGAGATTGCGCTGACGTAATTTAAACCAGGCGAGAAGGATGGAAGGACCGGAAATAAATAACATGACACCAACGACTGCCAGTGGCATCTGCCACCACGGCAGTTTGAAAAAACCGGTCATAACGGATGCGAATGCAGTTCCTATTGCTCCGATTGCAAGGCCTACTGCGGCAAAAATCCCGGCGAACTTTCCGACATCGAAGGCCTGCTGTGCCGGCTTTGCTTCGGCCTTTTTAGCCCCGCTCGAGAGGATCTCGGCTAGCGCTTTATCCTCGTTGGCTTTTGATCGGGCGGCGGCCATTTTTTGAAGTGCCTCGCCAACCATCTTGCCGATACGTTTGTAGGGATCCCAGAATGCCTGGCGGATGCTGATCGGGTGCTCCACAATCCGGACAATAGTGGCATCCCAGTCAACTCCCTGGCGATCGTAGAAAATTCCGTTGCGTCCAACAAGCAGTTGATCACTATCACCATTGGTTATTGCCGCGGCGATGGTCATTTTGTCAGTGCCGCTATTTCTAATGCAATCGCAATACACAAGGTACACCCGACTCAGGTTTGCAAGCATCGCATGCTTGGCAACATCTGTTACCGTGATGCAGAGATCAAAGCTGCGACCATCAAGAAAGAGAGATCCCGACTGAAAAATCGCTTTTCCGCGCCCGGTATAAAAGTCACGGAAAGAGACAAAGTTGTTGGCCAGCGGCAACAGATCACGGCAGTAGCGGGCCAGACGTTCGACCTCTACAATTGCATCGAATGCCGGCTTTAATGCAAGATCCTGATCGATGAGAGAAAGAAGCAGATCTTCGCTTTTCTCTTCGATCCACTGTTTCAGGCGTTCTCTGCCAAGGGAGGTGACCGGTGTCTCTACCCGGTTGTTCCACCATGCCTCATAGAGTTCTACAGCCGATTTCAGCGAGCTCCACTGGTCATCAGTGAGGAGAGTCAGCTCTCCCAACAGCGGTTGAATGATAGTGTGGCGCAGCGTGAAGATGGTTCCGCTCCAGGCCGGGTTAATGCCCTGAGTCAGGTCAAGTGAGCCGTTAGATGTTACAGCGGAGAGGGGAAGGGCGGCAATTTCATCATTACTTTCTGCAAGGTTGCGTGGAGCAAGGGCCGCAAGATTCTCGTCACTGCTGTTCATGATGGATGCCGCCCGGCTGTCATATGCGGCCATACGGCAGCGGAGGAAAAAATCATCTATTTTAGATTTTACACCATGCCAGAGCGCTATGGCCTCGTCTGGTAATCTGCTTGTAATACCTTCAATCTCCTGCTCCTGCCAGGCCAGCCAGGTGGAAGCGTCGGCTGAAAAACGTTCAATAATCCCGCGCGTAATTCCCGCATCACCGCTTCTGTCAATCTCACTGCCCATGCAGCTGATGATATCGGAAATCCATAATTTTAGAAGTTCATCGTCAGTCGTGGCTGCGGTTATGATTCCATCCCCATTAAACCTGGTCTGGGCCAGAATGGCTTCGCTGTCACAGGTATCAGCTACTGTTATCAGCCCGGCATCCGGTTTGCCAAGATTAGCGAGCAGTGTCCGGGCAGCATCCAGAATCCGCGTTCCTTCTTCCGTCTCCGAGGATATTGCAGACAGCAGTACTCCCTCACTGCCACTTGCCAGCATCTGTCGGTCTTTTAAACATTTACCGGCCCACTCCGCAGCGGAGAGAATCTCAGGCACACGAATGTGGCCATCTCCGTCACTGTCAATCATACGGAGCGTCTGCTGATCGAATTCAACGCCTTTAGTCGGACAGCTCAGCGTTGACCAGAGTTTGTTATCCAACTGGGATAACGCAAGGAGGTCGTCTCCTGTTTCAAGCAGCACCTGATCGAATCCACCCGCACGGAAAAACTTCCATTGATGTTTTATTGAGATAGTGTTGCTTTCCATCAAAACCTCCCATTTAATTTTTGCATAAATTAGATGAAAATTGCCGGATTATTAAATATTTGAGTTCACAGAGAAAGTGTAAAAAGTACTGGTGCAGACGGGATATTGAGTCGGTAGATGCGGTGCGGGGCAGAAAAAAACCGGTGCTGCTCACGTTGTGAAAAGGGGCAGACCTTGCGGCCTACCCCTCTTATGTCTGCAGTAGTGCTAATCCACTGATTTTCGCAAAAATGTCGGGATGTCGTACTGATCGTCATCATCTTCTGTAAAGGAGACTATCGGACGGATGCGGGTGACATTCTCTGTTCTTTCCCGATCCCGTTGAAAGGTAGGACGATCGAGAGAGGAGGTGTGGACATTATGTTTTTCAGCAAGTGACAAGCTGTTTTTGCGCAGGTCACCGCGAACTTTTTCAGCATCGAAACGATCTCCAAAGCCGGTTGCAATAACGGTTACCTTGATACTGTCGCCCATTTCGTCATCACGCACGACACCGATCTTGATGTTGGCATCTTCGTGAACTTTCTCATGAACAATCCGGTTGACGGTATTGTAATCATCCATGGTCATCGAGCCGGAGCCGGTTATATTTACCAGCACGCCCTTAGCTCCTGAAATGTCATTATCTTCGAGCAGTGGGCTTGAAATGGCGTTATTTACCGCCTCGGCAGCACGATTGTCGCCGGTTCCCTTGCCAATGCCCATCATAGCCATACCGCGAACACTCATGACCGTTTTCACATCGGCAAAGTCCAGGTTCATCATGCCGGTAGATCCGATCAGTTCAGAAATCCCTTGGACCGCCTGACGAAGCACATCATCAGATGGTTTAAAGGCGTCGAAAAGAGACATGTTTTTGCTGGCCTGGCTGATAAGGCGGTCATTAGGTATAATGATCAATGAGTCAACATGCTTTTTAAGTTCTGCAATACCCTGCTCGGCGAGTATCGAGCGGGCTTTGCCTTCATACGTAAAAGGCTTGGTGACAACTCCAACGGTCAGAACTCCGGTTTCCCGGGCCGCTTCGGCGATGACAGGTGCAGCACCGGTACCGGTACCGCCGCCCATTCCGGCAGCGATGAAAACCAGGTCAGCACCTTTGATAGCTTCTACCAGTTGCCCTTTGTTTTCAAGAGCCGCTGCCATGCCGACTTCCGGTTTCGAACCGGCGCCGAGACCCTTGGTCAACTCCCGGCCGAGCTGAAGTTTAACCGGTGCTTTCGAGGTCCGCAAGGATTGGGCATCTGTATTGGCAACAATAAAATCTACTTTATGTATGGAACTGGAAATCATGGTATTAACGGCATTGCCGCCCCCGCCACCGACCCCAATTACTTTAATAACGGCGCTTTGTTCAATGGTCTCATCAAATTCAAACATGAATGTACCCCCTCTTTATTTTGTGTAACTAAGTCTGTTTTGAATGCCGGAAATGTAACCTCAATTTGGCCAAGAATCAAAGAAAAAATAATATATTTTTTATGGAAAAAAGGTGTTGTTTAAAATCAAACTGTTAGAGGATTATATGTTGGAGTAGCAGACATGGTGGCTGTTCTATAATAAAGAACAGGCCGTTTACCGGAGGGGGTAAACGACCTGTACGGTGAACAAAAGAACTTCAGACGTACTAGAAAAATTCGCGGAACCACCCCTTCATCCGTCCAAATACAGAACCGAACAGGTTCGTGTCAGGTCTGCTGGCCGGAAACTCACGGGCGCCCGAGTTGCGGCTTCCGTAAATAACAAGGCCAACGCCGGTGGCATATACCGGGGACTTCACAACATCCATCAATCCACCGATTTTTTGCGGGAGACCACGACGCACCGGCAGGTTAAAGATCTGCTCCGCCAACTCCGGAATCCCTTCAAGGATGCTGGAGCCGCCGGTAATGACAACTCCCGACGCGATCGAGTCTTCGAGGCCGGATTTAATGATCTCCCGATTGACGAGAGAAAAGATCTCTTCCATACGTGGACCAAGAATCTCACATAATACATTGCGCGAAAGTTCACGCGGTTTGCGCCCGCCAACGCTCGGTACCTCGATCTTGTCCTCTTTGCCAACCAGTGAAGCCAGGCAGCAGCCATATTTCTGTTTGATCTTCTCCGCTTCGGCAAACGGAGTGCGCAACCCAACGGCAATATCATTCGTCAGCTGATTGCCGCCCAGTGAAATTACGGATGTATACTTTATTGCCCCCTCTGCAAAAATGGCAATGTCCGTTGTACCGCCGCCAATGTCGACCATGCAGACGCCAAGCTCTTTTTCGTCTTCGGAAAGCACCGCGTGGGATGAGGCCAGCTGTTCCAGCACGATATCTGCCACGTCCAGCCCGGCCCGGTTGCACGATTTTACTATGTTCTGGGCACTTGCTACGGCGCCGGTGACGATATGTACTTTAGCTTCAAGCCTGACCCCGCTCATGCCAAGTGGTTCGCGGATACCATCCTGTTCGTCGATGATGAATTCCTGCGGCAGGATGTGCAGTACTTCCCTGTCCATCGGGATGTTGATCGCTTTGGCCGCCTCGATAACCCGGCGCACATCCTCTTGCGAAACCTCACGATTCTTGATGGCAATAACGCCGTTGGAGTTCAATCCTTTGATATGTCCCCCGGCGATGCCGGCGTACACGGACTTGATCTCGCAGCCGGCCATCAATTCTGCTTCCTCGATGGCTTTCCGGATGGCTCCCACGGTACTTTCAATATTGATGACCACCCCTTTGCGTAAACCACTGGAAAGGCTGGTTCCAATGCCAACAATGTCGATACCTTCTTCCGTGACATTGCCGATGATAGCACAAATCTTGGTTGTACCGATGTCGAGGCCGACGATCAGATTTTCCCGTTTTGTTGCTGACATACGTACTCCCCCCCTGCTGCAAAATATAAATGTGTTAACTAGCTTTTTTTGACGATTATTTTGTCGTTGTAATCAAGGTCGATATAATGAATTGACGGCAACTGCACCAATAAATCCCGGTAGATACGAGCAAAACGTTCTATTTTTGCGGGGAAATCTCCCGAGCCGACTTTGACCGGAAGTGCGCCGGAAGCGGTGAACAGGGTAAAACCATAACCCTTATCGTAATGAATCTCTGATACATCCGCAAGGATAAATGCGCCCTTTTCCCGTAATACTTTCAGGAGATAGCATGTCGCCTCAAGCGCCTCTTTAGTGCCTTTCGGGTCACTGCCCAGTTCTTCCTCGCTAAAACCGGTGATGACCGGATAATCAAGTTTGTCTCCCTGGTTAAGCACCTTGAAGACGATTCCCTTCTTGTCGAGATAATAGATGAACCCCATGTTGACAATCGCAATCGGTTCGCGTTCTGCTATGACAATAGAAACGGTATCAGGAAAATATCGATTAATACGCACCGTCTCCACCCAGGGATTCTGCAGAATATGCTCTCCCATGCGCTTCAGGTTCATGCTGAGCAGGGCTTTTCCCGGTTCAACGCCTGCTAATCCGAGAATTTCCTCGCGGGTAAGATGTTTGGCGCTGGTGACTTCAATTGACTTGAGGGAAAACAGGGTTACCTTTGATACGACGCGGTACATACCATAGAGGATGCCACTCGTAAGCGTAAAAAGAGCCACTCCGGTGACAACCATTTTCAGCGGGCGCAGATATTTTTTAAAATCAAGCGGTTTCCGCTGGACTTTTGTTTTATTCGGCGCCACCTTTTTGCGCTGATATGAAGAGTTTGCGAAATCCCGCATCAGTTACTGCACCTTGATCGAAAGTGACGCTGATTCAATTATTTGTGAAACAAGGGCTTCAAATGAAAGCCCTGCACCTTTAGCCGCAATTTCAGGCAGGAGTGAGAGGGCGGTCATTCCCGGCAGTGTATTTACCTCAAGGACATAACATTCGCCGGCAGGTGTCACCAACAGATCTACGCGGCTGTATCCCTTGCATCCGAGGGCGAGATGAGCTGCAAGACCAACCTGCTGTGCTTTTTCATAGAGTGACGGTTCCAGGCGCGCGGGGAAAATATGCAGAGCCATGCCATCAGTGTATTTGGTGGCGAAATCGTAAAACTCGTTTTTCGGGACAATCTCTATGGCACCTACCGGCGTATCGTTCAGAATGCCGACCTGTACCTCCTGTCCCTTGATATACTGCTCTACCAGTATTTCATCGTCATACCGGAAAGCCTCTTCCAGGGCGGCTGCCAGCTGCGCTTCTTCTTTGACAATGGACACGCCTACCGAAGAACCCTCCTGTACCGGCTTGACAACCAGCGGCAGGCCGAATGGCAGATCCGCCGCATTAACAGCTTCCCCGCGTTGGTAGCACCGAAATGGTGCCGTCAGAATGCCGCTCGCGGTAAAGGACTGCTTGCTGTACAGCTTGTGCATGGCAAGAGCGCTGGCCAGCACGCCGGATCCGGTATACGGGATCTGCTGCAGTTCCAGCAACCCCTGCACGCAGCCATCTTCGCCGTAGCGGCCATGCAGGGCGATAAAGGCGGCTTCTACTCCTTCACGTTTCAGAACTTCAGCCAAATCACGCCCGACATCAATTGTCACCGCGTTGTACCCCTGCGCGACAAGAGCCTGATGGACAGCGGCACCGCTCTTCAATGAAACCTCGCGCTCGGCCGACAGTCCGCCGAACAGTACACCGATTTTTTTTGATTTCATCATGCGGAAAGCCTTCCTGTTCAGCTGTACAAACGGACTATTTCGTTAAATTTCGCCCACTATACGCACTTCTTCCTCAAGTGTCACGCCAGATGTTGCGAAAACAGCATTTATTATGCGTTCAGCCAGATCTAAAAAATCCTGCGTAGATGCTTCACCGGTGTTTACCAGGAAATTGCTGTGCACCTCGGAGGCCTGAGCCCCGCCAACGCGTGCGCCGCGCATTCCTGCAGCGTCAATTAATCTCCAGGCGACCTTGCCGTCCGGGTTTTTGAAGAACGATCCCGCGCTTGGATAGCCGACATTATGCTTGGATCGTCGCAGTTCGCTGTCTTTGCGGATCTCTTCCTCAGTCTGGTGCGCTTCGCGCTCGTCCAGCTTAAACTGTGCCGCCAGAATAATGTCACCGTCTTGAAGTTTTAGATGGCGGTACCCGTAATCAAGGTCCTCTATTCTGAAGTCGTAAATATTTCCGCCGCGCAGCAAAGTAAGCTGATCCGTCCGTTCCAAAATTCCTTCACCATACGCTCCGGCGTTCATCTTGATCGCCCCGCCAATAGTACCGGGAATTCCGGAGATAAAGCCAATGCCCCCCAGTCCAGTCTTCTGAGCGAAACGAACTACCGCAAGATTTTCCGCACCCGCTTCAGCTTTAATAACCAGGCCTCCAACGGAGGAAATGCGGTTGAACCGCTCGAGTGAAATTATCGCTCCGCGAATCCCCTTGTCCCGCACCAGCAGGTTATACCCCCTGCCGATCGGCAGCCATGGAATATTCTGCTCACCGAGCCATGACAGCAGAACCTTGAGATCTTCAACATCCTCCGGAATCGCGAACAGATCAGCCGGACCGCCGACCTTAAGCGAGGTGTGAAGGCTCATCGGTTCTGATTGCAGCAGCTGGCCGCGTATTTCGAGCCCGACAGGCTTCAGTTCCGCTCTCCGATCAATGTTACGAGCGCTTCACCCTGCTGCCAGATATTTCCAGCGCCGAGGGTAATGACGATATCGCCTTCGCGGACGACCCCGGCCAGATGCTCGGGGATCAGTTCTCGATTAGAGATCCAGGTTACATCTTTCTGGCCGTGACGAAGGATCTCGGCAGCAAGACGTTCGGATGATGCCCCTTTAATCGGCTGCTCGCCGGCAGCGTACACATCAGTTAAAATCAATACGTCGGCATCGTAGAAGGCGGTGACGAATTCGTTGAACAGCTCATGGGTCCGACTGTAGCGATGCGGCTGAAATGCCGCAATAATCCTGCGCTCCGGCCATCCCTGACGGGCCGCTGACAGTGTCGCCTTTATTTCGGCGGGGTGATGGCCATAGTCGTCGACAACCATGATGCCCTTTGGTTCTCCTCTTACGGTAAACCGTCGTCCAACGCCGCTGAACGCCGCAAAGCCTTCCTGGATGGCGGTAAACGGCACATCCAGTTCAAGTGCCACGGCGATGCAGGCCATTGCGTTCAGAACGTTGTGCGCACCCGGCATCGGGAAGGAGATTTCGCCAAGTCGGTACCCTTTGAAATGGGCGATAAATGACGTCTGAAAACCGTCATGTCTGATATGTGTGGCTCGAATATCAGCCTGGGCTGACAGGCCGTACGTCATGTACCGTTTTTTGACCCGTGGCAGAATTTCGCGAATGTTTTTGTCATCGAGACAGAGGACGGCGAGGCCGTAAAACGGCACCTTGTTGATGAACTCTACAAACGTGTCCTTGATCTCTTCGATCCCGGAATAATGATCGAGATGGTCGGCGTCTATATTTGTTACGACGGCGATGGTCGGCGAAAGCATCAGAAAGGAGCCGTCCGATTCGTCAGCTTCGGCAAGCAGGAATTTGCCCTGCCCGATCTGGGCGTTGGTGCCGATGGCATTCAGTTTGCCCCCGATCACAACCGTAGGGTCGATGCCGGCATGGCCAAGAATGGCTGCGCCCATTGAGGTGGTGGTTGTTTTTCCGTGAGTACCGGCGATGGCGATACCGAATTTCATACGCATCAATTCTGCCAGCATTTCGGCGCGTGGGATAACCGGAACATGCAGCTTCTTGGCCTCGATCACTTCCGGGTTGTCGTCATGTACCGCGGACGATATCACCACGACATCAACATTCTTCAGATTTTCGGCAGTGTGGCCGATGCTGATTTCCGCACCCAATCCGGCCAGACGCTCGGTAATGTCTGAGCCGCGCAGATCGGAACCGGAAACTTTATACCCCAGATTGAGCAGAACCTCGGCAATGCCGCTCATGCCGATGCCGCCGATGCCGACGAAGTGAATTTTATCTATTTTTCCGTACATGGTTTTGTCCTCTGTAATACCTTGAGTTATTAAACGGTAAACGTCTCACGCCTGTACAATCCGCAATCCGGCCAGTTCCGCTGCAATGCACTGCCGGGCGTCAGAGGAGATAAAAACATCTGCATTAAGTGCCAGAGCGCTTCCTATGTGGATGGCATCCATGCCACGCAGAGTATTGTTTTCCAATGCAATAATCGAATGTCGAATGACCTCGGGTGTCAGGTCGCAGATAGCGACATCGATTACATCAGTCATAAGCATGGCCTTTAGATGCCGATATTGAAGCGAAGTGATCTGCTTTTCCCGCTGAAGGCGACAAAACGCCGAAATGATTTCGGGCAGGGCGATGCCGGAGAGGCAGAGTTCCGTCGCCTGGTCGCACCAGGAAAGCACAAGCTCGCTTCCCTCCTCACGGACATAGCGTTTGACAAAAGCGGATGAATCGAGAAAGACCCGCATCAGGAGACGGTCTGCCGTTCTTCAAGGATGAGCTTGCTGAGCGATACGCCGTCTATTGTCAAAGGTTGCGCCACACGGCGCTTCCAGGAAGGGAGATCTTGAGGGAGCGGCACAATATCGGCAATAGGCTTGCCATTGCGCACAATCCTGACTGACTCGCCCGATTCGACAAAATCAAAGTACTGCTTGGCATGATTGCGTAATTCAGAAAAAGTTGCCTGTTTCATAAATACCCCCTTATCTGTACGTACTGATGTAATACAGAGTGTACATCAGTGGTACATATAAATCCAGTCCGCCAAATTATCTGCTAAAGATTTTCTGCCATCATCTCATCAACAATAATCCGTGCCGCATCCAGTCGTGCCAGACTAAAAGCCAAATCTCCGGTATGACGAACAAGAACCTGATCGTGTGCCAGTGTCAGAATCGATTGTGCCAGCGTTGTTCCCGTTAGCTCCTGCTCGAGCATCATGAAGCAGGCATCCTTCTTGAGCAGAGCTTCGGCATTGCGACGCTGGTGATCATCGACGGCATGAGGAAACGGGATAAACAGGCACGCCTTACCGCAGGCGGTAACTTCAGCAATCGTAGTGGCCCCTGCGCGGCAGATGATCAAATCTGCCGTGGCGTATTCTGCCGCCATGTCACTGATAAAGGGGGTGACCTTCGCCTCAACCCCTGCCGCACGGTAGGCCGCGGCTACTTCTGCGCACTCTTTTTCACCGGTCTGATGGGTAATTGCCAGCCTGACGGAGCTCTCTTTTAATAATGGGACGGCCTCAGTCATGGCGGCGTTGATGGCGTGGGCGCCCTGGCTGCCGCCGAATATGAAGAGGTGAAATTCCCCCTGACCACGTTGATCACTTCCCCCGTTTGACAAAGGGGAGATTGAGGCTGAATGTGCCTTGTCAACCATGTTCAATATCTGTCGCCGTAACGGGTTACCGGTCAACTGGGTCGTTGCGGAGGGAAAATAGCGGGCTGATTCTTCAAGTGTGATAAAGACTTTGCTGGCAAAGCGTGCCAACAGGCGATTCGTGAGGCCGGGAATGGCGTTTTGTTCATGGATAAAGCGGGGGATCGCCATGCCACGGGAAGCCAGTACCATAGGGAGCGAGGCGTAGCCGCCGACGCCGAGTACCATGTCCGGTCGGAACTTCTTCAGTATTTTTCTCGACTGTGCATAGCCATATGCCATCATAGCTGCACCTTTAATCTGACTGAAAGTCCCCTTGCCGCGAATCCCCGCAGCAGATATCAACTCCAGCTGATAGCCTTCCGCCGGAACGGCCCGGGCTTCAATGCCACGTTCGGTTCCGACAAACAAGACTTCATTGGCCGGGTTACGAGACAGAAAATCTTCGGCGACGGCTATGCCGGGGAAGAGATGCCCGCCGGTGCCGCCGCCGGCAATGATCAGTTTCATTGTTCCTCCTTGAGGCTGATGGAGGATATCTTCAGTCCCGATGATATGTTGAGTAGAATTCCGACGGCAAACAGACTGATTAACAGCGAACTGCCACCGTAGCTGATAAACGGGAGTGCCAGGCCTTTGGTCGGGACCATGCCGGTTACGACACACATGTTTACCGATGCTTCAATGCCGAACAGTACGGCGATTCCGAGCGCAAGAAAACGCCCGAACGTGTCAGGAGCGGCTACTGCGATACGCATGGCGCGCTGCACCAGCAGGAAAAACATGCCGGTAATTACGATCACACCAAGAAATCCGAGCTCTTCGCCTACAACGGCAAGTATAAAGTCGGTATGCGCTTCCGGCAGATAGAACAGCTTCTGTTTTCCCTCGCCCAGTCCCACACCGAATAGACCTCCAGTCCCGAGAGCAAGCCAGGATTGGATGATCTGGAAGCCGCTGTTCTGGGGATCCTGCCACGGGTCAAGAAACGCGAGGATGCGCCGTTTGCGGTAGGCAACATTCATTACCAGAAAATAGATGAACGGCATTGACATGAGAACGATGGAAATGATGTAGACGAGCCGCGTACCGGCGGCAAAGAGCATGATGATGGCAACGGCAGCCAGAGTCAAAGCCGAGCCCATATCAGGCTGCTTGAGCAGGAGTCCGAGCATCACAACCAGGATCAGCATATATGAAACAAAGCCGGGTCCGAGCTGTTTGATCTTGTCCTGCTTTCTGTCCAGCGAATAGGCCATGTACATGATCAGGGCGATCTTGGCTACTTCGGACGGCTGCAGGTTAAATCCGGGTAGCCGTATCCAGCGTGAAGCCCCGCCGATGTTGCCGCCAATTCCGGGAATCAGCACCAGCACCAGCAGTACGATGCAGCCAAGCAGGATAGGGGCGGCCAGCTTGCGCCAGAACTGGTAGTTGATCCGCATCGTTCCGAGCATCAGCGCAAAGCCGAGGAATGCGAACAGGCCCTGACGCTTGAGGAAAAAGAAGCCGTCGTTAAAACGTTTGGCTGCCATGACGGAAGAGGCTGAATACACCATCACCACGCCGAAGCAGGTCAGGGCGATGGCCATCAACATGATCACCAGATCATATTCCTCCAGTTTTTTAAACATTTACAGTGCCTTTACTGCGGCAATGAACCGCTCTGCCCGCTCTTCATAATCTTTGAACATATCAAAACTTGAGCAGGCTGGCGACATCAAAACAGTTCCGCCGGCAGCTGTCAGCTCCGCAGAAAGCCGCACCGCATCTTCCAGTGATTCCGTCAGCCGGGTGTCGGTCAGCGTTCCCAGTTCCTGCGCCATCCGACCGGCCGCTTCGCCGATCAGGATCAGGTGCCGCACCCGCTCTTTCACCAGCGGTGAAAGCGGTGCGTATGAACCACCCTTGTCTTTCCCCCCGGCAATGAGGGTGATGTCGGTAAAGCTTTCCAGCGCTTTCTCGACGCTGCCGACATTGGTGGCCTTGCTGTCCTCGTAGTAGCGGACGCCGTTCACATCGCGGACAAACTCCATACGGTGATGAAGCGCCTCGAAGCAGAGAATTGTCTCAAAGGTCTCATCCGGACGGCAGCCGAGTAAAAGCGCGCATGCCGTCGCAGCCATGATGTTTTCAAGATTGTGCACCCCCTGCAACCGGATGGCGGCGGTGGGAAAACACTCTTCATGGCCGTTATGGCGATAGGTGATGACGCCGTCAGTGCAGAAAATTCCTTCTTCCAGCTCAATTTTTCGACTGAACGGGAACAGGGATGCCTTGAGACCCTGGACATGCTGCCAGACCAGTGGGTCGTCCCGATTCACAACGGCAAAGTCCTCTTCGGTCTGATTCTCAAAAATCCGCAGTTTGGCATTGATGTACGCCTGATAATTCGGATAACGATCAAGATGATCCTCACTGAGATTCAACAGCGCCGCCACAGTCGGCCGGAACGAGGTGATCCACTCCAGTTGGAACGAGCTGATCTCTGCCACCACCTGATCGACGATTTGATGGGATTCTGCCACTTCAATCAGCGGGTCGCCGATATTGCCGCCGACAAAGGTGTGATAGCCGTTGTGTTTGAATATCGCACCCAGGATGGTCGTCGTTGTCGTTTTGCCGTTAGTGCCGGTTATCGCCGCCAGAGGAACATCGATGAAGCGTGCCGCCAGTTCGATTTCGCTGATAATTTCACGTCCGGCCAGCTTTGCCGCCACAAGTTGCGGTAACTCCATCGGTACGCCGGGGGAGACCACAATCAAGTCGCTGGCGAGAAAGGTTGTTTCGTCATGGCGCTCCAACTCCCGCTTTATACCGTATCCCTCAAGTTCTGCAAGCTGGGTCGTCAGGGCACTTGCGCTGCGCATATCGGTAACTGTTACCCGTGCGCCCTTCGAGGCCAGAAAACGGGCACAGGCCACGCCGGTTTTGGCAAGGCCGACGACGAGGATGTTTTTATCAGTAAACTTCATTGTAACCGGCCTCATTCATGATCATAAAAATTGATGGCATTCTCATATAAAACCCTTCTGGCGCCCGTTTCTCCCAATGTTGCAATCACAAGCGTCATATCTTCATCGAGGAACGGTCGCGGTGCCCGGGTGGACGGAAGGTCGGTGCCAAACATCAGAGCCTCCGGGTTGGCGGAGTATATATCTTTCAGGGCACACGGCACATCAAAATCAACACGGCCAAAGCCGGTTGCCTTGACATGAACACCGCGCTCCACCAGACGCAGCAGGGTTTTGAATCCCTCGCCTGATAGCCCCAGGTGATCGATACAGACGGCTGGAAGCGCGCCAAGAGTATTATAAAGTCCTGCAAGTTCACTCGATTCAACGTACAGTTCCGTATGCCACCCGGCTAGCTCGTGGACGTGGCGCGCCAGTCGGTCAAGATGCTCAACCTTCTCGGAACCGCCTCGCTTGAGATTGAAACGTACCGCACGCACACCACCACGGTTGAGCCGCATTATCTTCTCATCCGGGGTGTCAGCCGGAATTTGCGTTACGCCGCAGAAGGATGGGCCAAGCGTTGCAAGGGCATCCAGCAGATAACTCTGGTCAAATTCCTGGAAGGAGCCGGAAACTACCGCACCACCGGCAAGAATATAGCCCTTCATACGCTTCTGGTAATCGTCGCAGGTGAAGGCCTCCGGTAAATAGCCGTTGTTGGGAATCAGCGGGAAACGCGGATCAATGATATGGAAATGTGCATCAAATAGTTTGAAGTCGTTTATTTCCATTAATCTGCCTCACTCAGCTCAAGAACCAAAAAAATCTAACAACGCTACCTCATCTTCAACGTCGAAATTGCCACCAGCGCCAGGATGATAGTGATAATCCAGAAGCGGACGATGATCTTCGGTTCCGCCACGCCCTTCAGTTCAAAATGATGATGGATCGGTGCCATGCGAAAGATCCGTTTGCCGCGATATTTGTACGAACCGACCTGAAAAATAACTGACAGCGCCTCAATGACAAAGATGCCGCCGACAATCACCAGCAGGATCTCCTGCTTGGTCAGTACCGCGATGGTTCCGAGCGTACCTCCGAGCGAGAGCGAACCGACGTCTCCCATAAAAACCTCAGCCGGATACGAGTTGTACCAGAGAAAACCGAGTCCCGCCCCCACCATGGCGCCGCACAATACCGCCAGTTCACCGGCGCCCACCACGCGGGGAATCTGCAGGTAGGCAGACAGGGTTGCATGTCCTGCAATGTAAGAGAAGAGCATGTAGGTGGCGGCGTTGATCGCAACCGGGCCGATAGCAAGTCCGTCAAGTCCATCGGTCAGGTTGACCGCGTTACTCGCTCCGACAATCACCAGAGTGGCAAACGGTATAAACCAGATCCAGAGGTCCGGATGGAATTTTTTGAATAACGGGAAGAACAGTTCCTCACTGAAACCGGGATTGATAAATAGATACACCGCCACCGATCCCGCAAGCACAACCTGCCAGAACATTTTCTGTCGGGCGGACAATCCTTTGGTGTCTTTCTTGACGATCTTTTTGTAGTCATCAACAAAGCCGATAATGCCATAGCCGATGGTGATGAACAGCGTGAGCCAGATGTACTGATTGGTGAGATCGGCCCAAAGCAGGGTAGGGATGATGATTGCCGTCAGGATTATCACGCCCCCCATTGTCGGGGTGCCCTGCTTCTGCAGATGAGATTCCGGGCCGTCAGTGCGAATGACCTGACGGGCCTGTAGTGATTCAAGTTTGCGAATCATCCAGGGGCCAAGGACAAAGCAGACTATCAGGGCCGTAATCATTGCGTAGATGGTGCGGAAGGTGAGGTACTTGAATATGTTGAACAGCTTGACGTTGGCCGCAAGCGGGTAAAAAATATGGTAGAGCATTGGTTATTCCCCTTTGATCAGGCGCTTCAGTTCTATTGATACGTTTTCCATAGCCATGCCACGGGAACCCTTGAATAGAATCACGTCACCTTCTGCCAGAGAGTGGTGCAGATGTTCGGCAATTTCTCTCTGGCTTGCACAGCAGATAACAGATTCTGCCGGCATACCGACATGTATGGCACTCTCGGCAGCGTATTTTGACATCAACTTACCCGTCAGATAGAGGCGATCGACATTGCGTCCGGCAACCGCACCGACGCCCGCATGGGCCTCAGCCTCATGTTCGCCCAGTTCCAGCATGTCACCAAGAGCTGCGATGCGATGCCCCTTTGCTGCAATCTGTGAAAGCGTTTCCAGTGCCGCTTTTGTAGAAGCAGGATTGGCGTTGTAGCTGTCGTCGATGAACGTGATGCCGCCTATTCGCTCGATCTGAAAACGCCCTTTGTACGGGGTAAACGCCTCCAGGCCGCGGACGATAGTCGTTAATTCAACTTTTTCAAGAAGTGCGGCGGTAGCGGCAAGCGCGTTATACACATTATGCCGGCCGCAGGCTTTCAGGTGAACTAAGGCCTCACCATGGGGCGTGTGAAGCAAGATCTTTTGTCCATCTATCCCCATCGGCTCGATTTCCCGGGCACGCACTTCCCCCCGGTCGATTCCAAAGCTGATGCGTCGGGCGGATGCATTTTGGGAGAGTGACGCGACCCGGGAGTCATCGGCGTTGACAACAGCCAGTCCGCCATCACAGATTCTGTGCAGTAATTCACCTTTGGCGGCGGCAACCGCATCAACCGTTCCCATTGTCTGAAGATGGGCCGGCATGGCATTAAGCACTATCCCGACACGTGGAGCGGCGATCGACGCCAGACGGTCGATCTCGCCCGGTTCGCTCATTCCCATCTCGAGCACTGCCCAGCGATGCTCAGGCCGGAGCTGGAACAGCATCTGCGGCAGGCCGATCAGGTTATTGAGGTTGCCGGAGGTTTTAAGCCCCGGTCCAGTTAACTCCAGGATCGTTGCCAGCATCTCTTTAACCGTTGTTTTACCGTTGCTGCCGGTGACTCCGATGATCGGGATGTCAAAGCGGCGGCGCCACTCAGCGGCGAGATCACCCAATGCGAGCAGACTGTTTTTGACCGCTATGCAGGTCAGGGTATCGCTCACGGTATGGCCTTTCAGCCACTGCTCTTCGGCCAGAATCGTGGTGACGCCCTTTTCTATGACCTCATCGATGTACGAATGGCCATCAAAGCACTCGCCGCGTAATGGCACGAACAGCTGGCCGGGAGCGACACTTCGAGAATCGGTTGATATGCCGGTCACTTCTCCGGCAGCAGAGCCGATAATCCGGCCATTGGTGGCGAGAGCTATCTCACTTGGAGTGAACATTACGGTACGTTCTCCGTAAAGGCAGCAGCGGCCTCTTCCCGATCGTCAAAATGGTACTTTGTTGTCCCGATAATCTGATAATCTTCATGCCCCTTGCCTGCCAGCAGGATGATGTCTCCCGGCTTTGCAAGATGTACTGCGCATCGGATGGCGTCACGCCGGTTTTCGATAACGACAAAGCCTTTAGCCGTGAAGCCATCGGTTAATTCCTCCGGCTGGTACTCGCGGATGCCGGGTAGCGTGATACCCGCTTTAACCTGCGCCAGAATAACCTGTGGCTCCTCGGTGCGGGGATTGTCAGACGTGACAATGGCCAGATCACTCATCGTGGCGGCGATTTTTCCCATGATCGGTCGTTTGCCGTTATCTCGGTCTCCGCCGCAGCCAAAAACGGTGATGATTTTTCCCGTAGCAAGTTCCCCCAGTGTGGCGAGGACATTTTCCAGTGCATCTCCCGTATGTGCGTAGTCAACCAGGCAGGTGACCCCGGCTTCATTTTCCACCCGCTCCATGCGTCCCGGAACAGTAGTGTGGTTTTCAATGCCCTGCTTAATAGCTGAAAGTGGCAGATCAAGGGCTATTCCGGCAGAGACGGCAGCCAGGATATTGGAAAGATTAAAGCGTCCCAGGAGCTTTGAGGTGAATTCAAACGATCCCGTCGGCGTGACCAAAGTGGCGCGTATACCGTTGACGGACGAGCATACTTCCGTAGGCCGCACATCGCAGTTGCCCTGAATCCCGAATGATATCACCGGACAGGCGCAGCGTGCGGCAATCAGCGCCCCATACGGGTCATCCAGATTGATAACGCCCGTTCGTCGCGGTTTTTCCTGCGATGGTCGCAGCAGTTCCGTGAAGAGTCTGCATTTGGCTTCCAGATAATTTTCCATCGTGCCATGGTAATCCAGATGGTCACGGGTGAGGTTGCTGAAAATGCTGACATCAAAGTGACAGCCATCAACCCGTTTCTGCTCGAGTGCGTGTGAGGAAACCTCCATTACAAAGGCCTGGGCACCGGCATCACCCAACTGCCTGAATGCCAGCTGGAGTTCGGTCGATTCAGGAGTCGTATGAGATGCACCAATGGTTGTGGCGCCGAAGCGGTAACTGATTGTGCCGAGCACTGCCGCCTGAAGCCCTGCAGCGGCCAGAATTGCTTCAATCAGATAGGTCGTTGTTGTCTTTCCGTTGGTGCCGGTTATACCGATCAGCGGTTTCGCTGCAGTCGGGTCACCGTTATAGAGCGCCGATATTAAACCCATAGCGGCGCGTCCGTCTGAAACCTTGACCCAGGGGATACCGCCCGGAGCCGCCGCTGCATCCTCGAGGACCACTGCTGCTGCGCCTGCGGCAACGGCCTTTTCGATGTAGCGATGACCATCTGTCTGTGTGCCGCGCAGAGCAAAAAAGAGTGCGCCGGGCTTGACAGCTCGCGAGTCGCAGGTAAGGGCGCTGATGCTGGCGGACGAGTCACCGTGAATCTCGGAGTCAGGCAGTTTTTTGAGCAGTTCACACAGCGTCATGCGTTCTCCTTAACCCTGACAAGCAGGATACGTGCGGTAACTTAAAAACGGTAAAACCTGCCGGTTACCCGGCAGGCGATTTCAGCTTCAGGCTGAAGGGGCAAACTTTATCCAGACTTTGCCGTCTCCCCGGATTTTTTGTCCGGGTGGGGGGCTTTGCTCCGCCGCCCGACCGCTTCCGAGTAATCTAATGTTTATACCGCGTTTCTCCATTACCTGCAGGACCCGGCGCATACTCATGCCACGGAAATTCGGCATGACCTCACCCTCTAAAGATGCATCCTGACTCTCCTCATCCGACAAAGAATCCTCTTCCGGCGTGGCAGGAGCTTTTGTGTTCGCAGGTTTCACAGCAGCGGTTATTGGTTGATTCGGTTGTATTTTCAGGTACGCCAGCGAATTCTGCGCAATTGCCCGGAATGCCGGTGCGGCAACAATGCCGCCGTACTTAACTCCTTGCGGCTCATCAATGATAACCGTAATAGTCAATTTCGGCTTATCGGCCGGGACAAAGCCAACAAACGAGCCGATGCGCTTTGAAGAGTAGGTATGGGTAACCGGATCAACCTTCTGGGCAGTCCCCGTTTTTCCGGCCACCCGAAAACCGTCCATCGCGGCTTTTGTTCCGGTTCCGCCTTCTCCGGTGACCGTTTCCATCATTTTTGTAATTTTCAGAGCGGTGTCTGGAGAGATAACGCGCCGCACAATCTGCGGTGCAAAAGTCTGCGCCACCGTGCCATTGTCGTTAATTATCTGTTCTACCAGATATGGCTTCATCAGGTTGCCGCCGTTGGCAATGGCCGAAAGCGCCGTTGTCAGTTGGATCGCCGACAGGGAAATGCCTTGGCCAAAAGCACTCGTAGCGAGATCAATCCCGGACAGATGCTTCTTCAAAGTTCCGACCGCTTCACCGGGAAGATCTATTCCAGTGCGTCCGCCAAAACCAAAGTTGCGAAGATAGGACGACAGCTCTTCTCCCCCCATTTTAAAGCCGATCTTTGCCGATCCTATGTTGCTGGAGTACTTGATGATCTCGGAGACGGTCAGGCGCGAGTGCGGATGATCGTCATGAATGGTTCTTCCTGCTATCTGATAAACGCCGTTTTCACAGTTGTATACGTCAGAGGGCTTGACTGTATCTGAATCAATCGCCGCTGCGATGGTAAAAACCTTGAAAGTAGATCCGGGTTCGAAGCTGTCTGTCACCACATGATTGCGCAATTGGGCAAGCGAATAGCGCGAATACGCGTTCGGGTTGAATGTCGGGTAGTTTGCCATTGCCAGAACCTTGCCGGTATCTGATTCCATAACCAGCGCCATTCCGGCCTTGGCGTTGCTCTCTGTTACGGCTTTCGCCAGCTCTTTTTCGGCGATAAACTGAATCGTCTTGTCGAGAGTCAGGATGACGCTTTTACCGGGTGAGGAGTCCTTTATGACGGTATTCATTATCGCGATATTTCTGCCGAGAGCGTCCCGCTCGGTAATCATATAGCCGGTATTGCCCAGAATGGTACCGTCGTATTTAAGTTCGATCCCCTCCAGGCCGTTCGGGTCACGACCGGTGAAGCCGACCACGTGTGCGGCAATTTCCATATTGGGGTAAAAGCGCTTGGATTCCGGCGCAAACCCGATGCCGGGAAGTTTCATGTTTTTGACCCGGGTCGCAACCTCAGGGGCCAGCCATCGATCAACCCAGATGAACGATTTATTGACTGATAATTTTGTAACCAGTTCGCCCTTCGGAATCCCCAGAATTGGCGCGAGCACGGCGGCGGTACCGGCAACATCTTTGATCCGCCGGGGTTCGGCGTAGCAGGAATCCATATGGATGGACTCCGCCAGCGTAGTACCGTTACGGTCAAGAATGCTTCCTCGTGCCGGGGTTAGGTCAACTTTATGCTGGTGCTGTTTGTCTGCTTTTTTTTCGAGGATTTCATGCTGCAGTATCTGGAGGTAGAACGACCGCCCGACAACATTCAGGAATAACAGCGCGAAAACAGACCCGATCATGATGATCCGGATACGCGCCCATTTTTCCCGTTCGTCTTTCATTTGACGTGGATGATCTGCTGCTCGGTCGGTAGTGCCATTCCGAGCTCGTTTTTGGCGATTGCTTCAATTCGGGACGGTGATTTAAGAGAGGCGGCTTCAAGTTTCAGGCGTTTCTGCTCTTGCCCTGCCTCACTCAATTGCCGGCTGATCTCGGATATCTGCAGGTTGAGATCAACCAGCTTGAAGCGTGACCAGACATGGAAGACCGAAACTATTGTAAACACGACCATGCAGATCATGAGGTATTTAAACAGGTCAATACGGTGGGGAGTTACATCTATCCCGCTGAGTGCGGGGGGGGCGGCAACTTTGGTAAAATCGGTTCGTACTTGTGCCATGATGATTCTCCTTTCTGACCGGTCGGAGTTGTCACTCCCGTCCGGCGTGATTCAGTGTTACAGCTTTTCTACTGCCCGCAATTTGGCGCTGCGTGCCCGCGGATTTTCGTCTGTTTCTTCTGTCGTTGCCGACACCGGTCGGCTGGTCAGAATTCTTACTCGCGCCTGGTTGCCGCAGACACAGACCGGCAACTGTCGTGGACAGGTACAGGCCCCCAGATATTCGCGGAAGACGTGTTTAACGATCCGGTCCTCAAGCGAGTGGAACGATATGATTACGCCGCGTCCACCCGGTTTCAGCAGGTCCAGTGCCGCCCGCATTCCCTGCTCCAGGCTTTCCAGTTCCGTGTTAACCGCAATGCGGAGAGCCTGGAAGGTACGGGTGGCCGGGTGGATCCGATCATCCCACTTGGCCTTTGGAACAGCGCCTTTGATAATATCCACCAGTCGAAAAGTGGTTGCTACAGGTGACACTGCCCGCTCATTAACGATGAAAGCAGCGATCCGTTTTGCCCAGCGCTCTTCGCCATACTCGCTGATTATCCGCTCCAGCTCCGCTTCCGGAAGAGTATTGACCAGTTCAGCCGCCGTTTCGCCGCAACTGCTGACATCCATCCGCATGTCCAGCGGCGCATCCTGCTGAAAGCTGAAACCGCGCTCCCGTGTATCAAGCTGGTGCGATGAAACCCCAAGATCGAGAATGAAGCCATCCAGCCCTGTTACGCCGAGGCTGCTCAGCAGCTCTGAGACGTCGGCAAAGTCACCGTGCAGCAGGTGTACATGGTCTCCATGCACCGCCAGCCGCGCTCCTGCCGCTGCCAGTGCCGTCTGATCCCGATCGATGCCGACCAGAAAAGCCCCGGGCGCTTTTTCAAGTATCAATGAAGCGTGACCACCGCCACCCAGCGTGCCGTCCAGATACGTCTTACCGTCCGCCGGATCCAGGAAGCGGATTACCTCATCCGGCAGAACCGAAAGGTGACGGAACGCAGTCACTAGAGACCAAGCTCAGCGGCTGCTTCTGTGCCGCTCGGGAAGTTTTTCACATCCTGGGCACGGACCTTGTCCCACTCGCTCATGCTCCATATTTCGATCTTGTCCATCGTTCCGACGAACTGGATCTCCCGATCAAGGATCGCACTCTTGCGAAACGTCGGCGGAATCAGAAATCGCCCCAGCTTGTCGGCACAGCACTCCTGAGCCGGTGAAACAATCGTGCGCATGATGCTTTTGCGCTGTTCGGAAGTAAGTCCTTTGCTGACACGAAATTTTTCTTCGAAGTCGAACCATTCCTTGTACGGGAAAATGAGCAGGCCGGAGCTATAGAGGCCATCGCCCAGATCAACCGGAACTGAATTGGTCAGGAAAAAACGCTCGTCTCCGTGCGTCCCGACAAGGATTTCTCGGAATCGGGCCGGAAGGCTGGTGCGCCCTTTGGCGTCTATGGTTGTCTCGAAAATTCCTCTGAACATGACCATCTCTTTGGCATTATTTTCCACAATGTTCCACTTTTTTCCACAGTGTTGGAACTTATACCGCCCGTCAATGGTTGTGTCAATATAAAATATGAATTTTGTAAGGGAAAATAGTGCATGCGAGGTGGGGAATTTCTGGTATATTCGCGAACATACCTTTGTTGCAGGAGAGCAGTAATGAGCATGATTATGTCACCACTGATAACCAAAGTGCACTTCCCCCCGATTTCCGAGGTAAAACGCTGGCTGGCTGATCGACCGGACGATGGGCAGGAATTGATTGATCTCTGTCAGGCGGTACCGGATTATGCCCCTGCAGCGGAATTAACGGAGTATCTGGCCGGCCTGCTGACTGACCCGCTCATATCGAAGTACTCTCCTGATGAAGGGCTTCCGGAGGTGCGTACATCGATATGCGATTACTACGGCAGAAGATACGGCGGGGCGCTAATGCCGGACAACCTCTGTCTGACGATCGGTGCCAGTCAGGCGTTCTGGCTGGCAATTGTCACGCTCTGCCGCGCTGGAGATGAGGTCATTGTCCAGGCTCCATGCTACTTTGATCACCCTATGGCGCTTGATATTCTCGGCATTCGCACCGTATTCGCACCCTTTATCGAGGAGGAGGGGGGGATTCCCAATCCGGCTGCCATCGAAAGCCTGATCACGCCCGGAACCAGGGCGATTCTGGTGGTGTCCCCCAGTAACCCTACCGGTGCAATCATCCCGGCGGATACGCTTCGCGCCCTGTTTGATGTTGCCGGACAGCACAGCATCGCCCTGATTCTGGATGAGACTTATAACGAGTTCATCCCCGGCGGGGTTCGCCCTCACGAACTCTTCATCGATCCGGCCTGGGGCGACCATTTTGTTCAGATCGCCTCGTTCGGCAAAACCTACGCGCTGACCGGTTACCGTGCCGGAATGCTCGTTGCTTCACGGGAATTCATCCATCACGCTCTCAAAGCGCAGGACACGATGGCGGTCTGTCAGCCGCGCATAACCCAGCATGCTGTCAAGTTTGGCGTTGAACATCTTGAACGGTGGGTCGCGGCCAACCGGGAGATGATGAGTCGCCGCCACGATATGTTCCGTTCCGAATTCACGCAGCCCGGAAACAGGTTTCAGCTGGTAACCAGCGGCGCCTTCTTTGCCTGGGTGCGCCATCCCTTCAAAGGCTGCAGCGGCCGTCAGGCGGCAAAACGCCTGGTGGATGAAGCCGCTATCCTTTGTCTGCCGGGCGAAGTCTTTGGGCCCGGGCTGCAGGATTATCTGCGGCTGGCATTCGGGAATATCCGGGAGGAGGCTATTCCAGAGGCGGTCAAACGATTCCGGCAGTTAGGGATCTGAGTAGTGAAGTCATTGAAAATTGCCTTTCAGAGTAAATGCGTGTACGATGTCCGGCCAAAATAGTGTGATGAATTAAAACTAAATCACTTGTGCCGCCCTAAAGCTGAGCACCAGAAAAGGAAACAGGAAATGGTCCAGAAAAGAAATCGCATAAAAATAAATTCACCCGGCTTGACGGAGCTGCCGCCACTTGCACTTGATGCTTCCGGGCTGACTCATGATTATCGCCGCTATTTCACCTATAGCCTCGGACAGAACAAATATTGCCATTCGGTCAATTATTTTTACAAAGCACTGGCGTTGACGGTTCGTGACCGTTTGATGGAGCGCTGGAAGAAAACGCGCTACACCTACATCGAGTCGCATTGTAAACGGGGGTATTACCTCTCGCTGGAGTTTTTGATGGGGCGTACTCTCGGCAATGCCATGCTGAATCTCGGTATTACCGATGCCGCTTCGGAGGCAATGCATGGGCTTGGTATCAAGCTGGAGGAGTTGTCTGAATCCGAAAAAGATGCCGGCCTCGGCAATGGGGGCCTTGGGCGTTTAGCGGCCTGTTTTTTGGACAGCTGCGCTACACTGCAGCTGCCGGTCATGGGGTATGGCCTCCGTTATGAATACGGCATGTTCCGCCAGCGTATTGTTGATGGTCACCAGATAGAAGAGCCCGATCACTGGCTGCGTAATGGTAACCCCTGGGAACAGGAGCGCCCCGAATTTACCCAGCGGGTCAGTTTTGGCGGCAACAGTGAATATTACATTGCGGAATCCGGCGAGCGCCGGGTCCGTTGGGCCAACAGCCATGACGTCCTGGCGGTCCCCTATGATATTCCGATCCCCGGCTATCGAAATGGCACGGTCAACACGCTGCGCCTCTGGAAATCGGCAGCCACCGACGCCTTTGACCTGGGCGAATTCAATGCCGGAGGTTACGCCGAATCTGTAGCCACCAAGAATGAAGCCGAGAATATCACGATGGTACTGTATCCGAACGATGCCAGTGAAAACGGTAAAGTGCTCCGTTTGCGGCAGCAGTATTTCCTCGCCTCGGCCACCCTTCAGGATGTCATCGATCGGTGGATGGTGTCGCGCAAAGGTGATTTCAGTGATTTCGCCGAAAATAACTGTTTCCAGCTGAATGACACCCACCCGAGTTGTGCCGTGCCTGAGCTGATGCGTATCCTGATTGATGATCATGGCATGAGCTGGGATCAGGCGTGGGGAATAACCAGTAAGACAATGGCGTACACTAATCATACGTTGCTTCCCGAAGCGCTCGAAAAGTGGCCTTTGCCGCTTTTCGGCCAGTTACTCCCCCGGATTCTGGAGATAATACTGGAGATAAATGCCCGCTTTATTGCTGAAGTATCCTGTCGTTGGCCGGGGGACAATGAGCGCATGAGGCGTATGTCAATCATTGAGGAGGGAGAGACACTTCAGATCCGGATGGCATATCTGGCCATCGTGGGGAGCTTTTCCGTCAACGGTGTTGCTGCGCTGCACTCGCAACTGCTGGTCCAGGGGCTGTTCCGTGATTTCTATGAACTCTGGCCACACAAGTTTAACAATAAAACCAACGGTGTGACCCCTCGGCGCTGGATTGCGCACTGTAATCCCGGCATGAGTCAACTTGTCTCCGAAAAGATCGGCGACGGTTGGGTGGCTGATCTGCAGCAGATCAACAGGATCGCCGCATCTGCTGCCGATCCCGAATTTCGCGGGAGATGGCATGATGTTAAGCGGGCCAATAAAGAGCGGCTCTCTGCCTTTGTCCAGGCAACATGCAACGTTACATTCAACCCGGAAGGCCTGTTCGATGTTCAGGTCAAGCGTATCCATGAATATAAACGCCAGCTCCTCAACGTACTGCATGTCATTCATCTCTACGACAGGATCAAGCGTGGTGACACTGCCGGCTGGACCAATCGCTGCGTGCTGATCGGCGGCAAAGCGGCGCCCGGGTATGCCATGGCAAAATTGATCATCAAACTGATTAATAACGTTGCCGCCGTTGTCAATTCCGATCCGGCCGTAGGTGATATGCTTAAGGTAGCCTTTCTTCCGAACTACAGCGTTTCTGCCATGGAAATCATCTGCCCCGGTACCGATCTTTCCGAGCAGTTGTCAACAGCAGGCAAGGAAGCTTCCGGAACCGGAAACATGAAGTTTATGATGAACGGCGCCATAACCATCGGCACGCTGGATGGTGCGAATATCGAAATACTTGAAGAGGTCGGCGAAGAAAACTTCTTCATGTTCGGCCTGACGAGTGCAGAGGTGGATGAGCTGCGCTGGAATTACGACCCGCATGGCGTTATCAGTCATGACGATGATTTGCAGAGGGTTATGAATCTTCTCCGCTGCGGTCATTTCAATCTGTTTGAAGGAGGATTGTTCAACCCGATCATCAACGCGATCTGTTCTCCTCAGGATCCCTGGATGGTTGCCGCAGATTTCCGCAGTTTTGTCGATGCCCAGAACCATGCCGCGACTGCATACCAGGACCGTGAGCGCTGGACCCGCATGAGCATCATGAATGCCGCCTGCAGCGGCAAGTTTTCCACTGACCGGACAATCAATAATTATAACGAAGAAATCTGGCATCTGCCGACAATGCCGATCGGGGACGTAAGCTAATCAAAAAGCATCTCGGATGATTATGGACGTTATCACAACCCACGCAAATGCCGATTTTGATTGTCTTGGCGCCATGACTGCGGCTTTGCGGCTGTATCCCGGTGCTCTGCTCTCATTTCCCGGTTCCCAGGAAAAAGCGGTGAGGGTTTTTGTGGAACGGCATCCGGAGTACCTGCCGCACTTCACCCGGGCCAAAGAGATCAACCTTGAGTCGATAAACCGCCTGATCATCGTTGATTGCCAGCAGGCCTCCCGAATCGGGCGCTTCGCAGAAATTCTGGAACGTCCCGGTCTGGAAATCAATATCTATGATCATCATCCGTTGACCGATGAAAGTATTCGTCCGACCGGCGGCACCATCGCTGTCGGCGGTTCTGCCTCAACGCTCCTCGCGGGCCGGTTAATGGCGCAGGGCATTTCATTGAACGCAGAAGAAGCCACCCTGATCCTGCTCGGGATTCATGAAGATACCGGGCGCCTGTTGTTTGCATCGACGACGCCCGATGATTACCGGGTGGCGGGTTGGTTGCTGGAGCAGGGTGCCAGGCTGAGTATCGTCAGCGACGCCCTGACACCGGAGTTGACAAAAGCGCAGATGGGGCTGTTACGGCAGTTGCTGACAACTCTCAAAGCCAGTACGGTGAACGGCGTGGTTATTTCAATTGCTCACGCCACCTGTCGTCACTATATCGGGGACATCGCCTCGCTGGCTCATTTGATGAGGGATATGGAAAATATGGACGCGCTGTTTGTGGCGGTGGCCATGGAAGATCATGTCTATCTGGTAGGGCGCAGCCACGTCCCCGAAATAGATGCCGGCGAAATTATGAGGGGTTTTCATGGTGGCGGTCATGCGACTGCCGCTTCGGCTGTTGTCCATAACCAATCGCTTAAACAGGTTCTGGAACAGCTTGATCAGCTGTTGCAGCACTCGGTCAAAGGAGGCGTTACGGCAGGATCCATCATGTCAACGCCGGTCAAGACCATGCCTGACACGGTGACTATTACCGGTGCCCGTGAGTATCTGACCCGCTATAACTGCAATGCCATGCCGGTTATGTCCGGGAAGGTGATGATGGGGGTTGTCTCCCGCAAGACTATCGAAAAAGCGTTGCATCACGGTCTGGGCGAATCGCCGGTAACCGATTTTATGCATACGGAATACCTCTCGGCAACTCCTGATACCCCTCTTACAGATATTCAATCCTACATGGTGACCGGCAATCGCCGTTTTGTTCCTGTTTTTGACGGGAAGCATCTGGTTGGAGCGGTGACGCGGACCGATTTGATGCGTCATATCTACGGCAGTCGCCGTGGTCAGAGTTGTCCGCTCTATGATCTTGAATCCCTGGAAGTTCCGACCAGGGTACGCTCGGTGGCGGGACTGATCGGCAAGCGTTTTCCGCTGGAGATCCGTGAAACCCTGCAGAATCTCGGTGCTATTGGCGATAGCCTCGGTATGGCGGTCTATATGGTAGGCGGTTTTGTCCGGGACCTGCTTCTGGGGATCGATAATCTGGATATGGATGTTACCGTTGAAGGTGACGGCATTTTTTTTGCGGAACGTTTTATTGAACTCCATGGCGGCAGGGTGCGCAGTCACAAGAAATTCGGTACGGCAGTGCTGGTCCTCCCCGATGGCAGGAAAATTGACGTGGCCAGCACCCGTCTGGAATATTACGACTCTCCCGGTGTCCTCCCGACGGTTGAGCGGGCGTCCCTCCGGCATGACCTGTACCGGCGTGATTTTACGGTAAACACTCTGGCACTCTGCATCAACGGTGGTCGCTTCGGTCAATTGACCGATCATTTCGGCGGTCAGCAGGATATTCAGGAGCGGGTCGTCAGGGTGCTGCACAACCTCTCCTTCGTCGAAGACCCGACACGGGTGTTTCGGGCCATCCGTTTTGAGCAGCGCCTCGGTTTTCATATAGCGCCGCATACCGAAAACCTGATTCGGAGCGCGGTACGCATGCATCTCCTTGAAAAGCTCGGAGGGGAGCGCCTGCTGAGTGAACTCGTACAGATCATGCGCGAAAAAGAGCCGATTGCCGCCATGGGTCGCATGGCTTCTTTCGGGCTCCTCCCGTATATTCATCCAGCTCTCAAGCTTGTCGCAGCCACGGAGCGGGTGCTGCAGGAAACCGGACAGGTTATGGCCTGGCTTCGTCTGCTGTATCTCGAGGAGAGGTGTGAGCCATGGCAGGTATATCTTCTTGCCCTGTGCGACGGGCTCAATCCGCACGAGTTTCACGATGCCTGCATCCGCCTGGCAATTCCGGGCCGTCTTGCGTTACGTCTCTGCAATCAGCGTCACCTGGTATTTACAACTCTAAACGCCATCAAACGACGCCTGAAACAGTCGGCTGAAGTGCAAAACAGCCAGATTTTTACCTGGTTCAGCGGCCTTAGCCTGGAGATGCTGGCATATCTGGCCGCTCGGGCCAGCAGCGAACAGGTCAGGCGCTTCGTATCACTGTATCTGACACGACTGCGTACGATTATGCCGGTTGTGAATGGTGAGAATCTTCGTGAGCTTGGCCTGGAACCGGGGCCGTTGTTCCGGCGTATAAAAGATCGCCTGCTGCAGGCGCGTCTGAATGGCGAGGTGAACAATCGGGACGAAGAGATGGCGCTGGTGCTGTCACTGGCAAACTTGAATAAAAATTTGTAATATCAATAAAACCGGCAGTTATTAAATTATGTGGCGTAAGGAGCTATGAGCATGCAAGACATTATAAATCAGCAGATAAAAGACCTTCTCAAAGAGCACAATGCAGTGCTTCTGGCCCACAACTACATGCGTGATGAGGTCCAGGAAATCGCTGATATCACCGGCGATTCTCTTGCTCTATCCATTGAGGCTTCCAAGACGGACGCCGACGTCATCGTGTTCTGCGGCGTGCACTTTATGGCAGAGTCTGCGGCGATTCTCTCACCCGGGAAAAAGGTCCTGCTACCCCGCCCGGATGCCGGATGCCCGATGGCCGACATGGTAACGGCAGAAGAGCTCGAACTGCTCAAGTCTCGACATCCCGGTGTTCCGGTGGTTACGTATGTCAACTCATCTGCCGAGGTTAAAGCTCATTCTGATATCTGCTGCACCTCAGCAAATGCACTCAAAGTGGTACGGTCACTCCGCGAGGATGAACTGATCTTTGTGCCGGATCGCAATCTGGGGCGTTGGATCGCCAAGTTCGTTCCGGAAAAGAAGTTTATATTTTGGGAGGGGTTCTGTCCGACACATGAGCGGATGACGGTGGCAGCGGTGCTGCAAAAAAAGAGTGAGCATCCCGATGCGCTTTTTATCTGCCATCCGGAAAGCTCACTGGAGGTTTCAAACCTGGCCGATTATGTCTGTTCCACCAGCGGCATGTATGACTACTGTCGCACCAGTCCGGCCGCAAAATTCATCATCGGCACGGAAGCCGGCATTATCTACAAGCTGCGCCTTGAAAACCCTGAGAAGGAGTTCATCCTGGCCTCACCAGCGCTGTTCTGCCCCAATATGAAACTTACCTCGCTGGAGGATGTCCTGCTTTCACTCCAGACTTTGTCGCCGGTCATTACTGTGCCTGAGGAGATTCGCCTCAAAGCCAAAGGGGCTTTGGACCGGATGTTGGCGATTCCGCGCGATTGACGTTTTATCGGCAGGTCTGGTTGCGCCCCTTGTTCTTAGCCTTGTAGAGCGCTTTGTCAGCCGCCTTCATAACCTCAGCCGTACTATTAAGCACTTCACCGCTTTCAGCGACACCGATACTGACCGTTACCGAGGCATAGGCGCCATCTCCGCGACCGGCACGACTGCCGCGACTTCCCTTGCCCTGCTTTTGGTTCTTTGGCCGGTCTTCGCTCCGTAAGGCCATGCGGTAATCGGCAATCGTTTCGCGCAGCACCTCCAGGTGCGGCAGAGCTTCATCAATGCGGCAGCGGGAGAAGATGATGGTGAATTCTTCTCCGCCATAACGATAGGCTTTGCCCCCCCCACCAACCGCCATCATCTTTCGTGCCACCATTTTCAGCACCTGATCCCCCACGTCATGGCCGTAAGTATCGTTAAACTGCTTGAAGTGGTCAACATCGAGCATCGCTACCGTATAGTGCCGCCCCAGGCCGTGAAGAGTCTCGTTTAAAGAGCGCCGCGACGGGATGCCGGTCAGGTCGTCGCGAAATGCCATGTTGTAGGAATCCCGCAACACACTCAAGGTAAGGATCAAAGCCCCGGCAGTGTTATACGCAACATGGATGTCACGGGTTGTAATCCAGTTACAGGCTATAAAAAACGCCGTCAATGCCCCGAGCATACCGCCGTCGATCGGAGCCTGCCGCAGCAGTGCCAGAACTGCAATGACAGTAAAGCAGAGAGCGCCTGCCACTACTGCAGGCTGAGGGACCATCAGGCTGCTAAAGATCGGCCACTGTATGTAACTCCTGGCAATATAAGGCACAAGGTCAAAAAAATGCCGGTCGATGAGCCACAGGACACCACACGCCTGGATGGCCAGAAAAGCGAAACGCACCCGGCCGACAGTGGAAAAGATTCCGCGCTCGCGCATGATAGTGAACAGAGCCATATTCAGGGGAATCAGTAAAATAAATGCTTGAAAATACTTATTGAGGGCCGGCTCAAACTGCCTGGCCAAAAAAAGTGTCTGGGAACTCCAATAAAAGAGGGCCAGCATAAGCAGTACCATAAACGGTCGGCCGCGATGGAAATGAACGGATAAAAAGAGGCCGAAAATAGTCACAATATACGGGGCAAACAGCACCAGATCCTGCTGGTCGGGTGACAGTCGGGGAATTTGGGGGGTCAGAAACCAGGTTGCAATCAATATTGCAGTAGGCACAAAAAAAATAGGGAATTTATGTATGATGTGGGTAAACAAACGAGCACGTCCCCGAAATATTAGTGAGTCGGTAACTTGTGTTGGCATACACTGTAAGCGGTAATGCAGTCAACTCTTTTCCGGAAGTATGGAGCCCTCACTGTTTTCAGTCATATCAAGCCATATCAATAAACTTGACTGAGTGTTCTGTGGTGTGGTAAAAATGCGACACAGTTTTTTACCTTTGATACGGAGCTTACGCGCTATGAGAAAACTTAAGAAACTGATTGCTGTTATGACACTTGTTTCGCTGTTATCGACCGTCTCTTCTGCATTTGCAGCAGATGATACGATCAGGGAAGTTTTTACAGATGCCTTTTACGGTGCAGGAATCGGTGCGCTTGTCGGTGGCGCTTTGATGATTTTTGCAAGTCATCCGACTGACCATTACAATAATATTGCGTATGGAGCGGCTACAGGTGTTATCGCCGGAACCGCATACGGTTTGGCCAAATCAGCCCGTGCCTTTGCCGAAGTTGAAAACGGCCGTGTTAAAATTGCGATTCCGACGCTTGTTCCCGAGCTGCTCGTTTCGCCTTCATCGGGGCGGTCAACTGTCGCCTGGAAAGCAGATCTGATTCGCGGCACTTTCAATTAAGTTCCATTCAAAACATCAATAGTAATTTGAACCCGCCGGAGAAATCCAGCGGGTTTTTTTATTTGCTCACACCACCCAAAATTAGGTATAACGATTTGCATAAAATCAACCTGTGAGGAGCCTACAATGTCAGAGTTTAAAAATGTCACCGTTGTCAAGAAGGCCAATATTTTTTTTGACGGTCAGGTTACCAGCCGTTCGGTATTTTTTGCCGATGGCAGCAAAAAAACGCTTGGCGTCATGCAACCGGGAGAATATGAATTTTCAACTGAGGGCCTTGAGAACCTGGAAATTCTCTCAGGAGAGCTGAAATGGAAACTAAAGGGCGAAAGCGAGTGGAAGAAAGTAGTTGCCGGCGAAACGTTTAACGTGCCGGCACATAACACCTTCATCATGAAGGTGCTGGTAGTGACGGATTATTGCTGTACTTTTGGCAGCTGACAGCCGGCCTCCTGTGAATAAGAGCCTGGACCGCCCTGTTGTCGGTCGTTTTGCACCGTCCCCGACCGGAGCTCTTCATACCGGTTCTCTGGTTGCGGCTGTCGGCAGCTATCTGATGGCAAAACGTCATGGTGGTCTCTGGCTGCTGCGGCTTGACGATCTGGATACTGCGCGCCAGATCCCGGGGATGGCTGACGATCTCATGCGGACTCTGGAGTTGTTCGGCCTGCAGTGGGATGGGGAGGTCGCATGTCAGAGCAGGCATCTGAGAGAGTATCAGCATTTTTTTGAACTGCTACAGCAGGCCGGGGCGGTGTATCCATGCTGTTGCTCACGCAAGGAGATAGCCCGGAGTGCGTCGGCTCCACATCTTGAAGATGATGGCATTCCGTACGCCGGTACCTGCCGGGCCGGTATGAAAGCTGCTGCGGCTATACGCTCCTGGAGGCTACAGGTGTCGGAGGACAACATCAGCTTTTCTGACCTGCGGAGGGGTCGCTTTTGTCAGAAGCTTTCCACCGTTTCCGGTGATTTTATACTGAGGCGTGGTGATGGGGAATTTGCCTATCAACTAGCTGTAGTGATTGATGATTATCTGGCCGGGGTAAACCAGGTGACACGGGGTGAGGATCTGCTCTCCTCAACGCCGCGCCAGATATATCTGCAGCGACTTCTCGGCTTTACTCAGCCGGATTATTGTCACCTGCCACTGGTAACCGGGCCTGACGGGTCAAAGCTGAGCAAACGGAACCATCTGCTTTCGCACCAATTGGGCACTGTCACTGGTAGAGAGCAGTCAGTGCTTCTTGATGTTCTTCGGTTTCTCGGCCTCAATCCTCCCCTGGAACTTGCCGGATGTCCGTGCCATACAATCCTGCAGTGGGGAATAATTAATTTTACTGAGCTCCTGCTGCCTGTTCAAGGCGGCACGTTAGCTATCTGACCATTCACGATACGGCACTCCAGATACTTCATAAAACCTTGATTATACGATATTTGCATGGTATCTGTATCAACTGGAAATGTGGGGCTCTCTACAGATTCCCGCATCAATTAAAAACCGAGGGGGACGAAATGGAAAAGCAGAAAGTTCATTACAGTGAATTGGGTTTGTCCAACACGAAAGAGATGTTCAGCAAGGCGATGGCCGGTAAATATGCTGTTCCTGCCTACAATTTCAATAACCTTGAACAGCTTCAGGCTATTGTGACCGCCTGTATCGAAACTAATTCCCCGGTTATTATCCAAGTATCAAAGGGTGCGCGTAGTTATGCAAACGAAACGATGCTCCGCTTCATGGCTATGGGTGCGGTACAGATGGCCCGTGAAGCAGGCTCAAATATCCCGATATGTCTGCACCTTGATCACGGTGACACGTTTGAACTGTGCAAATCGTGCGTTGATAGCGGCTTTTCATCTGTCATGATTGACGGATCACATCTGCCATTCGAGGAAAACGTGGCCCTTGCAAAAAAGGTCGTTGAATATGCTCACCAGTTCGGCGTATCGGTTGAAGCGGAGTTGGGCGTGTTGGCGGGGATCGAGGATGAGGTTTCTGCGGAACATTCGACCTATACAAAACCGGAAGAGGTTGAAGAGTTTGTCAAAAAGACCGGCGTTGATTCGTTGGCGATATCAATCGGAACCAGTCACGGGGCATTTAAATTTAAAGCCGGTCAACCGGTCCCTCCGCTCCGGTTCGATATTCTGGAAGAGTGCGAAAAACGTATTCCCGGCTTTCCGATTGTACTTCATGGCGCCTCTTCGGTGGTCCAGGAGTATGTCGAGTTAATAAATCAATACGGTGGTAATCTGGCAGGAGCGGTCGGTATATCCGAAGATCAATTGCGTCGGGCGGCAGCGAGTGCTGTCTGCAAGATAAATATTGATTCCGACGGCAGATTGGCGGTAACTGCAAGAATCCGGGAATATTTTGCCAAGGACCCGAAAGAATTTGATCCACGTAAATATCTCGGTGAAGCGCGTAAAGAGCTGGTGAAGTTGGTTAAGCACAAAAACGAAACAGTTCTTGGCTCGGCGGGGAAAGCCTGATTTCACGCAAAACCGCAGGAGGGTATATATGAAAACCCGAAAGTTTTCTCGCGTACAATTCCATGTCGGAGCCACTATCAGGATCGCTGATCGACAGTTTCAGGGTGCGGTGGAAAACCTCAGCATGACCGGCATGTTTCTGGTTACCAGCGAGCCGTTGGTTGAAGGAGATCTGGCTGATATAACCATAGCTCTTTCCGGAAACATCCCTGAAATAACAGTGAACTTTAACGGGAAAGTTACCCGGACCACGGAGGCCGGGGCTGGTTTTACCTTCGATAAAATGGATCTCGATTCGTACACGCATCTTAAAAATATTGTTACCTATAATAGTGATGATGCGGAGAAGGTTATGGAAGAGATTGGCCACGCCATTGATGAAAAGCTTGCAATTGATTAACAATGTTTGTACCCGCTTGGGGAAGGCCCTATGAGAAGGCATTCAATTCTGTTTTCTGCCGGTGGATTTCTACTTGGCGTTTTTGCTCCTGTCGGTTGGGTTTTTATCAGGGTATTGTTGTATTTTGATTCCAATCGTGGTTTTGTGGAGCAACTTTTTCACGATATTGTAAAAGACAGTGAACATTTTGCCATGTACCTGTATATGGGGGGAGGCACAGCCGTTGTCCTTGCCGTTCTCGGTTATATGATCGGCAAGTACGATGACGAACTGCGTGAGCGTGCGACGGAACTTAGTTTCCTTCACCAAGAGGTCAACGAGCAGAAGGAAATTTTTGAAAATCGCTATAAAGTTTTGGACAGGAACATCAAAAATTTTCATCAGATCAGTAGTAAAATTCAGAAATCACTCAACCTTGATGAAGTGCTGTTCCTTTGCGCTGAGGGGTTGCACGATGTTTTGGGGTATGAGCGGGTCAATATTCTCTTGGCGGAAGATGGGGTGCGACTCCGTTTCTTTGCCTCTATCGGCACAGAGGGTTTTAACCCTTCTGACGTTAGTATGCCGATTGATTCGAGTATCGGTGTCATTGCCAAGTGCTTTCATGAACGTAAAGTGTTTCTGATTGACGACATTTCCAACTATCCCGATGATTACCATCTGTCCTCTCCCCACAACAGGCTCTCGCCGCTGCGTTCAAAGAGTTTTGTTTTATGTCCGATTGTCGTAAAGAACGATACAGTCGGGATTTTTGCTATCGACAACAAAAACAGCCGTCGTGCCCTCAATGACTCAGACGTCGATACTATTATCCTTTTTGCGGATCAGGTGTCATCTGCCATAACCCGTATCAGTTTGTTGACTTCAATTGACACGTTGACATCCGAATTGGAGAGTTCATTTAAATTCCTGTTGGCAAGCCGTGACCAGTATTCCAGAAATGTCAGTAATCTTCGTGATGGCGTTGATTCCGTTGCTGATGGGACATCGATTATCGCCTCTGCTTCTGAAGGTGTGATGGCATCGGTTGACGAAACCGGTTCAGCGGTAACTCAAATTTCAGTTGCCATAGAGCAGGTAACCCGAAATCTTGACCATTTGGCCGGAGTTGTCCGCCAATCAGCGGCTGCCATGGAGCAGATTAACAGAACAATCGGCAATGTGGAGCAGAACGCGGCAATTTCACACGAAGTTTCGCAACAGGTAAAAGAGCGTGCTGAAAAAGGACGGGTCATCGTCACGGAAACGATACATTCTCTTGACGAAATTAAAATATCGGTCGGACTTTCTTTTGATGCCATACGGCGGTTGGCTGAGAACAGCACCCGTATTGAAAACATTGTCAGTGTCATAAATGATATCACAAAACGTACTAATCTTCTGGCGCTGAACGCTTCTATTATTGCTGCTCAGGCCGGTGAATATGGAAAGAGCTTTGGTGTCGTGGCTGATGAAATTCGGAATCTGTCACTGCAAACCGGTCAGTCAACCGGTGAAATCACTTCCATCATTGAAAAAATCATGAGCGAGTCGAAAACTGCAGCTCTAAATATCGCGACGACCAAGGACCTGGTCCAACGCGGAGTTGAATTGGGGTACAGTACCGGGGAGTCGCTGAAAGCAATCTTTGACAGCTCAAATTGTTCTCTCGATATGACTAAGCAGATCAAGCTGGCGACTCAGGAGCAGGTAATCAGTGTTCAGTTGGTAGCGCACTCAATGGAAGATATCAGCTCAATGACCTCTCAAATTTTCATTGCCTCAACCGATCAGTCAAAAGCCACAAAAAGTATTGCCCGGTCAATAGAAACTATCAAGGATATGACCCATGAAATGGTTAATTCAACATTGTGTCAGGTTGATGATGGTAAACTGATTCGCCGCAATGTGGAATCGGTCAGCAGCATGGTTACTGAGTTGTTTGATAATATGGAGATGCGTAGGGCGCAGAGTGCAGAAGTTGTTAAGGAACTGGAACAGATGAAAAGTCTGACCTGTTCGATATAAACAGATTTTATTGTTTTTTGGGAGCCAGCTTTCAATGAAAAAGAAAACGACAATTCCTGACATCCTGAAAATGAAACAGAACGGCCAGCGCATTACAGTTCTGACCGCGTATGATTACCCGTTTGCGCGACTTGTTGATGACGGCGGGGTGGACATTATTCTGGTAGGTGATTCCGCAGGCGTTGTGTTCGCCGGTCATGATACGACGTTGCCGGTTACTATGGATGAGATGCTGTATCACGTCCGGGCGGTTAAACGAGCCGGCCCAAAGGCCCTCGTTGTTGCTGATATGCCGTTTATGTCATGTCAGACCGGTATCGAAGATGCCTGTCGTAATTGCGGCCGCATGATAAAAGAGGGTGGTGCCGAGGCGGTAAAGATTGAAGGGGGCAGCAATATGGCCCACGTAATCCGGGCGGTTTCATCGATCGATATCCCGGTAATGGCGCACATAGGTCTGACGCCGCAGTCGGTTCACCGCATGGGTGGCTACAAGGTCCAAGGGAGGAACGAGCAGGCCGAACGGATCATGGATGATGCCTATGCAGTGCAGCACGCCGGGGCTTTTGCCGTCGTGCTGGAGGGGATTCCGGCGTCGCTGGCGGCAGAGATCAGTGCCGAGTTGTCCATCCCGACCATCGGTATTGGAGCCGGTCCCTCGTGTGATGGGCAGGTGCTGGTAATCCACGACATTCTCGGCCTCTGTGAAAAATATTCACCCAAGTTCGTGAAACGCTATGCCGATCTGGCGCCGATCATCTCCGCAGCTGTCGAGCAGTATGTCGCTGAGGTCAGAAACGGTGAGTTTCCAACAGAAGAACATTCTTTTTCCTGAGGATAAGATGAAAATTATCAACAACATTGTGCATATGCAGGCACTTGCGATCGCCCCTGAACGGGAAGGGAGAAGGATCGCTTTTGTCCCCACGATGGGATTTCTGCATGAGGGGCATGCCTCCCTGCTTCGGGAAGGGCGAACACGAGGAGACGTCCTGGTACTCTCGATATTTGTCAACCCGATCCAGTTTGGAAAAAATGAAGATCTGGACCGTTATCCACGAGACATGGAGCGTGATTGCCAAATTGCTGAAGCGTGCGGGGTTGACATCGTTTTTATTCCAACGGCTGAGGAGATGTATCCGCCCGGGTTTCAAGCCGGAGTTGCCGTGAGGGATCTCTCGCTGCCTCTTTGCGGTACAAGTCGCCCGGGGCACTTTGACGGTGTCGCAACAGTGGTTGCAAAGCTATTCAATATTGTCCGTCCTGATGTAGCTCTTTTTGGAAGTAAGGATTATCAGCAACTGGCAGTTATCCGCCGAATGACCGCAGATCTGAATATGCCGGTTGAGATTGTCGGGATGCCGATTGTTCGCGAAGCGGATGGGATTGCAATGAGTTCGCGTAATGCCTACCTGTCACCGCTTGAGCGGCAGAGCGCACTCTGTTTAATTCAGGCAATCAGGCGGGCACGTGAACTGTTTGCAGCGGGAGAACGCTCAATTGCTGTCCTTATGAAGGAAACAGTATCAGTTATCGGACAGGATGCGACAGCCGTTATTGATTACGTTGAATTTCGTGATGGCTCAACATTGCAGGAACTCGAAGTTGCTGACGACAGCACGCTGTTGGCGTTGGCAGTAACAATAGGAAAAACCAGGCTGATCGATAATACCGTTCTCGGAGAGAAGTTGTAATTACGCATTTGATTTAATGCTGGTATAACAGTAATAAGCCGGCGAAAAACATGGTTTTTCGCCGGCTTATTAATCAGACGTTCCTGCTGTATCAGTGTTACATTGTTTTTGATTTCAGGCGTTACCCGATTTGGTTCGCTCAGCTTTCTTCAGCAGTGCCGAAGCGAGCGGATGGCTGTTGTTCTCGGCGTATCGGTTGGCAGTATTGCCGGCAGGAGTTTTTATCGTCGGGTTTGCCCCGCCATCAAGCAGTGCCTGCACAGTCTGGTTGCACCCGTAAATTGCAGCCATCATCAGCGGAGTATGCCCTTCGCGGTCACGGGCATCGGCGTCAGCCCCTTTTTCCAGAAGCATTTTGACGATTTCAGTATGCCCATTGGCAGCAGCGTAATGAAGCGCGGTTTTACCCTTATCGCTGCTGGTTGATATGTCGGCACCGCGGTGGAGCAGGTCCTTGACAAAATCCTTGAGCCCCTCTTTTGAGGCACTGATCAAAGGGGTGTGGCCATGACGGTCTTTCGCATTCACGCTTTCCATGTGTAACTCCTTTAGTGGATTTATTATCAGGCAGCAATGCCAGTAATTCACTGCTTCAACACAGATCACAACAAAAAAAGTACCGTTGCCTGTATACCATATCTTTGCAATGAAAACCACGGACTATTTGTAAAAAAAACAAAAATGCCGGATAAGAATTAAGCGCTTGAATCTACACTGTTCGGAAAACTATAATGACCGCTTCAAGGAGAATGATTCAATGAATGTAATTCAGGCTGAATTCATAAAAAGTGCTGCAAAACCGAAAGATTACCCCCCTCCAGGGTTGCCGGAGGTCGCCTTTGTAGGGCGCTCGAACGTCGGCAAATCATCTCTGATCAATGTGCTGTCCGGACGTAAAGGGTTGGTGAGAACCAGTTCAACGCCTGGTCGGACCCAGCTGATTAATTTTTTTGACATTAACAGCGTTCTGACACTGGTAGACCTTCCCGGTTATGGTTACGCTAAAGCTCCTCCAGCGCTGCGGAAGCAGTGGGGGCCGATGATCGAATCATACCTGGCCATCCGTGAATCACTCAAAGCGGTCGTGCTGATCCTTGATATCAGGCGTGTACCTTCTGATGGCGACCTGCAGATGCTGCGCTGGTTGGAAATGTACAATATTCCGCCTATTTTAGTTGTGACCAAGTGCGATAAACTCTCAAAAAACGAACAAGCCAAGCAGAAGGGGATTATTGCCGCTGCAATTAAACGCGATAAGGGTATGATGCTCCCGTTTTCGGCCCTTTCGAAAGAGGGGCGAGACGGCATCTGGGGCGAAATTCTGCGCGTACTGGAAATTAATCCCAAAGTGGAAACCCAATCATGAAAAAAACAGCACAGCCACTCGTCCCGACTGCAATGCCGGACATGCAAAAACGCCCGGATACCCGTCGTATTCCGATCGCCAAAGTGGGGGTAAAGGATATCACCTATCCGATTGTGGTGATGGACAAGAACCGTACCCTGCAGCATACCGTTGCCAAGATCAACATGTACGTCGATCTGCCCCATCATTTCAAAGGTACCCACATGAGCCGTTTTGTGGAGATTCTTAACAAGTACCGCGAACAGATAGCGCTCGACAAGCTTGAGACGATTCTCGAAGAGATGAAGTCAAAGCTTGGTTCAGAAAACGCCCACCTCGAAATTCAGTTCCCCTATTTTATCGATAAGGCCGCGCCGGTTTCGGGCGCCAAGAGCCTGATGGAATACACCTGCGAATTCAGTGCTTCAATGACGGACAGGCTCGATTTTGTACTCGGCATCAAGGTTCCACTTACCTCGCTCTGCCCCTGCAGTCGTGAGCTGTCACGTTTTGGGGCTCACAACCAGCGTAGTATTATGACCGTGCGGATTCGTTATCGCGACTTCATCTGGATTGAAGATCTGGTGGAGCTGATTGAACAGTGCGGGTCCAGCCCACTCTATTCTCTGCTCAAGCGCGCTGACGAAAAGTTTGTCACCGAACAGGCCTATGAAAATCCCCGCTTTGTCGAGGATATGGTCCGTGAGGCGCATTCCAGGCTGGCAGCACAGGGCAACATCACCTGGTTTTCTGTTGAAGCGGAAAATTTTGAATCGATCCACAATCATTCCGCCTATGCTGCTGTGGAACTGGATCGCCGGTGAAAAAAGGGCTGATCGTCTTTGCCCGGGAACCTCTCCCGGGAGAGGTGAAAACAAGGCTAGCGGCTTCACTCGGCGATCAGCTTGCCGCCGAATCATATGAGAGCATGTTGTCGGAGGTTCTGCAAACGTCTCGATGCTTGAGTGATGTCGAGACGGTAGTCTTTTGGGCTTGTCCTGAAAAATCGTTACTGATACTGGCGGAACGGTATCGGTGCAACTCCCGAATCCAGAGTCAGGGAGATCTCGGACAGCGCATGCAGGCTGCATTTGAAATGATGTTTGCAGATGGGTGCGATGTCTGTTGCGTTATCGGCAGTGATGCCCCTGACCTGCCGATATCGTATATTCGCGAAGCATATCATCTGCTGGGAAAGGAACATCCTGATATCGTATTTGGACCGAGCAGGGATGGTGGTTATTATCTCCTCGGTCTGCGTCAGGTCTGGGCGAAGCTGTTTGCGAATATCTCCTGGAGCAGTTCTGAAGTGCTGGAACAGAGCCTGACTGCTGCGATGGATTCGGGTCTGTCAACAGTTCTGCTCCCTGAGTGGCAGGACATAGACACCATTGAAGATTTATTGGCATATCAGGAACGGAATCACGTGAACTCATGAAACCAATTGTTATTATTGCGGCTCTGCCACAGGAAGTAGAACTGCTGGAACAGGCGCTTGAATATTCCGGTAAAGTTAAAGCCGGCGGTTACGAATACGTGGAAGGAACGATCGGTAATGGGCAGGTTGTTGTCTGTGCCGGCGGGGTTGGTAAGGTCAACGCCGCGGCCGCCACGGCGGTCATGATTGATCGCTACCGGCCACGTCTTGTCATCAATACCGGCTGTGCCGGAGCGTACATCGGCAGTGGCCTCTCTATCGGAGACCTGGTCGTCGCGAGCGAAGAAGTGCTTGCCGACGAAGGTGTCGTCGTAGCGGATGGCTGGAAAGATTTACGGTTCATGAACCTTCCGTCTATAGAACAGGATGGAGAGAGCTGTTATAATGTTCTGCCGCTTACCAGCCATGCGTCTGAAAAAGCTCTGCAGCTGGCAGAAAAGTATGGCGTTTTTCTGATGCGCGGCCGCTCGTCAACAGTTTCAACCTGTAGCGGCTCCAGTCGCTTTGCGGCTGAACTTTCACAGCGCTGGAACGCGCTGATTGAAAATATGGAGGGGGGGGCAGTCGTGCAGGTTTGTCTCCGCTGCGGTATTGACTGCCTTGAAATTCGTGGCATTAGTAATCTGGTGGAAGAACGGGATATGAAGACATGGAACATACCAAGAGCCGTAGAAGCTGCCCAGCGCTTTGTTTTGAAATATATTGAGGAGATCGGCCGGTCAGATGAATCGCCCGCTCTGAAAGTGATTCCGGAACTGTAATCCTGGTAAAATCATGATAAAACAGACGTAAATAAGTAATGGAGAGTACCGTAATGTCAAATGTTAATTTTAAGAAACTTCAGCGGACAATGCTGGTGAACCGGGTCGTTCAAACCTTACTGCTGGCCTTGTTAGTTTGTATAGCGGTCTATGTTCAGAGCGGCTTTGCGCAACAGGGAAAGCCTGGCCAGTTCTTCAGCAGCGTTGTGGTTGCGGTGATAGTCCAGCTGCTGTTGATTTATCCGATCTATAAACTTGCCTGGCGCGATGTCGGTATCGAAATAGAGAGCAGTGTGGCCGGCCTTACGCCGGAGCAGACAGCTGCCCTGCGAAAAAAGAGGTTGCTGGGTGAAATGTGGAAGGTGTGCGGAGTTGCATTTTATATGGCATTCGTTTTGATGGTGCCGGATGTAAAAAAAGCGCCTGGTGCCAGACTGGTGCTTGCATCAACAATTTTCTCTTTTTTGCTGACCTGCCTAATGTATTTTCAGTGTTTCAACTTCGCCGGCAGGAAGCGCGTAAAGTCAAACGATCAATAAAAACCGTGATTTGTCTGCCGTTTCAAGGCTGTTGATAATTCGCTCGGCACTATCATCATCTCTTTTCGGATTGACTGTTACCGTGCCATTATATCGAGCTGATACCGGCAGCTGAGGAGGCTGTTCAGGAGAGTGACCCCCTGGAAGGCCGTGCGAAGCAGATTTCTGGTTTTGTCGGGAAGCAGAAGCGGATCGATGAGATCGCTTGGTTCTTTGCCAAATGCTATGGCAGACAGCTGTATTTCAAGCCGCAGTTTGATCAGGAAGGTAAAGGCCTCTTTCAGCGTTTCCAGATCGTGATCCGAAAAAATATTTCTGTGCTGCAGTTGCTCCAGCTTATCCCACGTTGTGCCACCCATAATCCCCGCTTCCAGTGCAAGCAGGCCAATACCTCTGGTTAGAGTAAAGATACCCCCTTTTTTCAGATCGAGTGTCCCTCGTGCTGCGCCGCGGGTTGCGACCCGCAGGCGTCCAAACATGCCGATTGGCGGCTTGAAACGTATAATGTTGAGAGCCATGCCAGGGAAAAAAATGGGGTTATGTCGGGTGCAATCGCAGATATGGGTGCGCAGTTCCTCTTCAAAAAATAATTCCCCGTGCAGAACCCGCAAATCCTGAAATACACCAAAATATACCGTATGCTCTGAGGTGGGATTGCCAATCCACTGGGCAATCAGAGTTTTCCATTCCGAGATACTGTGGCACCAATCCGGATTGCTGGCCATCATATTTCCGGGGCAGAGCGGAATGCCAACCTGTTCAAGAGCGGTAACTATATGATCCGCAAAACGTCTGATTTCTGACAACTCTTCTTCCGTTGCGTCATCGCTATAGATAATGGCGCTGTCCTGATCTGTGCGCAGCGCCTGCTCACAGCGCCCCTCACTTCCCAACGCCAGATAAGCTGCCCTGCGAGGAAGGCGTACGCCATGCTCAATATCAAGGATATGTATCAGGCGCTCAGTGAAGGCATCATTAAAAAGGGCAATCAGCTGTATCATGCTTCTGGTGTCGGCGTTGGTTTTAACCGCATACTGGAGTAGTCCGGTCCTTTTTTTGCCGATCTGGCAGAGTTGGTCGAGCGTCGTTGCAGACTCGATCTCCTGAACAAGATACAGCGGACTTTTGGTTTGAATTCGGAGAAGATCTGAAACAGAAAGAATTCCTGAAAGATGTCTGTTCTGGTCAAGGACGACCAGGTGATGGATAGTATGTTTTGCCATCAGGAAAACGGCCTTGAAAAACTGCTCACTACTGCCGATTGTGATCAGATTGGTTTTCATGATGTCACGAACTGACAATGATTGTATGTCATTGACAGAGTCAGCGATGAGATCGCGCAGGTCCCGGATGGATACAATTCCGATCGGTTCTTCGTTATTCACGACGACAATGCCGGAAACATTTAACGTTTTCATTCGTCTGGACATTTCAACCAGGCCGATATCGGGGGGACAGGTTACGACCGACCGGTTGCATAACTCGCCTACCGGTATAAAAAACAAGCTGTCTTCTTGAATAGTGGGCATGGTTTATTCCGAATCCTAGGTTTAAAGTAACGAGTAATAATATTATATTTGCGCAGTATAGGCGATAAAAATTGTTTATTTCATCTTGTTTTTGTTTATATTTATTTGTATGCTGAAAATTAAAAAGCCGGTTTAAAAATAATAAAAAGAATATTGACAAACTATATAACAATGTAATAAAAGAAGGAGTTTTTGTAACAGTACGTTTTTGTTTTTTTACATATTATTCCTTCGATGCTTGCAGGCGCGGAAGAGCTGTCACTGAAGTTTGGTTATGTGAAAATACATGTCTGATAGTTTGCAGCCTATTTTACGAAAGGAGATGATGACAGAGAGGCGAGTATTTGCCGTAGTACGGATCAA
>CAJAFV010000098.1 GCA_903939115.1 uncultured Geobacteraceae bacterium
AACGCCAGGCAGGTATCTTCATCCAGCGCCCGGGCCTGACCGTTGTCATTTCTGTCCTTCGGGTAAAGGGATTCAAGCTTGTTGTTACTTCCCGAGTAGATCCGTACCCAGCGCAAGAGTGTACTGCGACTGATACGGCTTCTGCCGGAAAAAGGGATAAACCAGCGGTGGGCGCACCTCTCCGCCAAGAGCTGTTCCTGCTCTCCATGATCCAGTCGGCGGCCCCCAACAAACTCGTTAATGATGCCGTAGCGGAATACCGCCACCTGTTTCTTCTCGTCTTCGGTCATAAAATGACTCCTTTGCTGATACTTGGTGATGATGCCCGACCATATATCAGGGGGAAGCGTAAAACGACGGCAGACGTCACTAGGGTGGTTATGTGGTGATCGCTATTGCGGGATTACATGGACCGGCTTACCGGGACAAAACGCATATCAAGCAAACGGTCAAAGTCGGTTATCAACCCTTTTTTCCAAGAGGAAGTCAGGTGGGCCAGTGCGTGACGTTTCAGGTTTGCCAGCCAATGGCGCATGCGAGGCAGAGACAGGGAAGAGCGGAGCCAGCGGCCCGTTGTTATACGGAGAGCAAGCAAGGTGCGGATGGTTTCTTTGCAGCAAAGGATTCGGCTGAAATGGGTATCAGGACGGGAGGTCATAACGCAACGACAGAGGGGACAGCGGTAGCACTTCATATACAGACAGGAAACAAATCCATCAAAATAACGAGGGACAAAACCATGACCCCAAACCATGTAATGGTTGCAATTTAAGCAGGCAGCAGGGCGAATCCACTGAAAATCTTTACCCTGCTCAAAAATGTCCTTGAGAAGACACTCAACAAAATATATCATGAACCTGCGTTGTTTTATGGGGAGCCTCCCCAAAAAGTAAAAGGGCGGTGAGTTCTCGATAAACTCACCGCCCAACTTAATTTAAAAACCTTCCTTCCAGACGAGTCCAGATAATCCGACAACCAATCGACTCTTGTCAATCTATTCTGAAAATCAACCTCCCCATCAGGTCAAAACAATCCGGCAACTTACACAATGAAGCGCTCAGCTGCAAATGCCCTGAAACTAGCTCGTAAGACGCATACGCCTTGCTACGTGGTAAAGGATGGCAAGATAGTGAATGTTGCTGAACGACAAAAGACCAGCAGTACTGAAAAGATTGTTTCCATGCAATAATAGCAAGATAGGGTTTCATGACATTGGGTGGGGCTCATATTACAAACTAAAACGCACAGCTAAACAAAAATTAGGAAATTAACACGGTGTGTTTTCCTTCATGGTTACCGACCTGTATGACCCCAACGACCCAATTCAGGTCGCTGATTTTTTTTGTCACTGCCAAAATTGTGCATAAGCCTGGCAGACCGAAGGCAGAAACCACCAAAATACCTGACAATCGGCTTTGAAAATTGACCCAGCATAGGCACCTGCCTGCCCCACCCTTAAGCGAAATATCAGTAAGTTATGGAATGGGAGATGGGTCAACTTAGACGCCGATGCGGGTCAATCTTGAAACTCGGTTCACACAAGAGGTGCGGCCTGCAGAAACGGCTGGTTACCAAGACGCTCACAACAATGTCAGAAAAGCTGCTCAAAGCGATTGATACAGTCAATTTGTCAGGCCTGCTGCCCGGAGAGGAAACCGAGTTTGCTGGTGAACTACTCAAAAAAATCAGGAGAAATGTGGAGCGGTATCTACCGTATGCGAAACAACTGCCGAAGATTGTGGTGTAATGCGGATCGTTTATATCGGGTGAAGCTGGAAATAGTTTCCGGTTTAAACATTTCTGCCAATAGAATGCATTGGCAGAGTAATGACTTTTTTTGTCGTACCTTAGGGAGATCTGATCAGATCTGACAAAGTCCATAGACACAAAAAAACCTAACCGTTTATACTGGTTAGGCAGATATAAAAATATTTTTCAGATCAATAACAAGCGCGCAACCAGACTGCGCTACTTGACCTACAAAAACGATTCATATATCATGACTTCCTTTGCTACATAACAAAATAATTACCTACCGTCTATTCCCGCTCCACTGAGGTGCGCCACTCATTCACCAGAGCATCATAGGACAAATTATAGTCTTTGAGCGCCGCCGTGGCCGCTTCATCAAAAGAGAGCCCTTTCCCGAGACCTGCCAGAATTTGTCTGACCCTGTGCCAGCCGTACGTTGCGACCATATACTTAACCAGCGCATAACTCTGCTGGTACGCCAGGGAAGCTGCTATAGAAGATAATCCGCTAAAGTTTGTTTCCAGGCTCCTGATTTCGATCAGTTTGCCGGTACGTGCAGCGCGGCCAAGCTCCGGCAAAGAACGGTTATACTGCGTCCGCCCAAACATCTCTGCGATCCCTTCGTTCAGCCAGAGTGGACAGTTGCCGCGTGTCATTTCAAATACGACGACATGGGCGTATTCATGATACAAAACGCCACGCATTGGAGGAGTAATCTCGTTCAGAGCTCCGAAAGGGAGACGTATTTTGCCGTCATAAAATCCACCTGACCAATCAGGGGAATCGGTGACTGTTTTGTAATCAGCTCTTTTATAGATACCAACCGGAACTCGAGCTTCCGGAAACAGCCCAAGCTCGGCTCCGATCAGGTTTGCCGCTGACTCAAGGACGTCAAGGATTGCGAGAGCAAACCCCGTATCAACACCGGGATCGTACGTGAGATCAAACCGGGAGCTGTGCCCACGGTCCATTTTTACTTCAACATCATTTTCCTTGCGGGACTTTTTGAGGAGTTCAACAATCTCGCTCCGCCCAGGAGAGAGCTTGAGCGCCTGCTCCCATAGTTCTATGGCTTCAAGGCGGTGATCGGAATCAAACTGTACGAGACCTAAATAATAAAGAACTTCAGTAGAATCTTCCCTGAGGGTTTTTGCCCTTTCGAGTTCATAGCGTGCCACATCATATTTTTTCAGGTGATAGTTACTGATGCCGCGTAGAAGAGAATACTTGGCTTCCTCGGGGTAGAGTTCCTCTGCTTTAATAAAATTTTCATCCGCCTGCTCATAGCGTTTCTGCTTGAAATGCTGGTGACCATAGGCAGCATACGCTTCGGCCAGATTCCGTTTAAGGGCGAGATTGAGCGGAAAGAGCAGGTAGGCTTTCTGCAACTGCTCAATCCCCTTTTCGTACTCACCTCGCTGTACCAGCTCGCGACCGTAGCTCCCCTGCGCACCCGGATCACTGCCAGGAGGCTGTGCGGATGCAATGCTTAGCAGGAAAAACCATACGCCAACAATGCAGCCAAGCCTGCAGGGTATATTTCGAATGAGTTTTGTCATAATCGGGCGAGAAACGTACGAATAGAGTTTATAATCCCGGCACTATCCAGACCGAGCATGGCACGCAGTTCGTGCTGTTCACCCTGGGGTATCGCGGAATCCGGATACCCGAGGCGCAGTACCCGTGTTCCACTCACTCCACGCTGTTCGAGCAGCTCCAGAACTGCAGAACCAAAGCCGCCCGGCAATGAATTCTCCTCAATTGTGATAAGAATCCGATGTTTCTCTGCCAGCGCTATAAACAGCTCTTCGTCAAGCGGTTTTACAAAACGGGCGTTTACAACCGTTAGAGAGAGGCCTTCTTCTGCCAAAGCGGCAGCGGCTTCCAAGGCCGGACGCACCATCGTGCCGAGGGCAAGAACCGCAGCAGTTTCTCCTTCGCGCAGCAGCTCAGCAGTACCCACCGGAAGAACCCCAAGCGTCTGATCCAGTGCCACTCCGCATCCGCTGCCACGCGGATAACGCACCGCCGCCGGACTCCCCAGACTGATTGCGGTAGCCAGCATATGCTGCAGCTCATTTTCATCCTTAGGAGCCATGATGGTCATATTCGGAAGATGCCGCAGGTAGGAGATATCAAAGGCGCCGTGATGGGTCGGCCCGTCACTCCCGACCACCCCGCTGCGATCGATGGCAAAAGTTACCGGAAGGTTTTGCAGACAGACATCATGACAAACCTGGTCATAGGCACGCTGCAGAAAACTGGAGTAAACGGCAAAAACCGGGCGGTAACCGCCGACGGCCAATCCTGCGGCAAAGGTTACGCCATGCTGTTCGGCAATACCGACATCAAAAAAACGGTCGGGAAACTCTTGAGAAAACCGGGCAAGGCCGGTACCGTCGGGCATTGCTGCTGTAATGGCAGCGATGCGGTCATCTTCTGAGGCCAACTTGCACAGAGCCGCTCCAAAAACAGCTGTATACGAGGCTGCCCCCCCCTTGCCTTTTAGCACCTTACCGGTCTCTGGATCGAACGGTCCAACGCCGTGAAACAATGATGGATTATCTTCGGCCGGTTTATACCCCATCCCTTTTTTTGTCAGGACATGAATAAGAACTGAATTATCGAATTTTTTTACTTTCTCGAGTGTTTCAATCAGTGCCGGCAGATCATGGCCATCTATCGGCCCGATATATTCAAAACCAAAGGCTTCGAAAAGCATTCCCGGAGTAAAAAGCCCTTTGAACGACTCTTCCATTTTACGGGCGACATGGAGAACACCTTTACCCATATCCTGCCGCTTTAAAAATGATTCGGTACTCTTTTTGAATCGATGGATAAACTCGCTTGACGCAGTGCGAGTCAGAAAAGTGGACAGAGCACCGACATTTCCGGCGATTGACATCTCATTGTCATTCAAGATGATAATCATGTCCTTATTAAGATGGCCGGCGTGGTTGATCCCCTCGTAGGCCATGCCGCCGCTCATGGAACGGTCACCGATAACTGCCAGCACTTTGTTCGTTCTCCCGGACAGGTCGCGAGCCACGGTAAAACCGGTCGCAGCAGAGATGGAGGTAGAGGAGTGACCGGCATCAAACGCATCGTGTGGCGATTCATGACGTTTGGGAAAGCCACTGATACCGTTTAATGTGCGCAACGTACCGAAATTATCCCGGCGTCCGGTCAGCAGTTTGTGGGCGTACGCCTGATGCCCGACATCCCAGATGATTTTGTCTGCCGGAGTGGTAAAGACCTTGTGCAGAGCAATCGTGAGCTCCACTACACCGAGCGACGTCGCCAGATGCCCGCCATTAGCGGCACAGGTCCGAATGATGGCTTGCCGCAGATTCGCCGCGAGCTCTGGGAGTCGGGAAACCGGAAGTTTTTTGATATCCTCGGGGGAGTTTATTGTTTCAAGAATCGACATACGTGCGCCTGTCATTGAGAGATTGCGAAATTTTCAGTTATTGCGCTGCACGATGTACCTGGCTATTTCCCGCAGCGGATCAGCCTCGGCACCAAACGTTTCGAGCGATCTCAGAGCTTCATCCATCATCGCCAGCGCCTCCTCTTTAGCGGCAGCCAATCCTATTACAGCCGGATAGGTTGCCTTGCCACGGGCCTGGTCACTGCCGGCGTCTTTACCGATTTCCTCGGTCGTACCCTCAATATCAAGAATGTCATCAGCAATCTGGAAGGCGAGTCCGGCAGCTTCACCATAACGGGTGATCGCCGCCAGCTTTTTTCCGGAAGCCCCGCCCAGGAGCGCACCGGCAACAACCGAAGCCTTGATGAGTGCGCCGGTCTTATGAGTATGAATGTATTGGACGGTCGGAAGATCAACGTCCTGGCGCCCCTCACTTTCCATATCGATCACCTGGCCGCCAACCATGCCACCGGAACCGGCACAGGTCGCGATTTCATGGATCACTGCGAGCAGACCGGACGGGTCGCATCCTGCTGCAAAACGGCGATCGCTGGTCAGCTTGAATGCCTCTGTCAGAAGTGCATCACCGGCCAGAATCGCAATCGCCTCACCGAACACTTTATGATTGGTCGGATTGCCGCGGCGGAAATCATCGTCATCCATGGCAGGCAGATCGTCGTGAATGAGCGAATAGGTATGTGTCATCTCCATGGCACATGCAGCGGGAATAGCAGATCGGGTATCCCCGCCAACAGCCTCGCAGGCAGCCAGCACCAATATGGGCCGGACACGCTTGCCTCCGGCAAAAACGGAGTAACGCATCGCCTTGTGAAGAGTGTGCGGCAATTCCGTTTCTTTCGGCAGAAAACGGTCAAGCGCCTCATCAACACGGGCACACTGTTCATTTAAATACGACTTCAGATCCATCTGCATTCCTTTAATCCTCTTCCGGTTCAAACGGTTCCCTCTTCAGTGAACCGTCTTTCTGTTTCAGAAGAATTTCAACCCGCCTTTCGGCATCGTCAAGTCTGCTGGCACAGAAAGCAGAATGTTTTACCCCCTCTTCGAAGGCTTTCAGGGAATCCTCAAGCGACAGAGAACCGGTTTCCAGACGCGTTACTATCTCTTCCAGTTTCTTCAGGGATGCTTCAAATTTGTCAGTGGCCATAGTTGCTGTCTCTCATATAAATAGGTTGGCTGATTGTATACAGATAAGGCGTCAAGCGTCAAGTTTTGCCGGTTTCCAGCGTCTCCACCCGGCAGCGGGCTTCACCGAGGTGAAATTTTACCCGCAGTTGTTCACCGATTGTCAGCGAAGCGGCGTCTGTAACCACTGCTTGAACGTTTTCACGGGTCGCAATTGCGTAGCCACGGGCTAGCGTTTTGAGCGGTGACAGCACCTCTAACCGTACCGCATTGTCATAAAACGCCTGCTTGAGAGCATCTAAACGTTGTACCAGCAACCCTTCCGAGCGCATCGCCAAAAGGGCAACCCTTTGGCGGAAAGCATCGATTTTGCCATGTGGATCGTTATGCTGCAGAGCGTCGTGAAGGCGCTCAAAACGGTCACGGCGGCGTGACACTGCGACAGTCAGGCCGAGTTCGAGCCTTCCGGTCAGATCATCCGTTCGTTGCACCAAATGACCCAGCATCGTGCGCGGATCATGGAGCGCCCTCCGCAGGCTTTCAAGTCGACTGATGTGAACAGACAACAGCGCTTTGATTGACCTCCGTGCCCGACCGGATAATGCTTCAACCTGGTTGCGAAGTTCGTCACTGCTCGCTATTACCAACTCGGCTGCCGCTGATGGGGTTGGCGCCCGCAAGTCAGCAACAAAGTCGCACATAGTCCAGTCAGTTTCGTGTCCGACAGCCGAGATAATCGGAATTTTGGATCGATAGACGGCGCGGGCCACGACCTCTTCGTTGAATGCCCATAAATCTTCCAGCGAACCACCGCCACGGCCGACGATAAGGACGTCAACCTCGGCCAGTCGATTCATCTCATCAATGGCTCGGGCAACTTCCAAGGCCGAGCCTTCTCCCTGAACGCGTACCGGATAGAGCAACACATTCAGCGAAGCAAAACGACGCTTTAGCACATGTAAAATATCGTGGATGGCAGCGCCGGTCGGTGATGTTATCACACCGATTTTGCGCGGAAAGCGCGGCAAAGGGATTTTGTGCGCCTCGGCAAACAGCCCTTCTAGAGCAAGTTTTTCCTTTAATTGTACAAAGGCGGTCTGAAGGGCACCGATTCCGTCCGGCTCCACGTATTCACAAATCAGTTGATATTCGCCGCGCTGGTCATATACTGAAATTCGGCCGCGTGCAATCAGCTTCATGCCGTCAGCCAAACGGAATTTAAGATTCTTTACAGCGCTTTTGAACATCACGCAGCGTATTTGGGCGCCGGGATCCTTAAGGGTAAAATAGCAATGACCTGAAGATGGATAGGATAGATTGGAGACCTCTCCCTGCAGCCAGAGCTGCTCGAAGTTTTCCTCAAGGACTCCACGGAGCAGTGCGGTGAGTCGGCTTACCGTGAGAATTGTTTTTTCAGAGAAGAGATCAGTAGTCATGGTTATTTTCGGTTATTAAGATGTCTTCCCTGCCATAGCGCAGTTTCATACCGGTCAGAATGGCATTACATACCAAAGGGGTAATATTGGCAAATATCAATGGCATGTCTCCGATAAGGATACCGTATAGCATCCAAAGCGCGACACCGAACGACAACAGGAGCGGCTGCCAGATGGAAATATCCCGAACGTGACGGGTTTGCAGGGTTTTTACGACCTGCGGAATGGCCGCGATGCTGGTAAGTGTTCCGGCCACCAGCCCGATTGCCGTCGCAGTCACGAACGTTTTCTCCCGTCAAAGGCTGAACTGGACCAATCTATCTGCGTCAGCATCCCGCGCAGCACCGTCACTTCACGGCTGTCAAGATTCGCCCGAAAGAAGATCCTTCGGAGTGAGCGCATCATATGCTCAGGATTTTGTTCATTGAGAAAACCGATTTTGTTCAGAGTCGCACTGAAATGGCCAAAGAGCGACTCCATCTCATCGGATTTAGCCAGGTCAAACGGGCGATCCACCCCGACCGGTTCTGAGGCTTTGCCCAGCTCATAGCAGAAAAGCAGCACCGACTGGGCCAGGTTAAGCGAACCATATTCGTTAGAGGTTGGAATGGTGGCATGCCAGCGGCAGAGGGAAAGCTCTTCGGTCGTCAAGCCGCTATCCTCACGACCGAACACAATTGCCCCCCTACAGTCGGGTGTGACCTGCTCCCTGAGGCGACCTGACACCTCAACGGGAGAAAGAATTTCCTGACGGTATTTGCCGTGTCGCCGGGTAGTGCCTACCGTCAGGGTACAGTCGGACAGGGCTGAAGCCAGATCAGGGAAAACCACCGCTGTTTCAAGCAGATCACGCGCTGCAACAGCGAACTTGAGCGCTTCCGAGTCAAACCGGTCACACCCCTTTACGATTCTCAACTGGGTAAAACCCATATTTTTCATTGCCCGGCAGGTCATGCCGATATTGCCCGGTGATTGAGGTTCAACCAGAATAATGATGATATCTTTGATCAAGAGTGTACCTTTCGGGAAGCATGGAGGAGTCGCATCCGGGCCAATCGATCTCTGGCCGGTTTTTTAAGTTTCCAGGCGTGGTAGACATGAGCAGACCACGCCAGTCCGATTAAGCAGAACAAAGCCAATACGAGATAATGTTCATAACTGCTGACATTATCCAGCAGAAGCGAAGCGCTTTTGCCAAACAGATATCCCCCCAGGGAAAAGAGTATCGCCCAGGTGAGAGCGCTGGCTAGATTTATCCAGAAAAAGATGCGCGGAGCAAGATTGGTTATGCCGAGAATTATTGGCAGAACGATTCTGAATCCATAGGTAAAGCGGGAAATGAACGCAACAAAATTACCGTATTTTTCAATCAGCTTAAGAGCCACACGAAATTTTTTGGCAATAGAGTGAAAACGCTTAAGGAGTCCCCTCCCCTTAAAGCGGCCAAGGTAAAAATAGGCCTGATCACCAAGGAAAGATCCAGCCCAGGCGGTACTGATAACGCCCAGAATATCCAGGTACCCCCGAAAAGCCAAAAAACCGGCCAGGAGAAGAATTGCTTCACCTTCAAGAAAAGTTCCAACGAATAACACCCAGTATCCGTGAATCTCCAGGTACTCTTTTAGAATCTGCTGAACGTGCACGGTTAGTCCCTGTATTCTATTGCCATAACGGGAGCAAAACAACTGCCGTACCGTAAAGGATTTTATGGGTCATGTCAAAGCAAAATAAAACCACATAAAACACTGAATATCCTAATATAACCAAGATATTAAGCTTGACAAAACAGTACTGCTACAGTAGCTATTAAGCGTTTACAGACGTTACTGATTTGGTCAACTTCAGCTTCAAGCTCGAGGAAATTAATGGCGGTCAGCTCAAAAAAAGACAAGCTGATAGAAGAAGCTCAAAAGTTTACATCGCGCGGCCAATTTGACAAAGCGGCCAAAGCCTACGAGCAGATTATTGCGTTGGAACCTGCAGCCATCAACCTGCGCCAAAAATTTGCCGAGTTGTTAATTAAATGTGCGCGTAATGATGACGCCCGTAAAGAGCTGGAGACCGTTGCCGGCCATTTCTCAAAAAACGGTTTTTATCTCAAAGCAATCTCCGTTTACAAACAGCTGCAGAAACTTTTCCCCGCCGATATTTCACTTTCACTGACACTCGCCGAGCTCAACGAAAAACATGGCCTTATTGCAAATGCCCTTTCGGAATATAAGCTCGTATATGAACAGTATGAAAAGTCTGATGACGTTTTTGAGGCGCTGAAAATCCTCGACAGGATGCAGAACGTCGATCCTCAAAATATTCCCATTAAAATCAAGCTGGCAGAAGCCTATGCCCAGCAGGGGAAAAATGACGGGGCGTATGCCGTATTCTCAAAATCGGCTGCTCTGCTATTAGAACGCGGTGACACGGTAACCCTTGCCAAAGTCCGCTCTCGCGTGCAGCAGCTTTTCCCTGACAAACCGGACTTTTTGTTTGAGGTACTTTCCGAACTGATCCGTCAGGGCAATGCCGCTGCTGCGATAGGCAGTCTCCAGAGCCTTCTCCGCAGCAATCCCGGCAATAAAGGTGTCTGGGAACTGATCATACAGGCATACCGACTGCTTGACCAACCGCAGAAGGTCAAAATAGCGTATCAGCATTATCTCACCTATTTTCCTGCAGAGCCGGCCGCGATGCTTGGCCTCATTTCGTCAATAACTGCTGAACAGAACCTTGCGATGGCTCTCGAAATGCTCGATCAATACGAATCAGCCCTAATTTCTGGCGGCTTCCTGCAGCAACTTGAGCAGATATATCACGCCCTCGATAAATTGGACCCAATCAATGTAAAAGTTTTGGAAGGCCTCATCAGAGTTGCCACTGCTGCAGGCAATGAAGGAGAAATAGCGTCACTCACATCAAAGCTAACATTATTACAGACTGTTTCCCCCGGCAGACAAGACAGCTCTGCCGAGTTGGAACCGACTGCTGTTCCTCCTGCCGAAGAGTCCCCTGAGACCGGTTTTCCTGACGACATTTCGATCAAAACCCCGTCGTTTGATGAAGATGTCGAAATTGAGATAGAGGTCGACTCTCCCTTTGGCGTATCGGAAGTTGGCACCGATAATTCTTTAGCTGACGAAAACTGGCTTGACTCTGTCTCCGCGCTGTTTGACACCAGCGACATCGCTCAACGGGGAGTAAAGTTTGGCAGCGAAATGGAGAATTCTGACGCCCGGTCACATTTTGACCTTGGCCAGGCTTTCAAAGAGATGGGCCTGTTCGATGATGCGCTCAATGAATTCAGGCAGGCTTCTCAAGACCCTTCAATGCGGGTGGAATGCCTCATACTGCAGTGCGTTTGCCTGAGAGAACGGGGCGAGGTGGAAAGATCCACCTCGATTCTGCGCGCTCTTTTAAAACCGGGGCTCAGCCTGGAAGAAAGCTGTGCAGTTAAATATGAGTTAGCGTTAGGATACGAAGCGGCGGGAAAGACAGAAATCGCACATGCTCTTCTCAACGAAATAAATTCAACAAATCCCGGTTTCAGAGATATCGGTTCGCGTCTCAACGCTGCAAACGACTCGAACTCGCTTGATTTTTCCGATGAAGATCTGGATGATTTCTGACGGAAATAACCGATACACCTATTTTTGTGCCACGACGGAATATCGTTTCACTTGTCATATACACTATGGGGGTTTCCAATATGAAAAGATCGCTCACTGCCATGCTGCTTCTCGCCGTTATGGGATGCATGCATTCCTCTCTCTATGCAGCTGAACTGCTTGACGTCAAACCGGTCGTAGCGGCAGGAGGTTCCGTATCTGTTGAAATTTCTGCCGATATTGCAATGACGTATACGTATTACAAAGTTCCCGGGCAAGCGCGGGCAGTTGTCGATATTGCAGAAGCTGACCCAGAAAAAGTTGAGCCATTGATTGTCGTCAACAAAGGCTTGGTATCAAGCATCAGTGTTGATAAAGCACAGATTACCGGCATCGCTGTCAGCAGAATAGTTTTTAACCTTGTTTCAGATGCAGATATTTCCGTAACAGCCTCTCCTGATCGCACATTGCTGACGGTAACATTTGGCGGGACACCACCTGAAGCAAGTAAACCGGGAATCAAGCCCGACCTGGCACCTGAGATCAAACCAGCGGCGGTTCCCAAACCGGTGTCAAAGGCCGGACCACCTGCAGTCGTCACGGCACCAGCCCCGGCAGCATCTGCATCTGCATCAGCATCAGCAATCCCACCAGCACTACCACCAACGCCAACGGCGGCGCGAACAGTGAAGCTTGAGCCGGTCGTTCCTATCGAAACAGCCCCGGTACGTTCTTCGGCGCTGACGATACAAGAGATCATAACCGGCGCAAAATACATTGAAATACGTGCTAACCAGGCGATTCCTGATTACAAAGCCCTGAAATTAACGTCCCCGGATCGACTTGTTATCGATATGGCAAGTGGCAAAACTGACCAGAAACCGAAAACTGTTGCTATCAACAATTTCGGGATCTCAAAAGTCCGCATCGGCGTCACTCCAACTAACATTCGCATTGTGATGGATTCAAGCAAAGCCGGATTTCCTGTTTATAGCATTACCAAGACGGAAAATGGCCTGCGGATAAATTTCAAATAGAGTTCCCTGCCTGCAGTAAACATTTCACTTCAAAAGCAACAGAACAAGAGTGTCCTCTTTGCCGGCTTGAGGATCTGTTTTTTTATGATATAACCAATAAAGTTCAGGAGAAGAGACTATCTATGAGCAACGACAATAAGTACAAATTTTCATGGGACCTGCTGGGGGACATCAAGGCAGGGCGACCCAATCTGGGCAATACCACCAGAGTTGAAGTCTACCGTCTGCTGCAGTTTGCTTTTCGTGATGTCATCGAACAGCATGTCGGCACGGAAGAGACGGACAAGATATTTTATGAAGCCGGCGCCCTTGCCGGAAAAGAGTTCTATAGCCACATGCTTACCCCCACAACAGATCTGAATGAGTTTGTACGGCAGCTGCAGGAAGTGCTACGGGACCTGGGTATCGGTATTTTACGGGTCGAACAGGCCGATATGGTAAAAGGTGAGATTGTTCTAACTGTATCTGAAGATCTGGACTGTTCCGGTTTACCGGAGCTTGACTACGAGGTCTGCAGTTATGATGAAGGGTTTATCTCTGCATTGCTGGAAAGTTTCTCAGGAATCAAATTCACTGTTAAAGAGGTTGATTGCTGGTGTACCGGCGACCGCACCTGCCGGTTTAGCGCCAAGGCGGACGCATAGAACATGGCGCAGATACCGGAAAAAAGTCAGGAGCTCCTCAACCTGGCGATTGAAAACTTGCAGGGTTTACTCACGGACCGGACGGTTTCTCCTGAACCGCCGAAAGAACTGGCTACTGTGAATGGTTTTCCACAACTGCATGCTACGCTGCTGGAGGTTCGCACCGCCATTATGGGGTTTGCCTCCGGAGATTTAGGGTGTCAGATCACAAAGAAAGGGTTTCTACCCGGATCAATCAAGGCGCTGCAGGCATCGCTGAATCATTTGACCTGGCAGACAAAAATGATCGCCTCGGGAGATTTCACCCAACGAGTTGATTTCATGGGTGACTTTTCAGAATCATTTAACAGCATGGTTACATTGCTGGACGAGTCGATGCGGAAACTTGAATTAATAGCGCATACCGACCCGCTCACCGGCTCAAACAATCGCGGCTATTTTATGCAACTTTTGGCAGCAGAGCTTGAGCGTGCCAAACGCTATGGGCACCTGTTCACTGTTCTGATGCTTGATCTGGATCACTTCAAGCGGGTCAATGACTCGCGAGGGCATGCCGCCGGTGATGAAGCGTTACGATACCTCTGCCGGGTTCTTCAGACATCCGGGCTGCGGAAAACTGATTTCTTTGGCCGGATCGGCGGCGAGGAGTTTGCGCTTGTTTTCCCTGAAACCGGCATAGAAGGGGCTGCTGAGGCGGCAGAAAAAGTGCGGGATAATCTGAAAGAAACTGCCGTGATTCATGAGGGACAGGAGTTTTTCATTACAGCAAGCATCGGTATCAGCGAATGGAGATTTGACGACACCCAGGAAACTTTGCTCACTCGCGCAGACCAGGCAATGTACAGGGCAAAAGAGACAGGAAGGGACAGGGTGTGCCTGAGCAGGTAGCTCTTACTGTGAAGTTTGTAAAGTGGCGGAGAGACAGGGATTCGAACCCTGGATACCGGTTTCCCAGTATACTCGCTTAGCAGGCGAGCGCCTTCGACCTACTCGGCCATCTCTCCGCATGTGTAAAAACTTCCGAACCAGCGGGATTTGATACCTACCACGCTCCACGAAATAAATCAAGCCCAAAGAGACTCTTAACTGAACTTACTGCTCATCAATAGGCCATGGGAACGGACCAACTTTTGGCGATCAGATCTATTTTCCACGCTTCAGGTCAATCAGAATCAGCTTGGCTACAGCCTTGAGAGTCTCAAAAACACCCTCACCCGTTGTGGCACACGCCTCAAATTCCGGGACATTTGTGGCATTCAGTTCGCGGCGCAACTCTTCAATGGACATAACTTCCGGTAAATCCCGCTTGTTGTACTGGATTATGTACGGCAGTTTATCAAGATCGTATCCTTGCTCCTTGAGGTTTATTCTCAGATTTTCAAGAGACTCGATATTTGCGTCAATTCGTTCCTCCTGTGAATCAGCAACAAAGACAACGCCATCGACACCTTTTAAAATGAGCTTTCTGGAAGCATCGTAAAAGACCTGACCCGGTACCGTATAGAGGTGAAAACGGGTCTTGAAACCCCGAATCTCACCTAATGAAAGTGGTAGAAAATCAAAAAACAGAGTACGTTCGGTCTCCGTTGCAAGACTTATCATCTTGCCCTTGGCATCCGGTGCGGTTTTTTGGTAAATAAATTGAAGATTTGTCGTTTTTCCGCAGAGACCGGGACCGTAATAGACTATTTTACAATTTATTTCACGAGAAGCATAGTTGATGAATGACATCTTTGGCTTTCCCCGTTATTACAATTAGTACGCAAAAAATATTTTGGCACTGCCTGAAGTAGAAATAATTATGCAACCAGAAATTCCGTGGCATTTAGTTTCAGCTGAAAAGGTTATCAATATCGTCATCAGTAATTTCGGCAAAGGGAAAATCTGAAGAGCCGCGTTTTTCCCGTTCTTCAGACTTTTTCACCAGTTTCTCAAAAATGGCAGATAACTCTTCCGATGTTTTTTTGACCCGGAGACGAACAAGACCAAGAGAGGAGCGGCGATCAAACAGCACAACGAGAATTACCCTGCCACCAACAATGGAAATATGGAGATTATCCTTCTCCCCTTCGTGAAAGAGAATCGAAAATTCCTTTTCTCCGATAAGTTTGGCAAGACCGCCAGTTGCAGCAATATTTCCGGCTGTCAAAGAAGCAAGTGACGTTGTATCAAAACGCTCTGTTTCTCCGACTCCGGAGATGAGCTGTCCGTTTTTATCTACCAGAAAAATTACCTTTGCATTTGCTTCCGTCAGTAAACGCTCAATAACATCGTTGACTTCCTGGAATTCTTCCTCGTACATGACCAGCGTAGGATTGGACATGCCTGTCTCCCTGCCTGTCGGCTAGTATCTGAAATAAAACAAAAATTTCCCAGACTTATAGCAAACCTACTGCCCGCTTTCAAGCTTATTCGATGAGGCGTTACGGTCTCAGAGACAATCTGCAGTTTGCTTTAACAAGGCAGCTGTGATACTTTGCCCCGCGTGTTACACACAAAAGCATCAATCCGGAAGGCGCACCATATGGAATTAAGTTTTTCCAAAAAAAATGAACCGATTGACCAGATAATTAATCGGTTAGTTGAAGAATCGGGGGGCATCCACCATCCTGCCATAATTAAAGATATGATACTCGCAACGCTCAAAATCGGTCAGGACATTGATTACCTGGCTGACCTGAAACTGATTAATCGCACTCTGCGTGAAATGCGCTTCACAACGACTGTTTTCGCCCCGTATCGTCACCGCAAGAAAGTTACCATATTTGGTTCCGCACGCACGGAAGAAACAGACGAGATGTACAAGAAGTGCGTGCGCTTCAGTCACAGCCTGGCTGAAAAAAACTATATGGTCATAACAGGCGGGGGCCCCGGCATCATGCAGGCCGGTAACGAAGGCGCGGGGAGCGAGAACTCCTTTGCCGTCAACATTCGGCTCCCTTTTGAGCAAAAGCCAAATCCGATCATGTATCGGAATCCTCGCCTGGTAACGTACAAGTACTTTTTCAACCGTAAAGTTGCGTTTGTTAAGGAAACTGACGCCATCGTGGTTTTCCCGGGAGGGTTTGGCACGCTGGACGAGGCGATGGAAGTTTTCACGCTGATACAAACCGGCAAAACGTCACCGAAACCACTGATCCTGATGGACGACGAGGGGGGCTACTGGGAGCGGTTCTTTACCTTTGTTAAAGAGAGCCTTCTGGCGAAAGGTTTCATATCCGGAGAAGATTTTTCGCTCTTTACTATTACAAAAAACGAGGCAGAAGCACTGCAGACAATCGACGTTTTTTACAGCACCTATCATTCGCTGCGTTTCATAGAAAACCGACTGATTATCCGGCTGCAAAAAAATATTTCAGAGGACAATATTGCGATACTGACTCGTGAGTTCCCCGGACTTATCAAAGATGGTGACCATATCCACTGCTGTGAAGCGTACCCTGAAGAGTCGGACGAACCGGATCTTGCACTACTCCCACGCATTTCGCTATTATTCGACCATCATCACTACGGCCTGCTGATAGCCTTTATTAACCGGATTAACTCCTTCTGGCCGATGTAAACAGAATGCCTGGTTGAATTTTCGCTATTTTCCGCCGGGTTTTTCGCCGGGTCCATTGACAGCACCATACGCTTGACTATACAATCACAAAATTATTCTTACATACGGGGCATCATGCAGGATCTTAAACATTTATCACCAAATAAATCAGCAGCCGGTTCCGGATTTTTCGGGGGGGGGCGTAACAGGCGTCTGAAATCAGGAGATGAGCCGTCTCGGCTCAGGCTGCCCTCCCTGGAGGGTAAACGCCTGCAACAGCTTAAATTAGCCCTGCTTTTCATCGCCATTGTTCTGGCGCTCGTACCGCTCTCAGTTTTTGCATTACGCAAGAGTGAATCGGCCGGATCGCACCTCCGTGCCCGGGTTGCCACGTTCACCCCAACGGCCCTAACGGCTGCCGAAGCAGCAAAAGCCCCTGTTGCCACCAGTCGCTTTGAAACAGCAAGTGATCTGCTTACTACAACAGAAATAAATGGTTCACGCATATCAGCACTAACTCCCGAAGGGTCGCAACATATCTTTACCATTCAAGGCGACCTGCAGCGCAGGGTCTATGATTTTCTCGCCAAGAACAAGGTGCCGTACGGCGTATTTGTCGCCATTGAGCCTGCTTCCGGCCGTATTCTTGGCATGACTTCCTATTCATCAATTGACCCTGCCTGGGCGAAACGTTCGGCCTATGGCCTCTATCCAATGGCCTCATTGTTCAAGATAATTACCGCATCTGCAGCACTTGAAAGCAACAAAATTACCCCTGAATCAGTGATTGAGTTCCGTGGCGGCTCTTATTCCGAAAACCCGAAATATTGGGATATAAATCCACGCGGCGGAAACAACCGCATGAATGCCACCTTTGCCATGGGGAAATCGATTAACCCGTTGTATGGACGTGTGGCAAGCGACATCGCCGGCAAGTCATCCGTAATGGCATCTGTTTCCCGGTTTGGATTCAATCAGGAGCTGTTCCCTGGTGTCCCGACAAAGCCGAGTCAGGCGGCAGAACCGGCCAGCAACCATGGCCTCAGGCTTATGGGTGCCGGCCTGGATCATGAGGTTAAAATTTCACCGCTCCACGCAGCGGTGATTATGTCTGCAATCGCTAATGGCGGCAAGATGATGCTCCCTGGACTGACCAGCAGCATTATTGACGGGCAAGGGGTTGAAAAAGAACTTTTTACTCCGCGCGAACTGCGCCATCTGGTCACACCAGAGACATCGGCATCATTGACTCGCATGCTTTCCAGCACCGTTCTTACCGGCACCTCCCGAAAAGCTTTTCATGACCACCAGGGACGCCCCCGCGTAGATGTACCGATAGCCGCTAAAACCGGCTCGATCAACGGAACTGATCCAAAGGGCCACTACACTTGGTTTGCTGCGTTTGCACCGATACAGAACCCCCGTATCGCGCTCGTTGCGCTGGTAATTAACCCGGATAAGTGGAAGGTTAAGGCTTCTCAGGTCGGAGAGCAGGCGTTAGAGGAGTTTTTCAAGAAGGAGTAATGGCTTTCGTTCGTTCCGGTTTATGGCTCGTCTGCGGGGTAGGTCATCAAGCGTAACTCTCCATCAGTCATTTCGCCATAGGTAAGCTGCCCCATCCAGTCTCCGAGGGCAAGGAGTGTGAAAGCTGTCCCGGGAGTGGTTTCTTGCAGAGCAAGATGAAAGTGACCGGTAACCAACCCGTCACATCCCTGTTTTTGCACGGTACCGGTAAAATCGAGAAGAATCTGACGATAATCCCAGCGAGACGTTTTAATGGAATAACCTGCCCGACTTCGTTTTTGCAGAACGCCCCTGACTTTCTCAGCCCATGCCGGGGGGAAATGCCTGACAGCGGTAGCGACCATACCCGTCCGAAGGAGAAAGCGCAGAAGAAGGTAGCCATGATCTTCCCGATTAATCTGATCTCCATGGCAGATATAGAGCCGTTTACCCTGTACAGACTCAATTGAAGGCCCGGTATGAATTTCAGCGTGGAGCCGCTGTGAAAAAATATCACCCAGATGGAAATCGTGATTCCCTTCAAAATAGACCAACTTGCAGCCGCTCAGGACCAAACGGTCCAGGGCATCTATCACGGCATCATACTGGGTAAGGGGATGGGACGGGAACCCGAGCCAAAAATCGAACAGATCACCCACTATGTAGAGAGCGTCCAGCTTCCCCTCTAATTCTCCAAGGAAACGGAGCAGCAGACGGAAATTGAGAGCTTCCGGAGACGCCAGATGGGCATCGGCTATAAATATGGCTCGCATGGCCCGGATTGTGCTTCGATACAGAGTAAAAAGTCAACAAGAAGAACGTATCTCCATTTCAATCGCGGATAAAACTAGTACCGGGAGCAATTGATGGCATCAATTCATAGTGTCGAAATATCATGGGAAGACCTGCTTGGCGCTTTTACCAGCGGACACCTTGATAAAGCATATTATCTTGACAGACTGACCGGCGAAATATTCTTTGTTCCCTCCAGCTCTGACAACAATGAGGTTCTGCAGCAACTCCAGAGCAACGGTGAGCGTTTTCTGGAAATCCCCCCATTTGACTATCAGAGTGAGCGACAGATTGCCTCTGAATTGCTTGCACAGATATCCGATCCTGAATTAAGGGTTCTACTGAGTAACTCTCTGGCCGGCAGAAAACCGTTCGGTAAAATAGAAGACATTCTCTCGTTCTACCCGCACGAGGAAGATCGTTTTGCGTTACTGAAGGATCAATTTCTCTCAAATCGCCTCAAACTGTGGATGGAAGAGAACAACCTGTTCACGGCCAATACGGTTCTGAATGCCACAAAACATGCATAGAGGAACGATGGAACACGCACACCACGCTCATAGGCCAAGTAAAGATTACGGCAGATTTATTGCGACAATTTTACTCTTCTGCATGCTGGCCGTTGCCGGGTATGCGCTTCAGCATACCATTTCATGTTTCCTGCTCTCCTGGGTCATCGCCTATCTTCTTGACCCACTCCTTGTTGTTTCAGAAAAGCGCGGCTTAAAACGGATTTACTCCCTTGGGATTCTGTACATAGTGCTCGGGGTTCTGACCTTTTTTTTCCTGACATTCATCGTCCCGGCCATTACGATCAGTTGGAACTCATTCATCCTCGAACTGCCGGCCTATATCATGAAACTCAAACAGGTCGCCTCGGAATGGAAAACCCGCCTGCCTGATCGCTATGGATCAGATGAAATCCAGTGGCTGATAGATAAAGCATCCGGCAATATTGACACGGCCACAGAGAAGGCCGGTTTCTGGGCCTATTATTTCGGTACCAGTATATTTTTCAATCTTTTCAACATCGTACTTTCACCGATTCTTGTTTTCTTTATGCTCTACTACAAACAGATTGTTATCGATACGCTTGTCTCCTGGCTTCCTGACGGTCGGCGCGACCAGATTGTAGACATCGCCCATGAGGTCAACAACAGTATCGGCGGCTATCTGCGCGGTCAGGTCGTAGTCTCGATTATTGTGGCGCTACTCTCAACCATCGCCCTTTTTGCGCTCGGAATTCCACATCCGCTCTTCTGCGGCGCGTTTGCGGGGCTCGCATCAATTATGCCATTCATTGGCGTGATCATCGCGACTCTGCCGGCACTCTTTTTTGCCTGGTTTAAATTCCAGTCTGCAGCAATTATCGGACAGGCCGCAGTAGCCTTTGCCATTATCTATTTTGTCGAAGGCTATCTCATAAAGCCGCTCGTTTTCAAGGAGTCGATGAACCTGAACCCGCTCGTAACCATTATTATGGTCATGGCTCTCGGTGAATCACTCGGTTTCTGGGGTATCCTGCTGGCACTGCCAATTGCTTCAGCCATAAAAATCACCTGGGGACATTTCGTACGTGGTGACTTCAAATAGAGGCACTGATTCGTGAGCGAGGAAACTGTATCACCCCCCGTTGAACCAACCGGAGGACTATCCTTTGGCGTACGTGGACTGCACTGCGCTTCCTGCGTTAATACCCTCGAAAAAAAGCTGCTTGAACACCCCGCTATTAACACGGCTATCGTCAATCTGGCGACAGAAACCGGCTTTGTCCGTTTTGACTCACTGCAACTCACCGCCTCTGAAATTTTCAACATTGTCCATGCGGCAGGCTATACCCCGGTAGAACTGCACGCTGCTGACACATCTCAAGACGATGACCTCAGTTCCCAACGCAACTGGTTCCTCTTCTCGCTGGCCGCCTCATTACCTATAATGCTTACAATGGGCCTGCACTCAAATAGTGCCGCACGGCAGATAAGTCTGGTGCTGGCAACGGCGGTTCAGTTTTCTGCCGGCCTTATTTTTTATCGCGGCGCCTGGAGCGCCCTCAAAAACGGCAGTACAAACATGGATGTACTGGTAGCCCTTGGCACCTCTGCCGCTTATTTTTACTCGCTCGCAGCCTATTTTGGCTTACTCGGCACCCATCGGGACGTTTTTTTCGAAACGTCTGCCATGCTTATAGCGTTTATTCGCCTTGGAAAATATCTTGAGGCTCGCGCTCGTGGAAAAGCGAGTGAGGCGCTTAAAAAACTGGTCCACCTGCAGGCCGACAAAGCACGCCTGGTAACTGAAAACGGCGAAAAAGAGGTGCCTGCGTCGGTTATCAGGGTAGGCGATGTCGTTCTCGTGCGTGCCGGCGAAATAATTCCTGTCGATGGCGAAGTGCTCGAAGGTGGCGGTGCCGTTAATGAGAGTATGGTGACGGGGGAGTCTCTGCCGGTGCTGAAGAAACCAGGCGATACGGTTTCCGGGGCGACCGTCAGCACCAATGGCGTCATGCGTATCAGGGCGACACGGATCGGTGAAGCGACTCTGTTGGCACAAATAATTAAGATGGTGCGTGAAGCACAAGGCGACAAAGCACCGATACAAAAGTTTGCCGATACCGTTTCAGCCTGGTTCGTACCGATCGTCATACTGCTTTCGGCAGCAACATTTGTGGTCTGGTACACTGTCTATGCCAGCGGCTTTCTGACCGCATTCCGCTTTGCGATTACTGTATTGGTAATCGCCTGCCCGTGCGCCATGGGTCTGGCAACACCGACGGCAATCATGGTAGGAAGCGGGATAGCCCTTGGTCGCGGCATTCTGGTAAAAAAAGGGTCCGCGCTTGAAATCATCTCACGGCTGAATGTACTGCTGCTCGATAAAACCGGCACCCTGACCAGAGGGACACCGGAAATGACCGATCTCGTACCGGTTACGCGCAGCGTTGATCCGGCCAAACTGCTTGAGTGCCTGGCCACAGCCGAAGCATATTCTACTCATCCGCTGGCTCAGGCGGCACTTACGGCAGCGCGGGAAGCGGGAGTAGAACCGGGTCATGCTGACAATTTTGAGGAGCGCGCGGGCTTAGGCATAACCTGCAGTTATGGTGGTTTTCAACTTGCTGTCGGTAGCGAACGGCTTATGAGTGAGCTTGGGATCAGCCTGACACCCCTGGCAAAAAAAGTGGAGGCATTGACTGCCGCAGGCAAATCGCTCATTTATGTCGCAGCCGGAAATGCTTTGGTCGGCGTCGCGGCTTTTGCAGACTCCTTACGACCAGGCTCAATCGCAGCGGTTGCCGCACTCCGCCGTATGGGTATAACAACCTGCATGATTACCGGCGATCACGCGGATGTCGCGGCCATTGTAGCAAAACAGGCCGGTGTCGATACGTTTGAAGCCGAAGTGATGCCCGATCGCAAACTGGAAGTGGTCAAAGAGTTTCAAAATCGCGGAATGATCGTCGGGATGGTGGGTGATGGCATCAATGACGCGCCCGCCCTTGCCCAGTCCCAGATCGGTATCGCCATCGGCGGCGGTACTGATGTTGCCAAAGAGACCGGCGATATTGTCCTGATGCGTAGCGACTTGATGGATGCCGTACGGGCACTGGTAATCGGTCGCGCCACACTGAGCAAGGTCAAGCAGAATCTGTTCTGGGCCCTCTTTTACAATGTTCTCGGCATTCCGGTAGCGGCCGGTCTGCTGTCTCGCCACGGCATCTATCTGAAGCCCGAGTACGCCGGTCTGGCGATGGCCTTTTCATCGGTATCGGTAGTACTGAATTCGCTTCTTCTGAAACGGATTGAAAAATCACTGTAATTTCAAACTCTCTGGATAATTGTTTTTGACAGTTGCCAAGAATCCTTTGCATGGTAGAATTTCCACATGGCGAATTTCACGAGAGGTTTCCCATGCAGCCCATAGACAAAGAGATACATGCAATTGCCGAAAGCAGTTCCCTCCCCAGGGGGATCAAACTTTATGCATACACATTGATGGCAAGCTGGACCCTGTTACTCTCCGTTTCGTGGTACTGGATTTATCAGGACGAACGCAAGCAAATCGGGTCTCTGATCTTTCACGGTATTTTTCTGCTCTATGGCTTAGGGTTAACCGGAATAGGAGCTCGTAATCTTTCCCGAAGCGCCCAGGCGCAAAAACTGATCGAATTCGAGATTCATCAACAAGCCCTGCAACTGGAGGAAGAAGTTGCCGAGCGTGAAGCGGCGCAGGCAAAACTTGAAGAGCTGAACCACTCTCTGGAAGAACGTATAAATCGGGCAGTTGCCGAATTGCGTCGTAAAGATCAGGCTCTGATCCAACAGGGGCGTCTAGCAGCCATGGGTGAGATGATTAACAACATCGCCCATCAGTGGCGTCAACCACTCAACAATATAGGGCTTATCATTCAGAACCTGCAATTGTCATATATCGCAGGGACAATAACGCATGAGGAGATGGAACAGGAAATCGGTAAGGCGATGGCTGTTATCATGCATATGTCACGCACCATAGACGACTTTCGCAATTTTTTCCGCGAGGACAAGCGAAAAGGTGACTTTAATATCAGTGATACTGTTCACAAAACCCTGGATTTTGTGTCATCGTCACTATCGAGTCATGACATTCAGGTTGAATTTGTTGATAATAAAAATGTCACCGCCATTGGCTACGAGAACGAGTATGCTCAAGTGCTGCTCAATATTCTCTCCAATGCCAGTGAAACCTGCATCGAGCGACATATCACCTCACCACGCATCTATATCCGGATTACTGATGAAAACGGGCGGTCTGTTGTTTACATTCGAGATAATTGCGGCGGTATTGCGGAAGAGATTCTGCCAAAGATTTTCGATCCTTATTTCACTACTCGCGCACCGGATAAAGGCACCGGCATCGGTCTCTATATGTCAATAGTGATTATCGAGCAGAACATGGGGGGAAGCCTGACCGCCAGAAACTGTGAAGACGGAGCTGAATTTCGGATCGAGGTGTGAAAGCGGTCGATTATGCTAGAAGCGACAAAAGGCGGCCCACCTGGGTCGCCTTTTGAGTTTTACATAACGCTACTGCGGCATCACCCTTCTGTCATGACCCGCTCATCATAAATCGCTTCCAAACGACGCCGGTGCCCCAACTCTACGTCGGCAAAATTCATCAATACTTTTTGCAGCTTCGGGTCTTCAGTCATTCCTGCAGCTGTTTTGTAAAGCTGATAGGCGTTTTCCTCAGTTTTGAGGGCACTGGCTATGATCTGGCTATAGCTCATGTCCGGTTGAAAAGATACTTCAGCAAGGTATTTGGCGATGCTTGATTCCGGGAGTGTACACAGCTTGTGGCTCTCCGCCTTCTCATCATCGATCTTGACGAAAACATCCTTGTGGGTAGCCTCTTCCTGAGCCAGCTCTTCAAACATCTTTTTTGAAGAGATACTGGTGGAAAGTTCTGCAGCCCGCTTGTAGAGCTTGTAGGCCGAATCTTCGCGCTCAACGGCAAATTTGATGATTTCATCCAGGGTAACAAATTTTTCCATATGCAGTGTGCCTCCAGGGTAATAATAACGTCATACCTCCGGACCAAAGGTTCCGGGGTTTGACGCAAAGAAAATCAGTGTTTGCATACTACCGTGTGTCGAGTTCCGCATCAATATAAATCGAGGACATAGAAATCGAGGCCATACTGCCAGGGTCACCCCCGCAGATACTCCAAAACCTGTTCCGGGTGCTGCTCTGCTTTGGCAATTTTTGCCCACTGTTTTGATACTACTCCATCCGGTCCGACGATAACCGTCGAGCGAATCGTTCCGAGCGATTTTTTACCACACATGACCTTCTCGCCAAACGCCTCATATGCCTGCATCATGCTGCAGTCAGGATCGCTCAGCAGTACAAATGGCAACGTGTAATTAGTTATAAATTTACTGTGCGCGGCAATGCTATCCTTACTTACTCCAAGAACAACAACACCTTTGTCGGTCAGTTCTTTATAGTTATCACGAAAGCCGCACGCTTCCTTAGTGCAACCGGGCGTATTGTCCTTCGGGTAAAAATAGATAACCACTGTTTTTCCGGTGTACTGGTCCAGGCTGTGCTGCTTGCCGTCGCTCCCCTGCAATAAAAACCCCGGGGCTTTTTTTCCTTCAAGAGCCATAACGCTTTCTCCTCTATATAAATAAGACTATTTACGTCGACTTTATCATTCTCCGGTAAAAGGTCAAGCGGAAAGTCGCTGGAGTGATAGTATTGCTTCAATAAAAACAGGAGCCAAAACATGGGGCTCATCACTGTCAACGGCAAAGATCGATACTAAAAACATGCAGCTAGAGATCGTCTCTATCCTGAAATTACATACTCCGTAGCTCTCTTTTATCGCATTTTGAGCCTCCCGCCGGAACTGAAATCAGTTTATTGACCCACATCAAACTAATCTGTCAATTGTTACGCTATGCTCTACTCATAACAGAGCAACTCCGAACATAAGGGAGAATGTATGGAATTCAACAACGGACTTGGTGACAAAGCGATACAGGATGTTATGCAGACGTATCCGGAGATCGGCGAGATTCTCGCCCGCTACGACATAGGCTGCACCACCTGCAAGGTAGGCATCTGCCTTCTGAAGGACGTGGTATCCATTCACGGACTGTCCAAGGAAGACGAAGCAAAAATCGAGATTGAAATTAACGAAAATTTGGCAAAAGGAGAGTAAATCATGGCACATTCAGGATGTGGCTGCTCAGGCAGCATGGCAAAAGTAATCGAAAGACCGGCAAATAATGGTGGATGCAGCACAACGGCTGTTTCCGAACTGAGGCAGTGGCCGGTGCAACTGCACCTCGTTCCGCCGACCGCACCGTACTTCAAGAATGCGGACATTTTAGTATGTGCTGACTGTGTGGCCTTTGCCATGGGGAGCATGCACCAGGAACTGTTGAAAGACAAAGCACTGGCGATTGCCTGCCCAAAACTGGATGACACTTCCAGCTACGTGGACAAGCTGGCTACTATCTTTTCGACCAACGAAACGCCACGCGTCACTGTTGCAATTATGGAAGTCCCGTGCTGTAAAGGGTTGGACATCATGGTTAAAGAAGCAATTCAGAAAAGTGGCAGGGACATCCCGCTGGAGACAGTGATTGTAGGCATCGACGGCAGCAGGAGGTAATGATGAAAACAGATATTACTCAGGCGCTGGTGGCTGAGCACCGCCTGATTCTCCGTATGATTGCACTGTTGGAGAGGAATGCTGCCCGTACTGCTGCCGGCGACTTTACCAATTGGCAGTTTTATCTGGATGGTGTTGACTTTATCCGCAATTACGCCGACCGCTTTCACCATGCAAAAGAAGAGGACGTACTCTTCTCGGCTTTGGTCAAGAACGGTATGCCACGCGAGAACAGCCCCGTTGCCGCTATGCTGATGGAGCACGATCAGGGTCGAGCCTATGTCCTGGACATGGAGACGGCTGTACAAAAAACGTTGGACGGCCTTCCGGGACAGGAGAGTACCCTCACCGAAAACGCCTTGGCGTATGCTGAACTTCTCCGGGAGCACATCGGCAAGGAGGATGACATTCTCTACCCTCTGGCGGAACGCGTAATCCCCGAGGCACTGCGCGGGGAGATCGTGTCAGCATATCAACAGGCCGAGGCGCGAGCCAACTCTGACTTGAGCGAGCAGTACCGTAAACTGGTTGAAAGGTATGAGCAGGAATAGACGAAGTATATAAAATGCTCTTTTCCTCGTTCCCACGCTCTACTCGGCAACGAGGAAAAGAGCAAAGCCTCAAAGAATGGGTGACCCCGCAGATTTCTCTTTATTATGTCCTTTTTCACAGCCCCTCATTCTCGCTCTCCGACCCGTCGTTCTCCGCCTTCAATCTTGTCAACATCAGATGCCTGTGCTAGTGTACATCCATCAAAATCAAGGAGGCGACACATGCCCCGTCCTGCAACCAATCTACTTGATCTTTCCGAACTTCCCTCGCCCCAGCGTCGCGAGGTACGGGATTTTTTCCAGTTTCTACTCACCCGCCGGTCAACCACTATTAAATCTGATGTAACTTACCGTTTCACAGATTTATGCGGCACCCTGAGCTGGAAAGGTGATGCTGTTGCCGCCCAGCGGAGTCTGCGCGATGAGTGGTAAGCTACGCTGTGTGCTTGATACCAACGCCGTAGTTTCGCTGTTTGAATGGCAACCGGGAACTGGTGACCCGGCTTGAAGCCGCCGCGTATGTCGGCATTTCCGTTATTACGTACTTGGAGTTTCTCGCTTTTGATGGCTTGAGCGATGGTGAGCGAAACAGCTTCAAGCTATTCTGTTCTAGGGTTGAAATCGTACCGTTGGTGCATGATGATGAATTGTCAGACAAGACTTTAATGTTACGCTCCAAACATCGCCTCAAACTTCCCGATGCCATTATTGGCGCTACAGCGCTTTGTCGTAAGGCTGTGATTATCACCAATGACTCCCATTTTTCCGGCATTTCGTCGCTTACTGTCCAAGGTTGTTGATTCACAACTGTCTGATTCCCACCCCGCGCCCTGCAACCCTCCGATTTTTTGTTGGTTTCGTTGATTAGTGGGCGCTATCCGCCTTATCAACTCCAACTTTCCCCTTTTTTCTCCGTACTGCAGCACGGATACTAAAGAATCCACCCGCCGCAGTCAGAACCCAGATGGTTGCCGTCACCACTATTTCACTTGATGTGAACATCGTCCCCTCCCTTCGGCATTATGAAAAATTTGCTCATGGTGCAGGCAGGACAAAACCGGCCCCGGCAAACTGAATAGCAGCCGGCTCGGTTGCACGCGGTGGCGATACGGCATGTACAGCGCTGCACTCCGGGCAGGCCTGGACAAACGTTGCCAACAAGAAACCGCTACCGCATCCCTGACACGTTGTCGCCAGTCCGCCATTAGGCACAGGTGACACCGCAATAGCCCCACCGTGCGCCTTGAGAACAAACTCGACAAGATCCCTGCCGGTTGCAAAGGGTCCAACTCCAGGCTTGCTGTTCGAGCCACAATCACACATAAATCTACTCCTCTTGAGATGTCATTAAGCTTTTTCTACCGAATAAATACCACTTCCATGTCCTGTATTGCATGACGTATGTCAATTTATCTGATTTTGCGAATGACGTCATACGACAAAGCGAAGTTCCTGGTATTACTGAATCTCGCTGTTTTATGACTCAAGGGAAAAAATTGACCTGCATCAAAGTTTTTATTTTCCGGGTGAGATAAAGTCGCCCGATAAAAGTACTTTGGAGGAACATGTGACGATCAAAAAAAGACTAACCGGACTGCCCCGATGCTGTATAGCACCGCTCCATGGACCGAGGCCGGCAATGTCTCTGCGTTATGCATTCTGGAGCTTATTAAGCGCCACACTAGGTATTTTTGTTATTTGCGAAATAACAACACTTGTTGGGCACCCTTTGCTGATCGGCTCGTTCGGGGCTTCGGCGGTTCTCCTTTTCGGCGCTAATGACTCGCCACTGGCTCAGCCACGCAATCTTGTTGGTGGACACCTTCTTTCAGCAGCAGTAGCCGTGGTTGTTGTCGCTCTCTTCGGATCGACTCCCTTTACTATGGCTCTCGGAGTCGAAGTGGCAATTTTTGTGATGAACCTGACGCACACGACACACCCGCCGGGCGGCGCCACCGCTCTGATCGGAGTGCAGGGAACTGTTGGCCCGGAATACATACTTATTCCGGTGCTGGCCGGCGTCTTGATCCTTCTGGTTACAGCGATCTTTACGAATAATGTGGTGTATCACCGTTCTTATCCCAAACAGTGGTTATAACCGGAAGAAGGCCCCCCTATGCCCCACATATCCCGCAATAAGTATCTCTTAAGTCTTATGGTTCTACTCATACTCCCGAGGCCATCGTTCGCAATGCCTGCCATAACCTGCCACTGTTTCACCGACCGCTCTTATGAACCTGCGCGTCCGACTGCGGCCGATCCCTATTTTCTCGCCACGACGCAAAACTCCTTCTTTGCCATCGTATTTAATACCGACAAGAAGTCTATCGTAATGAAGAAACAACAAGGCACCTCTCCTGATGACCTTTGGATCGCCTATTGGGTCGCCTCAAAAACAGGGGCAACCGCAAACAGCCTGCTCCAAAGCAAAGCAAAGAGTGATTCATGGAAAAATGTCATTGTGCCTCTGAAGCTTTCCCCAAAAATTATGGGTGAACGTTTTTCAAATGCTCTCAATGCCAATGCACCAACCGAACGCTTGTCAGAAGCAGTTGTAGATGAGTTATTTCTCAAAAACCAATTATTGGCTGAGAGCGATTTGGCTGGTTTGCGTAAAGCGGGGGCTATCAATCAGGAGTTGATAATTGCCACCGTAATCGCCACCAAGACGAGGCAGTCGGCCAGACAACTCTTTCTTGACATAAAAACAGGGGCCAAAACATGGGGCTCATCACTGTCAACGGCAAAGATCGATACTAAAAACATGCAGCAAGAGATCATCGCTATCCTGAAATTCCACACTCCGTAGCTCTCCTTTATCGCATTTTGAGACTCCCGCCGGAACTGAAATCAGTTTATTGACCCACATCAAACTAATCTGTCAATTGTCACGCTATGCTCTACTCATAACAGAGCAACTCCGAACATAAGGGAGAATGTATGGAATTCAACAACGGACTTGGTGACAAAGCGATACAGGATGTTATGCAGACGTATCCGGAGATCGGC
>CAJAFV010000099.1 GCA_903939115.1 uncultured Geobacteraceae bacterium
CCGGTGACGCCGATGGCGTCGGTGGCGGCAAGTCCGGATACCGGTACGGTCAGTAATGTTGCTGTTGCCGGCAGAGTAAAGGTGCCGACGGTCGGTGCTGCTACGTCAGGAAGGGAAATGGTAACAGTTGCCGCTTTGCTTACTGATACGTTGCCGGCGGCATCCTTGGCCCAGGCGTAAGCAGTTTTGCTGCCGGCAGTGGCGAAGGTGAAACTTGTCGGTGCGGTGGCAGACCAACCGGTTGCGCTTGCTGCAGGTGCCGTGGCACTTTCGGTGATCAGATAGCCGGTGACGGCAATGTTGTCGGTAGCAGTAAGTCCGGATACCGGAACGGTCAGTGATGCTGAGGTCGCCGGCATGGTGAAGGCGCTGACTGCGGGGACTGCGGCATCAGAAGTTGGAGTACTGAATGCCGCATGAAATGACATATGAACGGCTTCGGTTGTTGATGATGCTGAAAAGGCAGATGGCAAAGTATTATAAGCATAGGAATAGTATTTTGCAGTTCCGGTATTTTCTTTCCTGAAATGCAGACTACTGCTGCTCGGCAAATATGCGATCCAGTAGGTTCCCGGTGAGAGAAGTACAGGCGTAGTCACATTAGCAATATTCCATCCAGTGGCGGGAGTTATTTCTGCAGCGGATGCAATAAGTTGACCCGGTCCGCCCCCTGCACCGGTTGCATCGTATACCCCCATCCTTAGATTACCGGCAGCTGTGGTAACATAAAATGACAGGCTTTGTAGGACAGCAGACTGTTCAAGCAGAGCTGATTGGGCCACGAGCAGGTTGGCATCACCATAATTGTCAGCAGCAAGGACGTTAGTTTCACCTGCAGTGATGGATGCTACCGCTATTACGGTTGATGCACTGGCACTTTTAGATACATTGCCCGCTGCATCCTTTGCCCAGGCGTAGGCGGTCTTGCTCCCTTCACCGGAAAAGGTGAAGCTTGCCGGTGCGGTAGCAGACCAGCCGGTTGCGCTTGCTGCAGGTGCCGTGGCGCTTTCAGTGATCATGTAGCCGGTGACGCCAATGTTGTCGGTAGCGGCAAGGCCCGATACCGGAACTGTCAGTGATGTTGAGGCAGCAGGCAGCGTAAAGGCGCCGACTGTCGGTGCGGTCAGGTCAGCAGCGTTACTCACTAAAACGGTCACAGATGAGGATTGTGAGCTATTAGAGGCGTTGTCGTAGGCTTTGGCTATTATCGAGTAGGCACCATTCTGCACACGTGTTGTATCCCAGTTGAAACTGTAAGGGGCAACATTACTGGCATAGAGGAGAACGCCATTACCGTAGAACTCAACATTGGTCACGCCGACATTGTCACTGGCACTGGAACTGATCGTGACTATTCCGCTCACGGTGGCATTATTAGCAGGAGATGTCAAAGCTACTGTCGGAGCAATAAGGTCCTTAACAACATTTACTGAACTGCTCGACTGGCTGACATTGCCGGCGGCGTCATACGCCTTGGCCATTAATGTGTGGGTTCCGGCCGCAAGGGAGGATGTGTCCCACGAATACACATAGGGTGCCGCCAGGTTGGTCGTCATGAGTTGACCATTGACATAGAACTCAACTTTGGTAACACCGACATTGTCAGTAGCACTGACGTTTATGGATACGACCCCGCTGACACTTGCTGTATTTGAGGGCGAAGTAATGGATACTGTTGGTGGAGACTGCTCAGCAATGGTGACAATATTAGAATAGGAACTCTCTTGTCCGGCAGCATTATATGCCGTAACCGCCAGGTTATATGTTTTTGTCGGATCTAATCCGCTTATGGTTGCAGTCGTCTGTTGTTGCACATCCACCGGAGTAGTCCCTGCAAATGTTGCAGGGTCGGAACTGTAATACACCTTATACCCTGCCAGATCGGTCTCAGTGTTTGCATCCCACTGAAGATTTACACTGGAAGCAAAACCTGTGGAAGCTATACCAAGGGAAAGTATTGCCGCCAGTACCGAGTTGACAAGCATCTTCTGCAAGCGAAAACCGCTCTTGATGCGGCCTTGGCTTACGTATCCTTCTTCAACAAGCACCTCACCGATCTTTTTGTGAGAAACAGTCTGTTTCTGGAGGGCATCATCCAGTTGACTTCGGGAGATATGACCTGTTGCAATAAGGAGCTCACCAAGCCTTAGTGGGTTCGATGTAGCCGTTTCCCCCTGATTATGCTGAAATTCAAGCAGTGCGGCAAGCTGTCGCTCCGTCAGCATACCAAGCCTTACGAAAACATCACCGATTTTTTCTCCGGTCCATTTCTGTTCGACGATCGCATGATCCAACTGGGCGCCGGTTATACGACCAGATTGCACTAGCAGTGCACCAAGCAGTTGACGCTCTCCCGCTGCAATCTTGACGGCATCATCAATGGAGGAGAGATGTTCCTGAACCAAAAGCGGAGCATTAATATCCCGCGACTTGAGAACACCCATCCCTACGAGCACCTGACCTAAAAGTTCTCTCGTATGTTTTTGTTCCTCAAATGCCCGATCAAGATCATTTGTGGAAAGAAAGCCACCATCCAACAATATCTGGCCAATGTGTCTCCTAATTTTATTTCCCATGGCTGTTCTCCTTAACCGCGTTGCAACGCATTATTTCCTTGGTTATTTTACCACTAAAGCGTACCACCGTCAAACTCTAGCAAAAAAAAACGGGTCGCCGCTATCAGAAATCATTGATAGTTCGGCGACCCGGCTGTCTCATAAAGACCCTTGGGCTTTCCGTCCCACCCTCGCGGATGGTTTAGTATTATCGCTACCTTCAGTTTTATTATTGCAGTTTCTTTATCCCCTTGCTGAGGCAAAAAAGATGTGACCGAAATCACCGGTAAAGTAGTCACGACTGGCACGTCAGCAACCTTCCCCGATTATTACTGTTTATGTTTTTTCACACAAACCCAAGGTGAGATTTATCTCTAAATCAGGACGTACACCTACGATAGATATTTGCTCATAACAAGCCTTCATTCTCCCACTCTCAAGACTGTAAGGTATCCCGACATACGCAAAAAAAGGCGCTACAATCGCAGCGCCTTTCCATGTCAAACAATAGGGTGGAGCTGATTAAGCTTCTTTGTTCATACGGCGTTTGCCGTATACCGCCAAGCCAAGCATGCCCATGCCGAGGAGCATCATTGTGCCGGGTTCTGGAACAGGAGCAACCGTAACGAGGCTGTCAAGGCTAACTGTGTTACCTAAATTTCCCAGTTCGATTGAGACAAACTCAGACAAAGAGAATGTGTTTCCAACGGTAGCATATCCAATTGTAGCAACACTATCAGTCCCTTTGATAGATGCCCCAATTCCTGAAACATAAACACCATTAACTTTAACATCACCGCTAACCACGGCATCGCCTACGCTATAATTTGCGCCAAGCCTAGAATTAACATTGTTCGAATTTGAAAGATTTTGCGTAACAACTAAATTCGGAACAAGTGCTGGAGTATCAAGAGTGAGGCCAGAGTCAGACAAACTAATTGTGAGCAAGCCTTTCCCACTGACAACGTACGACCCAATATCAAAGGTCCCAGATGTTGCGTCAAAGACTGAAGCAGCATTTACATTTCTAACTGTAATTCCATTAATCGTATCCATGACGAAAAGCGAACCAAGAGATGAATCCAAATCTCCAGCTTGGTTATCAATAAAAGTATGAGTGATTCCCCCGCTGCTCAAAGTCAGAGTAAGCGCCATTGCACTCGTTGCCATCGTCAACATTGCCCCTGCCAGTAGTGCTACCATTTGCTTTCTCATCTCTTTATCCTCCATTTATTGGTTTATTAGCTATCATCTGTAAATAAAATTAGATTGCTTGTCTTATGCTAAAGCAAAGTGCGTGCCAATTTGTATCATGCTGTTTTTATTTAATTATTTTACAGGAGAGAGGAAGAAGTTTGTCAGGTGTAAGAGAATCCGACAGGGTTTTGAGAGGATATTAGCGGCAAAAGGGAAATTTTTGCACACATAAAAATATTCTAATCACAGAGAAAAAGGAAACCATTTTTACATGGCTTAAATGCAGTCGATCAGATTACCTCTTCTATAATTCAATCCTGAGTAATCCAGAGAGATCCAGAGGCTAATAAAACTCACTTCGGTAAAAACTCCCTGAACTTCGGCTCAAAATCACGGATAAACTGCTCACCGCGCGCAGTTGCCTGATCGATTCCAGACTCAACCGGTACTGACACCCGAATGAACGACGCGTCCCGGCGTCTGTAGAGCGCCGAATTCATAATTTCCGCCAGCTTCAAAGAATATTCATCGGAAAGGGAACGATCCCTAACCTGAAACCAGTAAATAAAGAGTTCTTTACTGTCCCCTTTCTGGTAGAGAGCCCGCACAAGATTGATTGTACCGCCCGGAATCGCTAGTGTTCCCCGACTTGTTGATGCCTCATACCAACCGCTGCCGGGCAGACAATGCTTTGGTGAATGGATGCCGCCGCTGTTCTTGCCGCCGCTGTGATAGCCGATATAGAGGCTTACCGTTTTTCCACTGCTATCTTTATATTGACTGTAGAGATAATCAGTCGGTTTCAGCACACCAAGGACATCCGCGCTGAACTCGGTGCGGTTTGACATCTGCCAAGCCTGAACCTGACGGGGGAATTCACTAAAGGGGCGATTAGTCGGTACGTTAGTATCCCTGTGGAACGTGATGACAAGCAGCGCTGCAGTAAAAAGAACGTAAACGATTATAAATCGCATCATGCTATTCATGGCTTGGCCCTCCGATGCGTCGCAACAATTCACCGAAAAGCACCAGCATAGCCATTGCCAAGACAAACACCGCCATCCCTGCAAACTCGTGAAAAAAACCTTCCGCCGCCTTAGCACCCCACCATTGTGCCAGAATTCCTGTCACGATGACCCGCAACGCATTGGTCGCCACTGCGATCGGAATGGCAGAAAAGATAATGGTCCAGTGACGAACATTCGATGTTTTCATCAGGAACGAGTATGCCACTGCGATTGCTAAAAGAGAGATCAGTGACCGGATACCACTGCAGGCATCAGCAACCTCCAGAGTCGTCGAGGGGAACATAATAATATTACCCTCCCGCAACACTACGACACCGACCATTTTCATAAACACAACCGAAACTTTGGTAACAAACAGCTTCAGCGGAAAGGCTGCCATATCATAAATAATATAGGGAATCGGCACCATAAAAAACAGATAGCCTATTGGAAGTGCCATACCTTTCAATACCTCACGGCCAAACCAGAATAGAGTCATACCAGCCAGAAGTATAATGAGAGAGGAGCGCATGGTAAAATATTCCGTACTCAACCAGGCAACCAGAAGTTGTACTACTCCGCACACAATCACCACTAACCCCATCCAATCAGGCTTAACAAGGCGATTTTTCAGATCAGACCAGCGCTGCCAGAGAAAATAACCGGCAATGATCGGGACAAGAAAACCATGGGAGTAGTTTTCATCGTTGTACCAATCCATGACCATCTGCGGCACAATAGTGAAGTACATCCCAACAAACAGAGGCAGCACAAGGAAAAGCTGCAGACGATACTTTTTAAGAGATTCTTTGAATGTCATGGTGGAGCACCCTGGTAGAATACCAAAACTATTTAGAAAATTTAGCGGTTGATTGTATAGATTCTATTCAACAATAACAACAAATTATGCGACTACGGAATAAACCAGCAGCTTCAGATATTCAAGCCAGATCGGATGATGCATCTCGTAGCTGTTCACAAATTCAGTTGCCGCATACGGTACGACTTTCACAACAACAGGCAGCGATCTCTTGAAAGCCAGAACGGATCGCCGCATATGCGGCGCCGAACTGACTACTACAAGCGTCTTCACATCTTCCGGAAGATTTTTGGCGACTGCTCTCGCCTCGGTCAACGTGCCGAAAAAACCTTCCGCCTGTGGAATCCACCGAATCCTGTCTGAAGGAATTCCGCGCCAGGCGAGGTAATCGGCGATCCATTGGGTCCTGGTCCAAGAACTGTTGGCCTTGAAGCTGAACTGACCGCGCATATTGTCTTGAGCCAGTAGTATCCGGGAAACACGCCCCATTTGCACAAGGTCCGCTGCCGCATCCAACCTTTCCCAAAGGGCACCGCCGCCGGCCAGAACGTAACATGCATCCCCACCGGCATTCGCGTTGTGGAGAACCAGGGGGGCAGAGAAAATAATTCTAGTTTTTGGATATGAAGGGAGGATGACAAATGCTAGAGAAATGATGGTAACAGCAACAAAATATTGCAAAACAGGAGAGATTGAGTCACGCAAAGCTGAAAAAGTCTCTTTAAAATTAGCACTCACAAGTAGTTCTCATAGCAACATTTTTAACTCAATTCCGTTTTTTCCGCAAGTTAGCAACTGATAACACAGAAACAACTTTAAAAGCAATTTAACAGGTAAAACCTATGACTTTCGTTAGGGACTCAAACTCGTCGTATAACAGCAACTTCTCAGATTTGCATTCGAACATACATTCTTAGACGTTTTTTGCATGGCCGTTCTCCCACCTCATTTACAGGTTGTAAAGAGTCCTAGCATTTTGAGAGGTAATCAGTTGAACCGTACCCTTTTTTTAATACGCCATATCGCAAGATTGACCCCGGAGTTCCCAAAACAAAAGGACGTTACCTGTGAAGTCAAGTAACGTCCCTCTAAGTGGCATATGCGAACAAAATTTTATGCTTCTTTGTTCATCCTACGTTTACCATACACTGCAAGTCCAGCCATACCGAGACCGAGGAGCATCATTGTGCCTGGTTCCGGGACGGGGGCTGTGCCACGATCAAGGCTATCGAGTGTAATGGTTGCTGTCAGGTCGTAACTGCCATTAGCACTTATATTGGTAAGGTCATTAAAGACCACGTCATACTGGCCGCCATTTCCAAAAGCTTTTGTTATTGGGGTATTGTTGAAGTCTACCGACGCAGTGCTGGTATCGGTGTACCAGAACCAAGTCCAATACCCGGTCATAATCGCGTCTACAGTACCAACGCTTTGAAGGGAATTACCGGTCGATGGAGGAGTAACATTGAAGCTTACATTAAAGGTGTCGGTTTGAGCAGCAGCATCCGCAGCGCTAATAGGAAAAGCAGTAGTGGAAAAATGCCCATAATTAATCGTTTTCGTTTGGCCAATAGTTGTAAGGTCAAAACCTGGTGTAGAAAGTGCCGCCACATTCCACGTAAAACCGGTAGTGTTGCCAACTAAACTGCTGAAGCTACCATCACTCACTGTGAAAGATGTGGCTTGAGCAACCCCGGTCATCCCGCCCACCATCAAACCAACTGCCAATACTGCCGCCAAAAGTGTCTTATTCATTTTTTGCTCCTCCTTTTCATTTTTTCTATTTAGTTGCTTATTCAGAATCGTGCTTTTATCGAAAAAGCAACAGCCGTGCCAAAAAATATAACAGACTGATTTCATAAAGGTATATTATTTTAAATACTGTTAAATTGAAGAGATTGTAAAGTTATCCGACAGCTAGTCTCAACTTCACCGGCGCTATTCCAGAAGATAATCCAAATTCTATCTCTCACAGGGGTATTCCGGCGAAGACGACTAATCCGGAAAGATTGGACACCTAATTCGGTTTCATTACCATGTGAAGGGACTTCCCCTACCCTTTGCCGGAGTTTTCTTAAACGCTAACAAAGGCCCTGCTGATCCCAAAGACCCATCGCCTACAATGTAATGTTTTCCGACACATGCAAAAAGCATCGCAAACGCCTTAGCCCGTTACGGCAATACCTGCCGTAACTTTCACCCCAGAAGATTCTTTATCTGAGAGTAGTGCGGGCTTAGGGATTTCTGTCGGCAATCTTTACATTCGCAATAATATTCCTAACGATAATATAATTAAATTCATCATATTAGTCAGTTGCCACCTTTGATATAAAATTGCATACATTAAATCGTTATCAACTAACAAGGAGGCAATTACCCATGGCTATAAAATCCGCATTCACAGCAGTAATTTTATGTTCCATTTTGCTCGCATGCGCAATCCGTTTTTTCTGGACAGTGAATTCGGTTTTGACTGGACAGTGAATCCGAAGTTTACTGGACAGAGTTTTTCTCCAATTCTTCCTGCCGTATGCCGTGGTTTCAGGTGTCCAATTCAGGTCTTCTTTGACAGCAGTTTCCGCATAGAATCTCCTTTCATTGAGAATGTTATTTGATGTGCATTGTGGACCAGTCGATCAAGCACAGCGTCTGCTATGGTCGGATCACCGATAAGGTCATGCCATTTTTCAATGGGAATCTGACTGGAGACAATGGTTGACTTGAGGTCGTATCGATCCTCCAATATTTCAAGAAGGTCTCGGCGCTCGCGCTCAGTCAGTTTTGCCAACCCCCAGTCATCAATTACCAGCACAGCATACTTGGCGAGGCGAGTCAGAACTTTCCCGTAGCTGCCATCTGCTCTGGCGACATGCAGTTCCTGGAGCAGTCGAGGCAGTCGGAGATAATGACCACTGAGTCCGGCACGGCAGGCGCTGGCGGCTAACGCACACGCTACGAAGGTTTTACCGGCCCCAGTGGGGCCAGTAATGATAACGTTCTGCCGGTTGGTCACCCAGCCGTTTTGACACAGCGAGAGTATCGCCTCTCGGGAAAGTCCTCGTGCTGTGCGAAAGTCTATATCTTCGGGACATGCCTGGGGGAAGCGTAGTTTCGCCCCTTTCAGTAACGTAGTCAGTTTCCGATTGTCACGTTCAGCCATCTCCCGATCCACAAGCAGACCAAAGCGTTCTTCGAAGGAAAGTTCACCATAGACGGTCTGGCGGGATTGCTCCTCGAAGGCCTGGGCCATCGCCGAGAGTTTAAGTCGGTGCAACTTGTCAATTGTCTGGGAGATCATCATGATGCACCTCCACAGGTTTCGTAGTAGGCTTCCCCACGGATGTTGCCATGCTCCAGCGGCAACTGCGGCTCCGGATCATCACGGAGTTCCGTGGTTTCCAGGTGCTTGTTCAGGGTGTTCTTGACGCTCTGGTAATCAATTGCTCCAAGGCGTAATGATCGGATGCAGGCCAACTCCAACCGCTCCGGACCATGCGTTTTTGCAAGCCGCAACAATCCGAGGCACCGCCTGTAGGACTGTTCCGAATGAACACTAATGGCAATTATTGCGGCGACCATCTCTCCTGTTTTGGGGCCAACACTTTCTCCCCATCTTCGCATCCGCTCCGGAGTCCACTCCAGATAGCGCTGATGCTGAGGAGGGCGATGAGCATCGTTAGTGACGAATACCCTGACTCCGTAGGATCTGACATGAGAGGCAATCCTGGCACCATCAAGACAGATTTCCACTGTGCCGGATGAGAGCCATACTCCGACTTCCCGACCGATGAGGGAATAATGTACGCTGTAAAAATTGCCTTGAACGGCAATATGGTAATCGATGTTGACGATTGCCTGTCGCCATTCACGTAACTCAAAGCGCTGTTCCGGTAAAGGGCGAAGAACCGGATGATCGACCTCTGCAAACAGTTCCCGCCGGGAACGACCGATACCCTGCATAGGACGGTCATTGAGCTTATCCAGAGCTTCATCAATACCGGCATTGAGTTCGCACAGGGAGAGGAATGTTCTGTTCCGTAGTACCGCCAGAATCCGGCGCTGGGCGTTAAGTACCCCATTTTCAACTTTAGCTTTATCGCGCGGTTTGCCAGCGCGGGCCGGGATTACCGCCACTCCGTAGTGCACCGCCAGCGCAGCGTATGCCGGATTGGTTTCAGGATCGTAGCGGCATGCCGTTTTAATCGCTGACTTCAAATTGTCCGGCACCACGCAGACGGGACAACCCTTGATATATTCAAAAGCATTGACATGACACTTGAGCCAATTCGGAATCTGTTGATTGGGAACAGCAACCGCGTAGGTGAAATCACTGGCCCCCATCACAGCTACGAACAGTTCAGCGAAAATTATTTCTCCGGTACTCCGGTCAACATAACTGGGACGGTCTCCCGAGAAGTCTACAAAGAGTTTCTCTCCAGCCTTGTGAGTAAAGCGCATCACTGGATCTGCTGTCTTGGTGTGGGCACGATAAAGATCAAAGAACTGGGTGCGACCGTAACCATCGGAGTGAATAGCTCGATATTCTTCCCAAAGCAGTTGCAGGGTGACACCTTTTCGCTTCAGCTCCTTCTGAAGCAACGTAAAATCGGGGAGTGGCCGCTTGGAGGGGCGTGGAGGTGACTCCTCTGGGAAAAGCAACCCTTTAAGGGCTGTGTCATCCAGAGCAATAAGCGCCGAGCCATCAAGTCCGGCTTTGCCGGCAAGGGCCATATACTCACCCACGGTGGAGGGTGAAACTGCGCATGCCCGAGATATAGCACGCTGGCTGAGCGCATGTTCAAAGTGTAACCGTAATACTTCTCTTATTGTTCGCATCGTTTTCTGCCTGCCTTTCTTCATGATTATCTCCAGGAATATTTTCCTGGAAAGATATGAGATTTGGCAGAAAGAAATGAAAAAATATTAGTCCGAAACTAACTGGACACTCAATCCGGAACTTCCAAAAAAGTGTCCAGTAAAAACCGGATTCACTGTCCAGTCATTTCCGGATTGGGTGTCCAATGAAAACCGGATTGGGTGTCCAATAATTTCCGGATTAGGTGTCCAGTGTACTCCGGATTACGCACTCGCAGGCGCAGTTGAGGTAAATGCTACGCTTATTGCTTCTGGTTCTGTGGTTTCGGATACAGCAACCAATATGGAGTGGCTGAAAGTTACTGATACCTATGGGGTGCTCTATGAGCAATTGCTGACCGATTTGTCTCCCGGCAATAAATATGCGGGCTGGCACATAGCATCTGCCGCACAGGTTTTGACCCTGATCGGAGATGCCGGGCTCCCAAATGCTATTGCCGGGTTTAAGGATACTACCGGGCAATATACTTCAGCCATGTCAACCTTCCAAAACCTCATGGGAGCTTTCTCTACCGATGACCCGTGGTATCGTTACACTCAGGGTATAGTTAGCGATTCACCAACCTCTGTGCCACCGGTGTTCTGATAGAGCCATTTTCTTGGCTTCTTGAAATTGATTATTCTTCCGCTCCTCCTTTTTCTTCCTAATCCATAAAATCCATTCTCTTCTTCTGTTTTCTTCCTGTTTTTTCAATACTTTTTCTTTCC